>PSLL01000094.1:0-3415 GCA_040289575.1 Candidatus Dadabacteria bacterium | reverse complement strand
TCATTTTACGACCTCCTATTTTCTTCAATTCTACTATACCTTGTCAACCGAGGTCATGAGATTCATACCTAAAGCCTATATACTCTCTCCTTCCACGTAACTCCAATACCACTTACAACCTTATATGCGGAGGAAATTATAATAGCTATGTAAATCAGTATCCCTAATGGAACAGTAAAAGAGTAGTAACCGGGGATGGCAAACAGCTTAGTAGCCTGCCGCCAGGAATTGTATATGATCAGAACCAGAAGAAAGGTGCTCTCGGCTAGGATCAGAAGCGAGGAAAGTGTATATGCTTCTTGAAAGAACAGATTAATAACCGACCAGGTAAAAAGGATATGTGGAATAAACCCCCAGGCAAGGAGTATAACTATGGAAAATATAACTCGTCTCCATTTCCTTCCCAGTTCAAAGAAAAGGTTTTTTGTCCATCCTTCCCATATCTCATTAAAATTTGTATACATCCTGGTTTTTATAAGTCTCCTTCCTCTCACAAAATGGAGTCGTTAGCCACTACATTTTACGAGGTTTGCTAAGGCAACATCCTCAACAATGCTATTCTTTACTGATAAGTGCCCGCCAACGGCTTTGTAGACGGATTTCCTTATTAATATAAACTGACCATTCGCTGCTGCTATTCCACTTTTTGGATCATTAATTTTCCTATAAGGAAAGGCATAGTAGATGAAACAAAGAACAACAGGTTGGATCACTCGCTCCCAGAATGTTTCTAAGATCTGAAAAGGAGAAATAGACAGCATATCTATATTGTTTTCATTAACATATCTTATAACTGAAGTAAGCATGTAGGATTCGGAGGCAGTATCCGCATCAACAAAGAGAAGCCAATCCCCCTTTGCCTGCTTTACTCCCTGCCATAGAGCATAGTTTTTCCCAACCCAGCCCTCAGGGACGGGATTGCCTTCTATAACCTGCAGGTTATTGTGTCTAGAGGCAAGTTCCTTAAGTATGTCAAGAGTACTATCTTTTGACTTATCATCTACAGCTATAATCTCAAAATTTGGATAATTTTGAGAAAGTAAACTCCAAATACAACGCCTTATGTTCTTTTCTTCATTACGCATAGGAACAATAATAGAGACCAATGGAGGCTCTCTGTCTATACTTTCTATAATCGGCGGTTCATCGTAATCGTAATATATAATTACCTTTCGAAAGTTTAATAAAGATATGGTTAGGAGAATTGTAAATATGCTAATTATCACCAGTGCCAGCATAATCTATTGCCATTGGTTACAACACTATGTTTCCCTGGCTCCTAGCCGTTTTCGCATCTTGGCAAGTGTAGCCTTGAGGTAGTGGTTATAACCCTCTGGGCTCATCCAACATTTCAGGCAGTCTATACGTTTAAGCCCTGCCGCCGAGAATATCAGGAATTGGTGAGTGTTACTGGCCTTTCGGCGCACACGGACTTTGTATTTGCCAGCCACTTTGCCACGCACCCTACCGATGCGCCCATCAGGGAGCTTTACACAATCTCCGTTTCTGATCGCCCTTTGTATAAAAATCCCTTCCTTTTTCCCTTAATGTCGAGGTATACTCAAATTGAATATTTTATCATCATTTAAACTAAAGTTGTGAGCAGTAAGCCGGGGTTGCTTTAGGTATGAGTTTATTAAAACACTACATGACCCGAGACTAAAATCATTGGCACAGCGGTTTTGTGGACTTAAACCACCTCGCTTCCTTACCTTGTTTGAAACACTGGTCAACGGTATTGCCTGTCAGCAGGTTACACTTACACTGGGTATCCGGTTACTCAATCGCCTAAGTAGGTAACCAAAAGTTTCTTTACACATTTTTCAAGCAGAAGTTCTTTGACAAAACACCAGCTTTTCGTAGCGTGCAAAACTTGCTCAAACCAATCACCCAACTCTCAGTATACTAGCTTGTTTATCAATAGTCTTAAACTGACGATTGGAAGAAATATTACGCTTTAATTCCCGCCAGAGATGATCCATTATATCGAGTTCTGACCACTGTTTGGATAACCAAATCAATTTGATGCCCAGTTGAGCCGCTAAGAATTGACTTCTAGGGGAATCGTAACATGATGCCTTGTCTAACAACAGAACAAGTGGCTTGTCTCTGTAGCGCTTGCGCAACAACTTGAGAAAGGCTTGCTGCTGCTTGTATCGCCGTAGTACTATACGATGACCGGTCTTAAAATTTATAATGCCAAACAGATACCAATAAGCAATCTGAGTTTTAGACAAAATTTGTTATGAATTCTATTCTGATTTTTGCTTTCTCTAGAAAGGCTAAGCAAATTAGTTTATACTGAGTTCCTTAAAAATGGAGGGCTATGATGGGATTTGAATTTATTATTTATGAAAGGGAATCCGGTGACATCGGGATTCTTACAATTAACCGTCCGAATGTGCTCAACGCCCTTAGCTGGCAGGCACTTCATGAAATGAGGGATTTCTTCGAGAATATACTTTCTAAGGAGGATTTAAAAACACTCATTGTTACAGGTGCTGGGGATAGGGCATTTGCCGCGGGGGCAGATATTGAAGAGATGTCAGGGATGAGTGGCAGAGAGTTTCAGGAATATGTAGGCCTTGCACATAAGGTCACCGAACTTATTGAAAATGGTCAAAGCCCATGCATTGCGGCTATAAATGGGTATGCCCTAGGCGGTGGATGTGAGATAGCACTTGCCTGCGATATTAGAGTTGCTTCTGAAAGAGCAAAATTCGGTTTTCCTGAGGTAAAACTTGGGATATTTCCGAATTGGGGCGGAACTCAGAGGGCAACAAGGATACTGGGACTCGGAAAAACAAAGGAACTCATCTTTACCGGAGATATGATAGATGCAACAGAAGCCCTTAGAATCGGTCTTGTAGAGAGAATGGTTCCACACAACAGAATAATGGAAGAGGCAAGGCAGATTGCACATACGATTGCAAAGAGAGAGTCCAAGGCGGTAAGGCTTGCAAAGATTGCGATTAACACAGGCTCAGAGATGGACCTCAAAAAGGCCCTTATTCTTGAAAAGATCCTCGTTTCTCTTTGTTTTGACAGTGAAGATAGAGTTGAGGGTATGAAGGCGTTTCTTGAAAAAAGAGCCGTCTTTTAAAAGTGGCTAATAGGGCATCATCCAAATACCCTGTTTCAATCGTATCATAAGAGTAAAAACAAGATTAAAAAGGAGATCCACAGATGGACACTTTCCCAAAGCAATTTAAAATGTTTGTATCATTGCTCATGCTTGCGGCTTTTGGGTTCGCGGCATGCGCTCCAGCACCAACTTCAACGACTAGCTCAAAACCAGCTGCCTTGACCTCTGGTACATCGGCAGCCCAGCTGCGTACAGCACTCAATGGCCTGCTGCAGGAGCACGTTTTTCTAGCAGCGGATGCAACTGATGCAGCGTTGGGCGGACGCAATG
>PSLL01000093.1:0-3446 GCA_040289575.1 Candidatus Dadabacteria bacterium | reverse complement strand
ATTGGACGGTCTAGACGCATTCCAAGCGAAGAATTGAAAAGGTGGCTAAAAGAACAAACGAAACAAGCGCAACTTTTACTTCCATTCCCCGAAGAAAAAGCATAAACATACGGGTACGGCAGCCTACCATGCCGTGGGACGCTCCATGCTGTCGGCTTCAACGTTCGAAGTCGGCCTGCCGTACCCGTTCTTCATATCTAAATCTCTAAAATCGTGACTACCGGGTTACAACGGGGTTTGCGGTAAACACGGATTAGGCCCGCTTCTTCTAACATTTTCAAAGCGCGGTACTTGGCCTTTCTATTCACGTTGAACCGGTTCAAAATAGCGGTCGTTAGCTTTACTTCATTCGATCTGCGCCGCCCGGCTTCGAACCAAATTGCTAGAGCGACAGCGAGTGGTGCTTTACTTGGTATTTTCATAACTCGCAGAAGCCACGGTAACGGTATCGGCCCTTTCAAAAATTCCGTCCTGGCCTTCCTGGCCTTCGGCATGACGGTTAATTTGGCCTTTATTAACTGTCCTGCTTTATCGGGTACTCGGCATTGGTCAAGATCGTTAAAGATATCATCTATAGGCATATTCATGATGATGACCTTCCGCATAACTCACATACCGTCTGCCACATTATCTGCCCTCTTTTATCCATGTAACGATCGGGGTAACGAAAAATCTTAGCTTCAGTACGAAGTGAGAAACCGCCAAGGACAATTTCGCTTGCTTCACGCATTATTTGTTGGGTTGCTTCTACTACCGTATCAATATCGCTATCGTCGGCCTCAATCAGTAATGCGTCATGAATTGGACAGCATACTATAATGCCACGTTCTGTAGCTAAACAACACGCTAGGCGCATCATCTCGGCCCCGTTAGCTTGCATGGGAAAGTTTCGCAAAGATCTAGGATTTGGTCGATCGCCAGTATGAACGGTCCAACCGAACACAGTACGAAGACGGCCAGTAAGAATAGCTTCATCTTGTATCGCATCCGACCAACGCCAGAATTGCCGAAAAGTTTCTTTGTGTATCCGCAGCAGATCGCGTCCACGCACAAGCGGCACGTTCAATTTGCGAGCCAATCCCTCAGCTGACAGTCCATACAACACACCTAGAGATACTGTTTTAAATTGTTCTCGAATTGCAGTGTGACTATCTTTCGTGGCATCAGGTGGTGCGGCACCAACCATTTTAGCGAAGCCTAGGTAAAAATCGCCTGATTGGTAAGCATCTTGCATCTTTTGGTCACCAGATAGAGCAGCAGCGATGGCAAGTTCCTGTTGTGACCAATCGATGTATGCTATAGCCTTTCCGGCTTCAGGACGAATAAGCGATCGAAGCCACACCGACGGCCCGAAAATGCATTTACTATTACTCGGTTGATTGCGACCGGTTTTGGAAGCGAAAGGAGATAGTAAAAACCGATTGCGGCCATCCGAACCAATCGTTAGGTCATTGAGACGAAGCTGTGCAAGAGTCGCTCGCAATTCTCGAATCGGTGCCACAACAGGATAGGCCCGCGCCATCTCCCTAAACGTGTCATCATCTAATGCCAAGGCGCCCGATGAAAGCCTAGGCCAAGGAATACCGTTAGTCTCAAGCCATTTTGCCCAACGATCGGCTTTGAACGTTCGGCCCTCATAAATGCCGTACTTACTATCAATGCGTTCAATTAATTGTTGTTGGATTAACTGCCATTTGTCCTTGAACAATTGCAGAGTGTCGGTGTCAATAGGTATGCCCTGCCATTCCATCCGAGCTACCGCGGCCATATAGCGCCCCCGAAGTAGTGCTCTGGGTAAATCGATATCATCAATCATGGCAAACAACAATTTCGCCAATGCGTCTACGTCGGTCTGGCAATAATCAAGGATCGCTTGACGTTCATCAGCGGTATAAGGTCCGCCCTGCATTATCAGATGTCGCATCCTATCCTTAGTAGCAACGTTGAATCCATCAATTCCGAAAGTAGCGAGCGCACCAAACAAGCCGTGTCCACATGGGACTTTCAAGCCAGATGTAAGGCATCGAAACTCACAATATAGATCGAGAATTCGTGTAGGCATTGGCCAGCTGAGAGCGAGGAAACAACCTAATTCAGCTGAAGCGTAATAGGCAACGAATAGATTATCGGAATCGGTAGGGAATGGTGGCCTACGCATCGTGTGAAGTTCATCGCACCAAAGCCGGATAAGCTGGCCAGTGTGTAGTTCACGAGCGACAAGACAAACAGGTATCGGTCGCTCACCAGATCGTGCGATGAATTCCGTGTCGACAAGCCACACTCCCTTAAAGGAATGCAGCTTGTGCACGGCTATATTTCTCCACGCAATCGTTTAAGGACTGGGTGGTCTAGCGAGTCGATGTAGCGATTTTTAAAAGCAATTCGTAGTAATTCCTTAAACGCTAACTCTGGCCATTCGGGAGCTTCAAGATCACCGATAGCTTCATACACTTCATAAGCGCCAAGACTTATATTCGCTTGGATTCGAATCCAACGTTTTGTGGCAATGTTTGCTGCTTCTAATGCTGATTTACTCCACGTATCATGCCTGCCGTCAGGTCCGGCTAAACGAATTGGCCATAAAAACACTGTACCTTGTCTGTTGATAGTAGTTATAAGCAATCGATGGCCAAATGTGCTCTCGCTAGCAAGGAGGTCCCGCACTTTAGAGTCTACGAGATAAATTTCCCGATCTTCCTTTAATTCCACAACGCAAGTTTCCAATCGGTATTCCTGATTGGCATGACAGCGAATAAACCATTCTTTCGACGGTTTGCGTACTGGGACCGTGATTACGTGTTTTTTCACAGGTGCAGTAATCATACTCGGCGCCAGTCGTAATTTATCCGGGTCGAACGGGTCCAAGTCTTCCTGTGGCGATGGCGAATTTTCCGTCTTGACAGGACCGTCGGCCATGTGTAAAGATACTGCAGAAGAAATGCTGGTGTCGGGGTTCACTGGTTTCTCCTTTCCCTGAGTCTATCGAAGAAGCCACCATGTCATGGGTGGCTTCTTCGTTCTTCCCCCTGACCTACCTGTGAAAACTGCGTTAAATTCGAAGCCACCAATTCACGTACGGCACGTACTGGGATACGGTGAGCATGTCCAATCTTTACGAACGGAAGAATGCCAACTCTCATCAGCTTGTAAACAAGCGATCGGCTAACATTCAAAAACCGGGCAGCGTCTGAGACACGCTCTAAACCGTCGGCCAAAATTGGGTTATCAAACTCAGCCATAGACGTTTCCTCCTGTTTCCGCCCTCCCATTTATTTTTGAGTTTGCATTCCTTTTGTACCCTGTTCCTCTTTTTCTTTTTGAATTTCTGGTTTTAACTGTGCACTCTCGGCAGCATTTTTTGTCCTTAACCGGAAGTGTGCGTTTTCGCACATGTCCCAAAATGGGACATGTTTGTGTCCCAAAATGGGACATGTTTGTGTCCCAAA
>PSLL01000092.1:0-3463 GCA_040289575.1 Candidatus Dadabacteria bacterium | reverse complement strand
GTAGACGGCTATCGCGGCCGGTGGGGGAAATGGCATCGCCATCCTGACAGATGCTTATACGTATGACGACATAAGGCGTTAGACGACTCGCTTTGGAGGGCACCAAGACGCTTGTGCATTTGCAATTGTCACATTAAACTAATTCTTCAGGTGAGCCCAGACACGTCGCAGGCTTCGGGGGCATGTGGATAACGTGTTGTCGTGCCGGAGGAGGTATGATTTGCTCACTCGGGGCCAGTTGGTCTTTGTTTCGCAGTCTTCATACCTATAGGCGGTCATTCAGGATCCAAGATCAATTCCTTAAAATACAATGCAAGTAAGTAAGTAAGTAAAGAGGCGGCTCATAGCCGGACATTCCGGGGCTAGTTATATGGGACTCCGTCTGGTTACAGTGAATCGGCATACTGGCTATCTTTATCTCATGGCCAAGCTTGGTTATGAGTTCCTGGTGGTTGGCGGTGAGGACTGGGGACACATGGCGCAGCGGCCGCTTCCGCCTAATGTTGTCTACGTGCGGCGGCGTTTAAAAACAATCGATTTTCGTGAAGTTCTCAGTGTGATAGGTCACGACCCGTTGTGGGACCTTCTCACCTTGGGGCTTGTAGCATTGAAGCATAGGATCCCATACATCCAGATATTCCATGGACGTATAGAGAGGTCAGGATATTATCGCACTTCTGTATATAAACTCATCAAGAAATTGTATAGACATATCGCTTTGAAATTTGTGCAAGAACTTAATTTAGCGACTTTTGTTTTCATTTCCGAGACCGTAAGGCGTTCATGGGGCTTAGAGGGCGCCGTTATTTATCCAGGTATCCCTGTAGATGAGATGATGCCATACACTGGTAACCGACCGGTACTGCTCGTAGTGGGTAATGACCTACACCGTGAGCATTTCGATTTTGACCTTTTGTGTCGACTGAGAACTCGACTTCCGGTCCTTGTAGTCGGTAGGAATCCTCGAATTCCCGATTCCAAACCTGCTGGTAGTTGGGAGGATCTAAGAAAGCTTTATAGTGAATGCCGCGCATATCTCAATATAACGCGAGAGCCCGAGGACGGATATAATTTAGCCACGCTTGAAGCTATGGCCAGCGGAATGCCGGTAATAACTTTAAAGCATCCTACTTCACCTATCCGTGATGGATTCAATGGTATGGTCGGGGGTGACCTATGGGAGATCCAGGAAAAGGCAACATTGCTCCTGAACGATGTAGACCTTGCAAGGTATTTGGGGCAAAACGCCAGGAGGACGGTGCTCGAGAGATTCTCGATCGAGCGCTTTACCCGGGATTGGGAATCGGTGATAAGGAGGCGCAGAGATGATGGCTGAGCCTCTGGTGGTGGGCTTGTCGATCATGCTGACAGGAGCGACCATTTCGCTTGGGCTGTTTCGTTCGGTGGTCACGCCTGTGGGAGTATATGCGTTCGTTTGGGCTGCAGTACTTCTGGCCACATCTATTCATCCGCTTGTAGGTATCGACTACATTCCGATAATGCCTGATACATGGGCGCTCGTGCTCGCTGCCTCGTTCGCCTACATGTTAGGCTGCACCACAGGTGGCCTGCTCAATTTAAGGAGATCAAGATGTCCGCTGAGCAATTCCAGCGCCCTGGCTAATAACCGAGTTCGGGACATCGGGCGAATTTTGGTAGCCACTAGCGTTTCTGCAGTCGGTGCCAAGTGGTTTATCCTGGTACACACTTTTGGTAGTGTCAGTACTGTGCTTACAAATATTGGAGACATTAGATTGGCGATCCTTCAAGGTAGTTTTCGATTTCCAATTTTTACAGATGTGCTAGTTGTACTATTGTTTCCTGGTTTAGTAGCTCTATCTACATTCACGCCGCCCATTTGGAGTAGGGACTTTGTTTGGATCTTCGTGGGTTTAGTGACATTACTTATCAATGACCTAGCATCAGCTTCCAGAGGCACGTCGTTCCATGGATTACTACTGGTAGTATTAACGTATATGTTAATCAAATACTATTATCGCCAAAGAGATGATATATGGCGATGGCTGGTTATTGGTGGGTGGATGTGCCTGGGTATGGCTTTTGCATTTTTAGCACTGAATGTTATCCGAATGCTTCGGGAAGGGCTCGAGCTAACATTTGAGAACTACATCCGGGATGCACTGTTTGGCTTATATTTGTACACAACAGGTCCCACCGTAGCGTGCAACGAAGTGTTGCATTCTGACGTTTTAAAACCATATTTAGGAGCATACACACTAGGGGGCTTGTACAGAATCATCAATATTGTGAGTAGCAGTTTGCTTGGGATGAGCGTGGTGCCTGATATTGACAAGCCGTACGTGTTTATTCCGTACCCGTTTAATAGCTACGCGTATTTTTGCCTGGTATACGCGGATCTTGGAGTTGTTGGGGCGGTGGTAGTGCCGTGGCTTATGGGAAGCTTGGCGTGTTATGCTTGGGGGAGATACCGCGCTAGACCTAGCTGGGGCTGGTTGGTCGCCAACGTGACGGCATTCGCTTGGATAGTCTTGAGCCCACGGGACACAATGACGTTTTGGATAAGTTTTTGGAGCACGCTCGTGATTGGCTGGCTGATGGGCATACTTGGCGGTCGGGTTGGTGGGCGTTCTGGCGAAAGGCACCTGATGATGGAGGCATCATAATGCTGATTCTGATCGATGATGGGTTTGCAACGGGGCGTGGAACAGGGATCGGAAATTACACCGTTGAGTTAGCTAAAGAGCTTAGCGCACCGCACTACGGAGTACATGTGAGGCTGGAAACACACCAGCAGCTTCAAAGAATCCGTCCGAATGCTCTGCGGAGGCTGGTGTATTGGGCATGGCTAAACACTGGATTTCAGCATCATCTCCGCAGGGTTAACCCGGATGTGGTACATTTCACAAATTTTTTGGTACCAACAATCAGAGTTTCAAGGAGTAAGATCGTCACCACACTTCATGATTTATCACCTTGGATTGCCAGCAAGACTGTGTCGGCCTGGTATAGGCCGTATATCAGGCTCGCGACTCGACTTGCCGTAAAATACTCCGATATAATTATCACTGTTTCGGATAGTGTTCGTCAGGAGATTAACGCTTTGTGGCCAGAATGTGGACATAAAATTATCGTAATCTACAACTTTGTTCCTAAGATTTTTTGGACCCTACCCCGTAATGACCGTCTGACGGCTTGGATTGTTAGCAAGTATGAACTGCGCCACCGATATGCGCTGACAGTCGGGTCTCTGAGCCGGCGAAAGAACTTGGCTACCCTGCTTAGGGCTTGGAGGTTGGTCAGTGAGAGGCATGACGTCGAGCTGGTTATAGTCGGTCCGCCCGGCGATGCATTTAGAGACGTGCGCGGCCATCTCGTCCAGCGTAACGTGAGATGGCTGGGATATGTGCCGCTCGATGATTTGGTGAGGATATATGACGGCGCTTCGCTTCTGGTCTTTCCGAGCTTGTACGAAGGGTTTGGC
>PSLL01000015.1:62053-66278 GCA_040289575.1 Candidatus Dadabacteria bacterium | reverse complement strand
GACGACATGGTATTACTCCTTCCTAATAATAGATTCTTTAGATGATGAATATTATGGATTTAAGAAAAAACGAATCTATTTACCACTTCTCTCACTCATTATAAAAGCTTCTTGAATGCCACTATTTGGCTTTCTTCTTTGGTTTTATCCTACCAATATAACCCTCCTTAAGGTATAACTTCAGTTACTCTGAACCATCTGACGGAGCACAGTCTGGAGGATTCCGCCATTGCGGTAGTATTCAATCTCAATATGGCTGTCGAGGCGACAAATGGCTTTAAATGAGGTCTCACTGCCGTCTTTATGTCTCAACTTAACCGTGACCTCTTTATGTGGCTCAATGTCTTGGGCAATTCCTTCAATCTTATATTCCTCAAATCCGGTTAAACCCAGGGTCTCCCGACTCTCACCCGATTTAAATTGAAGTGGGAGCACACCCATTCCCACAAGGTTGCTCCTATGGATTCGCTCATAACTCTCTGCAATCACAGCCTTGACTCCAAGGAGCATAGTGCCCTTTGCCGCCCAGTCACGGGAACTCCCGCTCCCATATTCCTTCCCCGCAATCACAATGAGCGGTATACCCTCAGATTTATATCTCATCGCCGCATCGTATATGCTCATCATCTCACCGGTTGGAATATAAACAGTCCATCCTCCCTCAGTACCTGGAACCATCAGGTTCTTTAGTCTAATATTGGCAAACGTCCCACGAATCATTACCTCGTGATTGCCACGACGCGCACCATAGCTATTGAAGTCCCTGGGCTTCACTCCATTTTCAATTAAATACCTCCCGGCAGGACTATCCGGGGCAATATTGCCCGCAGGCGATATATGGTCGGTTGTCACTGAATCTCCAAGCAGAACGAGAACACACGCATTCTTAATATCTCTCAAAGGCTCAGGCTTCAGTGAAAGGTTTGTAAAGAAAGGAGGCTCCTGAATGTATGTTGATTTCGGGTCCCACTCATACATATCGCCCCGAGGAATGGACAGTGTCTTCCATCTCTCATCACCCTCAAAGACATGAGCATACCGACTCCTAAAAAGCTCGGGGTTGAGCGTTCTTTCAATCGTATTCTGAATCTCCTCCTGAGAGGGCCAAATATCCCTAAGATATACAGACTTACCCTCACGGTTTACACCTAATGGCTCATTTATCATATCAATATCTACTGTTCCTGCAAGCGCATATGCGACAACAAGTGGAGGGGATGCAAGATAGCTCATCTCAGCAAGCGGATTAATTCGACCCTCAAAGTTCCTGTTTCCACTCAATACTGCGGCAACTGTAAGATCGTTTCTCTTGATGGCATCGGCTATTGGTTCAGGCAGAGGCCCGCTATTTCCAATGCACGTCGTACATCCATATCCGACAAGATGAAACCCCAATGCCTCAAGATAGGGCATTAGACCGGATTCCATAAGATAATCCGTCACTACGCGTGAGCCGGGTGCAAGGCTTGTTTTAACAACAGGGTTGACCGAAAGCCCATGCTCAACTGCCTTTTTTGCCAGGAGTCCCGCGCCGACCATGACAGAAGGGTTGGATGTATTAGTGCAACTCGTAATGGCCGAAATTACAACAGAGCCATGAGAGAGTGCAGCCTTATGCCCGTTCATTTGCACCTCAACCTTTGTTCCGCTATCTTTTCGGTTCGCACGATAGCTCTTTAGAACCATCTCAAAAGATCTCTTCATCTCTCGAAGGGGAACGCGATCCTGTGGACGTTTAGGCCCGGCTAGAGATGGCTCAACCGTTCTCATATCGAGTTCTATGACATCGCTGTAGACAGGATCAGGCATATCATCAGTCCGAAATAACCCCTGAGTCTCTGTGTAAAGTTCGACCAGACTAACTAACTCCTCATCGCGACCCGTTCCACGAAGATAACGAAGTGTCTCCTGATCCACAGGAAAGAAACCCATAGTCGCCCCATACTCAGGCGACATATTTGCTACAGTCGCCCGGTCGGCAAGGCTAAGACGACTAAGGCCAGGACCAAAGAACTCAACGAACTTTCCGACAACACCCTTTTTCCTCAGCATCTGTGTTACTGTCAGCACAAGGTCTGTAGCCGTTGCGCCTTCAACCAATTCGCCATAGAGCTTGAATCCAACCACCTCCGGGATAAGCATATAAAGCGGCTGACCCAACATACAAGCCTCGGCTTCAATCCCTCCGACACCCCATCCAAGCACCCCAAGACCATTTATCATTGTTGTATGAGAATCGGTTCCTACAAGCGTATCCGGAAATGCAAATATATCGCCATTGATTCTGCGATACTGAACCACCTTTGCAATGTATTCGAGGTTTACCTGATGGACAATCCCCGTACCGGGCGGCACAACCCGGAATTGATTGAATGCCTTCTGAGCCCATCGAAGAAATGTGTATCTCTCATAGTTGCGTTCAAATTCACGCTCTACGTTTTTATCAAATGCCGTAGGCAATCCGAAAAAGTCCACCTGCACAGAGTGGTCAATAACAAGATCAACAGGGACAATCGGATTAATCTGTTTTGTATCCCTCCCTATCCGATGTACGGCAGAGCGCATCGCGGCTAAATCAGCCACACATGGAACCCCCGTAAAGTCCTGCAATATCACGCGGGTAGGCATAAAAGGAATCTCCCTCTCCTCCGGCATCTTAGGATTCCAGTTTGCAAGTGCCTGAATGTCCTCTTCCGTCGCAATACGCCCATCACAGTGCCTGATGACATTTTCAAGGAGGATTTTAATTGAGAAGGGTAGTCGTGAGATATTGGCTCCTATAGCCTTTTCAAGACGCTCAAGTGAGTAAAAATTCATTATCCCATAGCCGGTTTTAAGGGATGAAATTGTATCAAAAGGATTATTTTTAGCCATTGCTTTTCTCCATTTTTATGAGTCTATTTATACACTTCTATTATATACAAAGCATAGGGTATGGGAAATTTGAATTAAGGAAATGAGAACTAAGAACCTTTCTGACGGATCTTTTCCTCAATGTCTTCTATTTTCTTAATTCTCCTCTCGTGTCTTCCACCTTCAAACGGAGTGTCAAGCCAGGATTTGACGATCTCCTTTGCCAGGTCTTTTCCTATCATTCTGCCCGCAAGTGTAAGGATATTTGTGTCATTATGCCTCCTGCTCATTATGGCCGTGTATATGTCGTTTGACTGAACCGCCCGGACACGGGGGAATTTGTTGGCAACAATCGCCATACCGACGCCGGAGCCACAAAAGAGGATTCCCTTTTCATATTCCCCGACCGATACCCTTTCTGATACGGATTTTGCATAATCCGGATAATCTACGGGCTGAGGGCTCTCAACTCCAAAATCATCGAAGGAGTAACCGAGTTTTATTAGGAATTTCTTAATCTCTTCCTTTAATTCAAACCCCGCATGGTCTGAGGCAAGGGCAATCTTACTATTAGCCATCGAATCTCCGAAAAACCAGACTCACATTTGTTCCGCCGAACCCGAATGAATTACTGAGGGCGGTCTTTATCTCTCTTTCTCTTGATTCGTTTGGAACGTAGTCAAGGTCGCATTCCGGATCAGGATTGTCGAGATTTATTGTAGGCGGAATAATCCCATTATATAGGCTAAGAACCGTAAATGCGGCTTCAATCCCTCCCGCTGCACCGAGGAGATGCCCGGTCATGGATTTCGTTGAACTCATCATGATTTTATAGGCATAATCGCCGAATACCTCTTTTACAGCACGGGTTTCATTGACATCGTTTTGAGGAGTCGAGGTTCCGTGAGCGTTTATATAATCAACATCCTCGGGATTTAACTCGGCATCATGCAAAGCTCTTCTCATACATCTGACTGGACCATCAAGAGAAGGAGATGTGATATGGTAGGCGTCGCCGCTCATACCATATCCTATGACCTCAGCATAAATTCTCGCGCCGCGCCTTTTTGCAAACTCAAGCTCTTCGAGAATCAAAATCCCAGACCCTTCCCCCATCACAAATCCATCGCGATTCCTATCAAAAGGACGGGAAGCTCGATGCGGCTCATCATTCCTTGTTGATAGAGCCTTCATTGCATTAAATCCAGCTATAGCCACAGGGACAATGGGCGCCTCCGTTCCTCCGGCAATCATCACGTCGGCATCGCCCCGGCGCAGGATTTCCATGCTGTCCCCGACGGCGTTCGCGCCCGTGGCGCAGGCAGTGACAATAGTAGTGCAGGGACCTTTTGCCCCCGTCAGAATGGAGACG
>PSLL01000015.1:40704-62043 GCA_040289575.1 Candidatus Dadabacteria bacterium | reverse complement strand
ATGGGCGCTTGCCGCACAAGCCGTGGTTGTGCAACTATTTGGTCCCTTTGCATGAAAAAATATGGATACATACCCAGAAGCCATATTCGCAATCATTGTAGGAATAAAGAATGGGGATATTCGACCCGGTCCCCTCTCATGCATCTCCACAACGTTTTTATGAAAAGAATCGAGCCCGCCGATTCCAGAACCGACAAACGTCCCCACATTCGGAGAGAGTTCTTCCGTAATTTCCAGATGTGCATCATCAAGGGCGAGTTTGGTAGCGGCAACGGCATACTGAATAAATAGATCGCTCCTTCTTATCTCTTTAGGGTCCATAAAATCCGCGGGATCGAAATCCCGTACCTCACCTGCTATCTGGGTCTTGAGAATTGACGGATCAAACCTTTGAATCCGCCTTATTCCCGGGCGTCCCTCACATATACCTTTCCATGTTTTTTCGTTCCCCGCGCCAAGCGGTGTTATAAGCCCTATCCCCGTTACTACAACCCTTCTTTTCATCCCTATATATGGTTTATTACATCCTGAACGGTTACAATCCGCTCTGCGTCCTCGTCCGAGATCTCAAGTCCAAATTCATCCTCCATTGCCATAACGAGTTCCACAAGATCAAGGGAATCCGCGCCTAGATCCTCTATAAAAGCGGACTCAAGAGAAATCTCCTCCTCCGGCTTACCGAGCTGACTCGCAACCATCTTCTTTACCTTGCCGACGACTTCCTGTTCATTTAGAGATGCCATAACCATTCCTCCCAAAAATTTTTCTCGTAGCTACAGATGAACACGAATATAAGAAATCAGAAGCCAGGACCTTGGATCTAGAAATGCTCCTCAATTCTATTCCGACTTCTGAACTCTTCTTTATATTTTCACTTAAGCCTACTTGCATCAATTCCTAGCCAAATATAATCTCAAGTATAAAGTCCACCGTTTACCCTCACAACCTCACCGGTAATGTAAGACGCATCATCGGACGCAAGAAACGCTACGACCTTTGCAACGTCTTGCGGAAGACCAAACCTTCCAAGGGGGATGCCTTCAATGTATTTTTCTCTCGCACTCTGAGGAAGATTACGCGTCATATCGGTCTCAATAAAACCCGGACTTACCGCATTTACAGTAATTCCTCTTGAGCCAAGCTCCTTTGCAGCCGATTTTGTAAATCCAATTATACCGGCCTTTGCCGCCGAGTAATTGACCTGTCCGGCATTTCCCATCTCGCCTGTAACCGAAGTAACATTTATAATTCTCCCAAATCTCTGCTTCATCATAATCTTTGCCGCAGCCCTTGTGCAGTTAAATATACCCTTTAAATTGACAGAAAAGACGAAGTCCCAGTCTTCTTCCTTCATCCTCAGGAGAAGTCCGTCTTTTGTAATTCCGGCATTATTTACGAGTATATGAAGCCCCCCAAGTTCCTCCCCAATTCTATTAATCTCATCCTGAACCTTTGAGAAATCGGATACATCAAATTGGCGAACCTGACCCTTTCCACCGGAATTCTCTATCTCGGAGAGTACCTCCCTTGCGGCGGATTCGCTTTGAGCATAATTAATTATGACAAATGCCCCGCGCAAGGCAAGCTCAACTGCCACGGCTCTTCCGATCCCCCTTGATGCCCCCGTTACAAGCGCTATTTTATCTCCAAGTTCCATTTCTCTCTGACAGCCCTTAGATGGTCTAATTTCTCAAGATTGGACACCGAGACATCCAAGACGATTCTTTTTATCAAACCCGAAAGCACGCTTCCCGGCCCGATCTCAAGAAACTCCCTTACACCAAGTTCATACAATGTTCCAACTGATTCATCCCACTTCACAGGATTTGCAACCTGATCTATGAGGAGCCTCTTTACCTTAGAAGAATCTTTATTTGGCCTTGCATCAAAATTCGATACAACAGGGATTTGAAGCTCATGGATTTCTACGGCACTTAAAACCTCTTCTAACCTCCGAGATGCAGATGCCATCAACGCACAATGAAACGGGGCGCTCACTTCAAGAAAAACTACCCTTTTTGCTCCACTTGACTTTGATAGGACACCGGCTCTTTCAACCGCCTCTTTATTTCCTGAAATCACAACCTGCTGCGGAGCATTAAAATTAGCGGGGGCTACAGTTAAGCCATCCGCTGAAGCCTCTTTGCAAATCTCTTCCACTCTTTCTTTTGAAAGCCCAAGGACCGCAGCCATCGCTCCCACGCCGTCGGGAACGGCAGTCTGCATAAACTCCCCGCGCTTTCTCACAATCCGAACGGCATCTTTAAAATCCATACCTCCGCTTGCGACAAGTGCGGAATACTCACCGAGACTGTGACCGGCAGTAAAATCAGGCTTAACGCCGGTTTCCTCATAGAGCACCCTCCAGGCGGCAACACTTACTGTAAGAATCGCAGGCTGAGTGTTTGCCGTAAGCCTTAACTCCTCGGCATCGCCTTCAAAGCAGAGCCTCGCTATGTCAAATCCAAGTACCTCGCTTGATTCATCAAACGTTCTTTTTGCAGTCGGGAATGCATAGTAAAGCTCCCGTCCCATTCCTACGTATTGCGATCCCTGTCCTGGAAAAACAAATGCCCTCATTATTGTGTCAATTCGCTGCCGAATTTAATTTTAAATTAGCCGAGATTCCTTTCTCAATCCTACTTACTAAATCACGCCTTGCAAATTCTTCTGCCATACGGATTGCGTTCTTTATGGCTTTTGCCCTTGATCTCCCGTGACCCACGATGCACACACCCCTTACACCCAAGAGCGGAGCACCACCATATTCGTTATAATCAAAGTTTTCCCTAATCATCAGATCAAATTCGTCGAGTGAAGGAAGGTATCCTATTATTCTCGTATTTTCAAGGGCTTTTTTCATTATGAACTTAGGCAGAAGCTCGACAAATCCCTCGCCCATTTTGAGAAGAATATTCCCTATGAATCCGTCACAAACTATTATATCTACGTCGCCTAGAAGTATATCCTTTCCTTCAACATAGCCTATATAATTTATGGAGCTTTCCCTGAGAAGAGAATGGGCGCGTTTTGTAGTCTCATTTCCTTTAATATCCTCTTCTCCGTTGCTGAGCAGTCCGATCTTTGGCCTCTCGCGCTCGAGAATTGCCCTACCAAACGCCTCTCCCATAATTGCAAACTGAACTAGGTTTAGAGGCTTTGAATCAACATTCGCACCAACGTCAATAAGAACGGCAGAACCCCTGAGCGTTGGGATTACCGCGCCTAGAGCGGGTCTGTCAACCCCCGGGATTTTTCCCAACGTAATCATCGCCAATGCCATTGCCGCTCCTGAATGCCCGGCGCTTACAAAGGCATCTGCTTCCCCTCGGCGGACAAGCTCCAATGAAACCTTCATGGAAGAGTCTGATTTCCTAAGTGCTTTTGTAATCGGCTCTTTCATCTCAATTAATTGAGAGGCGTTCAAAACCTCTATTCCTCTTTCTCCTATCCCCCCAAGCTCAGATAGCTCCCTTTTTATATGTTCTTCTTTTCCCACAAGAACCACTTGAGTCCCAAGCTCTCTTACAGCCAAAAGAGCCCCTTCAACCACGACTCTTGGAGCAAAATCTCCGCCCATTACATCGAGAGCGATTCTCATCCTCTCCATTACTCCTCTTCTTTTTTGAACGTCCTCCCTCTGTAATACCCGCAGTTTGGACAAACCCTGTGCGGAGGTTTAAGTTCATTACAATTAGGACACATGGAAAGAGACGGAGGGGAGATGTTGTAGTGGGTTCTCCGCTTTCTTGACTTGGATTTAGAAGGCTTTCTCTTTGGAAGTGCCATCAGAATTTCTCCTCAAATTGAGTTTATTTAGATACAAATGAATGACGAAAAGAAAAATTCACAATACAATAGGCAGAATTCAGCAGTATTTCTTCTCCCTATTCTGTCTCCCATATACTATAATCTTGCATTCTACGTATCTCATCTATGTCAACTGTCGGTGGCTGGATATATATATAACTAGAATTTCAGATTTCTTAAGGCCGCAAACCTTGGATCCACCCAATCATCCCTGCATGAACACGCCCCGAGGTTTAAGTTGGCTCCGCAGTGAAGACAGAGTCCTTTACAAGCCTCTCGGCAGAGCACCTTTATCGGTAAAGAAATCGCTATCATTTCACGAAGATAACCGCCAAGATCAATTTCATCCCCGGTATAAGTTTCAAAGTCAATATCTTCGTCCTCTTCGTACGGCGTAGATTCAGGCAAAAGGGTTAATTTTATCTCAGGTGTAAGAACTAAATCCACATCTTTCAGGCACCTCGCGCAGTATGTCTCAATTGAAAACCAGGCTCTTCCGCGAACCGTAATCTCCTTCAAAACCCTCGTCAAATGGAGATCAAAGTTGAGATTTGAGGAAAGATGTGTATCCCCGCCGTCAGAGGCAAGCTCAGGGACATTGCTCAGCCATTCAGGTTTCCTGAATGTGATTATATGCAGACCGGATTCACCTATATCTGACACCTTAATTCTCATTTCAGTTTTAATTCTGAATATATTTTCATTAATATAATACAATGGAGGGTATTTGCAAGTTCATCACACCAGGTGACAGGCAACCATGTGTCCTCCGCCAACATCTCTTAAGACCGGTTCCTCCTTCTTGCACTTGTCAATAACCATTGGGCACCGTGTATGAAATCTGCACCCGGAAGGCGGGTCAATCGGACTTGGAATATCGCCGGAGAGTATTATTCTCTTTTTCTTCATTTCCGGACTAGGAACAGCGGAAAGGAGCACCTGTGTATATGGATGGAGCGGGTTTTTATAAAGTTCCTCGCTATCTGAAAATTCCATTATCTTCCCAAGATACATTACGGCAACCCTGTCGCTTATATGCCTTACAATACGGAGATCATGTGAAATAAAGAGGTATGTTAGCTTAAACTCTTCTTGAAGCGTAAGAAGGAGATTTATAATCTGTGCCTGAACTGAAACGTCAAGAGCTGAGACCGGCTCATCGCAAACAATAAAGCTGGGTTTTACGGCAAGGGCGCGGGCTATCGCAATCCTCTGACGCTGTCCCCCGCTGAACTCATGCGGATAGCGAAAGAGCATGTCCTCTCTAAGACCTACTATATGGAGAAGCCTTTTAACCTCTGCCCTCCTGTCCTTTTTGGGAATTATATTGTGAATTACAAGCCCCTCCCCTACTATATTTTCGACCCGCATCCTCGGATTGAGCGAACCATAAGGGTCTTGAAAGATTATCTGCATATTGCGCCGAAGAGGACGCATCCGACCGGAATCGAAATTGGTAATGTCCAGCCCGTTAAAGTAAATATATCCTTCTGTGGGTTCAAGGAGTTTTATAACCGTTTTTCCAAGTGTAGTCTTCCCGCAGCCGCTTTCCCCTACAAGCCCAACCGTCTCACCTTCAAATACACTCAGGTCTACTCCATCTACAGCCTTTACATAATTACTCACTTGAGAGAATATCCCCGACCGGATTGGAAAGTACTTCTTCAGGCTACTAACCTTGACAAATTCTCTGCGTTCCATTTTTATTACAAGATGCAAGATACATGATTCATGATGTACGACCTATTACTAAATTCCTAACTTCACTTCTTCGGCTCTAAAACACGCGCTATAGTGTCTGTTTTCAACCTGTCTAAGCGGTGGCTCGGAGATTCTGCACTTGTCTATAGCCATCAGACATCTATACCGAAACCTGCACCCTTCAGGAATGTCCTTGAGGCTCGGAACGATTCCTGGAATCGCGCTCAGTTTCTCCTTCCTTTTATGCAATCCAGGAATTGAATTCATAAGCCCCACAGTATAAGGATGGCGAGGGTTCTTAAATAGACTCCTCATAGGGGCGTGTTCTACGATCTTTCCTGCATACATAACATAAACCTCATCTGTCGCCTCGGCAATTATTCCCAGATCATGTGTGATAAGAAGAACAGACATTCCTATTTTTCCTTTAAGCTCGTTGATCAACTCCAATATTCCCGCCTGGATTGTAACGTCGAGCGCCGTTGTAGGCTCATCGGCGATGAGAAGCTTGGGATTGCACGCAAGAGCCATCGCAATCATCACCCTCTGACACATACCACCGCTCATTTCATGCGGGTAGTTGTCTATTTTCTTCTCCGGTGTAGGAATCTTTACGAGTCTCAGTAGTTCTATAACGCGCTCTTTTTCCTCCCTTTTGGAGACCTTGATATGGGTTCTTATCGCCTCTCCAATCTGTTCTCCAATTGTAAACACCGGATTAAGCGAGCTTATAGGTTCCTGAAAAATCATTGATATCTTGTTTCCACGAATCGTCCTCATATCACTTTCTGAGAGCTTGAGTAGGTTATTGCCCTCAAATATTATCTCCCCATCGTCAATCCTTCCCGGTGGTTCGGGAATAAGGCGCATGATTGAGAGCGCAGTTACGGTCTTTCCACAGCCGCTCTCTCCTACTATCCCAACAGTAGACCCATCGGGAACCGAAAGAGAGACCCCGCTTACCGCTTCGACCCTTCCTCCATTGTCTCGGAAAGATACTCTTAGGTCTTTTATCTCCAATATGTTTCTCATCAAATATTCCTATTAAAATCCCCTTCCCTTACGCTTTGGGTCAATGGCGTCTCTAAAGCCCTCCCCAACTAAGTTAAACGCCGTTACGGTCATAAATATAGCCGCACCCGGAAATAGAACAAGCCACCAGGCAAAATCCACATATCTCTCGGATTGTGAAAGCACCTCTCCCCAACTTGGGTCGGGCGGCGGGACACCGAATCCGAGAAAACTGAGTGCAGATTCGACAAGAACAGCTCCTGCTATACCAAAAGTGGCTGTAACTAAAACCGGGGCAAGCGCGTTTGGAAGCATGTGCCTGAGCATAACCCTCAAATCACGACTCCCGAGGGCAATTGCCGCCTCAATATAGTCGTATTTTCTCAATCTGAGAAACTCACCCCTTACGAGCCTCGCAACCCCTGTCCAGCTTGTAACACCAATGACAATCATTATGTTGTAGATACTCGGATTTCGAAAGGCAAGTATAGTGAGGATTAGAAAGAACACCGGAAAAGTAATCATCACCTCAAAGAACCTTGAGATAATAAAATCAACCGCACCTCCGTAGTATCCCGCTATTGCCCCCAGAGAAGCCCCTATTACAATGGCAATTCCAACGGCAATAAAACCGATAGAGAGTGAAATCCTCGTTCCGTGAATCATTCGGCTGAGAACATCTCTACCCCTGTCATCCGTTCCAAAAAGGTGAGTCTTCGATGGAGGGGATAGAACTGAAAGGAGATCATACTCGGTGGGACTGTATTTTACAGGGGGAAATAATATAAAATCGCCCTTCTTGAGATTCTCTGAAACCTCCTTAAAATCTGTATCTATGAACTCTTTATATTCAAAGAGAACCGGAAAATATATCTTTCCGTCTAATTTAAGCACCAACGGTTTACTCCCCGCAATAAAATCATCAAATACCGCAACAAAGAAGAGAAGGAGTATTACACCGAGAGCGGCAAGGGCAACCCTATCTTTTTTAAACTCCATCCAGACGGTAGCCCAATAGCCCCGGCTTTTCTGGTACCCTTCTAATGCCTGAGCGCCATCAGCAACCTGAACGTTCATTTGCGCCCCTCAAAGCTTATTCTTGGATCAACCAGCACATAGACAAGATCGGAGATTAAAATCCCGGCAAGTGTAAGAAAAGCCGATATGGTGGCAATTGCCATAATGACCGGATAATCCCTTGAGAGCACAGCATCAAAGCCGAGCTTTCCGATTCCGGGGATGGAAAATATACTCTCTATTATCACACTCCCTCCAATCGCCGCTGGGAGAATAGAGGCGATGATTGTGACTATGGGTATTAGGGCATTTCTGAGGGCATGTTTAAATATGACCTTTGATTCGGGAAGCCCCTTTGCCCTTGCAGTTCTCAGGAAATCCTCATTTAGAACCTCGAGCAGGCTTCCCCTCTGATAGCGCGAAAGGTAAGCTAAGTCTCCATATGTCAGACATATTACGGGAAGTGTAATGTGCCAGAGGAAATCGAGTGCCTTCTTGTAGAATGGAAAATTCTCAGCCCCCGGAGAGAGGATTCCATAAATCGGAAAAACATCCCAGAACTCACCGCCCCCTAAGAAGTATATTAAAACCACAGCAAGCCAGAAACTGGGAATCGAATAGAGCACAAAGAGAAAAAACGTAATTACCCGGTCTTGAACGCCTCCCTGTTTTACAGCCGAGTAAACCCCAAGTGGAATTGATATAGTATAGACAAGAAATATAGAAATTATATTTAGGGCTAAGGTTATAGGAAGTTTTTCCTCAATCTTTTGTATGACCAGACGGTGGTCTGTATATGAGCGGCCAAAATTGAGCGTAGCAATCTGCTTCACCCATATCCAGTATCGAACGTAGATCGGCTTATCAAGCCCGTATAATTTCTTGGTCTGCTCTACAATGTCTTGGGTAATTGTCTCGGCCTTAATTCCTTCGCCGACTTGAAGTTTTCTTGAAACGGGATTTCCAGGGGCGAGCTGAACCACAAAGAAGGTAATAAGGGTAATCCCAAAAAGGGTCGGTATAAGGAGTAAAAGACGTTTTATTATATATGTTCTCATTTTCTATGGAACCATTGTCACCTGCCCATATTTCTGTAATGGCAAAGGCACAAACCATTCAAGATGGTCAAGCCCAAGTGGATAAACGTTAACTCCTTTAAATCTTTTATGTAGAGCAACGGTTGATTTACGGCAGAAGAGAAACGTATAAGGCTGCTCTTCGTGCACAATTTCAGCAAATCTTCTATAAATCTCGATTCTCTTTTCTCTATTAAACTCCGTCCGTGCCTCTTCTATCAACTGGTCTGCCTCTTTATTCTTAAACCCTACAAAATTAGACCCCTTCTCAGCCTGGGAGGAATGCCAAATCTGATACGGGTCTGACTCAACACCCATAGTCCATGCAAGCGTTACGGCATCGAATTTCCTTTCATCAAGCTGTTTTGTAAAGACTGCCCATTCGAGTTTTCTTATGTTCATTTTGATTCCGACCCTCTTGAGTTCCTCTTTTAAAATGGTGGAAATCTGCTCACCAGTTACAGAACCGCTTGGGATAAGGAATTCAAACTCAAATTTAATTCCGTTTTTATCCCTGATCCCATCGCCGTCATGGTCTATCCATCCGGCTTCATCTAAGAGCTCTTTCGCCTTCTCAGGATCATAGGGATAAGGTTCTATTGAGCGGTCATACTCCGGGCTGTTTATATAAAATGGGTTTGTAACAACATCTCCCAGATTGTAGAGGATCTTCTCGAGAATCAGTTTCCTATTTACAAGATATGTCATCGCGGTTCTTACACGCCTGTCTGAAAAAAACGGCCTTTTCATGTTCCATGCTATAAAGCTGTAGTTCGGCGTGAAGTAGCTGAGTTTATTAAAGTTCCTCTGGAACCGCCGGGATGAGGTTTGTCTTGCCCACTGTATTGCCGTAAGCCCGGTAAAATCAATCTCCTCGCGCTTTAGCACCTGAAGGGCTACAGTAGAATCACTGATCAACTTAAAAACGATTCGTTTTATATGAGGCTTCTTTCCCCAGTAATTTTCATTTCTCTCAAGAACTATTTCCCTTCCAGTATCCCACTTTAGAAACCTGTAAGGACCAGTTCCGACAGGAGCCCTTCCTGCAGGATTGGTGTTAAAATCCCCGTTCTTAAATATGTGCTCAGGAACTATTGGCATTCCGCCGCAGAATTCCAGAGCTAAAAAATAGGGTCTTGCATAGGTGAATCTCACTGTATAGTCATCGAGCACCTCAACCTCTTTTATGTCCTTGTAGTAACTTCTAAGGTGAGGAGCATCAACACCTAGGTCCATTATTTTGTTATAAGAAAAAACCACATCGCGCGCGGTAAATGGAACGCCGTCGTGCCACTTTATTCCTTTTCTGATAAAAAACGTATAGACGAGCTTATCACCTGAAATCTTCCAAGATTCTGCGAGAAGCGGAATAATCTCAAGTGTTCTATCATCTCTCTTGACTAGTGTTTCATAAACGTTTCCATCGTTAACTATACTTTGATAGGCGTCGGTTGCGGTAATTGGGTTTAGGGTTCCGGGCTCCTCGCCGAGATTATATATAAGCCAGTCTCCGTCAACCGGTTGGACATTATCGTATTTTGAGTACTCGTCTATGGATGAATCAGATTCTCTGCCAGCGGGTTTACATGAAGTAAGGGATAACACGAAAAAGAGAAGTAGTATAAGGTATAACTTCGACATTCAGCGAATTATTATAACTATAGTTTGTCGGAAAACAAATGAAGTTCCCTCTTAAGTATAAAATCAGGACTTCCACGCCGCTGGGCATTTTAACTCCCGAGGAATTTCCTTCATTTGATTATGGAGACTGAATCTCATCCATTCCAATCACTTTGCTGCTCTTTCAAGAAACGGCTTTAAAAGGTCAATCGGGATTGGAAATACAATTGTGGAATTCTTCTCCGATGATACTTCGACAAGAGTCTGAAGGAATCTGAGCTGAAGCGACATGGGGTTTTGAGAAAGTATACTCGATGCCTCTGCGAGCTTTGCCGCCGCCTGATACTCACCCTCGGCGTTTATAACCTTTGCCCTTCTCTCCCTTTCAGCCTCAGCCTGACGTGCCATCGCTCGCTGCATCTCTTGAGGGAGGTCAACGTATTTTAATTCCACAAGCGAAACCTTGATTCCCCACGGATCGGTGTGTTTATCTATAACATCCTGAAGGCGGACATTTAGTTTTTCCCTCTCCGCAAGAAGTTCATCGAGTTCGACCTGTCCCAAAATACTCCTGAGCGTTGTCTGTGCAATCTGAGATGTAGCATAAAGATAATTCTCTACCTGGATTACAGCCTTTACAGGGTCAACAACGCGAAAATAAACAACAGCACTAACCTTAACAGAAACATTATCCTTTGTTATAACGTCCTGCGGTGGAACATCTAATGTAATTACCCGAAGGCTGATTTTTAACATTTTATCAATTCCAGGAATAATAAATCTAATCCCCGGTCCTTTAGGCTCAATGATTCTTCCTAGTCTAAACACTACTCCGCGTTCATACTCCTTTAAAATCTTAACCCCGGAAAGGATAAAGAGCACTATAATGGCAATAAATACAAAAGTACCCGTCATGTACAATCCTCCTCTAAATGGCTTTTTTCACCTTCAGCCTAAAATTGTCTTTAATCTCAACCACTCTTACTTTACTACCCTTGTCGATCGCCTCATCGCTTTCGGCATTCCAGTACTCGCCGTGAATAAAAATCTTCCCGCTGCCATCTATGTTTGTCGTAGCCACCCCTTCCTTTCCTATGAGTGCCTCAATCCCCATAGATACACTAGAGCGCTGGGCTTTTATAAGATAGTAGGCAATGTAGAGGAAGAAAAGCCCAATAGCAAGAGCCGCACTCAGTATAGCACTGAGACTAACCCTCACATCAGACTCTGGTGTATTAAAAAGTAGAAGTGCCCCTAAGATGAAACTCGTTATTCCCCCAACAGTAAGAAGTCCATAGCTAGTCAAATAAATCTCAGAGACAAAGAGGAGGACTGAAAGAATAAGCAGGGCGAGTCCAGCATAATTAAAAGGAATCGTCTGAAGAGAAACGAGTCCGAGGAGAAGGCATATCACCCCGGCTATACCCGGGAAAATCAATCCGGGATGATAAAGCTCAATAAGAAGCCCGAGGGAGCCGAGAGAAATCAACAGGAACGCAATATCAGGAGTGCTCAGTGTATCAATTAACTTTTGTTTAACGTTCATATCAAGCCTTTCAATAACAGCCCCCTTTGTATGAAGTACCCTTTTCCCGCTTGGAAGCTCAATCTTGCGTCCATCTATTTGATTAATGAGATCATCTAAATTGGGAGAGATAAGATCAATCACGTTTTTCTTTAGAGCCTCTGCAGCAGTAATTGATGCGCTGTTCCTTACAGCATCTATCGCCCACTTGGCGTTTCTCCCCCTCTTCTCAGCTATGCTCTCTATAAACGAAGAAGCGAAATTTTCAACCTTTTCGTTGAACTTATTTTGCTCACTACTCCCCTTATCACTGCCCCTCTGCTGTTCCTCTTCCCCACCCGGAGATAGCATTACAGGATGCGCGGCGCCTATGCTTGTTCCGGGAGCCATAGCCGCAATGTTCGCGGAGAGCGTTATAAACACCCCTGCGGAAGTAGCCGTAGCACCGTTTGGATAGACATAGACAATGACTGGCACAGGAGAATTTAATATCAACTTTACGATCTCCTTCATAGATGAAAGAAGCCCGCCCGGCGTATCGAGAAGTATTATCAAAGCTTCGGCAGAGTTCTTCTCAGCATGTTCGATCCCCGTTCGTATGTAGTCAAGTGTGGCAGGATTTATCATTCCATTGATTTGTATTATAAGGATTATCTCCTTATTAGAATCCGCATGGGAATTTAATATGCCGAAGAGAAGAGCAAAAATGAAGGCAAATACAAATAAATTCTTCCTCATGCCCAAGCACCAACAAAGGGATATTTTAGCTTTCCCATAGAGAAACCGCAAGTATAATAGAACTGCCGGAAACATGGGACAGACGGAGTTATCAAAATTAATTTAGGAGCGAACTCCATAAGATTATAAGAAAATAAAAGAAAGACAATTAACGATGGTACTCCATGACGTTATGGGTACTTGGTGATCCTACAAAAATTACTTGACATTTGCAAATAGGTGTATATACTCCTATTATAAGAAATAAATTGAGATGACTAGATATGAGCAAAAAACTTGAAGATGATAAGGCAATAGAACATCGGGTGGATAGGCCAAGAGTAGCAAAATGTATGGATTGTACCTGTTTTAACCTACGAAAGGCCACCCGCGCAATCACTCAGCTCTATGATGAATCGCTCCGTCCAACAGGTTTACGAGCTACCCAGTTCTCACTCCTGATAGCGATTATGATACTCGAATCGGTGACTGTGACACGCCTGGCAGAGATAGCAGTAATGGATAGAACCACATTGACACGGAATCTAAGACCTCTCGAAAAAAAGGGATTGATTAAGGTTGTGTCGGGGGATGACCAGCGCACACGGATTGTTACTTTGACAACACACGGTAAAGAGGTTTTAGCAAAAGCCCTTCCACTCTGGGAAAAGGCTCAGGCCCGTGTTATCAAAAGATTGGGTCAGGAACGCTGGAACTCTCTGCAAGCGGATTTAGGAGAGGTAGTATCGCTAGTAAATAAGAGTTAAATTTTTTTGATTATAAACGTGTATATACACTAAAAAGGAGGAGAAAGACCATGCTTGATATAATCGACACCCTCGTGCTTGCGACAATATTTGTCGTTGATGTAATCGCAATAGTGGGCTTCGCGCCCCTTCGTCCCGCCATCAAGCTCATTGCCTTTGTGATCGCGGCTGCCTGGTCTGCCATGATCGTGGCGGTCGCCGCGATGGACGGATTCGCGCCCGGAGTGACTGGACATTTTCCAGCCCCCGTGCTTGCGTTCGGCGTTCTGGTGATTGGTGGCATCGCCGCCTGGCTTCTGTCGTCCGCTTTCCGCAACGCGCCTCTCTCGCTACCGCTTGCGGCGCTCGTCGGTATCAACGCCTTTCGGGTCGGTGGGATTTTCTTCCTCATCTTGTTTGCCAAAGGTCGGCTGTCCGCACCGTTTGCATCGTCCGCTGGCTAGGGCGACATTATTACCGACCTTACCGCGATCTCCCCGTAGAGTCTTTTCCCATTCTAATTTTGATTTATCGCCTATTATCTCTCCTTAATTCTGAGGCAATAATTCAAATTCCGAATCCTTTTTATTAAACTTACATCTAATTAATTAGATATTAAATTAACAAATTATAGGAGGTAACACAAATGAAGAGGTTAATCGCTATCACAACCCTGGGCTTAGCCTTTGGCTTCTCGTCACTCTCATTCGCTCTCGATAACTACAACATATTTGGTGTCCAGATTCCATTAGTTAAGAGCGAGGTCAAGAACGAGACAAAGAGTGGAGACGTGGAGAGAGATTATATGAGCTTCTATACCACCCCGAAAACGGTGAATGCAGCCGTCCCGTTGATAACGGCAGACCAGAAGGTAAGCGATGAGTATATCTCGGTGTTCGGTGTTCAGATTCCACGCAACCCCGGATCATAAGCAAACTCAAAATTTAAGAGAAGCCCGGTAATTATTCCGACCAGGCTTCTCTTGTAAGATAATATGAGATAAAATTAAATAAATAAAAAAGCCATTAAACGGATGTCGGAGATATGGGCTGTTGTTACAAAGCTATTGCTGATGATACAAGGAGAAAGATACTTGAGCTTTTGAGTAAAGGCAGGGCAACGGCGGGGGAGATAGGAAGTAATTTCAACATATCCAACCCTGCCATATCTAATCACCTTAAAATCCTAAAAGAGGCAAATCTTGTTAATGAGTGTAAAGTAAGTCAGAACCGGATTTATTCCCTTAACAGAAAGCAGGTTAAGGAGATAATAAATTTTCTAGAAACACTGGTTAGAGAAAGATAGGTAATTATGGACTTATACTATAAGCTACACCTTCAAGAAGACCACTGTCGCTTACAACAATCTCATCCTTAGAGAACCTCTCCATAGTCTTAATGACAATCAATGCTCCAGGAATAATCACATCCTCCCTGCCCTTTTCAAGCCCTTTAATCCCAAGCCTTTTCTCAGCAGGAATTCCGATCAGCATATTAAACATATTTAGCACTACATTCTTTTTCAGAATGAACCCATTGACCAGATTCGGATCATATCTTTCCAAACCGAGTTCAATTGCCGCAAGTGTAGTAGGGGTTCCGGCAGTTCCGATTAGTGTCAGATCATTATCAGAAGCCCTGGACATCCATGATAATTCAGAGGATAAAACACACCAAATTTCTCTAGAAATCGCGCCGACATCCGATTCAGATGGTATATCGCCCTTTAAAAATCCCTCTGTAAAATGAACAACCCCGAGATTTGTGCTCCTAAGGCCTAGAATCTCGCCCCGCTCCACAAGCACATATTCGGTGCTTCCTCCACCAACATCAAAAATCAGGCTGTATTTGGAATTGACAGAAACGGATTTTAGAACGCCATTCACAGTAAGCCTTGCCTCTTCTTCTCCTGAGATTACCTCCGCTTCGATTCCGGCTTCCCTTTGGACTCTCTCTAAGAACTCATAGCCGTTTATGGATTCCCTAACTACGCTTGTGGCTACGGCTCTTACCTTTTCTACACCGTATTCTTTGAGAATACCGGCGAATCCTCGGAGAACCCCGACTGCTCTATCCGCCGCATCCTCAGAGATTCCCTTTTCTCTGCTAAATCCTCCACCGAGCCTTGTAATTACGCGGTCAATGTAGAGCCTTTTAAACTCTTTATCTTTGACCTCGCCAACCAGTATTCTGAATGTATTTGTACCTATATCTATTGAGGCTACGCGCATGAGAATAAATCAGGATGCAGTATACAGAATACAGAAACAGGGACCTAGTGTTTTTTCCTGTTTCATCCTTCCAAAATTAATCTAAAAGGCTGCTCAATTGCCTCGGCTATCCAGCGCAGAAACCGTGCCCCATCGGCTCCATCAATCACGCGATGGTCGTAAGAGAGGGATAGCGGGAGCATAAGGCGGGGCTTAAATTGCCCATCGGCAAAGACCGGCTCAACCTTCGAACGGGAGATGCCGAGAACAGCAACCTCCGGCCAATATATGATCGGTGAGAAATATGTGCCGCCTATGCTTCCCAGATTACTTATAGTGAATGTGCCGCCCTTCATTTCTTCAACTGTAAGCTTCCTGTTCCTCGCCTTTTCCGATACCTGCGCAAGCTCGACAGACAGTTCAATAATATTTTTCTTATCCACATCCCGTATGACCGGTATCAAAAGTCCACGCTCCGTATCTACCGCTACCCTGATATGATAGTACTTTTTATAGATAATCTCGTTGCTAGCAGTGTCTACACTCGCATTAAATTTGGGAAAGACCTTGAGCGCAGAGGCAACCACTTTGAGGAGAATAGATGTGACGGTCAGTTTTCCACCCGCCTCTTCCACCTTTTTTCCAAAGCTCTTACGCAACTCTTCCAGACCGGTAACATCGGCTTTATCGTGTTGTGTCACATGAGGAATAGCCATCCACGCAAACCCCACACTTTCGACGGTTTTGCGACGCACATTTGTCATAGGCTCACGCTCTATTTCTCCCCATTTAGTAAAATCCGGAAGTGTCGGTATAGTGGGTGTAGGTATTGGGTGTGTTTCGGGCTTTGATTCCATACCTCTTGTGATGACATATCGGACATAATTCTTTACGTCATCCTCAGAAATCCGTCCTCCCGGACCTGAGCCGGGAACCTCGTTAATATCAATCCCGAGCTCACGTGCCAGCCTACGAACAGACGGTGCGGCTGGAGCCAACTCACGGGGAGCCTCAGACCCCACAACGGCCTTAGGTTTGCGACTAAACTCAACAACCTCGCCCTCCCGTTCTTTTGGAATACGATTCTCAGCAGACTCTCTTTTCCTTTCTTCTTCCTCGGCCTCTATCTGCTTTTTCCCAATCCATTCTTCTTCTCGCTCTTCCCTTTTCGGTTTGAATTTAGGTTCCTCTTTTTTAGTCTTAGGCTCAGTTATCTCTTGTTTTTCTTCTTTGTTCCTAGTCTCCTCCTCTTTTATTTTAACCTTGGTGTCTTCTATCGCCTTCTTTTCTTTTTCATCAGTACTCTCTTCAATACTCATAAGCAATTGCCCCACCTTGATTGTCTGACCCGCCTTTACATGAATTGACTTAACCACCCCACAAACAGGAGCAGGAACCTCGATTGTGGCCTTGTCTGTTTCAATCTCCATTACCGGCTGATCTTGAGTAATAACATCACCCACAGACACCAAAACACTTATCACATCCCCCGATTCAATATCCTCACCAAGCTCAGGAAGCCTAAATTCAGTCACCATAGGTTTAAGACATTTCCTTGTTAGTACTTAGCCAATGACATCTTGTATCATGTTACGTAACCATAGGGTTTGCTTTATCAGGGTTAATATCCAAATCCTTCATAGCTCTTTCAACGACCTTTGGCCTGATCTTTCCTTCACGCACAAGGGCGGCTAATGTTGCCAGTGTGATAAACCTTGAGTCAACCTCGAAGAAGTCGCGAAGCGCACGCCGCGTATCGCTTCTGCCAAATCCATCAGTCCCCAGGGATACAAGGGGTCTGGGAAGCCACTGGGATATTGAGTTCGGAAGAGCCTTAACATAATCGGAAGCCGCCACAAAGACGCCCGGCGCATCCTTAACACACTGAGTAATATATGGAACCCTGAGTGGTCCTGAAGGATGAAGCATATTCCATCGCTCAGACTCAAGCCCATCCCTATAGAGTTCCTTGTAGCTTGTTACACTCCATACATCTGCGGCGACACTATATTTCTCTTCTAAGAGCCTTTGAGCCTTCAGAGCCTCATTTAGAATTGCACCACTGCCAAAAAGTTGCACATGGAGTTTCGCATCCTTATTTTCCGAAGCCCTAAGCCTGTACATTCCTTTGATAATACCCTCCTTTACGCCCTCAGGCATGGGCGGATGAACATAGGTTTCATTCATAACAGTTATATAGTAGAAGATATCCTCCTGTTTCTCATACATACGGCTAATGCCATCCCGAACAATAACAGCTAATTCATAGGCATAGGCCGGATCGTAAGCCTTGAGGTTAGGAACCGGATAGGCCAGAAGATGGCTGTTTCCGTCCTGATGCTGAAGCCCCTCACCGGCAAGCGTCGTCCGACCAGAGGTTCCCCCAATCAGAAAACCACGACAACGCGAATCGCCAGCAGCCCATATAAGATCACCGATTCTCTGAAAACCAAACATGGAGTAAAAGGCAAAAAACGGAATCATATTTATGCCGTGCGTAGCATAAGCCGTTCCGGCCGCGATGAATGAGGACATTGAACCCGCTTCCGTAATCCCCTCTTCGAGTATTTGCCCATCCCTCGCCTCTTTATAATAGAGGAGCGTTTCCTTATCAACCGGGTCATAGAGCTGTCCGGGGTGGGAATAGATTCCAACCTGACGAAATAATGCATCCATACCAAATGTCCGCGCCTCATCCGGAATTATGGGAACAATAAATCTTCCAATCTCCTTGTCTCTTAGGAGCCTCGACAGAAGCCTCACAAAGACCATAGTTGTGGATGCCTCTCGACCCTCGGAGCCCTTATAGAATTCCTCAAACACATCTTCTGAAGGGGGTTTGATGGGTTTGCATTCGACCCTACGACTTGGAACATACCCGCCCAGTTCCTGCCTTCGCGCATGGAGATATTTCATTTCAGGGCTATCATCTGGTGGCTTATAAAACGGAGCCTCGGCGACATCCTCATCGGCAATAGGGATGCCAAATCGGGTACGAAATTCACGCAACTCCTCCTCGTTTAATTTCTTCTGCTGATGCGTGATGTTTCTACCTTCCCCAGCCTCGCCCAATCCATATCCCTTAATCGTTTTAGCTAGAATAACAGTAGGTGATCCTTTGTGTTCAACTGCAGCCTTGTATGCGGCATAGACCTTTTCCGGGTCATGTCCGCCACGCCTCAATCTTTGGATTTGCTCGTCGGATAGATGCTTCACCATATCCAACAGGCTCGGATCGGCACCAAAGAAGTGCTCACGTATGTATTTGCCGGATTCGACAACGTACTTCTGGTACTCTCCGTCAACGACCTCCTCCATACGCTTGACCAGAATATTGTTATGGTCTTTTGACAGAAGCGGGTCCCAATCACTGCCCCATATAACCTTTATAACATTCCAACCCGCACCGCGAAATATGGCCTCAAGCTCCTGTATAATCTTGCCATTTCCGCGCACAGGACCATCTAATCTCTGAAGATTGCAATTAATAACAAAGATCAGATTATCGAGTTGCTCACGTGATGCCAGTGTAATGGCCCCTAGGGTCTCCGGCTCATCCGTTTCTCCGTCTCCCAAGAATGCCCAGACCTTAGCATCAGAAGGCTCTTTGAGCCCTCGGTCTTCGAGGTATCGGTTGAATCGCGCCTGATATATTGCCATGATTGGACTTAGCCCCATAGATACGGTGGGATACTCCCAGAAGTTAGGCATAAGCCAGGGATGCGGATATGATGAAAGCCCGCCTCTGGGCTGTAGTTCACGGCGGAAGTTCTCTAACTGCTCCTTAGTCAGACGGCCTTCAAGAAAGGCGCGGGCATAAATCCCAGGAGCGGCATGGCCTTGAAAGTATATGATATCGCCTTCATGGTTCTCGGTCTTTGCACGGAGAAGGTGATTGAATGCAACCTCAAACAATGTCGCCGCCGATGCATATGTTGATATATGCCCCCCAATCCCTTCTTCCATACGGTTTGCCCTCACGACCATTGCCATAGCATTCCATCGAATGATACTCCTTATGCGCCTCTCAATCTCGCGGCTTCCCGGATAAGGCGGTTCTTCTTCAGCCGGAATAGTATTGATGTAGGGCGTATTGGCAGTAAAAGGCAATCTAACCCCGGCCTCCTGTGCATGGATCTGGAGTTGCCTAAGGAGGCGCTTGACCCGCTCAGGGCCACCCGCTTGCAACACATAGTCTAAAGATTCAAGCCATTCCTGGGTTTCTATGGCTTCAATTTCGGAAGCCCCTTTATCTGCTACACTGCTCATATCCCTGCCCCTCTAACCATCAAATATTATTTGCAATCATGACCCAGACAGAAAAAGAGAGGATTCAGACAATACCCATAGTTTAAACGAAACACCTCTAAAATTCTAAAGAACGTCAATAACGAAATTTTACAGTGCAGATAAGAGTTAAGCAAGATAAGATGTAGGGGCAAAACCCATATCCCCCTTCTTCTTTTTCCTCATGTCTGTTAAAGATATATCACGATAACCAAAATCCAGGTAATAATTCCCGAACTTGTGTATAATAAATCACTATGGAAAGATTCAATCTTGTCATAATCGGCTCAGGTCCCGGTGGCTATATTGCTGCAATACGCGCTGCGCAGCTCGGAATGAAGGTCGCTGTTATTGAAAGGGATAAACCCGGCGGTGTATGCCTCAACTGGGGCTGCATCCCTTCAAAAGCAATTCTCAAGTGCGCGGAGATTTACGAGACATTTAGGCATTCGGAAAATTATGGGATCAAATGCAGTGAGCTATCTTATGATTATTCCAAGGTAATAGAAAAGAGCCGGAAGGCCTCTTCCACACTGACAAAGGGGGTGGAGTTTCTATTTAAAAAGAATAAGATCACCCTCTTTTCAGGAATTGGGAAACTGATCTCGCCAAATAAGATTGGAATCATCGGGGACAAAGATGAAAAGGAGATAGAAACGGAAAGGGCACTTATTGCTACAGGCTCTGTGCCGAGGATTCTGCCAGGTATAGAGATTGACGGCAAGGTTGTAATGACAAGCGATGAGGCTATCTTTTCGAAAGAGATCCCTGAATCAATCGTCATAATAGGCGGCGGATATATCGGGGTAGAATTCGCTTATGTCTACAATTCATTTGGCAGCAATGTCAAGATAGTTGAGATGGAGAGCCATATTCTTCCGGGGGTTGATAAAGAAGTGGCAGAAGAGCTTGAGAAAAATTTTAAGAGAAACGGTATACAAATACTCACTAACACTAGATTCAAGGAGCTAAAAAAATTAGATAACTCGGTTGAAGTAATACTAGAGGACAGTTCGGGAAAAGGAGAAAAAAGGGTATTCTCATCGCGCCTTCTTGTCGCCGTTGGGAGAAAAGCGGTATACAACACGGCTCCGACCTCGCTTAGCCACTACGATAAATCAAGCGACATAGGGCTTAAGGAACTAAACATAGAGCTTACCAAACAGGGATTTATAAAGGTTGACGACTCTTTTATGACAACTTGCAAAAACGTTTATGCAATCGGTGATGTCATCGGCCCTCCGCTTCTCGCCCATAAGGCATCGGAAGAGGGGGTTATAGCGGTTGAGATAATGGCCGGGGATAAAAACGCAAGGATGCACTATGATAGAATTCCGGGCTGTGTTTACTGTCAGCCTGAGGTGGCTTCAATCGGTATCACCGAAGATGAGGCTAAAGATAGAGGAATTAAGTTTAATGTCGGAAAGTTTCCATTTAAGGCCTCTGGAAAGGCGGTTGCCATAGGAGAAACAGAGGGATTTGTGAAGATCATATCAGACTCAAAATCCGGAGAGATTCTAGGGGCTCATATAATCGGCAAGGGGGCAACAGAGCTCATCGCGGAGATCGGAGTTGCAAAAACGCTTGAGTCCACCCCACTTGAAATTGGCATAACCCCTC
>PSLL01000015.1:39051-40655 GCA_040289575.1 Candidatus Dadabacteria bacterium | reverse complement strand
TATGGAGGCAGCACTAGCCGCATTGGGAAGAGCAAGAAACATTTAATTGGAATTCGCTTTTCAGTTTTTGTTTGCTTCTCATCTATGGATGGATTTAAGGTATATAGATTAGGAATGGTTGATTATCAAGAGGCATTAAACCTTCAACTATCTCTTATTGAGAAGAGAAAAAACGAAGAAATAGAGGATGTGCTCTTGCTTCTTGAGCATCCGCCGACATTCACAATGGGAAGAAGTGGCAAGGCCAAGCATCTCCTCTTAAGCCAAGAAGAGTTAAAGAAAAGAGGGATTCACTTTGAGGTCATAAGCCGAGGGGGAGATATAACATATCACGGACCGGGACAACTGGTTGGGTACCCAATCTTAGACTTAAATAAATTTAATCGCGATGTCCATCAATACCTGAGGAATATTGAAGAGGTGATAATACGTGCCCTGAGTAGTTTTGGAATCAAGGCAGGAAGAATAAAAGGATTTACAGGGGTATGGGTAGTTGAAGGTAAAGAGAAAATCGCATCAATCGGGATCGGAATAAAAAACTGGATAACATATCATGGGTTTGCACTCAATGTGAATACCGATTTATCATACTTCGACCTGATGGTTCCATGCGGGATTCCGGGTGTAAAGATGACATCAATGAAGGAATATTTGAAAATGGCAGACGATATAGAAATGGAAGATGTAGAGACACGCATCATAGATACATTTTCTAAAGTGCTTAATAGAAGGCTCAACAATTCATTTGACAACCAAAAAATTTTAGATGATGTGGGCATCACCCAATATCATAATCCGGTGAAACAATTGACCAGGCCATAAATAATTTAAAGTCTCTCATGGTAAATTCAAAAATGAAACTATCAGAAAAGACTATTAGAACAATTATTATCTTGTTTTTCTTTCTTGATTTTTGTTCTAAACAGACTTTCTCCTCGATTGAAGAAATACATCTCCCGCTGGGATTTAAAATAGATGTATTTGCCTCCGACCTTGGAACCCCTAGGTTCATGGCCTTTAGCCCAGACGGCGTCCTGTTTGTAACCATTATTGATCAAGGAAAAGTCGTAGCGCTTCCCAACAAGAATAAAGACGGAAAAGCAGATAGAGCAATAACATTCATAGAAGGGTTAAACCATCCACACGGTATAGCCTTTTACAAGGATTACCTTTATATAGGCGAAACAGACGAAATTGTGCGCTTTAGGTATAACGGTTTCGATTCACCGCCGGGCAAAAAGGAGGTTATTGTTCCAAATCTTCCCAACGGAGGCCACTTCACAAGAACCGTCGGGTTCGGTCCCCACGGAAAGATGTATGTCTCCATCGGCTCCTCATGCAATATATGCGAGGAAAAAGACAAGAGGCGTGCAGCAATCCTCCAGTTTAATCCCGATGGAAGCGGCGGAAGGATTTTTGCCAAAGGATTAAGAAACTCCGTCGGTTTTACTTGGCGCCCAGGGACAGATGAGATGTGGGCTACGGACAATGGAAGGGACTGGCTCGGAGACGATCTGCCACCCGAGGAGATAAACATAGTTAAAGAAGGGAATCATTACGGATGGCCCTATTGTTATGGGGACAGGATTTCAGACCCGAAATAC
>PSLL01000015.1:36761-39039 GCA_040289575.1 Candidatus Dadabacteria bacterium | reverse complement strand
TTTTTGCAAAAGCATAACCCCGCCGGTATTTCAGATGCAGGCGCATTCAGCTCCTCTTGGGCTTACGTTCTATACGGGGAAACTCTTTCCCAAAGAATACTGGGGAGATTTGTTTGTAGCGTTTCATGGCTCATGGAATCGCTCAATACCGACCGGGTACAAAGTCGTTCGGATTAAAATAAAAAACGGCAGACCCGAAGGTATAGAAGACTTTGCTACAGGATGGTTGAAGGGTCCAAGAGCATGGGGACGACCAGTTGATGTAGTAGTCGGACCCAAGGGAGGTCTCTATATCTCAGATGATAGAGGGGGAAGTATTTATAGGATTACGTGGAGCAAATAAATTATAGATTCATTTTATGCTCATTACGAGTATACTTTGTGATCTGCTAAACCTTCCCTACAATTTTATCTGAAAGGCGAAATTTAGGTGATGTTATAATTATCAATACCTATGAGTCGTGATAAAATATACAGTCTTAAAAAATCGGAGACAGCGATGAGTGAATCAAGGATAGAGACCCTAAAAGCCCTTGTTGCAAAGAATCCAAACAACCCTCTCGGCAGATATGGACTCGCAAACGAGTATTTGAAACTAGGGATGTACGAAGAGGCGATCGAGGAGATCAGAGCCTATCTCAAACTCAAAGACGATGAGGGAGCAGTCTACAGGATGCTTGGAGAGGCGCTTCTTAAACTGGGAAGAAAGGAAGAGGCAAAAGAGGCCTACAAGAAGGGAATCGAGGCCGCTGAGCGTCACGGCCATCCGGGAATGGCAGAGGAGTTTGAGGAGATACTTGGGCTTATTGATTGAGGATTTTTAGATGACCTTGGAAACCAAATAAGATATGAGAGGTAAGTAAATATGATAACCGTGCCTAAACTCACATTAGAGGACACAAAGATCATTCTTGAAGGGGCAGAGAAAAAGGCAAAGGAAATAGGGGTTGATATGGATATTGCTGTTGTAGATGACGGGGGGAATTTAATTGGATTTTATCGAATGGATAAGGCGAAGATAACAAGTATTGATGTTGCGATTAATAAGGCATTCACTGCCGCAGGTGCTAGAAAGGGAACACATGAATACGCGGAGATTGCTGGAGCTGGAGGACCCGCTTTTGGAATCCATGTAAGCAACCGTGGGAGGTTTATGATATTTGGGGGAGGACTTCCTATTTTCATAGATGGTCACATAGTAGGTGGGATAGGATGCAGCTCAGGCTCCGTTGAAGAAGATAGAGTTGTGGCTCAGGCAGGAATTGATGCCCTCTTGAAACACATAAAGAAAGGCTAGGCGCGTTCCACTATGATGTCCTCTTTATCACTAAACGATAGAGAAGAAGAAGCACAATTGCCCCAATGATGGCTATAATAAAGCTGTAAAGGTTAAAGCCAGTAACCCCTTGAAGTCCGAAAATCCTTGTTCCAATGAAGCCGCCAATAAAGGCACCGACAATCCCTATAATAATCTTTGCTATAATTCCTCCTGGGTCTTTTCCAGGAAGAATCCACTCAGCAAGGGTTCCGGCTATTAACCCAAATATTATCCAAGCAATAATTCCCATAACATCCTCCTTTAAGAATATCTTCTAGAGTATTTTATCATGAAGAATGGGCTTTTTCAATAAAATTCTCTCTCCCACTTTTATTCGCTTCTCCAAAGAAACCGTCTATAATAATCTCATGAAGCCCAGGCGTATAGTTTCTCTCTGTCCAAGCAACACCGAGATTCTTTTTGCCCTTGGTTTAGAAGAGCGCTTGGTAGGGGTAGATAGCCATTCGGATTATCCCCTAGAGGTGAAAAAACTGCCAAGGGTAGGGCCAGACCTCAGAATCAATATGGAAAAGGTCAAAGCCCTAGAGCCTAATCTGGTTGTTGCATCACTGACCGTTCCCGGAATGGAGAGAAATATAGAGGCGCTTGAGAGAATGGAATTACCCTATATTGTCTTAAATCCGCATAGTATAGGAGAAATGGTAGATGATATTCTAACACTCGGCGAGATTACAGGGGCATTAAAAGAGGCCCAAACCATCATCGAAAAAATCAACTACACGATAGAGTCAATAAGATCAAAGGTAGAAAAAGCCCGGTATAAGCCCAGGCTCTACTGGGAGTGGTGGCCCAAGCCCCTCATCGCCGCATGCCGACTCAGTTGGGTAAATGATATGAGCGAGATTGCTGGAGGACTCAATGTCTTCTCCCATATTGAGAAAACAAGCTCTATAGTGGGGGATTCAGAGATTCTTAATCAAGACCCGGACATAGCCCTTA
>PSLL01000015.1:36233-36737 GCA_040289575.1 Candidatus Dadabacteria bacterium | reverse complement strand
GGCGATAAGATGCAGAAGAGAATGAGCGAAGACAAGATACTTACACGGCACGGATGGAAGGGTATAAAAGCAATAAGAGACAAAAGGGTCTATTGCATCCCCGAGTGTTTGTTTGGCCGTCCGGGACCGAGAATCATAGACGGACTAGATATGCTCTCCCGAATTATTCACCCTGAGATATTCGTATGATCTGCCATTACTGATTCGCGATTTCTCTCTATATACACAAAGGTTCTATTGATTGAACTAATAATATAATGTGATATGGTTGTGATTCTTTTTGGTGCCGCCGGTTCAGGCAAAACTACAGTTGGCCGCCTATTGTCTTGTGAACTTAGGTGGAGATTCTACGACGCTGATGATTTTCATCCAGTCTCCAATATCGAGAAGATGAGAAAGGGCATTCCCCTTAGTGATGAGGACCGAAGGCCTTGGCTAGAGAAAATCCGCGAACTGATCAAGACGTGCATTGCTCAAAGGATAGATGCAGTTTTGGCTTGTTCA
>PSLL01000015.1:4320-36223 GCA_040289575.1 Candidatus Dadabacteria bacterium | reverse complement strand
GCAGTATATACAAATAGACAAAGAAGAAGTAAAATTCGTTTTTCTCAAGGGGGAATTTAGCCTTATACAAGAGAGGTTAACGAGAAGATACAGGCACTTTATAGACCCGTCTTTGCTGCAGAGCCAGCTTGAGATCTTAGAGGAACCAAAAGGGGATGCAATCGTTGTTGATATAACACCAAGTCCAAAGGCGCTTGTGCAGACAATCAGGGGTAGTCTCGGCATCTAATATTGAGCCCATTCAGTATGACAATCCAGAATCTGTCTCATTCAGAAATACCTAGTGGATACCAAATTGATTCATTTTTTCAATATAGATATATTTACTCTAACTGGTAAGAGTATCTCTAATCCAGGGGGGAGGAGTTTTTCGTTGCCATAAATTGTCATACTGTGACAATATTCACTAATTTTGGCAAGAATTGTCTATATTAATAAGCTCTTGTAAGCCTAGAGATTTTTAACACAGGGGTACTGGGAAATACTTAAGAACCTCTATGGCATAGAATTTGCGATCATATAATAATGACGATGAATACAGGCAATCTTAAGCTCTACTTGTTGTTATCAAGATTCCCATTCCCAAAGAGCTATAGGGGGAAAATCCTATTGTCTGCCTTTATTGGTACCCATGTTCCGCTCATTGCCCTGATATTTTACTTTTTGCTTTCCCATCCTTTGGGTCTCAAGTCAATTCTGCACATTTTAGCTATTGCCCTGATTTCTACCCTCTTAGGAACAGGCTTTTCACTTTATATGTTGCATGCGCTCCTCACACCCCTGAGATTGGCCTCCCAGAAATTACGCGAATATATAATCAATAAAAGGATACCAGACCTTCCTGATCACTTTACAGACGAGGCCGGCCAGTTAATGGCAGATGTTCGATATACAGTCGAACACTTGGATAAGGTCATTGACTCACTTAAGAAGGCGTCCATAATGGATTATCTAACCGGAGTCTATAACCGCCATGGAGGCGAAAAGCGTTTAGTAGAAGATATTGCACGTGTGCATCGCAGCGGTGATCCAATGACACTGGTTATACTAGATGTTGATAACCTGAAACTCATTAATGATCAATACGGTCATGATACGGGAGATATCTGTCTAAAACACATTACCAACATTATCGAAAAAAAACATTCGCAAGGGCGACTGGCTTGCAAGATGGGGCGGCGATGAATTTGTACTAGTATTGTTTAGTACTAAAGAAGAACCCTCAACAAAGGTACTAGAGCGTATTTGTATAGCACTCAAGGAGAATCCAATACATACTCCAGAAGGGGACGAAATAAATCCCACACTTAGTATGGGAGGTATATCAGTACGATAGAAAAGACGATATAAATGCACTTCTTATTAAGATGGATGACGCCCTTTATGGGGCAAAACGAGGCGGAAAGAACCAGGTTGTTTATTATGGACAAGAGTATCCAGGCCCAGTCCAACTTGAACTTATTGAGTTTTTTAAGCAGAGAAAAGCCAGGTAGTTTTGCCTGCCTGCAATTGCAACAAGGCAAAGCCAAAATCATAAGTTGAGTTTAATTACGATAACCCGTATCAGAACGTATCTCTTGATGGTGTATTTTACCACCTAAATCTGCCGTCCAGACAACCAGTCCCCCGCTTATTATAAGAGCCAAGAGGGTCAAGACAATCATTACCCACCCCAGCCTATTAGAGTACCGGCAGATAATTAGGGTCATAATGGCAAGCGCTCCGGTAATCTCAACGAAGATAAAGGCTATCTCTGCCTTTTCTTCATGCACTTCGATCCGTTCCTTCGATATTTCCGGCAAATGCAAATCCTCAAGAACCCCTTCGGCTAATGGTCCAGTTAGATAAACCGGAACCGTCATTAATGACAGAAATACGGTAAAGCCAAGGGCTACGGCAATGAGCTCGCCGCTTTTTCGCACCACAGCCACAATAAAGAGCAGGGTTACAAAGCCTACCCCAATTACCGGAATGTGATTGAGCATCAAATGGATGTGTGCGTAGTTTATACCAATTGTCCCCTTTTTAATCTATTTCCTTCAGCAGAGTTCATTTCTTTAAGCGTCGCTTTAGACCTTATGTGAGTTTCCACTGATTGTCAAATCCTCAGAAACAAATAAAGACCAATGTCCATTTTTACCTTAAAGCGCAGAGTTGGTTTTCTCAAGCGCCGCCTTTAAACCCCGAGTGAATTTCTCTTCAATGGGAATGAATTGGCAGTCCGTCGTGGCTGTGCTCTGCTATGCGATGATAGTGCTCGCCGGACTCTTCAATTGGGTCTACATGTATTACAGCCACAGAAAGGTAGCCTAGATGGTGGAAGAGTTGATGGTGAACCTCTTTAGCAATTCCATGGCCCTCTACCACAGAGAGTTCCGGAGACACCGCGATATTGACCTCTACATGCAGCCTATGACCTACCCATCTGGCGCGCACATCGGTCACCTCTCGAACCCCCGAAACATGAAGCGCCGCATGTCTAATCTCATCTATCACCCCAGGCTCTACCCCATCCAAAAAGCGAGTGAAGATGGCTTTTATAGATTGCCACACAATGCCGATTATTGCGGCCGTAATAAGGAGACCCACAATAGGGTCTGCAAGCGGATAGCCAAGCCACACTCCCAACGCTCCAAAAAGCACAGCGAGGCTTGTCAAACCATCAACCCGCGCATGGTATCCGTCTGCAATTAGGGCGGCACTCCCTATCTCCCTACCAACCCTGATTCGAAAGACAGCTACAATCTCATTGCCGAGAAAGCCAATCACTGCAGCGGCAATTACAGCCCAGAGATTCTCTACCAAACGCGGATGGATGAAGCGATTAATAGACTCGTAACCGGCAACAATAGCACTAAACAGAATAATCAATACAATTGCCACGCCTGCAAGGTCTTCCACACGGCCATAGGCGTATGTGAAGCGTTTTGTGGGTTTCCACCCTGAAAGCATAAATGCAATCCAGAGGGGTATAGCAGTTGCGGCATCGCCAAAGTTGTGAATGGTATCGGCCATAAGAGCCACGCTTCCCGAGATCAGAACGACAAAGACCTGTAATAAGGCTGTTGCCATAAGTCCCATAAAAGACCATTTGATAGCCCAGATCCCCCTCTCGGATGTCGCAATTGAAGGTTCTATTACGCCGTGTATATGATGACCCTGTTCATTATTGTCATGCATATCATCTCTATGGGAGTGAAGTTCAAATTTCCAAAACATTGATAACTTCCTTAAGCCTCTATATTGATACTATACCAACTTGTATGTAATTCAACAAGCTCACTTTTCATCTTCTGATTGCTGCAATATAATTAAAATTTTAGTGCTACAATAATGAAAAAGCTAAGCAAACCCACACGGAAAATTCCGACAGTGAGATCGGGTCTCAATATCGAAACCATTCCAGATATGCTGGAGAGGAGCACAGAAGAATACAGAGATAGCGTAGCCTTCCTGATTCCAAGAAACGGCAATATCTATAGCTTAACCTATGGTCAGGCCCTTGAGTACATCAAACGCCTGAGCAGGTATCTAAGAGACGAGCTTGGGCTTGGAAGAGGAGACTGCATAGCAATCCTCGGGGACAACAGCCCAGAATGGGCAATATCCTATTTCTCGATTGCGTATATAGGAGCAGTCGCCGTACCGCTTGATGCGAGGGCATCGGCGAACCTATACAAATCCATTCTCAGTTTCTCATCAGCCAAGGCGATAATACTATCCGGCTCCCATCTCTCCGACATCCGTTCTATGGAAGAAGATGATCTCGATGAACTAAAACACATAGTCCCGATGGAGAGCTTCGATGAGATTTATAACAAGTATTCAAAAGGAGTTAGTGCAGAAAATATCTCTGCTGATGATATAATGGAGATTTTATTTACCTCCGGGACAACCGGAGATCCAAAGGGCGTAATTTTGACACACAGAAACATTATGTCAAATGTTGATGACGTTTATAGGATTATAGAATTCACAAATGACGATAGGGCGTTTTCAATCCTTCCAATTCATCACTGCTATGAATGTACAATGGGACTCCTAACCCCGTTCTACAACGGCATGAGCATATTCTATGCCAGGGGTCTAAAACCCAATGAGATGATAGAGGACCTGAATGCCGCACACCCGACAATATGGCTCAATACACCCCTGATTCTGGAAAAACTAATCCTACGGATAAATAGAGAATTATCAAACCAGAGGGGAATAAAAAGGCTTGCAACTAAACTCTTACCCAAAGGGTTTATAGGGAACCGCATTAGGCAAAATCTGGGGCTCGATAGAATAAGGCTCATCGTATCCGGGGGAGCAGCTCTACCCCTCTGGGTCTCAAAGGGACTAGAGGAACTGGGCTTTCCAATCCTACAGGGATATGGCCTTTCTGAGGCGTCTCCACTAATTAGCGTAAACCCTCCTTCAAAACCGATCAATGAAAGCATTGGCATGATAATACCAAGCGATGAGGTTGAAATAAGAGACATAGACTCAGAGGGCAACGGCGAAATCGTCGCCAGAGGCCCGAACATAATGAAGGGATACTATAGGAATGAAGATGCCACGAAAGAAGTATTAACTCCTGACGGGTGGCTCATGACAGGTGATATCGGATATTTTGATGAGGAGGGTTATCTGTATATAACGGGAAGAAAGAAGTTTGTCATAGTCACAAAGGGCGGCAAGAATGTGTTTCCAGAGGAGATTGAGGAGAGACTCACAAAATCCGCATACATCGAGGAAGCCCTTGTATTTAGCCCAGATGATAAAACCATACAGGCCGTAATCTATCCAAATCTCGATGAGGTTAGAGAAGCACTAAATGGTATTGGCAAGGACCCAAGCGTTGAAAATATATGGGGACTTATAAGATTAGATGTCAAGAAAATCAATGAAGGTCTAGAGTCCTATAAAAGGATAAGCCATTTCGCCATAAGGTTTGATGAGTTTCCAAAGACAACGACGCGCAAGATCAAAAGGCATCTATTTAAAACAGTGGATTTAAAATCCGGAATAAAGGTAATATAGGAATCAGCTTGAGTTAGCACAGCACTATACCCTTATGGACAGTATAACAAGAGAATTATCTTATGTTCCCTGAGTTTGAATCTCCATTCTCTCAATAGCCAAAGCCCCCAAGTTGGCAATGGTTTCCAGCACAACCTGATTGTCGAAAGTCAGTGCCCGCTCAGGATTTTCAAAATGAAAGCCCATAACACCCTTGACTGTACCTGTTGCCGTCATGGGCAGATAGAAAGCCCAGGCGTGGGGTAAGGTACCTGTGCCTGGCCCAGCGGGTTTACCGTTATTCCAGACCCAATTTGCTACTCCAATCTCATTTGAATCCACATGGAATCCGGGAGTTGCAGCTTTAACAGAAAGCCTTGAACCTACTGGAGTAAAGATAGCTATTTCACATGGGAAAATTTGCCTGACATGACTGACTAGAATGGACAGAACCTGTTCGACATTAAGAGCAGTAACCAAGTCTCTGCTTAACTCATATAGTACCGTACTTTTAGATTCACTCTGCCTAACCTGCTCAACTTTGTAGCGTAGATTGGATGCAAGGTTACTTATTATAACAATGACCACAAGATAAACGATATACGTAATGAAATATCTTGAATCCGATATTGCAAAGCTATAATACGGCTGCACAAACACATAATCAAAGATAACAATGCTCATGATTGCGGCAAGAATAGACGGGCCACGTCCGAAGAAAAGGGCACTCAATATAGCAGGTAAGAGCAATAAAAACAGCAAGTTAACCTGACCCAGTGTATCTCGAAGTAAAAAACCGATGAATGAAATAAGACTGACAGAGATCGCACTTATAAAATAATTTAATGGACGGAGTATAATCCTTTTCCTTTTAGGCGGAGCCTGTTCACTATGACCTGCAAAAAGAAAAATATCAATACCCTTAGTATGCGTCATAATCTTCTGAGCCAGAGAAGGGAATAATCCGAAATGTAGGGGCTTGCCTATCACGATTTTTGTGACATTGTGGTTTTTGGCATACCAGGCTATCTCTTTAGCAACATCGTCTCCCTTAATCCAGCTTACCCTTGCGCCCAGCCTTCTCGCAGTCTCAAGTGTATTTGTAAGCCACTGCTGTTCTTTCTCCGATAATTGCGCGTGTTTTTCCGTTTCTACATAAATCGCTGTCCATTCTCCATTCATTTCAGAAGCAAGCCGGGAGGCAGAACGAACCAACTGCTCTGCATAGGGGCTTGCATATACGCACACAAGGATGCGTTCTTTAGTAGCCCATGGCCCTGCAATTGCGTGGGCTTTCATATGCTGAAGCATCCTTTCATCTATGCGATCCGCAGCAAGACGGAGCGCCAATTCACGAAGCGCCAGTAGGTTTCCCGGCTGGAAAAAGTGCCTGATGGCCAGTTCCGCCATATCCTTTACATAAACCTTCCCTTCTTTCAATCTCTTTATTAATTCCTCAGGCGGAAGGTCCACGAGTTTTACTTCATCTGCGGACTCAAAGACAGTGTCTGGTACGGTTTCGCGGACGCGAATGCCTTGAATTAGCAAAACTATATCATTTAAGCTTTCAAGATGCTGTACATTGAGCGTTGTATAGACATCAATTCCCGCATTGAGAATCTCCTCTACATCTTGATAACGCTTGAGATGGCGTGAACCTGGAGCATTGGTATGCGCCAGTTCATCCACAAGCACTAGACGAGGGCTGCGCGATAAGATGGCATCGAGATCCATTTCTTTAAGCAGAATGCCTTTGTATTCAGAAATGCGGAGGGGGATGATCTCTAAACCTTCAAGAAGGGCCTCTGTCTCGGCTCGACCGTGTGTTTCAATATAACCTACTACGACATCCTTTCCCTCTTGCTTGCGGAGCCTCGCGTCATAAAGCATGGCGTAGGTTTTCCCTACACCCGGCGCCGAACCGAAATAAATCGTTAGCTTCCCACGTCTCTGCTGGGATTCTTCATCGCAAGCAACCTGCAGAAGAGCCTCCGGATCGGGTCTTTTGTATTCCTCATCTACCACTATTGTCCACCTCATAATCGCAGTATCATTCTAAGCGCATTCGATTTACTCAGTTTAGACTCAGCCAAAATTAGGTAAGGAATCAAAATGGAGGGATAGTCAAGTGTGATACCAAAAGCAAATTGAGCCTTATTGTAGATAATTTTATCTATCAATCCTATCTCTTATTTCTCGGATCATCCGATGGGTTGACGTAGTTTATTCCCCAGGGACCGATTCCATGAACCTGAATTATGGTTTCCTCTTTAACCCAGGCAAATGGTGCATTTTTGCAGGCATCAGACTAAAACTCCCTGCCGGCAGCTCCTTCGTTTTTAGAGGATCAAACTTATCCCCTATCCCCATATTAAGAGCACCGGAAATAACAGTGGCGTGTTCAACCGCTGGATGCCAGTGCGGTGGAATCCTATAACCAACAGGAAACTTGATTCGCATCGTGAACGGCCCGGGTTTTGTTGGGCCTCCTTCTAGTACAGCTAATTTTGCCCCAGGCGGTACAGATGGTGGAGCATCAACCCAATCCATATCCGATGGCGTAATCAAAATATGACTAGGCTGGCTAGCCTGAGGCTCCATTTTCTTCTCCTCTACTGCTTGTACAATAGACCAACCAATTAAGCCCACCGCAAGTATGATTACTAATATCATCCTGCTGTTTAATATTTTCATATGACTCCCTCGTCTCTATATTATTTTATTTCAGTGTTATTATTCCACCCTAAAGAACCCCTTGTCAACACATTCTAAAAACAAACAGTATAAAGGAATCCTTGTTGATAGCCTTCGATTTGCCATTATACTGAAATATCAATCTGATATTACAAAATCAATTAGACTCCGCTAGATATTTTCACAATGTTATTATTCCACAGGCCGACTTGTGTTTTTAGACACTGCTATTATAATCTCATTATGGCAGAAAGGGTAAAAATCACTCAAAAGGAACTCAAAAAACCGGACAAATTTAGAGAAGCCGTTACCGATGCAATCGTCCTTGCATCCGAGAATTATAAAAAAATACTGGCGGCCTTCGGTGCGGTCATACTTATTCTCATTGCGGCTTTTATAGCAATCACATTAGTTGAGAGGCGCGAACTGAGCGCAAACTCAGAGTTCACAGAAGCAATAAAGATATACACAGGAGCAAATTCGGATCAAAGCTATCAGGAAGCACTAAATAAATTCCTGGATATAAGTAAGAAATACCAGCGATCGAATATATCAAAAGTCGCGCTCTACTACGCAGCTGAGATAAACTACAACATGGGTAAATACGACGAGTCGATAAAACTCCTTAACAACCTCATAAAGAGCGGCTCTAAGAATAAAATAATTATAGACCTAGCGTACCTCAGGCTCGGTATGGCGAGCTTCAATAAAGGGGATTGGCATCAGGCAATAGATTATCTATCCAAACTCGATAAAGAAGGAAATCCATACAGGGGCGAGGCTGAACTCTACATAGCCCAATCCCTTGAAAAAATGGGCAAGTCCGGCGATGCAGAAAGGATGTACAGACAGATACTCAACGGTTCGGATAATGAATTGAAATTCCAAATTCAGAAAAAGCTAGAGAGTATAAGAAACAATACTAATTCTCCTATTGAATAGTAAATCCAATTGTAGGGGCAATTCATGAATCGCCCCTACTTCTATCTTCGGAGGTTCTGCAATGTTAATAGTGGGCTCCATTCTCATAGGCTTGGCGGCAGGTATAGCAAGCGGCTTTTTTGGAATAGGCGGCGGACTGGTAATGGTTCCCGCAATGGTTTACTTTTTTCATCTCACACAGCATCAGGCACAGGGGACATCCCTTGCGGTTCTCACCCCTCCGGTTGCAATCCTCGCAGTAATAAAATACTACAAAGAGGGTAATATTAATCTATACATGGCGGCATTTATTGCTACAGGTTTTATTCTTGGAGCATATTTAGGCGGAACATATGTTCAACACATTTCCGACCCTACGCTAAAAAAAATATTCGGCGTTCTACTGTTGGTCGTCTCAATAAAGATGATACTGGGGAAGTAGGAAAGCCTTAACTATAATCGGTGTTATAAAAATCCTCAGCTCTGTGCAATACCATATCCAAGTCCTCAGGAATGCGATACCAGTTTATATCCTTATCCCTCCGTAGCCATTTCATCTGACGCTTGGCAAGGCGTTTTGTATCGCGCTTTATTAACTCTATAGCTTTATCAAGTGCAATCTCCCCATCAACATATTGATTTATGTGCTTATAACCTATAGATTGCATGGGCTTTAGGTCTCTTCCAAAACCCATCTCACGGATTTTTTTTACCTCATCAACAAGCCCCTTTTCTATCATTCTATCAACCCTCTGATCTATCCTCTTTCTAAGAACTCCTCTTTCCTCAGAAATCCCAATCTTTAGAACCTCGTATTCATCCCCTTTAAACCCATGTTTTTCTTGAAGTTCAGACATCTTCGTCCCTGAAATGTAATATGCCTCAAGTGCCCGCTCGATTCTCACATAGTCATTCGGATGAATCCGACCCGCAGCAGCGGGATCAAGCGATTTGAGCTTCTCATAAACATAAGAAACTCCAAAATCGGATTTAAGCCACCTGAGTTCATCCCTAATCTCTCTATCCGCAGAGATCCCCTCAATAAGCCCATAGAGAAGAACCCGAACATAGAGATATGTGCCACCTACGAGAATAATCTTGACTCCCCTTTTATGGAGTTCTCGAATCACCTCCTGAGCAGCCTTTCTATATGATCCGGCGTTAAATTCTGTAGAGGGATCAATTATATCAATCAAGTGATGAGGAATATACTGCCGTTCTGCCCTTGATGGCTTTGCAGTGCCAATGTCCATGTATTTATAAACCTGAAGTGAGTCGGCATTTACTATTTCCCCGCCTATTCTTTTTGCAATCTGAATGCCGAGTTCACTCTTTCCCGCCGCTGTTGGACCTAATATGACAAGTATTTTAGGTCTATCTCTTGTCTCTAATTGTCCAGTATTGTGCATTTATTATGAAGTAGTATAATTCAGGAAGATATTTTGCAGGAGCGAAAGGTTATCATATTAAATCCGGATAAACAGTTGTACATGTCATTTGCAAGCATATTGTTAAACTGATATGGTTCAAGGATCTTATGACATATAGTCACCAATCAACCGGATTTGATATAACCCACTATGACTTATGGTAGAATAGACATTAGTCTCTTTTCTAGCTCTTTCTATAATCTTCTATATTCTCTCCGAGCGCCTCTTTCCTGCTAAGCCTTACCTTCCCATCGTTTTCTATGCCAATACACTTTACAAGTATCTCATCACCCTCTTTTACGATATCTGAAACCTTTCTTACCCTGGTCGGAGCAAGCTCCGATATATGAACAAGGCCGTCTGCACCGTGAAACAGTTCAACTATCGCTCCAAAGTCAAGAACCCGTTTAACCCTTCCGAGGTATACCTTTCCAACCTCTACTTCCTGAACAATCTCCTTTACCATCCTTGCAGCCTTGTCACACGCCTCTTTACTTGGAGATGCAATATTTACCCTTCCTGTCTCATCAATATCTATTGCGGCACCTGTCGCTTCAATTATCTTCTTTATCACCCTCCCGCCGGGCCCAATTACGTCCTTTATCTTCTCAGGTTTCACCTGAATCGTAAGGATTCTAGGAGCAAAATGGGATATTTCGGCCCTAGGGCTCGAGATCATTTCATTCATCTTTTCGATTACAAAAACCCTTCCCTCACGCGCCTGCTCAAGCGCCTTTGAGAGTATATCCCTCGTGACACCCGTAACCTTAATATCCATCTGAACGGCAGTAACACCGGAAGTAGTACCTGCAATCTTAAAATCCATATCACCAAGCTGATCTTCATCACCAAGTATATCCGAGAGAATGACGAATTTGTCCCCTTCTTTAATCAATCCCATTGCGATTCCGCCAACAGGCGCTTTTATAGGTACGCCAGCGTCCATAAGCGAAAGGCTCCCCCCGCAGACCGTAGCCATAGACGACGAGCCGTTTGATTCAAGCACATCAGAGACAACACGAATCGTATATGGAAAGTCTTCCTTTGACGGGAGAACCGGGATAAGCGCCCTTTCCGCAAGGGCTCCATGGCCGATCTCCCGACGACCGGGACCGAGACGGTTTCCAATCTCACCCACAGAGAATGGGGGGAAGTTGTAGTGGAGCATAAATCGCTTTGTCAGCTCCCCCTCGAGGGCATCTATTCTCTGCTCATCATAACTCGTTCCCAACGTAGTTGCCACCACAACCTGTGTTTCACCCCTTGTAAAAAGGGCAGAGCCGTGGGTGCGGGGAAGAAAACCTATCTCTCCGCTTATGGGTCTTATTTCTGTGTATCCCCTCCCATCTATTCTCCTCTTGTCATTAACCACGAGTTCGCGAACCAAATCCCTCTTTAGATTGTCGAATATCTTGGCGACTTGAGTACCCATTCCAGGAAACTGCGGCTCAAGGGATTCAACCGTATCTCTAAATATCTGTTGAATCCTCTCCCTCCTTTCAGATTTAGATGGTACCCTTATCACCTCTCTAAGCCTCTCTTTAGCAAATTCAAATACGCTCCGGGTAAGAGCCGAATCCTCAACTATAGCCGGAACCTCTCTTTTTTTAATCGTCAGTCCGTTTATAAGGTCCTCCTGAGGCTTGATGAACTCCTGAATACATTTGTGTGCAAATAAAAGTGCCTCGACGATCTCCGGCTCTGGCACCTCATTCGCGCCGCCCTCAACCATAACGATTGCATCCTTTGTTCCGACTACAACTATATCCATATCGCTCTTCTCAATCTCGACCCTCGTTGGATTACATATGAATTCCCCACTTATGCGCCCTACCCTTACCGCAGCAGCAGGCCCGGCAAAAGGAATATCAGATACAAGAAGCGCGGCCGATGCCGCCGTTACAGAAAGAACATCTGGATCATTATCCTGGTCAGCTGAGAGAACGGTAGCTATGATCTGCGTAGCGTATGTAAAATCCTTGGGTATAAGTGGTCTTATAGGTCTGTCAATGAGCCTTGAAGTGAGCACCTCCTTTTCACTCGGACGCCCCTCTCTTTTAAAATATCCGCCTGGAATCCTCCCCGCAGCGTAGGCCTTTTCCTGATAGTTCACAGTCAAGGGAAGAAAATCCTCGCCTTCCGACTTCTCTTTTGCGGCTACGACCGTAGCTAAAACCGTAGTGCCCTCATAGCGCGCAAGAACAGCGCCATGAGCCTGTTTTGCGACCCTTCCGGTTTCGATCTCAAACTCTCTTCCAAAGACCTGTGTTTTTATACGTCTTATCTCGTTAACCAATATGATACTACCTCCTTTCAATCAGCCACGAATAGACACGGATATGGAATCCAGAAGTCAGAATTCAGAGGTTTTTCTTAAATCTGAATTCCGGCTTCTGTCTCCTGAATTCCTTAAATACATTCACGGCTGATTAGTTATCAAAATTCATTATTTTCTAAGTCCCAATTTCTCCAAAAGATTCTGGTACCTCTCAGGGCTTTCTTTTTTAAGATAACGGAGCAGCTTCCTTCTCTTCCCAACCATCATAAGAAGCCCACGTTTAGAATGAAAGTCCTTAGGAGATGACTGAATGTGCCTCGACAGCTCTTCAATCCGACGTGTGAGCAATGAAATCTGTACCTCGGGTGAGCCAACATCCTTCTTATGAATTCTAAATTCAGAAATTAAATGCTGTTTTTCCTCTTTCGCAATCACTATATAATGTCCTCCTCTAAAATTATTAAATGTGTCCGATGAAACTGAAGCGACGCAATTGTCGTCGGACTTGTTAATTAAAAACCCTTAAAAGTCTAAGAACCACCTCTCTATTATCTAATCTATCCAAATCATAATATCTTACAAGCGCCTGGGCAATAGAGACCAGTTTTTGATTTTCACAAATCCTTAATTTAGCGCCGATATCAAACACTGGAAGACTAGCCAAATTTAAGTCCGATTTCCTGATCTGCCTTCCGTCTCTTATCCCTGCCGCAATCTCGTTTGTAACATTTATCTCTCCCATATGAGAAAGAGCCCTATTCATGGAGACAGAGTTAAAGTTGCCCTTCTCTACATCCTCTATGGAAACCGCATCCTCTACACCAAACACCCCGCTTTTAATCCTTCTGAGATCGACAAGATGCCCACCGAATCCGAGTTCTCTTCCAATATTGGAGCCCAAAACCCTTATATATGTCCCGCGAGAGCACCTTACAAAAAATCTGATAAAAGGCGGATTTAAATCAATCAGATTCAGTTCCCTAATCACCACGGTTCGAGGCGACCTTGGAATTTCCTTTCCCTGTCTTGCAAGGCTGTACAATCTAACGCCGTCTCTCTTGAGTGCGGAAAACATAGGAGGTATTTGCCTAATTTCGCCCCTGAATTTAAGAAAAACACGCTGAATGTCATTTTCATCCAATCTGCCTATGCTCTTTTCGCATATAATTCTGCCCGTATAATCCATTGTATCCGTCTCGACACCGAGTTTTAAGACGGCTTCATATTCCCTGAAACCCTCGTCTAAAAAAGGAATAACCTTTGTAGATTCACCAAGGCATATCGGCAAGACACCCGTAGCAAATGGGTCGAGGGTTCCTGTGTGTCCCGCACGCTTTTTCTTTAGTATCCTTTTGACCCTCTCTACAGCCCTCTGAGATGTTATTCCTTTGGGTTTGTCTAATATTACTATTGCGTCCACTTAAGCGCTTCGTTTATAGAGCTAAATATAGAGCGTTTTATATCCGCGAGCGTCCCGGTAATCGTACATCCCGCCGCTCTCTCGTGGCCACCGCCACCGAATTTTTCAGCGATCCGCGCGGCATTGACCTTTCCCTTTGACCTCAGGCTCAGTTTCCATCTTGAATTGCCGTCACGCGGCTCTTCCTCTCTAAAGAGGACAGCAACCTCAACGCCGTTTATTGACCTTGGAAAGTTCACAAACCCTTCCGTGTCCTCCTTGGTTGTTCCAGTTGCCTGAAACATCTCCCTATTTATGATAATCGAAGCGATACGCCCATCTTCTGTGACCTCAAGCGTTGGAAGAACGAGTCCAAGGAGCCTCAGCCTCCTAAGCGGCTCGGTTTCATAAAGTGTCTGAGATATATCCGATGGGCTTGCGCCGAGTCGAACTAACTCCGCCGCAACCTCAAATGTTTCGGGAATTGTGTTTGAGTATCTAAATGAGCCGGTATCAACAACAATCGTGGTGTAGAGGTTTTCGGCTATATCGGGTGTAATCTTTAGAGCCTGCCCTGAACCTAATCGAAGGGACAGGGTTTTCAAAAATGAATATATTATCATCCCAGTTGAAGAGGCATTTGGATTAAGAAGGTAGAGATCAGCAGAGGGCTTGGTTGTCTGATGATGGTCTATAATAATCGTAGTGCCGCACCTGCCCGAACCTTTAAACCTCTCGAATTCCTCTCCAACCCTGCTTGTATCCGTACAGTCAACAATAAAAGTAGCGTCAAAATCCCCACGAATATCATCTAAAGAGGAATTTATCTTCTCTGAGCCGGGAAGAAATCTAAGTGCCGCAGTAGCACCATCTCTATTGTATAGAGCCACATCTTTTCCAATCATCTCAAGGCCTAAGCCGAGCGCAAGCATAGAGCCTATGGCATCCCCGTCGGGATTCTCATGAGATACGACAAGAAATCTATTTTGCACCTGAACTATATTAATTATCTTCTCCAGATCGCCCACCCTTCACCTCTTTTAAAATATCATCGATCCTATAGCCCTCTTCGAGTACGGTATCAAATTCGAATCTCAATTCAGGAACCCTTCTTATCTTCAATCTCCTCCAGAGCCCCCTTTTTATAAATCCCGATGCGCTTTGAAGCCCCGCTAGAGTCTCCTCTTTTCCAACCTCCTTCGTCATCACAGTAAAGTATATCCATGCAATAGAGAGGTCATCCGTAACTTTTATTCCCGTAAGGGTAGCGGAGCGCACACGGGGGTCTTTTATCTCACCCTTTAATATCATGTCTGAGACCTCTTTAAGGATTAAATCCCCAACCCTATCTGCACGCTTATATCCAATTCCCAAATCTTTGTTTTCCTGTGATGAACTCGTCGAATCCACTAGAAGTGAATAATCTCTATATCTCGGCTTAATATCTGAACCGTTCCAATAGACTCTATAAACCCTGAAACCTGATCCAGTATAGAATTCACATAAGGCACTTCATTGCTTACAAAAGAAACTCCAATTATTGCCTTTTGCCACAGGTCCTGAGAACCAACCTCAGATATCGAAACATTACCAAACCTAGATTTTACCCTCTGAATCACACTTCTTAATGTTTGCCTCTTTCCCTTTAAAGACCTATTTCCATCAATGTAAAGCTCGATCTTAATCGCCCCTATTACCATTTATCGCAACACAATTTAGCCATAGACAGAGTTTTTATCCTAAGGGAGGTCAAAGGGTCCGTAGAGGATTTATCAAAAATGTGTTCTCCATACGCACTCTGTGGCTAATATCAATTTCTCTTTATCCATTAAAGCCTTTGCCTTATTTGGTCAAATGTATAGACTTCAAGGACATCTCCGACCTTTATATCATTAAAATTCTCAACCCCAATTCCGCACTCATAGCCGCTTTGAACCTCTCTTACATCCTCTTTAAATCGCTTGAGAGACGAAATCCTACCGTCAAAAGCCACAACGCCATCTCTTATTACTCGGATGTTATTGCCCCTCGCTATTTTGCCATCCGTAACAAGGCACCCGGCGATTGTTCCTACGCTTGATATGTGAAAAGTAGCTTTAACCTCCGCGTGTCCCAGAACCTTCTCCTTCATAACAGGTTCAAGGAGCCCTTCCATCGCCTTTCTGATCCTATCAACAGCATCATATATGATCGTATGAAGCTCAAGCGAAACCTCTTCCTTTTCGGCAATATCAAGTGCCTTAGGATCGGGACGTACATTGAATCCTACGACAATTGCATTGGATGCGCTTGCAAGAACTATATCGGTTTCGTTTATGGCTCCCGCCCCTGAGTGTATTATTTTTACGCGGCACTTGTCTGTGCCGAGCCGCGTAATTGCCTCCTTCAAAGCCTCAACTGAGCCCTGAGTGTCGGCCTTTATGATCAGAGGCAGTTCTTTTGTTTCCCCCTCTTTGAGTGCATCGAATAGGTCTTCGAGCGAAAGTTTTCTTGCCCTTGCGGCAAGTGCCTCCCTTTCCTTGAGCTCTCTATACTGGGCTATTTCCCTCGCGGTTTTTTCGTCTTTAACGACATGGAACGGATCCCCGGCGGCGGGCACACCGGAAAGACCCAGCACCTCTACGGGCATTGAGGGTCCCGCTTCACTTACCCTCTCTCCTATATCGTTTATTAATGCCCTTACCCTTCCGTAATGGACCCCTGCAATCAAATAATCCCCGACTCTTAATGTTCCCTCTTTGTTAATCACAGTCGCAACGGGTCCTCTTCCTCTATCCAGTTTAGCCTCTATTACTACCCCATTTGCTCTCTTATTAGGATTCGCCTTGAGCTCAAGGACGTCGGCCTGAAGAAGAATCAGTTCAAGCAACTCCCTAATTCCAGTTTTTTTTCTTGCGGATACCTCGGCAAAAAGTGTATCTCCCCCCCATTCCTCGGGCACCAGCCCCAGATCGGAGAGTTGTCTTTTAATCCTATCTGGATTTGCCTCAGGCTTATCTATCTTGTTTAAAGCAACCACTATTGGAACCCCAGCAGCCCTTGCGTGGTTTACAGCCTCTACGGTCTGAGGCATAACGCCATCATCTGCGGCAACCACAAGTACTACAATGTCCGTCACCTGAGCACCGCGAGCCCTCATTGCAGTAAAGGCTTCATGACCTGGGGTATCAATAAAAACTACCTTCCTCCCATCTACGTCTACGCTGTAGGCACCGATGTGCTGAGTGATGCCTCCCGCCTCCTTTTCAGCCACATTTGTGTGTCTTATGGCATCAAGAAGCGTAGTTTTTCCATGATCAACATGCCCCATTACCGTTATAATCGGCGGTCTTGGAAGAAGATTAGTGAGAATATCCGACTCCTGTTCAGAGAGGAACTCCTTTTCTTCAAACAACTCAGCCGTAACCTCGTACCCTAATTCCCCAGCTACAATGGCAGCCGTCTCATGGTCTATTGATTGATTTATCGTAGCCATCACACCGAGTCCCAAAAGCTTCTTTATAACATCCGCCGCTTTAATACCCATCCTCTTAGCCAGATCACCGACGGTTATAGATTCACCGAGCTTCATCACGCGTCTTGCTGGCCGCGTAGGAAAAGGGATAACCTGAGCGGATTTTGCCTCTTTTGTCGGCGGCTCCAAAGACTTTGAGATCTCCCTTTGAGCATCTTGATTGGTTCTTACCTGGCCAAAGCTATTCATAGTGGGACGGCTTCTTGATCGCCGATCTTCAACCAGATATTCCCTCTTTCTCACAGGAAGCTTTGTTCTAAATGCCCTACGCAACTCTTCGAGCGTTTCTTCGTCTATTATTTCTTCCCTCTTGGGTCTAATTTTATGCCCTTTCTTTTTAACCTTCTTTTCGACCTCTTCCTTCGGCTCCTCCTCTCTTACCTCTTCTTTCACCTCGGGTTGTTGTTTAACCTCAGACTCCACAGCCTCGACCTCATGTATAGGTTTTTCCTCAACGGGTAATACCTCTTCTATAATCTTCTCAGGCTCGATCTTTACCTCTTGGGTTTCTTGAACAGCTCGAAGGGAAGAGCTGGTCTCTGCCGGCGGTAGAGATGCAGGAGCATTTTCTTCTTTTAGAGCATGAGTCTCCTCCGGCTCCTCTATTATCTTCCTCTTTCGCCTTATTACTACCGTATTGCCTTTTCTCCTCTCTACTACCTCTTCGCCAGTTTCAGAGCGAAATACCTTTACCTCTTCTTTCACCTCTTTGGGCTCTTCAGAGGCAGGTAGCCGTCCCTGATTTTTAGATGTTCTTATCTTATCCTTTATTCTTCTGGCCTCTTCCTCGGAGATAGAGCTCGAGTGGCTGCGTATAGATATCCCAACGTGTTTTGCCGCATCTATGACCTCCTTATTCGATACACCCAGCTCTTTTGAGAGGTCATAGACCCTTACATTTGCCATTAATCCACCTTATAAAATTAGATTATCTAATAAATATTACCCAATTTTCAGGCTTATGCAAAAAAGAGCATCGGGCACCGAGCCGGGAAAACCGTTGCCTAATTCTTATATCACTCAATCCCTATTGCCCTTCAGGTTGAGCAGGCATGGTCATCTTTTCGAGTTTATTTTTGAGTGCGATTCTTGCTGCGGTCTGAATCCTCTGGGCATCGTCCTCATTCTTAAGTCCGGCGGCCTTCATTAAAGCCTTCGGATCTGAGAACGCAATATCTTCAAGAGATCGAAACCCTTCGCCGTAGAGAAGGTTTGCCGTGACCTCTCCAACATTGGGAAGCATCATAAGTACAGATATAACCTCCTGCTGCTCATGCCTTATCTGAGAATCCGTCTTTATATCTATCCTCCATCCGGTAAGCTGAGAGGCGAGTCTTACGTTCTGTCCCTTTCTTCCTATTGCAAGCGAAAGCTGGTCGTCATCTACAATGACCTCCATTGACTTATTATCCTCATCAATTATCACCTTGCTTACACGCGCTGGAGAAAGGGCGTTGCATACAAACCTCGCTGGGTCCGACGACCAGGGAACAATGTCAATCTTCTCGCCCCTGAGTTCTTGAATAACGTTCTGCACCCTTGAACCCCTCATCCCTACGCAGGCTCCAACCGCATCTACATCCGGATCATTTGAAGCGACCGCTATCTTTGTACGGCTCCCCGGGTCTCTTGAGATGCCTTTAATCTCCACCACGCCCTCGGTGATTTCAGGAACCTCAGCCTTAAAAAGGCCCTTTACAAAGTCGGGATGGGCACGGGAGAGGATTAGCTGAGGACCTCTTTTGGTCTCTCTTATATCAATGAGAATCGCCCTTATTCTCTCCTTCGGTTTGTAATACTCTTTAGGCATCTGGTGCTCGACGGGGAGAATTGCCTCCGTCCTTCCTAGGTCCACTATTACATTTCTCTTCTCGACTCTTCTCACAATGCCGCTTATAAGCTCGCCTTTTCGACTCTTAAACTCTTCAGAGATCACCTTACCCTCGGCCTCCTTGATCTTCTGAAGGATCTTCTGCTTCGCGTTCTGAATCGCAATCCTTGTAAACTCTGGATTTATTTTTACGCCAATTACATCGCCTACCTCAGCCTCGGGGTCTAACTCGGCTGCCTCATCAATACTGATCTGTGTATCTGGATCCTTTACATCCTCGGTAACGGTCTTAAATTCAAAAAGCTCAATCTCGCCCTCATCCTCGTTGTAGCGCGCCTCAAGCTCCTTATTCTTATCCTGCATACGAAAGAGCTTCTGCGATGCTGAGAGAACCGCTTCTTCCACGGCTTTGATAATCGCCTCTTTATCCACCCCCTTATCCTTGCACACAGAATCTATTACACGGCTTAGTTCAGTAGCCATATTAATTGCCTCCTAAAAATCCAATTCCAGATTGGCCTTCTCAATCCTTTCATACTCAATAGTGTAGATATGCCCATCTACTAGAACGGTAGCGACATCGTCTACAAAATTGAGGAGCCTACCCACAAAAACCCTTCTGTCTTCGATGTCAGATTTAGTTTTAATCCTTACCTTCTTCCCCTTATATCTCTCAAAATCCCTTGGCTTTTTAAGTGCCCTTGTAAGACCTGGAGAAGAAACCTCAAGGTTATACGGACCGGGAATTATATCGTGCACATCAAGTAGGGTTCCTAATTCGCGGCTGAGTTTAGCACAATCGTCAACTGTTACCCCACCCTCTTTATCTATGTATATTCTAAGCACCCTTCCCCGGCCCTCTCTTCTATACTCAAGATCAACAAGCTCAAGTCCCTTTTCAAGAAGGAGAGGATTTAAAATCTCACGCACACTCTCAACTACGCCCTCTTCTAAAGAACTCATGTATATACTCCCAAAATCAAGAAAAAAAGCGGGTCAAAGCCCGCTTTCGTTAATTGAATTCTACCTAAATAAAAACACAAGGGCAAGTTAAATAGAGCCTAGTCTTTAAATCCTAAATGGACAACTCCATATCTCCAATATCAAAGGGTTGGTTGGTCAGTCTGCGATTGTCCGACACTTATTATCCGATCTCTACTGACTACTTCAATTGAATTAGTTAAAATAGGTGTTGGGCATTAGGTTTTAGTATTTGTTTTGCCTAAATACCCCCAACACCCGATACTTAGAGTAAGGAGGCTTTACAATATGGCTAAAGATATAAATATAAATATAGAAAGAAGGAAGCCGTTTGACCCAAACTGGTATCTTAAGGAAAAAAGGGAGAAATGGGTTCTTCCGATTATACTAAAAAATAGGGCAAAAAGACTAAAGAATAAGCCGTTTCTTCAATACCAGGATGAAAAGCCGCTGAGCTTCCAAGAGGTAAACACACTCGCAAATAAAGTAGGAAATGGCCTGATTGGACTCGGAATTAAAAAAGGAGATAGGGTATCGGTCCTTATGCCAAACTCCTCCGACTACGTAGTAATATGGTTTGGAATACTCAAAGCCGGGGGCATTATGGCTCCAATCAACACCGCATATAAGATGGACTTCCTTGAATATATAATCGATAACTCGGACTCAAGGGTTCTTTTCGTAGCTGAGGAATATCTCGAAAGGATAGCGCCAATCCAAGATAGGATCCCGCGGGTTGAAAAGATAATCGTATGGACACGGAATAAGTCAAGCGGTTTTCAAGATATGGGGATTAGGGCAAAATCCCTTATTCCGTATAGGAATTTTCTGGACAATTCAAGCCCCGAAGAGCCGGAGATAGATGTCAGATTTATAGATACCGCGCGCCTTATGTATACCTCCGGGACTACAGGACGCTCAAAAGGGGTTGTAAAATCCCATGCCGCCGATTATTATAGCGCAAAGGGATACGTAGAGCTGACCGAAATAGATGGAAACGATGTCCTCTTTACGTGCCTTCCCCTTTTTCATTCCAACGCTGAGGTACTCTGCGTTTATCCCGCGCTCATTTCAGGGGCGAGGGTTGCCATATATGAGAGGTTTAGCACATCCCATTTCTGGAATTGGGTAAAGGAATCAGGGGCAACTGTATTCAACCTCCTTGGTGCTATGAGTTACTTTATCTGGCGTCAGCCTCCGGTCCCAGAAGAAAAGGAGCACAGGGTAAGGCTTGCCTTAATATCACCGGCACCACACGATATACTCGAGCAATTTATGGAGAGATTTAACCTAAAAATTATGGAGGGCTATGGACTTACAGAGACAGGAGCGGTGACATATATGCGTCCCAACGAACCATTTAGGGTTGGCTCATGCGGAAAAGAGGCCCCCGGGTATGAGATTAAGATTGTAGACCCTGAGACAGATGAAGAACTTCCGAGAGGACAGGTTGGAGAGATAGTAGTCCGTCCTCGAATCCCTAATATAATGCTTTACCACTACCATAAGATGCCGGAAAAGACGGTAAGTGACTTCAGAAACTTCTGGTTCCACACAGGGGATGGAGGAAGAATGGATGAGGATGGATATATCTACTTTGTCGACAGGGTAAAAGACTACATAAGAAGGAGAGGTGAAAATATCAGCTCATTTGAGGTTGAAAGGATTGTGTGCCAGCACCCGGCGGTGGCGGAGGCTGCCGCTATCGGAATTAAGTCGGGCGAGGGGAAATTCGCAGAGGATAACCTTATGATAGTGGCGGTAAAAAAGCCCGATAGAGATGTATCATACGAAGAACTCATTAAGCACTGTGAGGAGAGGATGCCGTATTTTATGATTCCAAGGTTTATAAGGTTTGTTGATGCGCTTCCCAAAACGCCCACCGAAAGGGTTCAAAAACACATTCTCAAAGAGCAGGGAATAACCCCAGATACATGGGATATGGAGAAAGCCGGATATAAGGTTAAGAGATAAAACAAATCCATTGGGAAATTTCTGTAGGCTATTGGTATTATAATGGTAGAGCAACTGATTAAAGGAGGTTGGAGAGATGGATATGAATCTAGCCGACAAGATGATAAGGGCGGCAAAGCTCGATGTTCAGCTCTACGAAGAGGTTGAAAAAGACCCAGAAGCCACAAAGGAAGCCTTTTTAGTAGTGCTAATTGGGGCGGTATGCAATGGAATTGGAAGTATAGGGGTTTTAGGGGCAAAGGGAATAATCGCAGGGCTTATATCGGCAGTTCTAGGATGGATCCTCTGGAGTATTGTCATTTTCCTCATAGGCGTGAAGATTCTTAAACACACATCTGACATGGGTGAACTCCTTAGATGTCTTGGGTTTGCATATTCTCCAAATGCCCTGAGCATTCTAGGGGTTATACCCGTAATCGGTGCCATAATAAGGTTCATTATCTTTATTTGGGTCCTGGTAGCCTTTGTCGTTGCCGTGCGACAGGCCCTTGACTGCAGAACGGGAAGAGCGGTTTTAATCTCTGTATTAGGCTTCATAGCCTTTTTGATTATTACTGCTATCTTCTTTCACCTTTTTGCATTCTAGACAGTTCGTAGTTGCATTTAAAAAATATTCCACTCCGCGTCATCCTGAGCGAAGCAAAGAATCTCAAAATGCGGCCAAGGAAGATCGGCCTATCCCAAGCCTGTCAAAAAAGAACGGATTATTTGATTTCTCTTTTTAACTTATCGAGGAGTCTTTCTAATTCTTCAAATTCGGATTTTATCCCACTACCCCCAAACCTTAGATTGAGATACTTCTCCGTAAATTCTCCAAACGTCCGGGCTCCGGCTCTACCGCTTCGCATCACTCTACCAGCAAACTCCTGAGGGGCTACGAAATCCGATTTCTTAAAACCCTTTTTCGATAGGAGTGCAAGGGCTTTCTTGTATAGGATTGAAGCCCTCTCGTCCGGTCTTTTTCTTACGTATTTGAAAAAAAGCCTTGTCTCCGGTTTAGATAAAAAAATCCACGCGACGACTGCCGCAATTATAGCGGCAATACCCCATTTTCTATTAGCCTTGATATTAAAGTCCAATTTGTTTTGCACCCTATTTTTTTGCCATCTCCAACTATCCTGAATCTGTGAGAGGAGATAAATTTGATCCTTCTGCCCAAAATCCACAACGTATCTGCTCCATCTATATTTCAAATAATCCAGATAAGAGGCGACGAAAGAGAACTCATCTTTTGACAAAAGCCCTTCGTTGCCTGGCGGAGTAGGATCAAAGGGAACCCATCCGTGATGTGGGAAAGAGACCTCAACCCATGAGTGGGCATTACTTTCGCGCACCAAAAAAAACTTTCCGTAATCGTTCCACTCCCCGCCGAGAAACCCGTTTACAATCCTTGCCGGAATCCCTATCTCTCTTAGGAGAACAACCATAGCCGTCGCAAAATACTCACAGTGCCCAGCCTTGTTTTTAAAAAGGAAATCCTCAAGCGGAAATCCGGCGGTTCCATTCCTGAGCGTTATAGTGTATCTCATATTCTCAATGAGATATCTTTTTATTGATTCAGCCTTATCATAAACATTCGTATCCAATGACGTAATTTTTCTTGCAAGCTCCTTGATTCTACTGCTGAGGTTTGGGAGTTGCAGGTACCGCCTTCGTATCAATGCCGGATAATCCCCAATATCTTCCCTTAGTTCTTTATCGGATGGAACGCTTAAATCAGAAAAGACTGTGTATTTCAATCTATATGAAACCCTGTTGGGAATCACATAAGAATCATTTACACTCTCTATCTTTTCCCACCCCGCTGCTTGAAACCCCACAGGAACACCACCCGCAAATAGCACGTATGTATCAATCGGCTCGGTTATCACCTCTTGATAGACAGATTTATTTTTGGGTTCTTCTTTTACTTTTATTATTCCTTCGCGATTTTTCACATATACCTTACGATCAAAATTATTCGCCCTCCATACAGTTCCGTCAAATTCATCAAGCGCTATCCCACGCCAGTAGATCGGCTGAGGGATATTCTGCGGATCACGGTTTAGGATTCTTATTCTCATAACAGGCGATGAATCGAGCTTGATCTGTCCTACCTGACCCAATTTAACCTCATCTGAAAACCCGGTGCTTAGAGCCTCTGGCTTAATAAAATCCGATGACAAAAAGCCGCTTCCCAGTCTCGGAACTGATATAAAGATTAGAGCCGTGAATATAAAAATCACAAAACTCGCCCCACCGGTAATCCCAAGAAAAAGAGGCGTAACAACCCTTGGGTCGTCATCGGCTGAGGCTTCGATGGATTCCTTTTTCATATTAAAGGCTATAATTGCCCAAAGTGCCAGAGCCACATAAATAACAAACGCCAACCCGTAAGAGAAATCCACTGTGAGAATGGTTCCGGCAAGAAATTGAAAGAAACTCAGTATGTATATCTGAATAATATCCCTCATCCCTTTCCGACCCAGGAGTTTTAGCACCTGTGTATATATAAGGAATATCAGAATTTCATCAAAAACTCCCGCACCGATGAGAACTACACTGGTAAGAACGTATATTACGAGTATAATCGAGAGGGCAGTTATAACCCTCTGGCCCAGGTAATAATCCCTATTAAACCTCTCATTTATAAAACTCAAGATTAATGAACCGAGAAAAACGGAAATGCTTATCCTATCTACCTGTCCCGTAATAGATATAGCAAAAAAACCCACAAGCACAAGGAGATGTGTAAATAGATTGAGCGCCTGGGACGTTCTCATTTAATCTCCCCCACGTATTTAACCTCAAGCTCACGAAGCCTTTTTATTCTATTCCTAATCTCGGCAGCCCTTTCAAACTCAAGATTCTTTGCAGCCTCTTTCATCTCTTTTGTAAGCCCTTCAATCAGTCCCGGTATCCGCTCAGGAGAAACCTCTAGGTCTCTCACCTCGTCTGTCGAGACCGTAAAATAATCCGTCTCATAGATTGAAGACAGTACCTCACTTATTCCCTTCTTAATCGTCTCAGGGGTTATACCATGAGACTTGTTATACTCATCCTGAATCCTTCTTCTCCTATTTGTCTCACCAATAGCGCGCGCCATTGAGGATGTGATATTATCGGCGTAGAGAATAACCTTCCCGCGAATGTTCCTTGAAGCACGACCGAAGACCTGAATAAGAGACACCTCAGAACGCAGAAACCCTTCTTTATCCGCATCAAGAACAGCAACGAGAGATACCTCTGGAATGTCAAGCCCCTCTCTCAGGAGATTTACCCCAATGAGAACGTCAAACTTCCGGAGCCTGAGTTCCCTTATTATTTTAATTCTCTCAAGCGTATCAATGTCTGAGTGGAGATACCGAACCCCTATGCCGAGGTCCCTATAATACTCGGTCAGGTCCTCAGCCATTTGTTTTGTAAGTGTCGTTATAAGAACCCTGTCTCCAATATCTATCCTCTTTCTTATCTCTTCAAGGAGGTCGTCCACCTGATTCTCGGCTGATCTTACCTCAACCTCCGGATCGGTAAGCCCCGTAGGACGGATTATTTGTTCAACTACAGCACCACCTGAATTCTTGAGTTCATAGGGCCCAGGAGTAGCAGACACAAATATCACCTGATTTATCCTTTTTTCAAATTCAGAAAAACTCAGGGGCCGATTATCAAGTGCAGAAGGAAGCCTAAATCCATGTTCAATAAGTGTGAGCTTTCTGCTCCTATCACCATGATACATCCCATGGAGCTGAGGAATTGTCTGGTGACTCTCATCTATTATAAAAAGGGAATCCCGAGGGAAATAATCAAGAAGCGTCCACGGTGGCTCTCCGGCATTTCTCCCAGAAAGATGCCTTGAGTAGTTCTCAATTCCCGGACAAAAGCCCATTGTAGAGAGGAGTTCTATGTCATAATTCGTCCTCTCTTCGATTCTCCTTCTCTCTATAATCATCTTGCGGGATTCAAAGTATTTTATCCTCTCTTTCAATTCTTCTTTGATGGCTTTAATGGCCCTAATGAGCTTCTGGCGGGGCGCTACATAATGTGTGCTTGGATAGATTATGGTTTTCTCGACAGCTCTAATAGTTTTCCCCCTTAATGGATCAATCTCCTTTATTGACTCCACGACATCGCCAAAGAACTCGATTCTCAGCGCAATTGATTCCACATGAGATGGGAATACCTCAACCACATCGCCCTTTACTCGAAAGGCTCCTCTGTAGAGATCAAAATTACTCCTTGTATATTGAGCCTGAGCGAGTTTTCGTAACATATCATCGCGGTTTAAGTTCATCCCTTCTTCAACAATTGTGAGCATTCCGTAGTAGTCCTCGGGCGAGCCTATCCCATATATGCACGAGACACTTGCGACTATGATTACGTCTTTCCTTTCAAAAAGAGAAGATGTTGCCTCGTGTCGAAGCCTGTCTATTTGCTCATTTATCGACGCATCTTTTTCAATGTACGTATCCGTTTCAGGGATGTACGCCTCCGGCTGATAGTAGTCGTAGTAGCTCACAAAGTAGTGGACGGAGTTCTTAGGAAAAAGTCCCTTGAGTTCTCCGTAGAGTTGAGCGGCGAGGGTTTTATTGTGTGCAATAATAAGAGTCGGGCGCCTCGCATTTGCGATTACATGTGCAATTGTAAATGTCTTACCGCTTCCCGTAACCCCAAGGAGCACCTGACTTCTCAGCCCCCTGAGCACTCCCTCCGTGAGCTCATATATGGCTTGAGGCTGGTCACCTTTAGGCGTAAAATCAGTCTTTAATTTAAACATTTTAAATTCAAAAAATCACCTGTCCTATAGAAGTCTAAATCAATCTCACCTTTCTGTAAACGATTGGAGCCTGAAAATACCGATGATTGCCTGACAATAGATTATCCTCTGTGGGACAATAGCAACAGAAAGACTCATAGGTAAATGGGATATGCAAAGACTCGTTAAGTCCTAGAGAAACAGAATAAAGATAGATACCGATTTAACTTTTATCAGAAGGCACTTAATCTTTAATCCGAAATCAAAGACTGTAATCTGCAATCTGTAAGTCAGGAGTTTTATATGAAAAAAGAAGACATTAAGAAAATCTTGATAGAAAACAAAGAAACCTTTAAGAAATACAAGGTGAAATCCATAGCGCTCTTTGGTTCTTATGTAAGAGGGGAACAGAGAGAAGACAGTGATATTGACCTGCTCGTTGAGTTTGAACGAGATGCATTTGGCAAGGATTTTGACAGATACACGGATAACTACGAAAACCTGAAATCATTCCTAGAAAATATATTTGATAAGAGAGTAGAACTCCTCGCAGGTGAAATGATTAGTCCATATATAAACCTTATGTGTTGAAAGAGGCTGAATACTATTGAAAAGAGCCGAGCCATTCCTCAAACACATCCTTGAAGAGATAGAGTATCTCCAGAAGAAATCCAACCAGCTCACGTATTATGAAGAGTTTATTGGCGATGAAGACCTTAAAAGGAGTTTTATAAGGTCTCTTGAAGTCATAGGAGAAGCAACTAAGAATCTGCCTCAAGACTTCTTGGGATATTATCAAGAATAAGATACCGGAGCTTAAAAGGCAGATTGAGAGGATACTGAGCGAAGCGAAATAGGAGCGAGGCATGCCTCGTCCCTACTCCTACCTTTTAGTGACGTGTTTTCCCATATCTCGACTTAATCTCTTCTAGCTTGGCTCTCTGCTCCGGAGTAAGAACATCTCTTATTTGAAGGAGCATATCTACTCTAATCTTTCGCATATTTCCTCTTATACCCTCTACTTCATCACTTAGTCTTGAGATCTCTTCCCGAGTCGAATTCGGGTTTCTACGTGTATTTCTCAATTCTACCTCTTTTTCCTTGAGTTTGGAATCAAGCTCTATCATCTGCGGCCTGTATGAAGAAAATATTGCCTCTATACGATTTACCTGATCGTTGGTAAGCCCCAACTCTTTTGCAATCTTTGGATGCTTCCACCATTTGCCCTGTATATCGTCGTTATTGCCATAGCTAAAAGAAGACACAAGAACTATTAGGAAGAATAAAATTAATGATCTTTTCAATTTTTATCCCCCTTTATTATTCTCTTCAATCGGTTCATCCCAAGGCCCATAAACATCAAGCGACTGCCCGCCCTCTTTTGATATGGACTTGTCAAAATCAATTAAAAGCCTCTCATCAGCCCTATCCCTTTCAGTAAAAACGATGTTTGTTCTGCCAGACTCAAAGAAATTAAACAAAATAACACTTACAATCACAATAACGGCTAAGGCCGTCGCATAAGCCCATGCGGGTTTCCAGTTCCTAAAAAATTCCATTATCCCGCCTTTCCTTTTATCCTCATGCGAAACCCTATCCCAGAATTTGGTGATAAAACCTTCATTCACATCAACGCCGTCCCACATATCCATGAGATTCCATACGCGATGAGACTCATCAAGAAATGATCTGCAGTCGGCGCATTCTCTCAGATGCACCTCAACCTCCATATTTTCGATTTGTGTCAAATCCCCATTGGGGTATTCGAGAATCAATTCCCTAATCTTTTCGCATCCCATGATTTTCTCCCCCCTTTATATATGATTTCAACCTTTCGGTTAATTTCATTCTGCCTCTATGAACGTAGGCCTTTACCGCTCCAACCGTACATCCTATAATCTCAGCAACCTCTTCATAAGGAAGTTCTTCATACTTACATAGAACAATGGCCATCCTCTCCCTTTCGGGAAGAGACTTCAGTGCCTCAAATATGACGCCTCCGATCTCCCTCCTAAACGTAATATTATAGGCATCCGCCGATTTTGTATCCCCGATGTCTCCGGCATTCTCCTCTATCTCATCCAAGCTCAAGTTTTGATCCTTCCCTCTTGATTTAACCTCGGTAAGACACAGGTTGGTGGCAATCTTATATAGCCATGTTGAGAACTTCGCCTCGGGTTTGTATCTCTTTGCCGAACGGTAAACCCTCAAGAAGACCTCCTGCGCCAAATCCTCTGAACTGCCCCGATCATTTGTAAATCTGTATATGTAATTGACTATCCCTCTATAGTGCCTCCTCATAAGCTCAGAAAAAGCAGTATCATCCCCCGACCTAACCCTCTCCATAAGCTCAATGTCGCTTTCCATCTGCATACTTTTCGGGTCTATAAATAATAACTAAGAGTTTTAGGAAAAAGTTTCAGTTAATTGTATAATTCGAGTATAATTTATAGCGCGCCGTGAAACAATATAGCGGTTTCCTGCTCACCGTTTATTAGCCAGGATAAATCCGCAAAATGGACAAAGATTGTAGGGGCACGCTGAGACGTGCCCCTAATTGTAACAAAGAGGGGAATCAGGTCTTGAATCTGCCCATTTAAGGAGAGAAGATGAAAGGGAAATCTGTCCAAGGGATAGGAATGGAGATTCATCATGCGTCTGTATCAAATCCTTCGGCAGCCAAACCCATAGAGTCACGCCAAGTGCTTTCCCAAACCCGGCGTATTCTTGTTACTATAGGGATAATGATAGGTATGTTCCTTGCAGCCCTTGATGCCACGGCGGTAAGCACGGCAATGCCCACAGTGGTATCAAGCCTGGGGGGTATTAGCATATATAGCTGGGTGTTTTCTGCGTATATTCTTACCTCCACTGTAACGCTTCCTCTCTGGGGAAAGCTCTCTGACATCTACGGAAGGAGAATCTTCTATATACTCGGCGTAGCCCTCTTTCTCTTAGGCTCTGCGCTCTCCGGTCAATCCAAATCCATGGTTGAGCTAATAGTATTTCGTGCCATCCAAGGATTCGGAGGGGGAGCACTTCTTACACTCGGAATGATAATTACAGGGGAGATATTCTCCCTCAAGGAGAGAGCAAAAATACAGGGGCTTTTTGGGGGTATATGGGGACTCTCAAGCATCGTAGGCCCTATTATAGGTGGATTCATTACAGACCGCCTTTCATGGAGGTGGGTCTTTTATCTGAACATTCCATTCGGTCTTATAGCCGCAATAGTAATGGGATTCACTTTAAGGGAACGGATTAAAAACAAAAAAGTGCCTCTTGATTACGCAGGAGGAATCGTCCTTACCACCCTTATTACCATATTTCTCCTCGGGCTTATGGAGATTGGCAAAGAAAACGGTATAAACCTCCTTCTTGCGTCCGGAATGTTTGTTCTCTGCCTCCTTCTTCTCTGGCTCTTTATCTTTATTGAGAAGAGAACAGAAGACCCAGTTCTTCCGCTTGACCTATTTTCAAACCGATTTTTCAAGGTCTCCGCCATAACCGGATTCCTAATAGGAATGGCAATGTTCGGGTCAATCTCATTTATTCCATTATTCGTACAGGGGGTGATTGGAACAAATGCAACCGGAGCGGGAAGCGTCCTTACACCGCTTCTGCTCGGATGGGTCTTTTTCTCAAGCATCTCCGGAAGGCTTCTCCTCCGTTTCGGTTACCGCCCGCTTATACTCGTCGGCACGGCGGTTGTAACCCTTGGATTTTTCCTCCTTAGCCGATGGAGCGAGGACACAACCCGGAGCATCGCTACGCGTGATATGATATTCCTAGGATGCGGGATGGGAATAATTCTGGTTCCCCTGCTTCTGGGCGTTCAAAACTCGGTTCCCAAAAGTCGGCTCGGTATCGCAACCTCTGGCACTCAATTCTTTCGCTCAATCGGAGGCGCGGTCGGTGTAAGTGTAATGGGCACAGTAATGGGAGCCTACATGCATCTGGGCTTTAAGTCATTATCAAATAATGCGGGTCTAAACATCTCTGGACTCAGCCTCGACATACTCGTAAATCCGATGGAGAGGCAGAGCCTATCTAAAGAGACGCTGGACGCAATAAGAGGAGTATTCGCACACTCACTTCATTATGTCTTTATCACTGGGCTTATTATCGCGCTCGTCGCATTTATATCGGCCTTTTTGGTTCCCAGTGAAAGAGCGGTGGATCGAATGAATCAAGAGCATAGAGCCGTGAAAAGGATTAAAAGCAACTTATAATACCTTTAATTGGAAATGGTACAATATACAGAAACTTGCACCTTTTCTTTGGAGAAAACAGATGAAAAGGATAATTCTATTTGGGCCAATATTTCTTGGGTTGATATTCCTCTCCGGATGCGCAGGAGGTGGCTATATAGCCAACAGAGATACAAATGGGTTTCAGCCAAATGTATGTGCCAATATCCCCGTCGGTATTGAAGGGTTTCAGTATTTGGACCCTTCTCTAAAAAATAAGAAGATAAGCTGCGCCGATGTGGAGAGATGTGCTTCCTTCTACGGATATGGGACACCGCTTAATGTCCCGTGTGAGTAGAAGCTGTCTCAAAAATAACTCAATTGTCATTCTGAAGAAGCTCTTCAGTTATACTCATGGTAAACTCCGCGACTGAAGAATCTCATTTTTCGCGGCATTTATTACGTTTTCTGTAAGATACTTCGCGGAGTTTAACTGAACGCGTGAAGTGCTCAGCATGACGAACTATTTTTGATATGACTTCTAGTTAAATTCTTTTAAACCAGCCAAACATAGTCTAAACCCTTTCTTGACAACCCAAGAACGGTTTGGTTTTCTTTATTGAGTCAATGAGTAAAAAGGGAAAAGTTTATCTAATCGGTGCCGGTCCCGGCGACCCGGGACTCCTTACAATAAAGGGAAAAGAGTGTTTAGAAAGATCGGATGTCGTGGTCTATGATTACCTTGTAAACCCTAAGCTCCTTGAATATGCTAAAGAAGGGACAGAGATAATATATGCGGGGAAGCGAAAGGGCAATACGGAGTTAACACAAGAGGTTATAAATCGGATTCTCATCAATAAGGCAAAAGAAGGGAAAACCGTAGCGAGGCTCAAGGGCGGAGACCCATTTATATTCGGAAGAGGTGGAGAAGAGGCGGAAGCCCTTTTTGAGC
>PSLL01000015.1:0-4288 GCA_040289575.1 Candidatus Dadabacteria bacterium | reverse complement strand
TGAGATAGTACCCGGCATAACATCGGCATCAGCGGTTCCTGCCTATGCCGGGATTCCGCTGACTCACCGCGATTTTACCTCCTCGTTTGCGGTCGTTACGGGACACGAGAACCCAGCAAAAGAAAAATCCGCCCTGCCCTGGGAGGCATTAGCCAAGATCGGAACGCTTGTCTTTCTTATGGGGGCAACGAGAATAGAAGAGAATATGAAAAAACTCATTGAACACGGCAAACCGCCAGATACTCCGGCCGCTTTCATTGTATGGGGAACCCTTACTAACCAGAGAACGGTTACAGGAACCATCAGAGAAATCGGGAAGATCGTAAAAGAAAGCAACCTGAATCTCCTCCCTGCGACCGTTGTTGTCGGAGATGTAGTAAATCTCAGAGAAATCCTTAACTGGTTTGAGAGAAAGCCACTTTTCGGAAAGAGGGTGCTAGTCACAAGAACGAGAAGGCAGGCGAGCACGATTGTAAAGCTCCTTGAAGAAGAAGGGGCAGAAGCGATTGAGTTTCCAACAATTGAAATCATTCCACCTGATACCTGGGATGAATTGGATAAGGCTATAGAGAATCTGGGCTTATATGACTGGATTATATTTACAAGTGTAAATGGGGTTGAATTCTTCTTTGAGAGGCTCAAGATAAAGAAGAAAGGCTTGGCAGAATTTAAGGGGATAAGAATCGCAACTATCGGAGAGCAGACGGGACGGGCGGTTGAGAATAAAGGACTTAGCGTGGACATAATCCCTTATGAATTCAGGGCGGAGGGAGTCGTTGAGAGTTTCAGGGAGATTGATATAAAAGGAAAACGGATTCTCATCCCAAGGGCAAATGAGGCAAGGGAAATCCTCCCGGCCGAGCTTCAAAAAATGGGAGCGGAGGTCAATGTCGTAGTCGCCTATAAAACAGAGAGACCCAATCCGGAAAAGATAGAGGAGGTAAAAGGTATGTTGATGGCCGGTGAGATTGATGTCATTACATTTGCAAGCTCGTCAACTGTGAGAAATTTTCTCTCTATATTTGGCAGGGACAAAGAAATCCTTTTAAAATCAACGATTGCATGTATCGGTCCTATTACAGCCGAACCACTCATAGAGATTGGAATAGAGCCTCAGATTATCCCCAAGAAATATACGATTGATGAGCTCATCAGAGGAATAGTGGATTACTTTCTTTAGTCATTTGACTCCGCCTAAATTTGTACTTACGACAGCAAGCTCTACAAACTAAGACCAAAATGTCCAGATTCCCAGTCAGGCAAAGCCAGATTAAAAACGGCCAGGCAATCATTTCAGGCTCAGACTATAAACACATCGTAAAGGCTTTAAGACTCAAAGTAGGACATAAAATTACCCTCTTTGATGAAAGGGGAATGGAGTATAATGGAGTAATAGCAGCTATAGAAAAGGGTAAAATCAGTGTAGCAATAGCGGAATCAAGAAATGTAGAAACAGAGTCAAACCTAAACATTATCCTTCTCCAGGGGGTGCCGAAGGGGAATAAAATGGACTTCATTGTTGAGAAGGCAACGGAATTAGGGGTAAAAACCATTGTGCCGGTTGTTACCGAGAGATCTCAGATTAGAGATACAAAAAAGATTCAAAGATGGCAAAGGATTGCAATTGAATCTTCAAAGCAATGCGGAAGAACTACACCGCCCGATATTCACACTCTAAAGAATTTTCGAGATATAGTAGAATTAAATTATGTCAATGTACTTAGAATTATTCTTCATAAAGAATCTAAACATAATATTAAATATATTCTCAATAATGATTTGCAAGTATTTATAAATATTATAATTTTTGTTGGCTCAGAAGGTGGATTCTCAGATGAAGAGATAAAAATGGCTGAAGAAAAAGGGTTTGTCCCTGTAGCGCTGGGGCCACGAATACTCCGAACCGAAACGGCAGGTATAGTTGCAATATCAATCCTACAATATATGTACGGAGACATTTGAGGTATACATAATATCTATGGTTTTATCTTGCTTGCCTTTTCTTCTTTTTTATCCTCTTTTTCTTAGGCCTTTCAAAAATCTCCTTCCACCTACACCTTACCCTTCCGTCTTCATGCCCCGAATAGGCATAACAGCGCTCAATCTCCTTCCAACCCTGAGATTCATCTTGGTTTGATCCATTTTGCTTCCAAAAGCATATTAAAAGAGACATCGGACAGCCCTTAGGATAAATCACTAAGTTTCTGCTTTTTTTTCTAATCTTAGCTTCTACGCTTTCTATAGTTTCTTACCTCATCAGCAGTTTATACTCAACATCCATTTACAAACTTATGTCTTAAAACTCCTCTTCAATAAATCCGTCACCAAAGCCGAGTTGTGCCGATACATCTCCATTGATATGGCCATGATGTGAGAGAACCTTCTCACGAATCTCCTTTGAGATTTCACCATGGTCTCTTAGAAAGACCCTTGCGCTTTCTCTTCCCTGTCCCAACCTCTCGCCTTTGTATGAATACCACGTCCCGCTCTTTTCAATAACCTTTAGACCCACTCCTAAGTCAATCAACTCCCCTTCTTTTGAAATCCCGCTTCCAAACATAATGTCGAATTCCGCCTCTCTAAATGGCGGCGCAACCTTATTCTTTACTACCTTTGCTCTTACCCTATTTCCGGCAATCTCAGCCCCATCTTTCACCGCTCCTATCCGCCTTACGTCAATTCTAACGGAGGCATAGAACTTTAGCGCGGTGCCGCCAGTTGTGGTCTCCGGGTTTCCATAGCCGCCTATTTTCATCCTCGTCTGATTGACAAAGATTAGGACGGATCTGGATTTACTCACAGTAGATGTGATTTTTCTCAACGCCTGAGACATAAGCCTTGCCTGGAGTCCCATGTGGGCATCCCCCATATCGCCCTCTATCTCCGCTTTCGGAACAAGAGCCGCAACCGAATCGAGAACTATGACGTCAACTGCTCCGCTCCTTACAAGCATATCAACTATCTCAAGCGCCTGTTCACCGTAGTCGGGCTGTGAAATAAGGAGCTTTTCCATATTAACTCCCAACCTCTTTGCATAACTCATGTCGAGTGCGTGTTCAACATCAATAAAAGCCGCAGCCATTCCCCCGAGCCTCTGAGTCTCGGATATAACGTGAAGGGCGAGTGTGGTCTTCCCCGAACCCTCGTGGCCAAAGATCTCAACCGTTCTTCCCCTTGGAAGTCCCCCTACCCCAAGTGCTAAATCCAGTCCCAGAGAACCAGTCGAGATTACCTCTATCTCTGGGATCTCAACCTGTTCCCCAAGGCACATAATTGCACCCCTTCCAAACTGCTTTTCAATTGAGCTTATTGCAATCTCAATTGCCCTTTCTTTGTTTTGGTTAATCCTATCCATTTTTCCCTCTCTTCTTTGATTTTTGGGGAGATCATTAATAACAATCCGTAAACCCGCAGCTATGGCACGTAGAGCAGCCACCCTGAAGGACAAGTGCCCCTTCTTTGTTGCAATTTGGACAGTCCTCAAAATAGACCAAATCCTCCGGCTCCTTCCCGTGTTCATCCACAAAGTTTCTAATTAGTATCTGTGCCACAGCACCGGGAATGGATGCCGCCACCCCATTCGGGGAGGACTTATCAATACCTTGAAGCTCTTCTAATATGCTTTTGACGCCTATACCACTTCTCAATGCAAGAGAAACAAGCCTCCCTATGGTTCCACATGTATCTCCGATCCCACGGTCCGATTCAGCAATACGCACCAATATCTCAAATGGCTTTCCCTCCAGTGTGTTTACTGTAATATAAAGATCCCCCCATACTGTCTCAACAAGTTCTGTAAACCCCTCAAGAATCCGGGGCCTCTCGGCAGGGCTAATCTCAGGCATGGTTTTAATGACATTGAGTTTTCGAATCATACCCCTTTTTGTTTCTATCTCGACTTCCATTCCTTCCTTGGGCTTCGGGATTTCCTCAGTATAAATGCCGTACCACTTGCCGCCGAGTTTTACCTCTCTTTCATTCAGTGCCTCTACAACCCCTCGAATCTTCATCACTGGATCCCCTCCGTTCCTGAACCAATAATCAATTATCTGTCTCATCCCTAAAAAATGTCTTGTAGAACTTGAACCTAGCCCTTAAATCCTTAATCGCCTCCTCTATAGTCCTCTTTCTATTCTCTAAGAAACTGAGTTCACTATTAATAGACGTAAGCTCAGATTCTAGGGTCTGGAGTCGATATACTCCATCTTCAATCTCCATCTTTATGTCTTTCATTTTCCCCATTATTAACTCCTATTAAATTGGCTCGATGCGTGATGCCGCCGTGACT
>PSLL01000091.1:1363-3575 GCA_040289575.1 Candidatus Dadabacteria bacterium | reverse complement strand
TGGAAAGTAGCCGATACGGACTTCATGAGAAGTCGTTGTATCGGTATGAGTCGCCGCCGATCCAATCGGATTAGGCAATATGGCGATAGGACTAATTCGCCACTCATGATGACAAAGAGCCGCTATGGCACGCGATGGCGCTGTAATGGCATCCGCTAACTGGACATTGATTTTCTCACACCAGTCAACAAACCGTTCGCGCCATCCTAAGTGGTGTGCGGGCGTCATGCGGCTTACAAAACTCGGAGTATGCAGTCGAGTTACAAAAACAGGGGATGTTGACTTTCGACGACAGAGCAAAGTTTCAGCCTTCCATTCGGCTGCTTCAATAAGGTCAAAGTTAGGTGCAGACGAGCCAGCAAGAAAATTCTGCACACTGCGAGCACGGGCGATCAATTGGCCCGCTTGTCCCCACCGCCATTGTATACGCGTCGGACGTAAGGGAACATCGGGTATTCGATGCACGACAACCGATTCGTCCTTCAGTTCATGCGGATAGTCTCCACTGTTTGTTCGTGAAATGACGTGAACACAATGACCAAAGCGAGCAAGCCCGCGCGCCATGATCTGGGTATACGTTCCAATGCCTCCTGAAATCGGGTAACGGTTCGCGTCTTGTTCAGTTGAAGGATATTCTTGCGATACAAAACTCATGGTGAATACGCGCGGCCATTTAGTGTAGGCCACCAGCACATTGGTGCGCCCGCCACATCCAGGAATTACGTCGTTCTGAATTTGAGTAAATTGAGCAATACGCGGGAAGACCTCTTGCAAGAGAGAACGAAACTGTTCGGGAGTATAGTGCCGATAATGCCAAGGGTTGTCTTCGGGATGGGACATCACTTGCAGGTTGGGCGCAGAGATGAGAAGAACGCCATTTGGCTTTAAATGCTTTCTCAATAGTTTCAGAAACTTGTGATCGTCCGGCAGATGCTCAATGATCTCAAATGCGGTGATAACATCAAACTGAAGAGATGGATAAGAGAATTCTTGTAAAGCATCGCCACAAACGAAGCTTTGATTGGCCCCCCCCAATGCTTCTGTGCGTAGTCAATGACATGAGGGCGATAATCCAAGCCAATGACCTGCTTAGCGACTTTAGCGAGCAAATGACTGCCGTAACCAACGCCGCACCCTACATCCAGCACTGTAGCTTGGCGAGTAAGCAATGACCGCGTGAATTGATAACGGTTCAAGTGATCGGCAGGAAATTCATGCCACGCGATCCCGATCTCGCGCTCACCGTTCAGCAAGTCATTTGGGTCCGCGTTAGGCTGCACTGGGTAAGTCATATCTGCTCAGTGTGCCATATACATCTTGGTCGCACGACACCAACCCATTGGCCGAGATAATCTCCACGGGTACTGCCATCGTCATAGACCGAAAATTCTACAGCCTGCTCCACAGAAGCTCTGACGAAGCGAGTTTCCTGTACAAGTAAGGCATCAACGAAGTAAGTACCATCATTTAACACGTAGCCAGGCACCAGAGCTTGCGTTCGGTAGCAACCTTGCTTGAATTGAGCTGATCTCCACGCTGGTTCTTCATAATTAGCAGTTGAAAACACAACCACACCTGCGTTGTTTTTGACAACAAAGACGGGATTCAAACGATAATTATCATGCAATACTTTAAACTCAATGATCAGCCTAATTGGTTCTGAAAGGGAGTAGGAATCAGCATGGCCTTTATCATTGTGGCCAACCTGTATCCTCGTAATTCTTACGACATCATCACCTGGCGCACGTTCCGTACTCCATTCAACACTTGCACGCCTTGAGATATTGCTACGAAGATAACTTTCAATTACTGTGTTTGGCACTGCTTGAATCCTCATTTGACCACATTCGAGTAACATGACCGAGCGGCAAAGGACCGAGATATTAGTCATGTCGTGACTCACAAACAACACCGTCCGTCCTTCCTTTGCCACATCGCCCATCTTGCCCAGGCATTTCTTCTGAAAGGCCGCATCGCCCACCGCCAACACTTCGTCCACCAGCAAAATCTCGGGCTCCAGGTGCGCGGCCACCGCGAAGGCCAACCGCACATACATGCCACTCGAATAGTGCTTGACGGGCGTATCAATGAACTTCTCGATTTCGGCGAAGGCGACGATCTCGTCGAACTTGCGCGCAATCTCCGCCTTCTTCATGCCGAGGAGCGCGCCGCTCAGGGAGATGTTCTCGCGCCCTGTCAACTCAGGGTGGAA
>PSLL01000091.1:335-1290 GCA_040289575.1 Candidatus Dadabacteria bacterium | reverse complement strand
GCCCTCGGTCGGCTCGGTGATGCGCGCGAGGATTTTGAGCAGCGTGGACTTGCCCGCGCCGTTGCGCCCGATGATGCCGACCACCTCGCCGTGCTTGACCTCGAATGAGACATCCTTGAGCGCCCAGAACGTTTCCATGTTGGAACGTTTCAACGTTTGAACGTTTGAACGTTTGAACGTAGAAACGAGGGCATCGCGCAATGTGTCATGCTGTTGTCGCTGACCGATGCGGTAGCGCTTGCCTAAACCTTCGACGCGGATGGCGATGTTTGACATGGTTGGAACGTTGGAACGTTAAACAAGGTCGGCGAACGTCTTCTCCATCCGCTTAAAAAATAGGCGCCGCTCACGAGGAGCGCCAGGACGATCAGCACCGACACCACCAGCATCGGGCCTGGCGGCTCGCCGCGCCCGAACAGCGCCCAGCGGAAACCCTCGACCACGCCCGCCATCGGGTTCAGACCATAGACGATGCGCCAGTGATCGGGAATCAGGCTCGACGGGTAGACGACGGGCGTCGCATACAGCCAGAACTGGGCGATGAACGGCAGCAGATAGCTGACGTCGCGATACTGCACGTTCAGCGCCGAGAGCCACAGGCCAACGCCGAGCGCGGTCGCCATCGCCAGCAGGATGAAGAGCGGCAACGTCAGCAGGGCGAGCGTCGGTATGATGCCGAAGAGGAACGTCAGGATGACGAGCAGCGCCAGCACGATGAAAAAGTCCCGCCAGCACGCTGGCCAGCGGGATGATCAGGCGCGGGAAGTAGACTTTGGAGATCAGGTTGGTGCTGCCGACCAGGCTCGTGCCCGCGCGGCTGAACGCGCCCGCGAAGTAGTTCCACGGCAAAAGCCCCGCCATCGCGAAGACCGCGTAGGGCAGATTGTCCGAGGGCATGCGCGCCAGATTGCCGAAGATGATGGTGAACAGGAGCGTGGTCGCCAGGGGCTGAATG
>PSLL01000091.1:0-251 GCA_040289575.1 Candidatus Dadabacteria bacterium | reverse complement strand
CCCACAGATCGCGCAGGTTGAGCGGCACCCAGCCGCGTGAGGGACGAATGCGGACGGTGGGCTGTGCGGGCGAACGGCGATCAGCGGAATCGTTCGAGGATGCGCTTGCAGATGGCGATACAGGCGATGTGCGCGATTCGGCGAAGGTGATTTCGAGGTCGGTCATTTAAGCGACGTTGCTGTGTTGCGACTGCAAATCGCCAAGCGATAATCCTTCGCGCCACAGGAAGAAGACGCCAACCAGCGTGACG
>PSLL01000040.1:727-20741 GCA_040289575.1 Candidatus Dadabacteria bacterium | reverse complement strand
CATCAGCCCCTACAATACAACGATGCCTATACATGAATTAACATTGAGCAAGCAATCCCTAAGAAATGATGTCTGCAACAAAGCAATAATCAAAGGTTAGGGTTAAGGGAATCAGGTGAAAATCCTGGCCTTTCCTAATCATCTCTGGCCACTTTAGGATTAGATAGAATCTCAAGAATCTCTTAAGGCGAGAGCCGCCTCGATGAAGAAGTTGTTTTTTGTAACCCATTCAATACCTTTTGCATTTATGATAGTAGAAGCAAATAAAAAGGGGGATAGAACATGGTAGAAAAAAACAATGCTAAAATAACACCAGATGAATTAAAGCAAAGACTCAATAGCGGGCCTGTTTTTATTCTAGATGTAAGAAACCAAGAAGAGTTTTCAAGATGGCATATTGAGGGTAAAAACAAGCCTGAAATTTTAAATGTTCCCTATTTTGAGTTTCTTGAGAATGAGGAAGAGAGCGCTAAAAAAGTGCCAAAGGATAGGCCTATTATTGTAGTATGTGCGAAGGGAGAGTCCTCTAATTGGGTTACAAATGATATCCTCCACCCACGTGGTTATGAGGCTCTAAGCCTTAAGGGCGGAATGTTAGGCTGGGGAAGTTTTTATGATATACATGAACTGACTGAAAGTTTTAGTGATGTAGTAAGGATTTATCAACTCGAGCGCGCAGCACGTGGTTGTCTTCACTATATTGTAGCCTATGGGGATAGAGCAGTGGTTATTGACCCACCCCGTCACATTGAGCAAATACTTGAGCTTACCAGAAAGATGAATTTAAGGGTAACCCATATTTTCGACACACATGCCCATGCAGACCACATAAGCGGGGGAGTTACTTTATCTAAAAAGACAGGTGCGCCTTACTACCTGCATCCCTACGACGGGATTCATCCAATTGATGTTCTTCCTACGAGGATTTCCTACGAACCTCTTTGGGATGGAATGAAGTTTAAACTGGGAGAAGCGACGCTTAATGTTATCCATATTCCTGGACACACACTTGGAAATCTTGCTTATCTGATTGAGGGAAAGCAAAGGTATCTATTTACCGGAGACAGCATATTCATAAACTCGATTTCTCGTCCCGACTTAGGTGGAAGGGCAGATACATGGGCTCCTCTTCACTATAGAAGCCTGTTTGAGAAGCTGCTTAAACTCCCCGATGACATTAATGTTCTGCCGGGTCATTTTAGTACATTCAGTGAAGCAAGAGAGGATGGAGTATTTATAGCTACTTTGGGTGAACTCAAAAGGAAAAACCCTGATCTTTCCCCACGCTCAGAGAAGGAATTCGTTGATTACATACTTTCGAGTCTACCTGTTTTTCCACCCCAGTATTTAGATATAAAAAGGGTGAATGCAGGACTAATTGAAGTAGAAGAAGAAAAGGAAAATGAGTTCGAATTGGGAAAGAATGTATGTGCTCTAGCACATGCTTATCAGTCTTAGAGAAATTTTTAAGGAGGTGACCTAAAGTGGCAGTGGAATACCACAAGGAGCTTAATGTAAAAGGGACAAAATGCCCACTTCCCGTGATTAAGGCAAAGCAGGAGGTTAGTAATCTTTCTATAGGAGAGATACTTAAAGTAATAGCAACTGACCCTGGCTCAGTCAATGATTTTAAGGGCTGGGCTCAGGTTGCAAAAAACATTGAGCTTGTCAGTCAGGAAGTGGAAAGTGATGCAGATGGGAAAGATGTCTACATCCACTATGTTAAAAGAAAATCATAAAAGGTGGTGATAGAAATGGATATGAAGAATTTAAGGGCCATTGAAACTGAACAAAAAGTACCCACCCTCGAAGAACGCATCGAAGCTCTGGAGCGTGAAGTTGCCGAGATAAAAGAGGAGTTACCCAAAAATCGAGTAACTATGGTTGTTTTTTCAGGAGAACTTGACCGAGTGCTGCCTTTGTCATAGCCACAGGAGCCGCTGCACTGGGTATAGAAGTTTCTATGTTCTTTACTTTTTGGGGACTTTCTACCTTAAAGCGCAGAGCTGAACTCAAAGAAAAAAATATTTTCGAAAAACTTTTGGCTTTAATGACACCGTCTGGTACAGAGGAGATGCCGCTTTCACAGCTAAACTTCTTCGGAGTAGGAGCGAAGCTTCTTAGGTTTATGATGAAGCAAAAGGATGTAGCAACACTTGAAGAGCTTATAGAGATGGCACGAGAAATGGATGTTAGAATGATTGCATGCCAGATGTCAATGGATGTAATGGGAATCAGAAAAGAGGAGCTCATAGATGGAATTGAAGTAGGCGGTGCCGCTACATATCTAGGAGATGCAGTAAAGTCCAAGGTGACACTGTTTATTTAAAGGAGTTATACCTATGAGTGTTCGTGAACTGGAGCTTGGTAGAACTGCTGAGTTAAGTAGATTAAGCCTATATTGGGTAAAGGCACCGGTATGGCTTAAGTGAGGTGCTGTAATCGGGCTGGTGCAAGTGTTTGCAATTACCACTTTTGGACCACTAGGGGTCTCGACGGCCTACCCACAGTTTGCCGGCTTCGTATTAGACAAGATATTTCCCGGCTTTGCGGAACATCAGCTTTACCTTCGCGAGATTGGGACAAAGATAGGCCAGGAAGTAATGCTTGTCTTTGGACTTTTCATAGGAGCATTGCTTTCGCATGGACTGAACCGACTGAGTATCTCCTCTAATCAAAAACTAGATGTAGCGCCGGTTTGCGTAGTGGGTTTTGAAGGGGGTCGGTTAAGGCGCTACGCACGGGCGTTCGTTGGTGGCTTTCTCTTTATCTTTGGAGCTAGATTAGTTGGAGGTTATACAACTGGCCATATGTTAAGCGGGCTCACTCAGATGGCCATTAGCGGGCTGGTTTTTGGCGCTTCTGCCTTTGGGTCAGGAACTCTAGTTGCTTGGCTTTTTTTCCGTGAGCCTAAGAAATAATAAATAGGAGGGAAATCCTATGATGACCCTTATTTTAGGTCTGATAACAGGAATTGTATTTGGATTCGCACTACATCGAGCCGGCTTTAGTAGGTGTAATATTGTGTATCGCGGTCTATGGCTGAGGGATTTTACGATGCTCAAGGTTATGCTCACAGCAATCATCGTGGGTACCATCGGAACACATATACTTTGGGCATTGGCACCGGAGGTAGCACACTTCAAAGTCAAACCCCTATACTTGTGGGGTGTAACAGTAGGGGGTCTAATCTTTGGAATTGGTATAGCGCTTGGAGAGTATTGTCGGGGTACAGCGGTTGTAGGTTTGGGGTCAGGCATTGGCGAGGGTGTTTTGGCTGTATTAGGCGGCTTGGTCGGAGCGCTTGTTTTTATCTTTGCCTATCCTTTACTTAAGTCGATTTTCATCGAGACAGCGAATTTCGGCAAGATCACGATTCCCTCGATATTGGGCTCGCCAGTGCTATCAACAGCCCTAATCTGGGCGGCCCTACTTACTACAGCGCTTTGGTGGTTAACACGAATTGAACAGCGAGAAGAAGTATACACGTCAGAAAGCCCAATAGAAGCACAGCAAACCAAAAAAGAAGCCTTGAATAAGGGCTTAAAAATCTAACCTAAAATTTAATCTTATGTCTAACCGTGAAATAACACTCGGGCTAAGGGAAAACCTCGGTCAATTTTCTCTTTTGGTACTTATTAATGCCTTTGTTGGAGGAATGGTAGGGCTAGAGCGAACTATAGTTCCTTTAATTGCTGAGAGGGATTTTGGACTCGTATCTAAAAGCCTTACCCTCTCGTTCATAGTAAGCTTTGGTATTGTTAAAGCCTTGAGCAATCTTTTCGCCGGGCGATTTTCCGATTACTTAGGGCGAAAAAAGGTTCTTTTAGTAGGCTGGATTATAGGACTTCCCGTACCTTTTCTCATAATATTGGCTCCTGGATGGAATTGGATTATCTTTGCAAATATTTTACTCGGTATAAATCAAGGGCTTTGCTGGTCAATGACAGTCATAATGAAGATTGATCTTGCAGGACCTCACCAAAGAGGGCTTGCAATGGGACTAAACGAGTTTGCCGGGTATATTTCCGTGTCTCTTTCTGCTTTAGCAACCGGATATATTGCTGCTTTATATGCTTTACGCCCCCAACCTTTTTACCTCGGTATAGCCTTTACTCTGTTGGGTTTTATTCTTTCTGCTTTTTTTATTAAAGAAACCCAAAGCCATGCCCAGCACGAGGCAACAAACTTTGGGCTAAAGTTTGTTGAAGATAGTACTACTAATGAAATTTCAGTTCATAGACAAAGAAAGGAGTTATCATTTAAAGAGATTTTCTTCATCACGAGTTGGAAGAATAAGGTTCTATTCAGTATAAGCCAAGCTGGTTTGGTAAACAATCTCAACGACGGTATGGCATGGGGACTTTTTCCTTTGTTCTTTGTCTCTACCGGGTTGGGTGTCAGTAGGATCGGAATAATTTCGGCTGCTTATCCAGCTACATGGGGGATTCTACAGCTTTGGACAGGGGCTCTTAGTGATAAATTAGGTAGAAAGTGGATGATTGCAGTGGGAATGTGGGTTCAAGCTCTAGGAATATGTGTAGTACTACTGACCAGAAGCTTTGGAGCTTGGATAACAGGCTCGGTTCTCTTGGGCTTAGGAACAGCCCTTGTTTATCCAACCCTACTTGCAGCGGTAAGCGATGTAGTTCACCCCGAGTTAAGAGCATCATCAGTAGGAGTTTATCGGTTTTGGAGGGATATGGGATATGCTTTTGGGGCGCTTCTCTCTGGAATAATTGCAGATAGATTTGGTATTTCGTGGGCAATTGGTACTATAGGCGCTTTAACATTTATTTCCGGAGTAGAAGTAGCGAAATTTATGCATGAAACCCTAATTTATAGAGGTAAAAAGTTCAGAGTTGAATAAATATATGTGATGATTAACGAGAGAGGGTTTTAATATGGACCAAGTCGTTCTCTCTCTGGCCTTTGGCAGTTTTATCGGCTTTCTATTGGGGCTCTTAGGTGGAGGTGGCTCGATTCTTACAGTTCCTATTCTTGTTTACGTGATTGGTGAGGATGTTCACTCTGCTATAGGGACATCACTTGCTATTGTCGGCGCAAGTGCTCTATTAGGTGTACTGGCGCATAGCCGTAGAGGAAACGTACGAATCAAAAGCGGTTTCGTCTTTGGATTCGTATCTATGGTTGGTGCAATTCCCGGTGTTTGGTTGAATCATCTTATTGACGACAAAGTTATCCTTTTTTTCTTTGGTTTGCTTATGATAGTGATGGGGCTAAGTATGTTAAGGAAGGGTAATACCAGTCAATCTAGTGGACTAAGTACGCCGTGCGGAGTTTACACACAAAAGGGTTGGCTTGGTTTTATAGCTATTGGTTTTGTGGTGGGACTCTTGACGGGCTTTTTTGGAATAGGTGGTGGATTTCTGATTGTACCGGCTCTTGTACTTAGGTGGAATTTCCCGGCTCATTCGGCTATAGGGACCTCACTCCTTGTCATTACTATGGTATCCGTCTCGGGTTTCCTGGGACATCTTAGCTTTGGTGTTATAGATTCTAGGATTATGGAGCTCTTTGTTCTTGGTGGTATGATTGGTATTTTCTCCGGCACGGCACTGGCCGGCCGAATGCCTGAACATAAGCTGACAAAAATGTTTGGTTGGTTTATCATCATTTTGGGTTTATACTTGATTTATAAGAACCATAATCTCTTAGATATATAGAATAACTGTATGAAAACTATTTGTAAGAAAAAAGGAAAGGAAGCGGGGTCGGGATTAATCACAGAGACAAAGACTCACGGGCAGTTATAAGAAGCATTTTGGTAACCTCCTAGACAAACTCCTTAATTTCTAATCCTGCTCTTGACAAATCATTGAGAAGGTTATAGGATATTAATTACAAAGTTAGGTTAAGGGAATCAGGTGAAAATCCTGAGCTGTTCCCGCAGCCGTAACTGGGTATAAAATCCATTTTTCGATTGAAGCCTCTGTAACAAGGCTTCAGGCCACTGGAGTTGAGGGGTGAAAAGCTTCCACTCTGGGAAGGCTAGGGAAGTGGAAAGCAGTAAGAGAATTTCAGCCCAGAAGCCGGAAGACCTACCTAAACCTAAGAATTGCCTCGGGAGATAGGCCGATGGTTCTTGACTTCTTAAATTTATTCTCCATTCATCCCAACTGTCCTGATAAGCTTTCACTAAGATGTTTATACCTCAATTCTATCTATCTCCTGAGGATAATTCATAAAATTCCGAAGGAGGTAGATAGTGGTGGATTTTTATTTACTTAATTGTCTATTGTGGGTTGTAACTTCGGTTTACTTTTCAGCGGTCTTAAATCCTATACCAAAGGCAAATGAGAACGGGGGACAAAACGGTGCAATTAGTAAACAGACTTTAGGCATCGTGTTTACTTTGTTTATTACCGTTCTATTTCTTATTTTAACGCCCTCTGATGCATTCGCACATCATGCAGAGTGGATGACAGGTATGCCATTTATTCAAGGGCTCTCCATGCCGATTCACGGTGTTGACCATCTGCTGGTGGCCTTGGGAGTTGGTCTGATGGCTGTACAACTCGGAGGAGGAGCACTGTGGGCTGTGCCCGGGGCATTTGGTTTTCTTATGTTAATCGGTGGATTGCTAAATGTGAATGGAATTGCAGTGCCATTTCTTGAGCAGTGGATTTTAGCCTCGGTTCTTATCCTAGGATCAATTTTGGCCCTCCGCCAGCCTTTGCCACTATTGCTGAGCTTGATTATTGTCGGTGTGTTTGCTGCTATCGAGGGTAATGCCTTAATGGATAGGGATTCTTACACTGTTGTCAATTGGTCGTTTCTACTTTTTTCAGTGGGTTGTCTTATTTCTGCCTTTGCTGTGTTGACTGGTGGAATGGTCATTGGTTTTGTTCTTAAGAGATTCTACTCAAAACGGCTTCTCCGTTACGCTGGATTTGCCATTATAATTGCGGGAGTTGTTATCTACCTTTTACCCGGGATAAATGGCGTAATAATTCACTTACTGGAGGGTGTCAAACAGTAGAACGATCTCTCCTGGACTTTAACTGTCTTGGAGGGATTATAGTATTTTCTCTCAAGGGGGAATAGAAACTTGTCTTCCAGAATCATAATTGCTGGTGAAGAAAGCGGCTCTGGCAAAACGACAATCACACTTGGACTAATGAAAGCCTTCTCAAAAAGAGGGCTTAAGGTTCAGGGGTTTAAAACTGGTCCTGATTATATTGACCCGTCATATTATGAGATCTTTACGGGTAGAAAGGGAAGAAACCTCGATCTGTGGATGTTGAATGAAGGTGTGGTGCTCGAGCTTTTTGATAGGAATTCGGCCGGGGCTGATTTATCCATAATAGAGGGGGTCATGGGTCTTTTCGATGGGGCTTATCCCGATGATAGGGGAAGCACCGCCCACTTATCACGAGTCTTAAAAGCCCCTGTTATTCTTGTTGTAAATGTAGGAGGGAGTTCAACCTCCATTGCGGCAACCGTTTTGGGGTTCAAGTTATTTGACCCTGAGGTAAGAATCGAGGGAGTAATACTGAACGGAGTTGGCGGGGAAGCCCACTTTAATCATGTAAAAGGGAGAATCGAGCAGAGAACTGGAATCCGAGTTTTGGGTGGAATTCCAAGAAGAGAGGAGGTATCCATTGAGGAGCGCCATCTGGGGCTTATTCCGGCTGTAGAGAAATCTGATCTAATTAATAAGGCTGAAAAGATCGCAGCGCTTTTAGAAAATCATATTGATTTAGAGTCCTTTGTTAAGATTGCAAAAAGCTCTCCACAGATACCCCCTTATGGGAAAACAGTTTTTATAGGTGGACCCAAGGAAAATATAGTGAGGGTTGGACTTGCCAGAGACGAGGCATTTTCTTTTTACTACGAGGATAATCTCGATCTTTTGATATTTTACGGTTGTGAAATCATCCCTTTTTCTCCCATGAGGGATGAGAGGCTTCCCTCAAATCTTGATGGGATTTACATCGGTGGGGGTTTCCCTGAGGTCTACGCTGATGTTCTTGAGAAAAACTCAAACCTAAAGGAAGAGATAAGGAATTTTGTAATTTCGGGCAAGTCCGTTTATGCCGAGTGCGGGGGGCTTATGTATCTGGGTGAGCAGATAGAGACAGTTGATGAAAAGGGGTTTAATATGGTTGGCGTTTTGCCTATAAAGACGGTTATGAGACCGGAACTCAGGGTGCTTGGCTACAGAGAGGTTTTTGTAGAAAAAAGGGTGAGTTTATTTGATAGGAGGGATAGGATGAAGGGCCATGAGTTTCATTATTCGGAGCTTATACCTAGATCGGATCTGAATTTTTCTTATAGAGTATTAAGCTCAGCGGGAGGAATTGGGAAAGACGGTCTGTATTTTAAAAACACATTGGCTTCATATACCCATATCCATCTTGCTTCAAATCCTGAGGTGGCAAAAAGGATTCCAGAAAGAATTAAAAATGCAGTGGAGTGTTGTATAAAGATAAAAGGGCAGGGATAAGACAATGAGCATGATTTCAATCGTAGGTGTGGGGCCTGGAGATGAGGGTTTAATCACGCTTAAGGCTTTAGAAAGAATTAAGGAAGCAGATGTGATTTTTACCCCTACAGGACGTAAAGGTGGAAAAAGCAGGGCTTTAAGCATTGTCTTCAGATTTTTGTCTTCAGCTCAGGAGATAAGAAAGCTCTATTTCCCAATGGTTAAAGATGAAAGCGTGATAGAAGAATATGACAGATTGGCTTCTATTGAGATTCTAAAAGAGGCGCGAGAAGGCAAAAAGGTGATTTTTCTATGCATAGGCGATCCGTTTCTTTACGGGACAGGGGGAAGGCTTATAGGGTTTCTTAAAGACAAACAGCTAGAGGTAGAAGTCATTCCAGGTATTACATCACTTAGCACAGCATCTGCTTCTGCTCTGGTTCCTTTGGCTATTGGTTCTGAAAAGGTAGCAATCTTTCCCCTTGCATACGGATTGGGTGGACTAAGAGAAATTATCTCTGCTTGTGAGACCGTGATTATTGTGAAACCGACCAACTTTGTTAAAGAGGCCATCCTTATAGCAGAAAGTATAGGAAAGGATGTTCTTTGTTTTAAAGAAGGGAAAGTGGTTAAAGCAAGGGAAGTAGAAGAAGGAGAATATTTCTCGCTTTTAATAATTCGAGGTAAGGAATGAAAGGAATTACTCAGGTCTACACTGGGAATGGAAAAGGAAAAACGACCGCATCGCTTGGACTTGCCCTAAGGGCAATAGGACATGGACTTAAAGTATGCGTGATTCAGTTTTTAAAAAGGAATTCTAAATGCGGAGAGCATCTCTTTGCTGAAAATACAAAGATATTTGAAATCCATCAATTCGGTACGCCACCCATTCCAGAGGGGAAAATTTATGTACCTGTAAAAAGAAAATCAGAAGAATCAAAAGAAGCGGTACACCGGGCTTTATACTTTGCAAAAGACGTTATAGAAAAAGGCGATTTTGATTTGCTAATTCTTGATGAGATAAATCTTGCGCTGGATTATGGGTTTATCGGGATTGAGGAAGTTATAGATCTAATCAAAAGTAAGCCTGAGAATTTGGAATTAATTCTAACTGGAAGGCGTGCGCCAAAGGAGATAATTGATATAGCTGATCTTGTTACGGAGATGGTTGAGATTAAACATCCATATAAAGACGGTTTGGAAGCAAGGAGAGGAATTGAATATTGAGGGAAGCGATTTTATTAGTAGGGCATGGGAGCCGTGACCCTGAGGGAAATGCTGAGTTTTTAAAGTTTGCTGAAGCTGTACGAGTGGCTTCTAACGATAAGGTGATGATTGAGTCCTGTTTTATAGAGCTTGCTGAGCCACTTGTTCAGGAAGGGATTGCCAAATGTGTTACTCAAGGGGCAAGACAAATTATAATGCTTCCTGTGATTCTCTTTGCCGCAAGCCATGTAAAGATTGACCTTCCGCATGAGCTTGATGTCGCAAGAGAAAGATATCCTTACGTAAAATTCTACTATGGGAGACCCTTTGGAGTAAATCCTCTAATTTTAGAAATCCTGGGTGAAATTATAGAAAAAGCTGAATCAAGTTCACCACCTTCTGACAGAAGTGATACAGCCGTTCTAATCGTGGGCCGTGGATCAAGCGATCCTGATGCCAATGGCGATCTTTATAAAATAGCAAGACTATTTTGGGAAGTGAGAAGATTCAAATACGTTGAGGTGTGCTTTATAGGTGTGACTTTTCCGAATTTCTTTGAGGGGGTTCGCAGGTGTGTTTCTCTAGGGGCAAAGCGTGTGATAATCCTTCCATATTTTCTCTTTACCGGCGTTCTTGTAAAGCGGATTCAGCAGAGAGTATTGGAGGTGAAATCAACCTATTCAAAGATTGAATTTCTACTGTGCGATTACCTAGGTGTACATCCCAATCTCGTGAAGCTTATGGTAGAGAGGGCTGATGAAGCTATAAGAGGAGCAACATTTATGAACTGCGAGGTGTGTAAATATAGAGTAAAGCTTCCTCTGGAGCACTATGAAGGCCACAAGGAACATTATCATGGCAAAGAATAGAGAAGAGAAATAATGAGTATGGAACCTAAAATCATAAACCCCGAAGCGATAGAGGGCGAAAGCTTTAGGATCATAGAGACCGAACTAGAGGAGATGAAAGCTAAACCACAGCTCTCACCTGAGGAGTTTACGGTTCTTGTAAGAATAATCCATGCAACAGCCGACTTTGATTTTGCAAAAAATACCGTCTTTCATCCAGAAGCAGTAAAAAGCGGAGTTAATGCAATAAAAAGAGGAGAAAATATAGTTGTTGATGTTGAGATGATAAGGGCTGGAATAAATAAATCCGGACTTTCTAAGTTTGGATGCGAGGTGCTCTCCTTTATGAGTGATGAAGATGTAGCACAAAAGGCAAAAGAGCTCGGCATTACGCGTGCAATCTGTTCAATGAGAAAGGCAGCCAATGTTTGTCCGCGGAGCGTCTTTGCTATCGGCAATGCTCCTACAGCTCTTTTTGAACTTATAAGGCTTGTAAGAAATAAGAAGCTCTTCCCATCGCTTGTTATTGGGGTGCCTGTGGGTTTTGTCTCTGCAATTGAGGCAAAAGAAGAGGCCTTAAAACTAGGTAATTATGATATTCCATATATTGTTACTAGGGGAAGAAAAGGCGGAACCCCAGTGGCTGTTGCAGCAATGAATGCACTTATAAGACTCTCAACTGAGAAGGGATAAGAATGGAGAGAACAAATGGAGGACAGGTCAAGGACACGGGGGACACGCACAGGCTTTACGACCGGTGCTTGTGCAGCCGCAGCAGCAAAGGCGGCGGCCGTTGCTCTTTTTACAGGTGTACCCCAATCGGATGTGGAGATTACTCTCCCTATTAAGAGGATAGTGAAATTTAAGATTGAAAGGTGTGAGATCGATGGAAATGAGGTTCTCTGTTCCGTAATAAAAGATGCAGGAGATGATCCGGATGTGACGCATGGAGCCGAAATCTGCTCAAGTGTTTCATGGATAGGTACTTCAGGCGAAATAAAAATAGAGGGTGGAAAGGGAGTGGGAGTCGTAACAAAGCCCGGAATTGGATTAGAAATAGGAGAACCTGCTATAAATCCAGTACCAAGAAAAATGATCCGATATTCGGTTGAAGAAGCGCTGGGGGATGAACTTAAAAAAAGAGGCTTAAGGGTAGTAGTGAGTGTTCCCAAGGGCGAGGAGCTTGCAAAGAAGACGCTTAATGCACGCTTAGGAATTATTGGAGGAATATCTATACTCGGAACAACTGGTATTGTGAGGCCTTATTCTACAGCTTCTTTTAAAGCGAGTATAAAGCAGGCAATAGATGTGGCATATGCAAATGATTGTGATCACATTGTACTTACAACAGGTGGGAAAAGCGAGAAATTCGCCATGGCAATTTATCCCGATCTCAAAGAAGAGGCATTTGTTGAAATGGGCGATTTTGTTGCCTTTGCCGAAAGATGTGCAAAGCAGGTGGGAATCAGGAAGATCACCTTTTGCGGAATGATAGGAAAGTTTTCAAAAACTGCAATGGGAGTAAAACAAACCCACGCTGCCGGGTCTCAGGTAGATATGGGTTTTTTGGCTGGCCTTGCTGATGAAGTAGGAATTGATAATGAAGTTGTTAAACAGATTGAACAAGCAAATTCTGCACGCCATGTATATGAGATTGTAGAGGCTCAGGGAAAAAGAGAGTTTTTTGATCTCTTGTGTAAAAAAATCGTCCATGTATCAAAAGAACGAGTAGGAGAACAAATGAGTGTTGAGGCGATTCTTACTGATTTTGATGGAAACGTAATAGGAAGAGCAGAGGGATAGAATGAATAAGGTTTATATAATTGGTATTGGAGATGATGGCAGAAGGAGTCTGAGTGCTTCGGTTCTTGAGATAGTTGAAAGAGCTGAAATTCTCTTTGGTGGGGAAAGACACCTTTCTTTTTTTCCTGGCGTTTCTTCTCAAAAAATTACTGTAAAGTCAAACCTGAGTGATGTGGTAAAGATAATATCCAATAATCTGGATAAAAAAAGGATGGTTGTTCTTGCCTCAGGCGACCCGCTCTTTTATGGAATAGCTAAGTATCTTATGAGTAAAATTCCAAAAGAGCATTTTGAGGTAATCCCCAATGTAAGCTCAATGCAGATTGCTTTTGCAAGGGTAAAAGAAAGCTGGGATGACGCTGTCCTTGCAAGTATTCACGCAAAACCTATAGAGAGCCTTTTAGATATTGTAGATAAAGCGAAGAAAATAGGAGTATTTACAGATGATAAAAACACACCTTCTAGAATCGCGGATTTCCTTCTCAAAAATGGTCTAAGTGGGTTTAAAGTCTATATATGTGAGAATTTAGGTGGAGAAGATGAGAGGGTCACAGAAGCTGAACTCGGAGATTTAATCCATATGGAGTTTTCTCCTTTAAACGTTCTTATTCTTGTAAAGAAAGAGGAGGAGTTTAAAGTAGAGCCAACGAGGAGTTGGACTATAGGTATTGCGGATGAAGAGTTCTTTCAGCGTACACCCCAAAAGGGGCTTATTACGAAACAAGAGATAAGAGTTATAAGCCTTTCAAAGATGAATATAAGAAGCCGAAGTGTTATATGGGACATCGGAGCCGGCTCGGGCTCCGTCTCAATTGAGGCTGCGCTTATTGCCAAATCAGGCATGGTCTATGCAATTGAAAAGAACCCTGAAGATATTGAGAACATAAAGAAGAACATAGAAAAATTCGGAGTGCAAAACCTAAAGGTGATCTGTGGCATTGCTCCTGATTGTCTTGATGAGATTGAAGATCGTCCTGATTCGGTGTTCATAGGGGGGAGTTCGGGAAATATGAGGGAGATAATTGCAAAGTGTGCTGAGGTACTAAAATCCGGTGGGAAGATAGTTATAAACGCTGTAACAATTGAAAATCTACACGAGGCTACCTCAGGGCTTAAGGGGTGCAACTTGACTTTTGATGCGACGCTTATAAGTGTGGCAAGGAGCAAAGAACTTATAGGGCTTACAAGGTTTGATGCACTAAATCCGGTCTTTGTAATAAGTGGGGAGAAGAAATGAGTGATTTTGTAGAAAAAATCGCTATAGTTGCAATAACAAAGCATGGAGCAAAACTCGGGAACAGACTTAGAGACCTCCTCGGAAGGGGCGATCTTTTTGTCTCATCCAAATTTAGAGACGAGGTGGGAGGAGGGGTCAATTTCTTTGAATTATCACTGAGAGAACTTATAGTCGATATATGGCCTTGTTACGACGCTTTGGTCTTTTTCGTTTCACTCGGTGCAGTCATAAGAATTATCGCTCCACACATAAAGGATAAGCATATTGATCCTGCTGTGATTACAATTGATGATAACGCAAACTTTGTAATCAGCGTCCTTTCAGGCCACATAGGCGGAGCAAATGAACTCACAGAAGATATAGCAGGGCTTCTAGAGTCAACGCCTGTGATAACTACGGCTTCTGATGTTGGAAAGACAATACCTGTTGATATTCTTGGACGGGAGTTTGGCTGGATACTTGAGGGGAAAGAAAACATTACAAAAGTAAGTGCTGCCGTTGTGAATGGAGAAAAAATCGGTCTTTTTCAGAGTACAGGAGAAAAGAACTGGTGGAGAAGAAAAACACCTATTCCCGAAAATATAAAAATCTACAGCTCATTAGATACAATGGTTAGTGAAGGATGTGCAGCGTATTTGATAATCACTGATAGAGTTCTTAATGAAAGCTATTCTTCTATTCTTCAGAAAGCGGTTCTCTATAGACCTAAGAGCCTTGTGCTTGGAATCGGGTGCGACAGGGGGGTATCGGCAGATGAGGTTGAAGAACTTGTTGTTTCAACTCTCGAGAAAAACTGCCTGTCTCTAAAGAGTGTAAAAAGCATCGCAACAATTGATAATAGAAAAAAAGAAGAGGGAATTAACAGGTTTGCGGAGAAATATAGCTTTTCAGTTCAATACTTCACAAAAGATAAGCTTAATCAGATAACGGATGTTCCAAATCCGTCGGCAATGGCGATGAAGTACGTAGGTGTTATTGGAGTTGCAGAGCCCTCTGCAATTCTTGGTAGCAGTTGGGGAGAGCTTATTGTTCCAAAGGTTAAATCTAAAATGGCAACACTGGCAATAGCGAGAATAAGGTTTAAATAGGAGGAATTTATATGAGTGAAAAAGGACAAAAAGTAGGAAAGATGTTTATAGTGGGTTTTGGTCCCGGAAGTGAGGATCATATTACTTCTCGCGCTAAAAAGGTAATAGAGGAAAGTAATGTGATTGTCGGATATACAACTTATATTGAGCTTGTAAGGGATCTGATTCGTGGGAAAAAAATTATCTATACGGGAATGACTGAGGAGGTAGATAGAGCAAAAAAAGCTATAGATATAGCAAAAAAAGGAAATACAGTTGTCGTGATTTCAAGCGGTGATGCTGGGATCTACGGAATGGCTGGGCTTATTTTTCAGGTTTTAAAAGAAGACGGATGGAGACCCAGTTATGGGCTTGAGGTTGAGGTTGTTCCAGGGGTTACAGCCTTAAGTGCTGTTGGTTCACTTCTCGGTGCGCCTCTAATGCATGACTTTGCTTCAATAAGCCTCAGTGACCTCCTTACTCCCTGGGAGGTCATTCTAAAGAGGGTTGAGGCTGCTGCTCAGGCAGATTTTGTAATAGCTCTTTATAACCCAAAAAGCGGAAGGCGCACATGGCAGATAGTAGAAACTCAGAAGATGATTCGAAAATATAGAGAGGGCTCTACCCCTGTCGGGATCGTAAAGAGCGCATATCGTGACGGACAGAACATTATCATTACTGATCTTGATCACATGCTGGATTTCCCAATCGGTATGCTTACAACGATAATAATAGGAAACTCTTCTACTTTTACATACGAGGAACTTATGATTACACCGCGAGGGTATCACAATAAATATGAACTCAGTATGAAAAAGATGGCTTTAGAAGTTCCACTTGCAGTACCCGAGTAAATTTTATTTACAATCAAACCCGGAGAGTTAAATGGAAAGGGTTGCTAACCCCAAGATATATTTCGTGGGATCGGGTCCAGGAGACCCCGAATTAATAACAGTTAAGGGAAAAAGATTAGTTAAAACAGGGGACGTGATAATTTACACTGGGTCGCTTCTAAATAGGGAGATTCTAGGTTGGGCAAAGCCAAGTGCCGAGCTTTATGACAGCGCCCCTTTAACATTAGAAGAGATTCTAAATTTGATAAAAAGATCGTTAGAAGAGGGAAAAACAGTTATAAGGCTTCATGATGGAGACCCGAGTATATTTGGTACCCTTCACGAGCAGATAGAGTTTCTAGAGAAGGCGAAAATTCCTTACGAGATTATCCCTGGTGTAAGCTCATTCCTTGCTGCCGCGGCGGCTCTCAAAAGGGAACTCACTGTTCCCGATATATCGCAAACAGTGATTTTAACTAGATGCGAGGGAAGAACCCTTGTACCTGAAACTCAAAAACTAAGAGACCTTGCAAGGCATAAGGCAAGTTTGGCTATATTTTTAAGCGTGCATATGATAGAAAAGGTAGTTAAAGAGTTAAAAGATGGATATGAAGAAGACACACCTTGTGCTGTGATCTACAGAGCCTCTTGGAAGGATGAAAAAATCATTTACGGAAAGCTCAGGGATATTGTTCCTAAGGTAAGAAGTGCAAGTATTACAAAGACCGCCCTTATTCTTGTTGGAGATTTTTTAGAGGCTTGTGGAAAAAGGTCAAAACTCTACGATAGAAGCTTTAGTCATGGCTTTAGAAGTGCATCAAAATAAACTCTTCAAAGGGGAACACAATTGGAAAGTCATACTTTCACGTCTACTCAGAAAGAAGGGGTTTATAATGCAATTTATAAGAGAAGAGATGTAAGAACAGGGTTTAAATCTGACCCCATTCACGAAGATGTCCTTAGAAAAATTTTGAATGCTGCTCATCATGCTCCCTCTGTGGGTTTTATGCAACCCTGGAATTTTATTATCATTAGGGATGAAGAAACAAAAAAGAGAGTAAAAGAGAGTTTTGAGAAAGAAAATGAAACCAGTTCTTACCTAGTTGATGAACCCAGAAGAACTAAGTACCTCTCGTTTAAACTAGAGGGAATAATGGAGGCGCCTATAAATATATGCGTTACATGCGATCGTAACAGATTCGGACCTTTTGTAATTGGAAGAACGAGTATTCTTGAAACTGATATATATAGTGTTTGCTGTGCAATTCAAAATCTTTGGCTTGCTGCACGAGCGGAAGGAATCGGCGTAGGATGGGTAAGCATCCTCAGTAACGATGATTTAAGAGATATCCTCGAAATTCCTTCACATATTCTCCCTGTTGCTTATCTTTGTCTTGGATATGTAACCCATTTCTCCGAAAAACCCGATTTAGAGAAGGCTGGCTGGCTTAAAAGGCTCTCTTTAGAAGAAGTGGTTTTCATCGGGAAATGGGGCCAAAGAGAACCTCAGCTCTCTAAGTAAGATCAGATGGAAACCTACTTAATTCTAATTTCTGCTTTTTTTCTTGACTTAATTTGTGGAGAGCCCCCTGCTGTTTTACATCCCGTTGTCTATATAGGAAAGCTCATTGGATTCTTTGAGAAATATTTTTTTAAAGGAAACACCTTTTTTCAGTTTCTTTTGGGTACATGTCTTTCACTTTTAGTGATTACTACTTTTACCATCCCTCCTTATTTCTTCCTCCAGTTCCTCAAAGAAAGAATCTATCCCATTTATTTTTTAATCAGTGTTTTTCTCCTAAAAACTACATTTGCCATTAGAGCACTTAAAATTTCAGCGGCAGCGGTTAAAGATTCTTTATCTAAAAGGGATTACTGTAGGGCGAGGAGTCAGCTTAGAAGTCTCGTAAGTCGAGAAACGGGAGATTTAGATGAAAGGCTAATTATTTCTGCCGCTGTTGAATCAGTAGGAGAAAATATCACAGATAGCGTTGTTTCTCCCTGGTTATCTTTTGTTTTTTTCGGTGTGCCAGGGGCTATGGCTTTTAGGGCTATTAACACACTTGATGCTATGATCGGGTATCATGGGAAATACGAGTATTTTGGAAAGTTTGCCTCACGTCTTGATGACATCGTTAACTTTATACCTGCAAGGATAGCGGGTTTTTTAATCTGCTTCGCGGGCTTTCTTACTGGAAGGGGTTTTTACTCTCCTTTAACCACTATGCTAAGAGAGGCGCGAAAGACAGAAAGTCCTAATGCCGGATTTAGTATAGGCGCAATTGCAGGTTCTCTTGGAGTAGAACTTGAAAAACCCGGTCATTATAGAATCGGAAGATCCAAAAACCCTCTTCACACCAATACAATTCAAGATGCAGCGGAGGTATTAATCATTACATCTTCTCTAGCATTAGCGTTATGCATAGGGATAATTCTCGTAAAGGAGAGGATTGTTGATTAATCCAAGAGCTGAGATCAAAAACATAAGTGTTCCGATTCATGGGGGGATTGACCCCAAAGAGCTAAGTGAATTTAATCTCAATCTGGAGAATATAATTGACTTTTCAAGTAACATAAACCCATTTGTAGAATCCGATGAGGTCTTAAAGAAAGCTCAAACAAAAATAGATACCTATCCCGATACAAGCTGCTATAGATTAAAAAAGGTCATCTCAGAGATTTATGATCTAAATCCTGAAAACATAATCGTTGGAAATGGGTCTACAGAGATAATTTACTTTATCTGCCAGGCCTATCTGAATAAGAAAGATAGGGTCATTATTCCGAATCCGACTTTTTCAGAGTATGAGAGGGCAAGTAAAATAATGGGAGCGGAACTCGTATCTTATGTACTGAAAGAAGAAGACGGTTTTAGAATTGATGCAAATAAGCTCATAGAATTTTTAAGAACCAGTAACCATAAAATAGCTTTTCTCTGCAATCCCAATAATCCTACCGGTAGATACTTAAGGAAAGAAGAATTAAAAGGAATTTTAGAGGAAAATAAGAATATCCTGTTTGTCCTGGATGAAGCATATCTGGATTCTGTGAAAGACCCCTGGGATTCAATCAGGTTTCTTAAATACAAAAATCTTTTAATTCTAAGGTCGCTTACAAAATTCCATGGACTTGCTGGGCTTCGCATTGGTTATGCTCTGTCAAACAGTGAGATAATATCTAATCTTGAGAAGGTAAAACCTCCATGGAATGTAAATTCAATTGCTCAGGAGGTTGCTATATCAGTCCTTCTAAATAATGAGGAGTACCTAGGAAAATCGAGGCATGAGATTTTAAGGTCTAAGGATTACTTAGTAAGAGAAATAGAAAGAATGGGAAAGAAATGTGTTCCGTCTGAAACGGGTTTTTTTATGGTTAAGGTAGATAATGCAACGAGGCTTAGGCTATCTTTACTCAGGCGGGGGATATTGGTTCGTGATTGCGCATCATTTGGTCTTCCAAATTTCATTAGGCTAAGTGTAAGACCAATTGATGAATGTGAGAAATTAATTAAAGAATTGAAAGAACTAGACTCCACGGAAGGAAGTAAATAATGTCGGCAAAGACTCTTATGATTCAAGGGACAGCTTCTAATGTTGGGAAAAGCGTTATTGTTGCTGGGCTATGCAGGATATTTAGACAAGAGGGATTCTGCGTTGCCCCTTTTAAGGCTCAAAACATGAGTTTGAATTCTTATGTTACTTTGGACGGAAAGGAAATAGCAAGAGCCCAGGCAGCTCAAGCTGAAGCTGCAGGAGTGGAACCGACGGTGGAGATGAATCCTATACTTTTAAAACCTAGTTCCGATTTCGGATCTCAGGTTATAGTGCTTGGAAAGCCAGTTGGGAACATGGTTGCCGAGGAGTATTATGAGTTTAAAAAAGGGTTAATTAAGGTTGTAAAGAATTCTTTAGAGAAACTCATGGATTCTTATGACATTGTAGTTATTGAAGGTGCTGGAAGTCCAGCCGAAGTGAATCTAAAAAAACATGATCTAGTCAATATGAGGGTTGCTCATATGGCAAAATCCCCGGTTCTTTTAGTAGGAGACATAGATAGAGGGGGGGTATTTGCTTCAATTGTTGGAACACTAGAGCTGCTTTCTAAGGAGGATAGGGAGAGAATAAAGGGACTTATCATAAACAAGTTTAGGGGCGATGTAGATCTTTTAAAACCCGGCCTTCGTTTTTTGGAGAGAAGAACGGGAAAGAGGATTTTTGGTGTTGTCCCATACTTTAGAGGAATAAGAATAGATGATGAGGATTCAGTTTCACTGGAGGATAAAAAGCATATAGGCAAGTCCTCGAAGATTAGGATTGCAGTGATTAAACTGCCTAGAATCTCAAATTTTACCGATTTTAGGCCGCTTGAAGATGAAGAAGGTGTCGTGGTTGATTATGTGGAGAGAAAAGAAGACCTAGATGATGCTGACTCCATAATTATTCCTGGAACAAAAAGCACGATTTCTGATCTTCTCCATATAAGGAAGTCTGACATAGAAGAGAGAATACTTCAAAAGGCCAAAGAGGTACCGATAATTGGAATCTGTGGCGGCTATCAGATGCTTGGAAGGC
>PSLL01000040.1:0-693 GCA_040289575.1 Candidatus Dadabacteria bacterium | reverse complement strand
TATTGATAAGGAGCGCGTTGAATCAAACCAGGAAAGGGTAGAGGGGATGGGACTTTTAGATGTCGTAACGAATTTTGAAAGGGAGAAAACTCTCAAAAGAACCGATGCCAGGGTTCTAAATGGGGGTGAGATTTTTAGAGAAATTGAGGGACAAGTTATCTCAGGCTATGAGATTCACATGGGAAGACCCTCGATAAACTCAAATGTAAAGCCCTTTCTTGAGGTCTTGGGAAACTCCAGGGCTTTTGATGGGGCAGTTGCCGATGGGATGCCGATCTATGGGACTTACCTACATGGTATCTTTGAAAATGCAAATTTAAAAGCGACCTTTATTCGGAAAATAGCTGAGAGGAAAGGGTTAAAGATAAACTTGGAAGGCACAGTGCTAAGGGAGAACAATTATAACATACTAGCCGATTTTCTAAGAGAAAGCCTCAATATGAGGGAGATTTATAAGCTTTTAAAATAAGGTGCTCGTAATCCGATATTGAAACTAACAGGTTTAAAGCGGCTTCACAATTTTCAACTTAGAAAATAGGAAGAGAGAAAAATAGAATAGAGCCTAAGTTTTGTTACTTTTTTCTTAGCTATGGGGCTTTTCCTCAAAAGAATTTGCATAGTTTTAGAGTATTTTATTAGGTAATTAGTTGGAGAAGTAACCAAAATAGATATGTAGAAACAAATTAAATAGAT
>PSLL01000090.1:0-3603 GCA_040289575.1 Candidatus Dadabacteria bacterium | reverse complement strand
TGTCTTGCGTCTGTTGGAGACGCCGTCAGCAACGGTTCAAGCGATCAACGATGATTTTACCAAGAAGACCGGGATTCGTATCGAATCGGAGGTCATCCCGCAGGGTGTAGATCCAACAGCGAAGCTTATTGCTTCGTTTAATGCTGGTGGGGCTGATTACGACGTTGTGCGGGTAGACGTCATTGACCTTGCTCTATACGCGGTCTCTGGTTGGATCGAAGAGGTCTCCGCGCGGATGACCAGGGAGCTTATTGAGGACATGCTGCCTTTTGCCCGACAGGCCGTGACCTATAAAGGGAAGTGGTATGGTCTGCCGAAAGACTCTGAATGGAAGACGTGGGTTTACAATGAGAAGATGCTGAAAGATGTCGGTATTAATAAGCCCCCGGAGACTTGGGAAGAGTATGTGATAGCGGCTAAAGCGGTTCAGGAAAAGGGCCTGGTCAAATACGCGCAGACGTGGGCATGGGAGCAGGGAGAGAATATCGCCTGTGATTATCCCATGTTAGTGGCCAGTCTTGGGGGTAAATACATTTCAGAAAACGACGAGTTGCTCGTCAACAAAGATGCGGGGGTTGAGGCGCTGCGCATGATGGTGGATTGGCTTAACACGACTAAGATCGCCAATCCGGCCTCGTTGACAGCGAAGAATATCAATGCACGTAATGCCCAGGCGGCCGGTGATGCTGCCTTCGGGTTCCATTGGGGTACGCCGATGGCTATTCTCAACGATCCGTCCAGATCAAAAGTTGTTAATCAGTGCAAGATGGGGTTGGTGCCCCACAAAATGGGTGTGGCTTCCTGGACGGTTTCCGGACCGGAGTGCTGGTCGATCTCCAAAGGCTCGCGGCATAAAGATGAAGCCTGGGAGTATCTACTTTTCCGGCAGGGGCGAGAGGGCGCTAAGCGGCAATTCATCGGCGAAGGAACCGTCTTCGGGTGGCGTAGTCTCTTTGATGATCCTGAGGTTCAGAACTTTGCCAAGCAGCGACAGATCGATTTCGAGATCGCGCGGCGTCAGGCTGAGAATGTGGTTAACAGACCAATGGTTCCCTGGTATCACGAGTATTCGGCAGCCCTGCAGCTTGAGTTGCATAACGCGCTAACTCAGAAGAAATCTGTTCAGCAGGCCTTGGACGATGTCGTATCCGCCTATAATAAGATCAGGGAGAAAGCAGAAAAACGTTAATGTGTGAATAAACTGGGGGCGAGTTGGCATAGATGCGTGTCCTCTCCCAGCCTGAGCAAAGACCTTTGCGCCAGCGGCGTTTTATGCTCTCTGACCGCTGGCTGGGTTGGTTGTTGGTTGCGCCGAGTTTCCTCTTTATCTTCGGCTTGCTAGGTTACCCACTGCTTTATTCTCTCACGATTATGTTTATGGACCTTAATATCACGCGTCCGTGGATAGGTCCGCAGTTTGTGGGGCTGGGAAATTTCATTGATATGGTGCAGAATTCGGAGTTCTGGGCTTCTTTAGGGAGAACTCTGTACTTTGCTGCCGTCAGTATAGTTTTGGGGACGCCGATTGCACTTGTCTTTGCTATAATTCTTAATCAGGATTTCCCTCTACGTGGATTAGCACGTGGTCTGATGATGATTCCTTGGGCTATTCCACACGTTGTAAACGGGGTTATATGGGCACGGATTTATGACGCAAATTACGGGATGTTGAATGGTCTGCTTTATCAATTTGGGATAATTCAGGGCTACATTCCTTGGTTGACTAATCCTAATCTCGCTCTTTTTCTTATTGTAGTGGCTGAAGTTTGGGTTAGTACGCCTGGACTTACATTGCTCTTTCTGGCTGGCCTCCAAACAATTCCTTCGGAGCTTTATGAGGCGGCAAGTTGTGACGGTGCAGGGGTCTTGCAAAAATTTTGGTATATCACCTTGCCATTGCTTAAACCGATGGGCCTTGTTGCTCTCGTTCTTAAGACAATCAGTGCATTTGGTATATTCGATATTATCTATGTCTTGACTGGCGGGGGGCCTGCGAACTCCACTCAGGTTCTCGGTTACTACATCTACATGGAGAGTTTCAAGTACCTTCATGTTGGTTATGGTGCTGCACTTTCATACGTCATTGCTGCAATTATTCTGGGCCTTGTTTTTATCTACTCGCGTATTCTCCGATTTGAGGGGGTCCAGGAGACCGTATGAGACTGGTTTATCGCCGAGGATTTAATCTATCGCGGACCATATCGAAGATTTTACTCTACTTTGGTCTCGCCTTCTTCCTTATCTACATGCTCGGTCCTGTCTATGTTATGCTAATTACCAGTGTTACCCCAGAAAGAGAGCAGCTGGCTGTTCCTCCTGTCTGGTTCCCTAGCAATGTTGACATATCTCAGTACATGAACATTCTCATCTATGCTGATCGTCCAGAGAACGTGGCCGCGCGTGGTTTTGTGCGTAGCCTTCTCAACACCTTCTTGGTTGCTAGTGGTGTAACGTTTCTCTCTGTAACCCTTGGTTCTCTGGCGGCTTATGCCTATGCTCGATTGGCGATGCCATTTCGTGAGAAAATAATCTTTCTGTTGCTCTTTACTGAAATGCTGCCTGGAGTGGTCATCGCTCTGCCGTTGTACCTGACCATTCGCCAGATCGGTTTGATGGATAAGCTGATAACGCTGGTGATTCTCGAGTGCTCATTTAGCCTTCCTTTCACGATCTGGATTCTCCGTGGATATTTTCTCAGTCTGCCAAGAGAACTCGAGGATGCGGCTATGGTTGACGGTTGTAGTCGAGTTGGTGCTCTCTTCCGTGTGGTCTATCCACTGGCCACTCCCGGCCTCTTTGCTGCCGCTGCGTTTGCCTTTATTGGCAGCTGGAATGCCTTCTTTCTTCCGTTGATATTTACCAGCTCAGCCGAAACTCGTACCGCTCCCCTGGCGGTCTCTCTGCTTATTGGTCGTTTCTACGTTCAGTTTGGTCTGCTTGCGGCGGCTGGAACCCTTGCTAGTATTACTCCGGTCGTCCTTGCGCTCCTCTTCCAGCGCTATGTCTTAAGTGGGTTGGTTGCTGGCGCGTTGAAGGGGTAGTGTAATGGTTTAATTTGCTCTTATCAGCGAAATTTCGTTCGAAGTTACCCCGAGGCTCCTTTGAAATGCTCGACACGAGAACATTGAAGATGTTCTTTGGTTTTCCTCTTGTATTGACACGGCCCGCCTCCCTGGCGTATCCTGAGCCCAGAAGGAAATGATCTCGTGGTCTGTGATCAGTTCACGCGCCGTTTGGGGGCCACCTGTTTTGGCTGCGAAGCTCTGGGCCGAAGTAGGATCTACGGGAGGGGTTATGGCCGAGCGGGAGAGCCTGTTTGAGACCGGGTTGCGCATCCGACGGGAAGTCCTGGAGGCGGAGTATGTCGACCGGGCTCTCCAGTCAGCCGACGACTTCGACCGGCCTTTCCAGGAACTGGTGACCGAGTACTGCTGGGGAGCCATCTGGTCCCGGCCGGGCCTGTCACGGCCGACGCGCAGCCTCATCACCCTGGCGATGCTCGCCGCCCTCAACCGCCCGCACGAACTGGCGCTCCATATCCGGGGCGCCCTGAATAACGGGGTCTCGCGCGAAGAGATCCGCGAGGTCTTTCTGCAGGCGGCG
>PSLL01000089.1:0-3724 GCA_040289575.1 Candidatus Dadabacteria bacterium | reverse complement strand
ATGCCAGCTACTCAATTAATCTAATCTAGACTACTTTTCGGATAGCCTCTAAGATGCGGCAGAAAGCAACCATGGTCAGGCGGATGTGGCTGTACCGAAAAAATCTGGTGACAACTCTGTGTGCCTGTGATTCTTGAGAAAAAAAGTACCACAGCAACAGGATGAGGCGGTAGAGCAGCGGATGCAACGGATGCACCTGTCAATTTCTGCACTACGTCCCAGCCTGCCAAGCTGCAGATGAAAAAAAAGTCGGGCCCGTGTTTGAGCAGATGAGCAAGTTGGTGGTTTGCTTCTTCTTCAGAACCAGGCCTCTTTCTCACGGAAATGCAATTAACCGGGGATGTCCCACCTGCAGGAAGAGATATGCCGCTGCACCCGGAATTGCTGGTCAGGTCTCTGGCAGGCATGGCAGCAGGAGGTGGACGGGGAAGGAGAAGGACTGGGAGGGAAGTAGAAGGAGAAAAAGGGGGAGAAGTAATGGTGGTGACGTACGACCAGTTCCAAAAGGCATCAGGGATCGAGAGCGCACTGGTCGCAAAGGACGTCATAGCCTTCATGATGTCAGAGGGCATCGGCAGTGACCGCGACGGGGTGCTTTCATTCACGTGGCGCGACCGGCTGAATATGGCGCTTCTGGCCCTCAGGGAAGGCGCGGAAGTGGAAAGAGTATCGCAGGAGCTCACCTGGCAGGACTTTGAAAAACTGGCGTCGGAGGCACTCCGGGAGCACGGATATAGTACAAGGACAAACGTCCGGTTCACGCGCCCGCGGATGGAGATAGACGCGGTGGGTGTCGACGGGAATTTTGCGGTAGCCATCGACTGCAAGCACTGGAAGAAGGCCAGCCCTTCGGCACTGTCCCGTTTCTGCGAAAAACAGGTGGCAAGGGCCACAGAACTTGTCAAGCGTGACCCTGCCATAGAGACTGCCGTGCCGGTCATCCTGACCCTTTATGCGGGCCACACTGGGTTTATGTCAGGAGGCGTCCCGGTAGTCCCGGTATCTTCCCGGGGTTCTTTTATGACCGACGTGAGGGGCTTTCTGCATGAAATCCGGACCGTCACTAGGCGCGCCGTTGCACCGGCGGACCGCGCGCATCATGCCGGTCAGTGATGGAGAACATGGTGAACTACTATCGGACAAGGAGGTAGCCTCGCCGCCCCCCCCCACTGTTATACATGGTTCAGGCAAGCAAGCTTTTCCGGGTTCAGCGACCGAGCTTCTGATCTCCCCAAGCGTGAATTCCCGGCGTTCCACCGGTAGTAGTAGCGTGTCTGAACCCAGTCCACCAGACCTCTTGCGTAATTGTGAAGATAGACGAAATGAGTATGTCATAGCCAAATTCCGCATATCTCTAAGCGAGATATTTTACGTATAACGTCATCAATACGTCATATAATGGCGAAATACGATACAGTCTATAATTACGCAAAAGGTCTACTATCGGCTTTACGTGGCACGTGGTACAGGTTCATATTGTTTGTGCCAAGACGTTCTTCCACTTTGCCTAGCTCTGACACTAATATAGCCCAATTTCTCTACTTCTTAAAAATGTGATGGCGATTCATCCACTGGTCTGTGACCAGGGGTTTTCTCACCCGCTTTTTATAAAGATGAAAAATTGCCGGCGGCTCACGCAACTTTCAGGCAGCACTTCTTGAACTTCCTGCCGCTGCCGCACGGGCACGGGTCATTCCTTCCAACTTTTGTCTTTCCTGCATGGTGATCCTTGGATTTAGGCAAAGGGTTGTTCTTCTTGTAAAAGTTGTCTGGCCTTGGAATGAATATTCCCAGAGGGTCGCGCGGGACGAAGTGCTGTAGATGGTCGAACTTGCCGGCGTAGATGTCCAGTACCGTCTCGTAATCGATGTAGGCTGTATCTATCAGCTCTTTCTTGAACAGGTCTTCCAAGAACGGGAGTGTGTCACTATCCTTGAACTCTGCCAGAGTATCTGCCAGTATGCTCCTTGCACTTTCATCGCTTTCGTCCATTATCGCCTTCTTCAACACTTCTACCGACCTTGACTTGGTTTCCGGGTGGACCCTAGATATTATGACAAGTGCCCTGGCGGCACCGTCCCTTACATACTCGTCAAGCTGGACATCTCCTACCCTCGACGCAAGCGTGTCAAATCCTCCAGGTCCAAAGGCTGCTAGCACATATGGCATATCTTCAGTTATCCAGTCTCCAGTGTCGTCATAATGGATTCTCATTGCACTGTAGACAGCAGAAGCAGCTTCGTTTCCACCAATCTTTGACAGGACGTGCATCGCGCAGATGGGGGCCCAGACAGAGAATAACCCGGACTCTGTGTCCCAGTACTTTTCCTCGGTTGCCACCCGTACCAGCTGTGGCAGGGCCTCATCCTTCCTTGCAATGATGGACCTGACAGTTTCCATGTCTGTTTCAGGGCCGCGCACGGCTAACCTTTGAACCAGGGATTCGGCAGGCTCTTTCACAGACACGTGTAACGTCGATTCGAAAATAAACATATATCTCGACAGAACACACAGGCATGCTCAGGACTCGTAGCAGATGTTTTTATAAGTGGAAGCCTTGACAGTATGACTGCTGAACACAATAATGGCACCACAGGATGAAAGGCTCGCACAATTCCTGAAGAACGGCAAGGACTGGGAAAGAAAGGCTACGAGCGTACCGGGAGTGTTCCTCATCAAGCTGCCCCAGTTCAAGGGAAGGGCACCATCCCTTGCCATAGAGGTCAACCCGGTAGACGCGTCCGGCGCCGCGACGAAAAAGAGAGGCATAATCATCAGGTCGGCTCCAGAGCTTGAAGAGATGACCAAGCTGCTCATAAACCCCAAGATAGAGCAGCTGGCACGCAGCATAGACGAGGTCAACCCGGAGAGGAAACCTGCGGTAAAGGCCGGCGAAGACGTGTTCGAGATCTAACTCTCTGTTAGTTTGTCCACAGGAAGATTCCTACGGCGTGTTGATAATTTGATTTCAGGTGGCATATCTGGCTGCAGCGGGAAAAAAGATTTTTCATGTCGTTACGGGTGTCTTACACACACTAGGAAGGAGGTGGATGATGTCACTTTACAAATTTGACGTCTGCGAGGTCTGCGAACTGCCTGTCGCCTGTGAGAAAGGGAATTCGCATCTTTTTGGCAAGGTAGTAGCCAAGTGCATCTACATATGATACATCCATCCTCTTTTTCATCAGTTCTTCTCTAAGCTTCATGGAGCCAGCAATGTCATCGATGTCAAAGTCTATCAAGTACCTGGAAAAACGGCCGATAACCTCCCTTGCGGCCTCGTGGCCATGGAGCTTGGCTGCCCTGAAGTAGATCTCCATCAGATTGAGCTTTGTCAGTATGCCGCCGGACGACTGCCCGTCAAAATATTTGCAAAAGCCTTCTCGCCACTTATGTACGCGAGCACGGCGTAACTATCGTAGAATACTCCCCTAGCCAACGTCGTCATCTGCCCATTCCTTACGAAGCTCGTCTTTTATCTTTTGAATGTCGCCCATCGGGTACTTGCCAAACAGCTCCTTGACACCGTCGCATTTTTTGAGTTGATACTCTACCTCGTCGCCTTCCTTCAACCCTTCCTTGCTAACCAGGTCCGCGGGGATAATCAATCCTAGCGAGTTGCCCCATTTTTCACCCTGGCCCTCATCAGTTATACGATGTATATAACTCGTTAATAAACCGCACTGTTTGTCAGGTAAATGTCCTTCCTGTCTGTCTTTTCTTT
>PSLL01000014.1:38437-67677 GCA_040289575.1 Candidatus Dadabacteria bacterium | reverse complement strand
GAAAAGATTTGTTTTGATCTAAAATTCGCAAACCCCTTCTCTGTGTTTAAAGTAAGGAGAGAATTTCAAAATGGGAACGTTTCCGTTCGGCTGGATTCGCGAAAGAGATAAGGAAAACTGGCAGATTCTTTGGAATTCTGAGACAAGGATTCTATATGCGAAGGGCGCAATCTCAAAGAGGGTTGTCAATATCGGACAGTCTTCATCCTGGCAGGAGGCAAAAGTCCTTGCCGATAGGGTGCAGAGTGAATCCGAGATTTATCTGAGGATTGAGAAAAAATAGAGATATATTAGTATTGCTACTTCACTCTTTCTATGCTTACTATAAAGAGCTTATTTACCGTTTCTTCTAACCTAAAATGAACCTTGTCGCCCGGCCCTAGGTTCTCAATTTGTTTGGGGTCTTTCACCTCATAGTTCATAATCATCGCCGGCATCACATTGGGAATCTCTTCATGGTCTATTATGAGTCTGTTTCCGCTCGCTTTGAAAAGTAGCCTGCCGTTTACCTCATAAAACTTAGGCCACCGACTCTGCTGATGCGCAGCAAATTCATCCTTTGCCTCTGCTAATTCCCTCTTTGTCCTTTGGAATCCATCTTTAACGTCGTTTAAATGTTTCACCGCATTTAGAGCAAACCCCAGGGAAATAATAGATATAATAAGCACTAAGATTGAGAAAAATCTCATATTTGTCTTCCTCCGTACAATATTAGGATAGACTAAAATTTGCATATATTCATTATATCAATAGGGGTTTATCTCAGCGGTTGTTGTGGTTATTGTATAAAAGGTCTATTCTTTAATAATAAGGAGTTTTTTTAGAACAGGAGAAAAATATTGGAAAAACCGCCGAGTCCAGTTAAAAGGAGGCTCATTGGCGAGCTTCTAGTAGAATCTGGCATAGTAACAAAAGACCAGCTTTGGGAGGCTCTTGAGCGCCAGAAGTTAATTGGTGGAAGGATAGGAAGTATCTTGGTCAGGCTTGGATATATTTCTGAATCTAGGCTTAAGGAATTCCTTGCAAGACAGCTTGGGATACCCATATTAGACCTCTCGACAGTGGAGATTAAAAGGGATGTTGTTAGACTAATTCCTGTGGAAACCGCTCACAAACTCAAGGCGATTCCCGTGAGATTGGAGAGTGATTTGGGGAGAGCGGTATTAGTCATTGCGACTTCTGACCCCACTAATCTAGAGATTACGGATATAGTCTCATTTATTACCGGCCTCCCAATCCGAATTGCGTTTGCTCCTGAGACAGTTATTGAAACGGCAATAAGGCGCCACTACGGTGCTAGAGTTGAGCCATTTAATAATGTAGTTGACCTGACGGAAGAAGGGATTAAAAGAACCATACTTATCCTTATAGACCTCCTTGAAGAGAATGGAGTAATAAAGCGCGATGAGTTAATAAAGAGAATATGGGAGAAAAGGTCTTGACCCTAGCTTACGTTCTTTCTATTCTACTGTAACCGGGCGTAACCTTTATCCAATTTAACTGACGCGAAGAAAAAGTGAATTATTTTCATTGACTCGAACTTAGATTCTTTTGAGGTAAAATTTAAATAGGAGAGTGACTGGATGCGCATAGTGGCAGAGGCTTTAATACTTCTTGGTATCTTCTGTGTGGCCGGGAGAACCGAAGAGTCGGAGTTAAGAAATCCGGCCTTTCTACATCCTGAGCGGTATATTAAGATTGCGGACTGGTCTTTTTATGTAGCATGGGGTGGGGAAGCCATTATCCATCATGTCACGATTGAAAACACAAGTGATATAGCATATAAAAATATTACGGTAAGAGTGCGTTATTATTCTGGGTCTTATTCTAATGCTGGAACCCAAGTGGGTGGAGAGACGGGAATTCTGCCCGTGATTGTGCCTGCTCATAGCAGGAAAATCTATTTAGAAGGGGGAATAGTTTTGGGGAGGGACATATTGTAATGCGTGATCTGTATTGCTTTACTTTAGGGGTACTCAAAGATAAAGTTATGACTACATTGGTTATCGTCCGGATTTATATGAAGTCACATGCGCTATAGAATTAGGTGGTGGTATATATCCGTTTTCAAATACAGAGTGCAAAGAAATGGGACAATGAAATGCTTTACAGAACCAAAGTAAATAAAGGAGGAACCAAGGACTTATGGATTTTCCAAGCTATGTAAAGAATGAAAAGCTGCGAATCTGGGTTAATGAGATGGTCGCCCTTTGCAAGCCAGACAAAGTTCACTGGTGTGATGGTTCACAAAAGGAATATGACGATATGTTCGATATAATGCTAAAATCGGGCACTGCCATCAAGTTAAACGAAGAGAAGCGACCTAACAGTTACCTGGTGCGTTCTGATCCGAGTGATGTGGCACGTGTAGAAGGTCGCACTTTTATCTGCAGCATCAATAAAAGCGATGCAGGTCCCACAAATAACTGGATGGCACCCACCGAGATGAAAGAGATATTGCGGGGTCTTTTTAACGGCTCTATGCGGGGTCGAACAATGTATGTCATTCCATTTAGTATGGGTCCCTTAGGCTCGCACATATCTCATATTGGGGTGCAACTCACGGATTCGCCTTATGTTGTTGCGAGCATGAGGATAATGACCCGCATGGGCAGAGCCGTGCTCGATATCCTTGGAGACGGGGAATTTGTGCCGTGTCTTCATTCGGTTGGCATGCCCCTTGGGCTGGGGCAGAGGGATGTTCCTTGGCCCTGCAATGGAATTAAGTACATCGTTCACTTCCCAGAAGAGCATTCCATTTGGTCTTACGGAAGCGGCTATGGTGGCAACGCGCTACTTGGTAAGAAATGCCTTGCATTAAGAATTGCCTCTGTCATCGCTAGGAAAGAGGGTTGGCTTGCCGAGCATATGCTCATTTTAGGAGTAGAATCACCACAGGGAGAAAAGAATTATGTAGCCGCCGCATTTCCCAGTGCATGCGGTAAGACCAATTTCGCTATGCTCATTCCGCCCGAGGCATTCAAAGGATGGAGAATTACCACAGTGGGAGATGATATCGCCTGGATTAAGCCAGGCGGAGACGGCAAGCTCTATGCGATTAATCCGGAGGCTGGATTCTTTGGAGTTGCTCCCGGCACATCGGGGAAGACAAATCCAAACGCTATGGCTTCTATAAGCCGAAATTCCATATTCACAAACGTGGCTCTAACGCCCGATGGCGATGTTTGGTGGGAGGGCATGACCGATACACCCCCGGCCGAATTAATTGATTGGCGTGGCAAGCACTGGACACCCGGGTGCGGAAGACCTGCTGCCCATCCGAATGCTCGGTTCACCGCTCCCGCCAGCCAGTGTCCGTCCATTGACCCGGAATGGGAAAATCCCGACGGGGTGCCCATTAAGGCCTTTATTTTTGGCGGACGGCGAAGCGGCGTTATTCCACTTGTATATCAGGCACCAAACTGGAATTACGGAGTGTATATTGCAGCCACTATGGGTTCGGAAACAACCGCCGCGACTACGGGTAGAGTTGGAGAAGTCCGACGCGACCCATTTGCGATGCTGCCTTTTTGTGGCTACCACATGGCCGACTATTTTAACTACTGGCTGAATTTTGGGCAGAGAATACCTAACCCACCACCGATTTTTGGGGTCAATTGGTTTCGTAAGGATAAAAATGGGAAATTCATATGGCCCGGATTTGGAGAGAATATGCGCGTGCTAAAGTGGATTATTGACCGCGCCAACGGTCGTGCCTACGGTGTCGAGAATCCCATCGGGTGTGTACCGCGGTACGAGGATATTGACTGGCGTGGGTTAGAATTCAGTCGGGAAAGGTTTAGAGAACTGACTAGCGTGGATCGCGAGGTGTGGAAAGAAGAGATTCTTTCTCATGAGGAGTTGTTCATAAAGTTATATGACAAATTGCCGAAGGAACTCATATTCATTCGCGAGCTGATTCTATCAAGTCTCTGGCGATCTAGTGGAAATGGATATTTGAAATAACCAATCCCCCTGTGGTCAAGGCAAAACAAAGAATAATTCTGCGGGGCGTGATGTACAATGCTATGATAAGTTTAATGTGTAGTACACATCATTTCCCTTTGCCGATTCCCATGCCTCTTAAAAGGTCTTGACTACTTAGGACATGTGATTTGGGGTTTCCATCTTTATCAACGTATATAGTTGCACTGCACTGAAGGCAAATCCCGATCGGCTCTTCTGCTTCTAATTCGGTTCCTGCCTCTTCTGTAAGAAAAAGCCCCCAAGCCTCTTGGGAACACTGAGGACATTTCTCTACCATGCTGAATTTTATCGAGTCTGGAACGAGTCCTTGAAATCTCAGTATTTCAATCCCTTCGAGGATCTTATCGGCTTTGATCCGAGTATCCGTTTTTAGAACTAATGGATTTGCAAAGGTTTTTGCCATCTTTCATCTCCATCCATTTTTTTCTTCATTATACAATTTTGTGATTTGGTAGGCTAGGGAAGGAGGCTATTTTTATAAGAGCAGCATCTTAGCCGCAAGGGCACAAAACAATATCTGGAAGTAATATGAAAATCTGAACGGCTGTTCCGTTATTCCAATCACTTTCTTTCACCTCACCGGTGTGAGCTCTGTGGATAATCCTATTTGTTTCTTCAAATCTAATAATACCTTTGAACCGCGGCGGAGTTCAGTATAAATGTATCATTCGATGGGTTATTATCTCCCGGACTTACAGATAGCGTATACCGGGTTGTTGGGTTAAGGGATTGTGGAGGATTGCCTCTTATTTTGAAAGGTTCCGCCAGGAGAGAGATTAGTTATTACGCTGTTTGCGAGTTGCTCTGTAATCGGAGCGCCATTGACTATTGCAGTAGCGATGAGTGTAACTGTTCGGTTTCCAACAGAGGGTGACTCTCTGACATTGCGAACAATACCTACTGACTGGTCTAGACTGACCCCTTGTTGGGGAGGTAAAATCACAACTCAAAAGACTCATTAAGCAAACCCTTCAAGAAGCTATAGAAGCAGAGCTTGAAGAATTTCTGGGATACCCCAGGTATAAGCGAACGGACTTAACTAATTCAAGAAACGGCTATAGTCAAAAGGAGGTGGTTACAGACAGTGGGGAGGTAGAGATAAGTGTCCCAGGAGACATGGACTCTAAGTTTGAACCTAAGGTGGTAAGGGGAAACGACAGAGTGTACTAGAGGACCTACAGGACAAGATAATAGCTTTATACGCAAAGGGAATGACAACGAGGGATATACAGGAGATTATGGAGGACATATATGGGGTAGAACTTAGCCCTTCGTTGATATCTAGGCTCACAGAAAGAATAATTCCTCGGCTAGAGGAATGGCAATCAAGGGTGCTTTCTGGGGTTTATACGATCATATGGCTAGATTGTGTTTTCTATAGAGTAAGGGAACGGAACAAAGTGATAAGCAAGGCAGTATATAAGGAATACGCTCAGGTATGTGTCCTGGAAGGACAAAAAGGAACTGAGCAGGGATTTGAAGGGGGTTTATGAAGCATCTACTCTTGAAGAAGCCAGTTCATCTATGCACAGGTTTGAGGAGAAATGAGCAAGTAAATATCCTCACGTTATAAGGTCATGGAAGGCAAACTGTGAAAGGCTTATGAGGTATTTCAGGTATGCGGTGGAGATAAAGAAGCTAAAGATTGGTCTTTAATTTACTCTCAGCCCTATTTACACAGTTACAAAGACAGTCTCGCTTGTGTTCCCTTTTTGTGCTCTTCTCGACTTATTAGTTTTCCTTCATCCCACGCCTCCTTAATTTTTAGTTCTCCGTTCTCATAGTATTCCTCTCTTTCTCCTTCTCGATTACCGCCTTTGTAGTTTTCCTCTATCCATAACTTTCCGCTACTATAATATTTCTTTGTCGTGCCTTCTAATTTACCGTTCTTATAGTTTTCCTCTACCAATACCCTTCCACTTATAGCATAAAACTTTCTCATCCCATCTAGTTGACCTTTATTATAGTTTTCCTCTTCCATCAAATTTCCGTTCGGATAATACGCTTTTCTCATGCCTTCCAGTTTTCTCTTTTTAAAGTTGGCCTCTGACCATAGAACTCCATTATCATAGTAAACCTTATATAATCCATTCTTCGGAGGGGGATTAAGAGCAGAATATATTTTGTACTGGTACGTTTCATCAGCAAATACATTTGGTATTATGGTAATTAAACATAGAGCAAATACGGTAAACTCTATACCTTGCTGAAGCGCCACTTTGTAATTTGTTAAAAGTCTTTTCATCTCTCTCCTCCTATCTTTGGATTCTTACCCACGAATTCCCTCAGGTCACATCCGCAAAAAGCCTTTATCTCTGTTTTTCTTTCCCTTATATTTTACTATGGCTTTACTTTTTCACCATATTTCCATTCCCAATCCCAATGATTTTATTCTTCGTTTAGGGTTATGCTCATATATCACGAATTTATCAAATACAAATCACTACTGTATAATGAAGGGAGATATGCCTCAGTTTTCCCTCATCACATTTGATTGCTATGGAACCCTAATCGACTGGGAACAGGGAATGAAAAATGCCCTAAAGGGTCTGTTAGAGGGTAGGGGACTTTCTTTTGATATTGAATCCATGCCTCAGAGATATATCGAGATTGAGATGAAGGTTGAACAGGAGGGCTATCACAAGTACAAAGATGTTTTAGCCATTGGGGTGAGGAGGCTGTTTAAAGAAAAGGGGATAAAACTGACCTCGCAGGAGAAAAGGATATTCGCGGATACGATTATCGGATGGCCTCCTTTTGAAGAAACGACCGAGGTTTTAAGAAGTCTTAGAGAGAAACATAAGCTTGTCATTCTCTCAAACATAGATGACGACTTAATACAACATTCGATTAATCTGATTGGTGTGGATTTCGACGGGGTTATCACGGCGGAGAGAGTAAAATCATATAAACCCTCGTACGGCCATTGGAAAAATATGATGGAGTCTTTCAAAGTTCCGAAAGAGTATGTTCTCCACGTTGCGGCAAGCTACGAACATGACATAGTTCCCGCTAAAGAATTGGGTTTTACCGTGGCGTGGATTAATAGAAAAGATGAAAAAGTAAGGGGAGATATTAAACCCGATTATGAGTTTAAGGATTTAAGACCCTTGATAAATCTGCTTGAAAAGCGATGCGACTCAAAATAGCCTTATCATCCAGTGGTGGGAAATGTGGATAACGGGTCTTTAAACATCCAGATTCCTTACATTGAGCGCGTTTTTCTCAATGAATTCCTTTCTCGGCTCGACCTGATCGCCCATAAGTATTGTAAATATTTCATCGGTTTGCACGGCGTCTTCAACCTTTACCTGCTTGAGCACGCGGGTTTCAGGGTTCATTGTAGTCTCCCAGAGCTGTTCCGGATTCATTTCGCCGAGCCCCTTGTACCTCTGTATAAACATTCCCTTCTTCCCAAGCGATAATATGTGCTCTGTAGCCTCTTTGAGGTTTCCAAGCCTTGTTTCATTGCCGTCTTCTTGTATGAAATAGGGCGGATTGCCAACGGGCTTTATAGTGTCATGTAGATTTCTAAGTTCGATAAAATCAGGAGAGTTTAGAAAATCAAAGTCAATCACGGTGCTTCTCATTCTGCCGTTTTCTTTAAAATGGTAAATAATCCTTAGGCAATTATGCTCCTCGTCTTCTTCCAGATTCCAATCAATAGCCCAGATCTCCGGGTAGCGTTTCTCAATCCATCTCTTGATTCCTTTAAGGTGTTCATCGAGTTCCGACTCATTTTCAATCTTTAGATAACTCTTTCTAAAGCCATCTCGGTTTACAAACGCGTCAACTATCCTTGGGTCTCTTCCCCATCTGCCGAGTCTCTCAAGGATTCTTCCATAGGATATAGACTTCTTTATAATTTCAAGAAGCCTATCCCCTTTTATCTCCTTAGACTCACCCTCGCGATTTACCTTTAGGCTTACCCCATCAATTCCTATTTGGAGGAGATAGTTCTCAAACTCATGGTCGTCTTTTAAATATCTCTCCTCCTTTCCTCGCTTAATCCTATAAAGTGGGGGTTGAGCTATGTAGAGATGTCCTTTTTCAATAATCTCCGGGACCTGTCTATAGAAGAATGTAAGAAGCAGGGTTCTGATATGAGAGCCGTCCACATCGGCATCACTCATAAGTATTATTCTGTGATAACGGAGTTTCGATATATCAAAATCATCACTTCCGATTCCCGTGCCAAGCGCAGTAATCATAGTCCTTATCTCTTCATTGCTGAGCATCTTGTCAAACCGTGCCTTCTCAACGTTTAAAATCTTTCCACGAAGCGGAAGGACCGCCTGATTGTATCTAATCCTTGCCTGCTTTGCCGAACCCCCGGCGGACTCTCCCTCGACTATAAAGAGCTCACAGTACTGCGGATCACGCTCCTGACAGTCGGCGAGCTTTCCGGGAAGAGAGCCTGAATCAAAGGCGTTTTTTCTTCTCGTAAGCTCACGTGCCTTCCTCGCGGCTTCCCTTGCCCTTGCTGCCTCCACGGCTTTTTCAACGATTTTTCTCGCAACCGAAGGGTTTTCTTCAAAGAAGGTTCCGAGCTTTTCATTGAGAAGAATTTCCACTATTCCTTTAACTTCGGTGTTGCCGAGCTTCGTCTTTGTCTGCCCCTCAAACTTTGGATTCGGGAGCTTGACGCTTATTACTGCTGTAAGACCCTCTCTTGTGTCTTCGCCGGTTAAGGAAATTTTTGCATTCTTAAGAATCCCCTGATCCTCGGCATATTTATTTATAGTTCTTGTAAGGGCACCTCTAAATCCGGTAAGATGCGTGCCGCCTTCAATATTGTTTATGTTATTTGCGTAAGAGAATATAGTTTCTGTATATCCATCATGGTATTGAAGGGCGACTTCTACGATAATATCGTCTTTTTCTCCAGAGACATATATGGGCTTTGGATGAAGCGTATTTTTATTCTTGTTTAGTTCTTGAACAAATGCGACTATTCCGCCTTTGTAGTAAAACTCCTGCTCTCTTGAGTCGCGCTCATCGGTGAGCTTTATTCTAAGGCCGCTGTTTAAGAATGCAAGCTCTCTTATTCTCTGTGCAAGTGTATCGTAGTTAAACTCACTCACCTCAAAAATCTTAGAATCCGGCTTAAATCTGATTTTAGTTCCGCTTCTTCTAGTCTTTCCGGTTTCTTTCAGCTCCGTAACGGGTTCTCCCCTTTCATATTTTTGATACCATACCTTTCCATCTCTTCTTATTTCGAGTAGCAGGTATTCAGAGAGGGCATTTACGACCGTGACCCCTACGCCGTGTAGGCCGCCTGAGACCCTATATACCTTGCTGTCGAATTTCCCTCCGGCATGGAGCATAGTCATAATCACCTCGGCTCCGGGCTTTCCCGTTTCTTTGTGAACGTCTACCGGGATTCCACGGCCATTATCTTCAACCGTTATACTTCCATCTGCATGGATTATTACACCTATTTCATCGCAAAACCCTGCTAGAGACTCGTCTACACTATTATCAAGGACCTCAAAGACGAGGTGATGGAAGCCCCTTGTACTTGTGTCGCCGATGTACATATCGGGGCGTTTTCTTACGGCCTCTAGCCCGGGAAGAACTTTGATTGCCTCAGCAGTATACGAATTGTCTTCCCTATGGGATCTTTCCTCTGAGCCCTTTTCTATCTGCAAATTACACTACCTCCCTTAATAATAAAAAAGCTAATAAATATTACCATAAAATGGGCTAAACGTAAAGGAAAATCAAAGGTTTTTGTGCAGGTCACATATATTGATTAGCGGGGCCTAACGCCTATAGCCTTGATCAATTTAATCGGCCTATCCCCTCGAGAGTGATGGATTTTTTAGGATATAATTGATTAACTCAGGATTGGGGGCACGATATGCCATGCCATTTCTCTAAACCTTTGGCGGTGTGATTCCCACCTGTTTCTGGTATTTTCCCTTTTTATCGGCATAGGACACATGGCAGACCTCATCGGCTTCAAAGAAAAGAACCTGTGCTATTCCCTCATTGGCATAGATCTTGGCGGGAAGTGGGGTTGTATTTGAGATCTCAAGTGTGACAAACCCTTCCCATTCTGGCTCAAATGGGGTCACGTTTACAATTATTCCACAGCGTGCATAAGTAGACTTTCCAACGCAGAGCGTGATTACGCTTCTTGGGATTCTGAAATATTCAACTGTTCTTGCCAGGGCAAATGAGTTGGGGGGGATTATACAGATATCGGATTTAATTGATACAAACGATTTTTCATCAAACCCCTTTGGATCAACAACCGTATTGTAGACATTTGTAAAAACCTTAAACTCATCACTTACCCTGATGTCATACCCATAGGCGGACAGCCCGTAGGATATAACGCCTCTTGTCATTTGCTCTTCGACAAAAGGCTCAATCATCTTACGCTCAAGGGACATTTGCCTTATCCAGTGGTCGGGTTTTACGCCCATTATCTATTTACTCCTTTCGAAAAAATTTTAAAATCGGAAAAGGATACTACCATAGTTGTGGATAGTACTCAATTCATCCAATGGTCTTTCTTAATTTCATTGAGTAAGCGGCGGTGGGTGCTAATTGCGAATCCTCAGGTTCTATACCGCTTTAGTTTGTTTGGCTTAACTTGAAAAGAGGGCTTTTTTATGTTATTCAAATATGATTTAGGTATATTTTTACGATAATAAAGGGAGGAATTTATGATTGAAGATACACAGGTTGGAGATGTAATTAGTATGAAACAACTCCTCGAAGCCGGGGTTCATTTTGGACATCAGATGAGTCAGTGGAATCCCAGAATGAAGCCCTATATATTTGGCAGTAGAAATGGGATTCACATTATTGACCTTCAGCAGACGGCAAATCTTTTCAGAACAGTTTATGGCTTTGTAAGAAATGTTGTTGCCGACGGAGGAAAGATTCTATTTGTGGGAACGAAAAAGCAGGCTCAGGGAATTATATCAGAAGAGGCGATAAGGTGTGGGATGCCCTTTGTAAACACGAGGTGGCTTGGGGGAACGCTTACGAACTTTAACACCATACGCTCAAGGGTTGATTATTTACTTGAGCTTAAAAAGATGGCTGAAGAGGGGCAGCTAGAGCTCCTTCCTAAAAAGGAGGTAAAGGGGCTTAGAAGAGAGATTCAGAAGCTTGAGTACCTACTGAGTGGAATAGTTAACATGAAGAGGCTTCCTGAGGCTGTATTTGTTATTGATACAAAAAAGGAATACACGGCTGTCCGCGAGGCAAAAAAGCTCGGTATCCCTGTTATAGCCGTGATAGATACGAACTGCGATCCATCATGTGCTGACTTCCCCATACCCGGCAATGACGACGCTATAAGAGCGATAAAGCTCTTTGCGTCAAAGATAGCGGACGCATGCATTGAGGGAAGGCACATATATGATCAAAGAGTACTCTCCGGCGAGGTCGCGCGGAGGGAGGAGGAAGAGATGCCGGTTGTGGTGGAAAGAAAGGTATTTGTGTTTAAGGAATACGGAGAGGAGATTGAGACTGAAGAGAAGCCTATTCCTGCGGTGCTCCAGGAGGAATCGGGTGAAATCGAGGAGGAAACTGGTAATGGCTGATATTAAGGCACAGATAGTAAAGGAGTTGAGGGATAGAACCGGAGCCCCGTTTCTAGATTGTAAGAAGGCTCTTGAAGAGGTAAAAGGCGATTTTGAAAAAGCCGCTGAGATCCTCAGGATTAAGGGACTCACAAAGGCGGCAAAGAAGGTGGGTAGAGAGACCCCCGAAGGGGTGATAACCTCTTATATTCATGCGGGCGGTAAGATCGGTGTTATGGTTGAAGTAAACTGCGAAACGGATTTTGTGGGAAGAAATGAGGAATTTCAAAGATTGGCAAAAGAGATTGCCATGCAGATCGCAGCCGCAAATCCGAGGTTTATAAGTCGTGAGGATGTGCCTGAGTCTATTCTCTTAAAGGAAAAGGAGATAATGAAGGCTCAGGTGATGGAATCCGGAAGGCCTGAGAGTGTGGCGGATAAGATTGTTCAGGGAAAGCTTGAGAAATTCTATGAAGAGACGTGCCTTCTTGAACAGGCGTATATTAGAGACCCTAAGATTAAAATCCGTGACCTACTGAGTGCAGCAATTGCTCAGTTAGGGGAGAATATCGTCGTGAGGAGATTCATAAGGTATCAACTGGGCGAGTCTCTTGAGGATAAGTAAATGAACCCTCTGGACGCACTGCCAAAACCCAAGTATAAGAGAATTCTTCTGAAACTGAGCGGTGAGGCGCTTCAGGGCGAAGAACCATATGGAATAAGTCCCACTGTGTTGGAAACGGTTTCGGATGAGATAAAGGATGTTTATATCCTTGGCGTGGAGACAGCGGTTGTAATAGGTGGGGGGAATATATTCAGAGGAGTGGCGGGTGCCTCGACCGGGATGGATAGGTCTACTGCCGATTATATGGGGATGCTTGCTACTGTGATTAACGCTCTTGCGCTTCAAGACTCTCTTGAGAGGAAGGGCATTATGACGAGGGTTCAGACGGCTCTTGAAATCAAACAGGTTGCAGAACCATATATCAGGAGAAGGGCAATCAGGCACCTTGAGAAAGGCAGAGTCGTCATACTCGCGGCGGGAACGGGAAATCCATTTTTTACAACCGATACTGCCGCAACACTGAGAGCGCTTGAAATCGGCGCCGAGGTCATTCTTAAGGCCACTAAAGTCGATGGCGTATATGATATGGATCCGATGAGGTACGAAAATGCCACTAAATTTAAGGAACTGAGTTATATGGAGGTCCTCAAGCGCGAACTTAAGATCATGGATGCCACCGCCATATCGCTGTGTATGGAAGGAAACATTCCGATTGTGGTCTTTAATCTCTTTGACCATGGCAATATAAAGAGGATTGTTGTGGGTGAGGAGATAGGAACGACCCTAAGGAGCATCAAGTAATGAACGGTAAGAGTCTGAATGAGATTATTGAAGATATGAAAAAAAAGATGAATAAGTCTCTTGAGGTGTTTAAAACGGAGCTTAACAAAGTAAGAACCGGAAGAGCCTCTGCATCCCTTGTTGAACACATAAAAGCCGATTATTATGGAATCCAGACTCCTATTGGTCAGCTTGCCACGATTTCGGTCCCGGAGCCGAGAACTATAGTGATCCAGCCCTGGGATATAAGTGCCATTACAAGTATAGAGAAGGCTATTAGGCAATCCGATCTCGGAGTGAACCCTACAAATGATGGGAAAGTGATAAGAATAGCCGTTCCTCACCTTACTGAAGAGAGGAGGAAAGAACTTGTAAAGCACACGGGTAAAATGGCTGAGGAGTATAGAGTCGCAATAAGACAAATAAGAAAGGACACAAACGCTCTGGTCAAGGAGGCGGAGAAAGAGAAAAAGATACCCGAAGACGAGGTTAAAAAGAATCTCAATAAGATTCAAGAGATTACAGACGATTTTATAAAGAAAATAAACGAAACCCTGCAAAAGAAGGAAAAGGAAATAATGGAGTTTTAAAGTTGACACACCTATATTTACTTCGATAAGATCTTAAAACCTAACAGGTAAATGGTCTGGGGATGAGAGGTTATCTTATATCTATTTTTATCTATGTCTTTATGGTAGCGGTTATTGCGTCTACCATCTGTGCTTTGTCTTTAATTGTTTTTCTTCTACGCTATAGCTTTGCCACAGTGAGTGAGACAGAACAAAAGGTTGCCCATTATGTTTTGATTATTTTTATAACCGGCGTCATAATGGTTCCTCTATCTCTCTACATTGCAGATAGGTTGGAGAGAATTAAGGGTTAGGGAATATTTAGGTGGTAGCGGAATTTCTCCTCTTGGTTTATAATTTGTAGAGAGGAATGGTGTAGGTGATCGAAAAGTTCTCTATTTTAATATCCTGTGGTGACGAGACTCTATCTAAGGATTTAGCTGGTATTTTAGAAGATAGGGGATTATCTTCCTATATTGTCAACACAAGGCGCGATGCTATCCAAAATCTCGGAGAGAAATTCTTTCATTTAGTTCTTGTTGATGTTTCGCTGCCTGGTAATTCCGATATAGAAATATTAAATGATATCAAATCTATTTCCTCGGATACTGAGATAATTCTAATTGCTGAGCCCGGCTCTTCCGATAGGGCTATAGAAGCCCTTACTAGAGGGGCGTTTGCTTATATAGAGAAGCCTCTTAATCTTGAGTATATAGTAGCGGTTGTTTTAAAGGCACTGGAGAAGCAACAATTAAGGCTCCAAAGTGAGAGGAGGTTCAATCAAATTTCCTCTCTTCTTGGTGTGACAGAGGACATAAACTCTGAGCTCCATATGAGTCGGCTCCTCAGACAACTGGTTAAAAGAGCTTTGGACATTACGGAAAGCGAATGTGGCTCTATTGCCCTTCTCCAAGGAGATAAGGTTGTAATGCAGGAGTCTTGGGATGGACAGAAGTGGCAGGATTTATCCCATTCTGAGGGTACGCAAATTGAGACTCCGAGCAGATCGGTGAGAGATAAGAAGATAAGCACTTTCTTTACACCGCTTCCATGCCTGAGGTCTTATATCTCTGTTCCTATAATAGATAGGAAAGGGGGATTCTTGGGTATTATCGAGGTGTGCAATAAAAGGGGAGCGGATCTTAGTCATGGCGACGATACTAGGCTCCTCGAAGGTCTTGCTCGAACTGCGGCTATAGCCATTGAAAATCTCAGGCTTGACGAAAGCTTAAAGATAAAATCCATTAAGCTTGAGGAGTTGGAACAAAAATATAGAGCCTTAGCCCAGGATTTTACTGATCTGATCTTTGTTGTCCAGAATAACAGATTTAGATTTGTAAATACGAAGGCCTCTGAGACTATGCTTTATTCGCCTGAAGAACTCTATGAATTTAATGTCTCTGACCTTATATATCCGCCTTATAGGGACATTTTTATGCATAATATTAAAATGAAATTAAGAGGGGAAGATGTCCCAAACTACGAACTCATGTTAATAAACAAAAACGGCGATGCTGTAGTCTTAGATGTGAACAGTCTCCTCATCGAGTACGGCGGGATGCCAGCCGTTCAACTTATCGGAAGGGATGTAACTGGAAGAAAGAAGGCTGATGAAGAGATGCTCAGGCTCGGAGCAGCGGTAAAGAGCTTAAATTCCGCTGTAACAATCACAGATATGAATAGAAATATTATATACATTAATCCTGCTCACAAAAGGATATTCGGATATGAACTTGGGGAGCTCGTGGGAAAACAAAACAGCATTCTCTATCCGTTTGATGATCCCTCTGGGATCAGCAATAAGATTTACGAGGCGGTTTTGATAGTGGGGTGGGAGGGTGAGAGGCTTGGAATGAGAAAAAATGGGGAGGTATTTCCGGTCTATGAAAAAACATCTGTTGTGAAGGATAAGGATGGGCGACAGATAGCAATTGTTTCTGTAGTAGAGGATATTTCACTGAGAAAAAGGCTTGAACAGGCCCTAAGGGAGTCTGAGGAGCGGTACAGGACGCTCGTTGAGACCGCAAAAAGCGCTATTATATCTATTGACAAAGAGGGTATGATTATACTTTTTAATCCGGCGGCAGAAGAACTCTTCGGGTATTCGATAGAAGAGGTGAGGGGAAAAGAGCTAACTATTCTTATGCCAGAGAGATATAGAGACCTCTATAGGGTGGGTCTTAAAAGCTGTGTTGAGACGGGATCCTCTGATATTCTGGGAAAGACCGTTGAGTTCTTAGGACTCAGAAAAAGCGGAGAAGAGTTTCCGATTCAGGTTTCGGTTTCTGCCTGTAAGATCGGTGGACATACCGTCTTTACAGCCATCATATTTGACATTACGGAAAGAAAGAACCTTCAGGAGCAACTCATTCAGTCTGAGAAAATGGCAGCAGTTGGACAACTCATTTCCGGGATTGTACACGAGGTTAATAACCCGCTTACCGTTGTTATGGGCTATGCCGAGGTGCTTCTTTCAGAGCCGAACTTGGATAAAGCATTCCGAAAAGCACTTCAGGCAATCTATGATGAATCAAATAGGTGTAAAAAGGTAGTTCAGAATCTGCTTTCATTTGCTCGTAAGCACAGCCCCGAAAAGGAGTACGCTTATATAAACGAGGTCTTGGAAAGGACTTTGAGCCTCAAAGAATATGACCTGAGAAAAAATAAAATAGAGGTCATAAAGAATCTTGAGGCAAGCTTGCCGGTGCTAATGGTGGATCCCAATCAAATTCAACAGGTGTTCCTAAACCTGATTAATAATGCGGAGCAGGCTATGGCTGGGAATGGTGGTAAGAAGCAGCTTGTAATAGAGAGTAGGGTTAAGAATGGAGAGAATAGGGTTAATCCCGGGGGTGAGGCGATAGAGATTTTATTTAGGGATACCGGCCCGGGGATTTCGAGCAAGAATCTAAAAAAGATATTCGATCCATTCTTTACAACCAAGCCTGTTGGGAAGGGTACGGGACTTGGACTCTCTGTTTCTTATGGGATTATTAAAGAACATGGTGGGGAAATTTATGCCCTGAGCGAAGAAGGTAAAGGGGCAACATTTATTATTGAATTACCGATGGTTAAAGAGATTATCTAAATAAGATTATAGATACGGAATCATTTAGTTTTTCACACACATTGAAGTTATATTTCAGGTTTTATTGATCTATCCACAGTTCATTAAAATCTACTTGAGAATATCTAATAATTTATCTTAATAGGAATAAGTAAGTTAAATATTTTCCTAGGTATTTTTATGAAAATATCCCTATATGGATGTCCAGATACCAGGGCCTTAATGAGGTCTTCACTTATCAGGTTCTTCTTTATCCCCAAATCATATATGATAGGGGTTAATTTATAAAAAAACATAGCTATATATGTCGCATATCTAAGGTCATTTATAATTTCATTATTGACCATTCTTGTATATCTATCCAGCCCGGAATGGTTCCCACTTAGGCTTTCCGCAATTACCTCCGCCGCCATTTGTCCGCTCCTCAGCCCAAAATATATACCTTCCCCTGTTATCGGGTCGGCAAGCCCAGCGGCGTCTCCTATAAGTAACCCCCTTTTTGTATTTAGAGTCTCACTCCTTCCGCCTATTGGGATCTGGTGCCCAAGAATGGAGCGGCATCTATATCTCATAGACAGTCCCTTTTTCTCAAAATAGATAGAGAAATATTTCTTGATCTCCTTTATTTTCGGCAGTGTTGTAAATACCCCAACCGAAAGGTGATCCTTTTTGGGAAATATCCAGCCGTAACCTCTAGGGATGACATTGAAATCAATATGGATGGAGCCGTTGTCGTCTGGAAAGGCCTCCCCCTCTAGGGCAACCCCGAGCCTAGGCTTTTTCCTGAGCCCAACTGAGCGTGCCACAAGACTATTTGCTCCATCGGCTCCCACAACTACTTTTGATTTAAAATCCCCTTTCTCCGTCCTTACAATGACATAATCTGGGAATTCCTCTATTGAATTGACCTTTGTTCCATCGAGAATGCGGGCGTCATTACATATAGATTTCTGGACAAGAAAGTAATCAAATCTATCCCTCATTACCATTGTAACTATAGGAAAAGAGACCTCCTTGGAGAATCCACGATCGTGATTGAGGGTTAAATGGATATTATATGTGTAGTTTTCGGCTAAGGTGTGTAGGTCATTAGGGAGAATGTCAACCGCCTTTTTTGTTAGTCCCCCTGCACAGACTTTGTACCTCGGGAGTTTTTCTTTTTCTATTATGAGTATATTGAATTTCCTTTTTGATAGCTCATAAGCGCACATTCCTCCTGCAGGGCCTGCTCCTACAATAATTATATCGTAGTCGGTGTGAGGGTTATTCATCAAGGCGTGTTTATTTAGTCACAAATGAGGCCAATCAAGATTAAGAAATCCTCTCTGTATTTCCCATATAGGGGACGAGAATCTTTGGAACTACAACCGATCCGTCGAGTTCTTGATAATTTTCAAGGATTGCAACGAATGTTCTTCCTATAGCAAGCCCTGAGCCGTTTAGGGTATGAATGAATCGGGGTTTTCCCCCATCTTTTGGGCGGTATCTGATATTTGCCCTTCTTGCCTGAAAATCCTCAAAGTTGCTACATGAGGATATTTCCCTATATGTGTTTTCGCTTGGAATCCAGACCTCTATATCATATGTCTTTGCCGATGAAAATCCCATATCCCCTGTGCAAAGGACCACGATTCGATGCGGAATCTCAAGAAGTTCAAGCACACGCGCGGCATCTCTTGTCAGGGACTCAAGTTCATCATAGGAATTTTCAGGAGATGAAAACTTTACAAGCTCAACCTTGTTAAACTGGTGCTGTCTTATGATTCCGCGCACGTCCTTTCCATAAGAGCCTGCCTCACGTCTGAAGCACGGCGTGTATGCTGCATACCTTTTAGGAAGCTCTTCTTCTTTTAGAATCTCGTCTCTATGGATGTTTGTTACAGGGACTTCTGCAGTGGGGACAAGAAAAAAATCCGTTCTTTCAACACGAAAGAGGTCATCTTCAAACTTGGGGAGATTTCCCGTTCCAATAAAGCTGTCTCGATTTGCCATAAATGGCGGAAGCACCTCAGTATAACCGTGTTTGCCTGTGTGAAGGTCAAGCATGAAATTTATAAGTGCCCTCTCGAGTCTTGCTCCCAACCCTTTATAGAGCGCAAATCTACCCCCTGTGATTTTTGCGGCTCTATCGAGATCAAGTATGTCGAGCCTCTTACCAATTTCTACGTGGTCTTTGGGTTCGAAACCGAATTCTCTGGGTTGCCCCCAGCGTTTTATTTCAATATTATCAGAAGAGTCTCTTCCAAATGGAACAGAGGCGTGGGGCAAATTGGGAATCCTGAGGAGAAAACCCCTGAATTCATTTTCAACCCTGGCTCTCTTTTCTCCGAGTTCTTTAATCTTTTCCGATGTTCCTTTGAGCTCTGTCTGGAGTTTTTCAGCCTCTTCATCTTTTTTTTGTCTTTTTAAATCTCCAATCCTTTTTGAACCGGTGTTTCTTAAGTATTCGAGCTTCTCAACCTCGACTATTATCTTTCTCCTTTCTTCATCGAGTGAAAGAAACCTATCAAAATCTATATTGACACCGCGTTCTTCCATCTTTTTCTTCACGTAATCGAGATTCTCTTTTATGAATTTTGGATCGAGCATCCTTTTATCCTAATTTTGGGGGATGGGTTAATATTATAAGGCTCCTTTACTATTTTATCTAAACTAGTAGTAATCTCAAAGACCTGGGCAAGGGATTCTTTGGATATTTGTCCCACAATGACATAACGGTAATTTTGAGGCTTCCTAACTGCTTTATTGAAATCATAGTGTTATCCCTTTATAACCCCAATTGGTCTCAGTCGCGCTACCTTTTTGGCAATCTCGGCGTTGTGCACAACATCGCAGACATCTTCTACATATTTGTACGCCTCCGGCATCTCCTCGATCACGGTTCTTTTCCCCTTTGCCATTATGACGATTCCTTTCTCTTCAAGTTCAGTAAAGAGGTCTCTACCCTTTGCTCTTCTTACCGCCTCGTTTCTTGAGAGCATTCTTCCTGCCCCATGGCAGCTCGTTCCAAACGTCTCCTCCAATGCCGTCTCGGTTCCTACAAGGATAAAAGACGCCCTTCCCATATCGCCAGGAATAAGCACGGGCTGACCCACCCCTCTATAGATTTCGGGTATTAGTGGATGTCCTTTGGGAAATGCCCTTGTTGCTCCTTTTCTGTGGACGCATACCCTTTTTATCCTTCCGTTCACATTGTGCTCCTCAAATTTCGCGATGTTATGACTTACATCGTATAGAAGTTGTCCCCCGAGTTCCATTGGGCCTATCTTAAATACCTTGTAGAAAACCTCCCTTACAGAGGACATTATAATCTGTCTGTTTATCCATGCGTAGTTTACAGCCGCCGCAAACGCCGAAAGATAGTCCCTCCCTTCATTGGACTTGATGTGGGCACAGGCAAGCTGTTTATCGGGAAGATTAATCCCTTCCCGCCTCATGTATGAGATCATTTTGTCAATGTAGTCCGTGCATATTTGATGGCCGAACCCGCGCGAGCCGCAGTGAATCTGCACGCATACCTGATCCTTAAAAAGCCCAAATGTATCTGCAACCGTAGAATTATAAATCCTGTCTACAACATCTACCTCAAGAAAATGATTTCCTGAGCCGAGCGTGCCGAGTTCATCCTTTCCCCTTTCATAAGCCCTTTCGCTTATAGCATCCGGATCGCCTCCGTGAAAAGTTCCGTGATCCTCGATCCTCTCTAAATCCTCTGCCTCTCCCCATCCCTTCTCAATTGCCCATTTTGTACCCTTCTCAATAAGAGATTTATAGTCTCCTTTTGAGAGCTTGATTTTTCCACCGGTTCCAAATCCACAGGGAACCCGATGGAAGAGCTCAGATATGAGTTCTTTGAGTTTCGGTCTTACATCCTCTTCATTTAGATGTGTTTTCATGAGCCTTACGCCGCAGTTAATATCATATCCCACACCTCCGGGAGAGATCACCCCTTCTTCTGCGTCCATAGCGGCAACCCCGCCTATTGGGAATCCGTATCCCCAATGGATGTCTGGCATTGCGATAGAGTATTTTTGAATTCCCGGGAGATGGGCGACGTTTACTACCTGTTCAAGCGATCTATCTTTTTGAATATCCTTTATCATGCTCTCGCTTGCATAGACCCTTCCCGGAACACGCATGTGTCCGGCCTTAGGGATTTCCCAAAGATAATCGTGTATTTTCTTTAGCTTAATCTCTTCATTCATACTCTCTCACCCCACTGTTATTTATGAGAATATTTATAAGTAATAAAGTGTTAGGAGATGGCTTATATATCAAATACTATATCCACTTTTAATCTATCATCTACGCGCTCTATTTTCAAATTGTGATATGTAGCGGCTTTAATATCGAGTCTGATTTCGTGTCTTTCCATATCAATGTTTTCACCGATGGCTTTTCCCTGTATCTCAGTTTTGCTAACGGGATGTGATTCAAAGTTTCGAAAGACCATCTTCTTTACATGATGAATGAAGAGGATTTCATCAAGCCAGTGGACGAGAATCTCCTCATCTGTTTCCCCACGAGCTTTGAATTCAATCTCTTGAGACGGGTCTACCTTCTCCCTATCTGTGATTAGCTCCATCATAGCCCGTGCGGCGTTTCTTAAAAGGTCGTCGAGTGATCTTCCATAAACCCTTACGCATATATCCGCCGTATGATCGAGTATCTCGTAGTCCATGATGACTTAGCGATAGGTTGATTCTAATTATAAAGATTACCACACCTTGGGGTCGGATTTTTAAGGAGATTTGGAGATGCCTAATATTATGCGTGGTTCATAAAAGTGGATTAGGAATCATAATTTTGCAATCTCCTCGATGAATTTTCGGACTTCTATATAATTACGTAGGTTGAATTTGGCATAATAGATGGAGCTATTCCAATCTTGATCGAGTATGCTTTTTGGGAAGGATCCTAAATAAATCCACTCGGCCGTTAATAGTTTTATCAACCGCCACTCTTCATTTTTTCTTTTATCCATACACCGTTTTCTGCTACTAGTCCTATGTTGATAGTGCCAAACCAATCTTCGGCGGAGCCGAAATATTTCATATGATGGAAATGGAATATGTAGAAAAAACCTATTGATACATCTTGCATCTTTTCTCTTATCAGCCTCGGAAGGAGCATAAGATGATAATCATGTATCCATACTATATCATCCGATTTTATGGTTTCTATAGCTGCATTACGAAAAGTTTCATTTACATTCCTGTAATGAGTCCAATAGTCGGCATCATAGATGGCATAAGAAGCAAAATAGTGAAAAAGTGGCCAGATGGTTTTATCGCAAACCCGTGGTAGAACTTATCTATTACCTTCTTTGGTATAGAGCTTTCTCTAAAAATTGTCACATAGGGATAATACCTTTTAAGTAAAATCTCCCTTGGTTGTAACCTTTCTATAGGGCTTTGCACTTGTTAAGTGTAGGTGCAAAAAGTAAAGGGGAGGACAAGACTTGTTTTTCAGACAATTCTACGTTGAGGGGCTTGCCGCAATGTCATATATGGTGGGAAATAAATCCCTTGGATCGGTGGCCGTTATAGATCCGATCTAGGGATGTGGATATATATCTAGATGTGGCAAAACAGGAGGGGATGAAAATCACTCATATTTTTGAGACCCATATACATGCGGATTTTGTATCTGGCTCAGGGGAGCTTGCGGAGAAAACAGGGGCAAAGATCTATCTTAGCTCTCATAGGGGCAGCAAGTGGCGGTATGAGTTTGACCACATACCAATAAAAGAAGGGGACGAAATATACTTAGGTCAGTATAAGATAAAAGTTATACACACCCCTGAGCACATCATCTTTACTATTACAGATACAAGTCGCAGTGAGGAGCCCTGGATGGTATTTACCGGGGATTTTCTTTTTGTTGGTGATATAGGACGTCCGGATCTCCTGAGAGACAGGGTCTCTGAAGAGCTTACAGAAAAGCTCTACGAAAGCATACACACAAAACTCGTTCAATTACCCGACTGGGTGGAGGTTTATCCCGCGCATGGAGAAAGATCTCTTTGTGGGAAGAACTTAGGGAGCAAACGAAGCTCAACCGTCGGTTTTGAAAAGCGGTTTAACCATCTCCTCCAGTCTATGTCTAAAAGGGATTTCGTCCATATGCTTCTTCAGGACCAACCTCCGGTGGCGAGACCTGTTCAAAGCCCGGGTGTCCAGAGTACCAGCAATGGGGTTCCTGGTGGCATGATGCAATAAATCAGCCAAGGAAGGTAACCGATGATATTTTTATTGGAGGCCAGCCGAGTGAAACTGATCTAAGTGCCATAAAGGCAAAGGGATTTCATAGTGTCATTAACCTGAAATCTCCGTCTGAGGAGAGTATTCTAAAGCCAGAGGAAGAGCGAGTCAGAACTGGGGAATTGGGGCTTGATTATATAAATATCCCTGTTACAAAAAAACCATGAGCGATGAAACTATAGGGTACATTTCTGAAAAGATTAAGGAACTCGAAAAAAGGAATAGAACCCCCTATTTTTGTCCACTGTGGAAGCGCAAAACGTGCAGGGGCAATGGTATTGCTCCATATTGCAGTTGAAAATGGATGGACAGTAAATCAGGCTTTTGAAAGGGCTCAGAGCCTTGGATTCGATTGTGAGTCGGAGCCACAATTAAAAAAAATTCTTTGAGGATTATATAAAGCGTCACAGTGCAGGGGAGAGGAGTAAATAGATATACTCTCCACACTGCGTGGCGATTCACACCATATTCATTTAAGGAGACACACAGTGATGATCAGCCGGAGGGGATTTTTAAAAGGAGTGGCGTGTAGCTTTGCAATGGCTGCTGGTAGATTCTTTGAGCCAGAATATATATTCGGTATGGACTTCATGGGACCAGAGGGCCTTCCCAAGGGTACTCTTCGAGAATCAATAATGGCTGTCCTGCCCGGCAAAAAATCCCTTATCAAAAGGAGCTATAGACCACCAAATTATGAAACCCCTATTAGGTATTTTAGCGATATCTTTACACCTAATGATGTTTTCTTTGTCAGGTATCACCTATCCAATATACCTCAGGTAGATGTGAAACGGTGGAGATTGAGGATAGGTGGAGATGCGGTGGATAAGCCACTTGAACTCACTATGGATGATCTCAAAAGGGGTTTTGAGCCTATAGAGATAGTGGCTCTAAACCAGTGCTCCGGAAATAGAAGAGGTCTATTCAAACCACATGTGCCGGGGGTGCAGTGGGGTTATGGGGCTATGGGGAATGCAAAGTGGAAGGGAGTGAGGCTCAAAGACATACTCAACAGGGCGGGAATAAGAGCAAGTGCCTTGGAGGTGACATTGAATGGGGCAGATGGCCCTGTTCTTCCGGCTACGCCTGATTTTGTAAAGAGCCTTCCTCTATGGAAGGCCATTAATGAGAACACATTAGTGGCATATGAGATGAACGGAGAGCCTTTGCCACATTGGAACGGGTTTCCGGCAAGGGTTATTGTCCCTGGCTGGACTGCTACGTACTGGGTCAAGCACATTACTGATATAAACGTCATATCAAAGCCATTCGATGGATATTGGGTAAAGAAGGCTTATAGGATTCCAAACGGTAGGTTCCCAATAGTAGAGCGATTTGTATCACAAGAGACTGAGGCCGATACACCTATTACCGAGATGGTTGTAAATTCCCTTATAACCAATATTGAGGATGGTCAGATATTCAGACTAGGTCAGCCAATTGAAATAAGAGGTGTAGCATGGGACGGAGGATACGGTATGAAGATGGTGGAGGCCTCTATAGACAGGGGCAATACCTGGCAGGAGGCAGAACTTGGTAAGGACTATGGAAGTTTTTCTTGGAGACAGTGGAGCTTTGTGTTTAGGCCTCCTAGGAGGGGTAAATATACAGTAATGGCAAGAGCGACAAACCAGATAGGCCAGAGTCAAGTCTTTGAGCTTATACGGAATCCCGCTGGATATCACAACAATGTGGTACAGCTTATTGGCCTAAGCGTAGTTTAAATATGCACTTGAGGGGATCTTCTCATGAAGCGATTTTTATTCTCAGCCTTTTTATTCCTCTGTCTATTTTTTGTTCAGGCCTTTGGTCAGGAACAACCGATAGGGCTAAGAGATGGCCCCGGAAGGGAATTGGTAGAGGGCAATTGTGCAATCTGCCATAGCCTTGATTATCCAGTTATGAACTCGCCGTTTCTTGATAGAGCGGGTTGGGAAAAGACTGTAAATAAGATGGTCAGTGTCTACGGTGCCCCTATTAGGAAAGAGGATATCCCCAAAATAGTTGACTATTTAACGAAGTATTACGGGAAAAAGGAATAAGACTATATAGGGATTTCGATTCTCTGATTATTAATATGGCTTCGGTTAGCGTATAGATTTTTATCTTGTTGTTTGGATAAACCTTTTAAAATCCTCTATTTCCTTTTCTAAGTCCTTGCGTAGTTTTACCTTTTGGATTCGATAAGCTTCTTTGGGTTTGAATTCTCTACACAACTTTATGGTCTTACGCAATGTGTTCAAGAGTGCTTTACAGGGTCGGCAATTCTTCATATGACTCTTTATGTGAGCACATAAAGAGTCATCGAGCTCTTTATCCAGGTACATCGAGAGAAATGAGATTATCTCCTTACAATTGAGTTTCTTTTTCAACTTCCTCTCCTTTTTTGTAGATCGAATTGAGATATTTAGAAAGTGCATTCCTCATAAGTAATCTCGCACGGTGAAGCCTGACCTTTACATTTGCTTCGCTTATTCCAACGACCTTTGAGACCTCTTTTGTTGAAAGCCCCTCCATATCGCGCAGCACCAGAACCAATCTGTAATCAAATGGAACTTCAAGCAATGCTTTTTGTATAATATTTTGATTTTCTCTTTCAAGAACTGCCCTATCCGGAATCCTTGACCAGTCGGGAATCTCTTGTCTTTTTCTCTCTTCGTTTTTGCCCTTAGGTATGGGGCTGTCAAAAGAGAGTGTATCCTTAGGCTCATACTTTCTCTTACGCCTACTCATAAGGCAGGCGTTTTTTGCTACCTTATATAGCCAAACCGTTAGGGCCTTGGGGTTATTAAATTTGAGCCTTCTAGCCCCTCGGAAAAACTCAATAAGCACCTCTTGCATTGTATCCTGGGCATCTTCTAGGTGTCTGCCACATACCTTCATACCGAAAGAGAGTACCAATTGCTGAATCTCTTTTAAAAATTGGTCTATAGTATTGGGCTTATCATCCTTAATATCATCGAGGATTTTAGATATCTTCTCCGCCGCTATTTTTCTCTTTTGTAACTTTTCCATGCCGTTTTGCATTTATTATAACAGAATTGAGTAATGGGAACGAAACATGAGTAGCACTAAATCAAAGTTTGTAAAACTGTTTTTTTGTTTGTTTATTCTGTGTCGGCGTTGTAGTTGGATCAGTCTATCTCATAAGGTGGCTTTATTAGGGTTCTTAAGATAACAAGGAGGAAAGGTTGATGAGAAAAAACATGGGAACATTAGATCGGATTATAAGAATGATAATAGCCATTATTATAGGTATCCTTTATTTCACCCACCATATAAGTGGCACAGCCGCGATTGTTTTAGGTATCATAGCAATTGCATTTATTTTGACAAGCTTCGTAGGGGCGTGTCCAGTCTATATGCCCTTTGGTCTTTCAATGAGAAAGGAAGATCAATAGGATTAAAGAAAAACTCGTTTAAGTGGGTATAATAAAAGCCATGAGTTTTCCCCTGGGTGTTCTTATTTTAATCGTAGTTGTCCTCCTAGGTGGATTTATGGCGCTATGTGCTTTTATTTGGGCTGTGCGCAGGGGCCAGTTCAAGAATCTGAATGCCGGTGCTTATGTCATCTTCGATGAGGAAGAGCCAGTTGGAGAAATGACGGATAACACATTTGGATTCCCTGAGCCAAAGAGACCGACAAAATAGGGGAGATAATAAACACGAATGTGATAAAATAACCCGTATATGTCTGGTATAAATCTCTCCAAATCCATAAAAGAGAGGGCACTGGAGATTGGGTTTGATTTAGTGGGCATATCCCCAGTTGGCTCATTTCCCGAGAACCAGTTTTACAAAGAGTGGCTCGCAAGAGGGTTTGCGGGTGAGATGAAATACATGGAGAAGGAGCCGGAGAGGAGAGAAAACGTCAAGAGTGTGTTTCCTGAAGCAAAATCTGTCATATCGTGCGGACTAAACTACAATACCGATTATCCATACTCGATTAAGGAAAATGACAGGCAAAAGGGGTGGATTTCGCGATACGCATGGGGCGATGATTATCACGACATTATGAAGAGTAGGCTTCTAATTCTGCTGGATTTTATTAAACGAATAAGTCCGAGAGGAACAAAAGCCCTTATATACGCCGATACCGGCCCGGTTCTTGACAGGGTTTATGGAAAGTATTCGGGAATAGGATGGTTTGGAAAGAACACATGTATTGTAAACCAGAGAATCGGCTCCTGGATTTTTATCGGGGAGATAATAACGGATCTTGAACTTGATTACGATATTCCTGTCCCAGACAGATGCGGTATATGCACGCGTTGTATTGATGCCTGTCCGACCGGGGCGATTGTTGAACCATATGTTCTTGACTCAAGGCTCTGCATTTCATACATGACCATAGAGCTTAGGGGGAAAATCCCCATAGAACTCAGGGATAAAGTGGGGAATAATATTTTCGGCTGTGATATATGCCAGGATGTCTGTCCGTGGAATAGAAGGGCAAAAATTACAGATGAACCATCGTTTCAGCCGAGAGATGGCCTATACAATCCCAAACTCTCTTCTCTTATAAAATTGAGCGAAGAGGATTTTAGAATGATTTTTAAAGGGAACCCGATTAAGAGAGCAAAGAGAAAGGGATTTCTTAGAAATGTCCTCATTGCAATGGGGAATTCAGGCTCAAAAGAGTTTGTTCCCCACATTAAAGAAGCCCTGGATGATAAAGACCCAATAGTTAGAGTCCATGCGGCGTGGGCTCTTTGGAAACTCGAGGGTGAGAATTCTTATAAAACTTTATCAGATCAACTCAATATTGAATCCGACACTATGGTTAGAGATGAGATAGTTTCTATTTTATACCAAAAGGAGTCGGGGGACAAAGGTCAGAATTCAGAATGTGAATTTTATTCTGACCCTTAATTTCTGGATTCTGACTCCTTTTTACACTGGAGGTTGATTATGTCTGATGAACAATCCAAAGAGGTGCTCAGGGTAAATGAGAAATTCTACCGAGCGCTTGAGAACGGCAAACTCGATTTGATGGAAGAGGTCTGGTTAAAAGACCCAAAAGTAAAATGTGTCCACCCAGGCTGGCCTATGCTCTGGGGTTGGGAGGCGATCAAGCAGAGCTGGAAAAACATATTTGACTCAGGGGTTCCGGTAAAGGTTCAAATATCGAACATCACCGTGGAGGTATCGGGGGATTTGGCTTGGGTTACATGCATTGAACATATAAGCTATATAATTAGAGACCAGATTCAGATAAATCTGGCTCAAGCGACAAACATATTTGAGCGCCAGGGCTCCAGTTGGCTCATGGTTCACCACCATGCCTCACCTATGCCGGTGCCAAAGAAGGTGGATGAGAAGCTACAGTGATTCTAGAGGAGAATTCAAATGTACTGTGATGATGCGGAAGGCGTAGCGAGAATGATATAGTCGGGGTTTTCTATCTAATCCGTTGCTGTTAATATTAAATTCTACTAAGTTTTTGTTTTAGTAAGGAGGTTGGCAATGTCGATAAAACTTTTAGATCTAAGGAAATTCGCAATTGAAAAAAGGGTAGAAGTGGGTTTTAGGGATAAAAACTCGGGTGAGTTGTGTGTGGTCAATAAACACGGGATTGCGAAAATACCCGGAAAGAACTCATTTAATGAGCCGTTTCAGATTGATATTGATGAGGCTCTTAAAACGGCTACTGAGTTTATCATTGATGACGGCAGGGGAAAGCAGGTGATTAAGGAAGAGAAGATGTCCGAGATAATAGCCGAGGCTCTAAAGCCTAAAACCCAATCGGCCGCAGGAGCGGCAAAGAAGGAAGAGGATTAATTTATAAGGGGGGGAGTGATGTTAAAAATTATAGTCTTAGTATTGTCAATAACGATAGGGATCGTTGTTATCTCAAAAGCGGATGAAGGGAAGAGTCCGTCTGTAATGTCTGTAGACCGGCTATGCTCTAAGGCTTCATCCGATAGCGGTTTTGCAGAATTAAAGGACAATGAATTAATACTCTCCGGGAGCTTATCATCAATCGAAAATAAGAGAAAAGCATTTCTAGGGAACAAAATAAATTTCATTGCCGAATTGATAATTTCTCCGACACCGAAAAATAATCAATACGGGGAGGTTGCACAAACGGGTTGTACCGTTACCTGTCTCCTTGGTGTGCCCGGTGAGCAATGTCAAAATAATGCAGACGGAGAGCTTGAATGCAATGAGATAACCAGTCCAAAGCTCCAGGAGAATCAGAGAATTTTACTTAGCCTAAATAGCGGCAGTCCTCTGACGGTGAGAGGAATACTCAGGGGTAAATCCCAGGTTCCTCAATACTCAGCCCTGGGTAACCAAGTAAATATAGTCAACTTCGTTTTATCTGGATGTGAAATAATAAAGGTTGCAACGTATGACAACAATACGGAATAAGATAAGGCTATTATTGACGCTAACTGTTTCGATCAAATCTCGGCAGACCCACAATGGTTGTGAAGTCGTAATCTGGGTCTAATTCGAGTG
>PSLL01000014.1:0-38382 GCA_040289575.1 Candidatus Dadabacteria bacterium | reverse complement strand
ACTTTAAAAAAGGCAATTCCCAATGAAGAGTTGTGAAAAATCGCTACCGACCGAAGCAGCTCGGCAATTGCAAGGTTAATTGGGTTGCTCGGTTTATCTTTACGGCTCAGTATGTTCAATGCTCTTCTGTAGTGTTCTCTACTTTCAATGAGCGCATTTGCTTTTGAGAGAAACTCCTCTGCCTTTTGATGACGCGGCTTAATTTCGAGTACCCGCCTGTAGCACTCAGCGGCTTTGTCTATATTGCCAGATGCCCCCATCACGGTGCCGAGGAGATAGAAACCATCGGCTCGGCTAGAATCGGATTTAACCGTCCTCTCGAAGGCCTCAACAGCGAGATCGGGTCTTGCGGTCTCAAGGTAGCAGATGCCGAGATTTATCCATACTTCATATATGTCTGGGTTGTTGACTGCGATTTCGCCGAAGATCTCTATCGCTTCATTAAACTCGGCTCCTTCTAAGGCTCTGAGTCCCAACTCAAATTTCTCTCTATCCATGTTATTGTTCTTCATAATCCCTAGTTTTAAGACCTTTAGTCGTCCTCATTCTGAGGATAGGCGGAGCCGTCTTTTCTCTTGTGGGGTGGTATCTTTTCTGTCTCTTTTAGTTCGAGATTTACTACTGTCTCTTGTCCCGGAAGAACCTCAACCTCAGCGCTTATGGGCCTTGGGTTTCCATGCGTTTATCGTGTATTTCCCAGGAGAGACATTGGATATGGTAAATCTTCCGTCCTTTCCCGTCTCTGCGAATGCCCTATTTTCAAGAACGACTACGAAAGAGATCATCTGCGGGTGGATGTTACAGAAAACCGGCACAAGACCGGGCCTATCGAATGTGATGTCTTTTGGTGGATCACTTGATTTATACTGGCCTAGGTCAAAGGATTTAATAGGCGATACGGAAAAGACATTATGGTATATGTTGTCATGGTTTGGAAATCTCACAGTTTGTCCGGCAACTATGGGGAGTACCATTGGATGGAAGTTCTTGTTTTCCTGAACTAAGTTTCGAACCTCTTTCGGAGACTCATTTTTAAACCCCGTAATATACACGATGGCGCCGCTCATATCGCCTTTCTCTTTAAACCCTCCCATAAACCTCTTTTCGAGAACCCTTACGGTTCCGCTTACTCTACCGTAATTCTTATCGGGGCTTTCATCATGCGAATATGCCCTTAAAGGAGAACCGAGAATAAAGGCTAGACATATTAAAATACTAATCCGCTTTTTCATATACACAGCCCTATGTGTATGAGATATTCTACATCCTAAAAACTCACAGTGAACTGAGTTCTAAATCTGTTTGTATCCCTACCCGGGAACTCATTTCTAATAAATGAGTAATCAAACTGTAGCTTCAGGTTGTGGTTCTTTGTGAAATAGAAATTTAGCCCCGGCGTAATCTCCCATATCCTGTTATTGCCTGAGTGGTTGTTGAGGTCTATAAAAACGAATCTTCCCGCAACCTCGATCAATTGTGGAAGTAGAAATACGCCGGATTGAATCCTGAATCCCTGTGAAAGAACGCTCTCTATATTTGACTCATGCGGATTTATGTTTCTGAGGTCATATTCAGCCTCAAGAGAAAATATGAGGTATTTAATTGCAATGTCGGCAGAGAGTTGAAAAATATCGGCTTCATTTGAGCCTAATGCGGTTACCCTGTCAATAATAACAGAGTTATCGGGACTCTTATTTGCGGGTCTAAAATTAGGAAGATATGCGAGGGCCGCGCTTATGGCTATAAGCGGGATCTGTGGATTTCCAAATGTTCCTTGGGAATACGTATAGTCTCCCGAAACTGGAAAGGGTTGGATTGAGGAATATCTCTCGGTTCTCCGGTTAGGGTGAACATGACCCTCCCGACATAGAGTAGATTTGAATCTACGTTTACGGAATTTCTCCCATTACTGTTGAATACGCCGATGCTGTATGTGATGAATCTACTTACAACCCCGCCTACCGAAGTGCCAATATCGCGGCCGAAACTAAACTCCCAATTTAGGATTGACGTATCCACAAGTTGGAGATTAAAAGGGTCGGTTAGCTCTTCTCTATTAAATGGAACCCTGTACTGCCCCAATCTCGGAACCGCCTGATCTATCCTATTTGCGTCAATAGTATAATCGAGAAGCTCTACACTGCCGGAGCCTCTTTTATCTCCTCCGGCGACTTACTTGGTTCCACATATTCTTTCTGTTTTTTAACTCGATTTCCTCAATGTGCCTATTTAATTCATCGATCTTCTTTTCGTATTCTTCCTTCATTTCCCGAATTTCGGATTTTAGCCTTTCAATTTCTTTGCTTGTTTCATCGGTATCTGTGGGCGTTTGTGTTTCTCCAAACGTTTCTAGAGGGGAAAAAAGTAACATAGGAAAATACATAATCCAGATTAGCACTTGTAATAGCAAACCTATATCTATGGCGGGCCAATTGAACAGTGTGCGCCTCCGATGAATTTGCCGGGGACAATCACAAGGATTGTCCTTAAAATAGTGCCTCTTCAGCCTGAGAAGAAATGTTTTGAAAAGTCGCATTATGGACTATAAATCTCTTCTTTACTCAATACAGATAGTAGCTTTTTATCCAACGTCCAAATCTTCGATTTAGTTCTTCGTAAGCTAATTATTAGAACGGCATCAATCAAGCCTATGCCTTTAGATAAGAACTTCTCTGTAGCCGAAGTTTCTCCGGCTTCTATAAAGGAATTATACTGATCTACCTTTGGCAGGTTTTGCCAATAACTTTTAATCACAACAATCTCTTCTTTGTCTTTGCAACCCTGCAACAATTCTCCGAAGATACACTCTACTGCTAAGATAGCTCTATTTTCTAATAATTCTCTCATTTTTTGAAATACATTTGGTTTTTTTCTAAAAAAGTCTATCCAAATCGCGGTGTCAGGAATCACCATCTCTTCCTTCTGTTTATCTTCCTTATCTTTTCTCCAGTAAATCCTTTCTGAAATTTTAGTGGATTGGCATCCACTTTTTCATTCAACTCCTTTATTTTTTCTAAAGCCAACCATTCTTCTAAGGCTCTAATTAACGACTCCGTTATATTTTTCCCTTTAGAGTATCTCTTTACTTCCTCTACTAATTCGTCAGGTATCAGCGCAGTTACTTTCATAGAGCTACTATACGATACTTTATCGTATATGTCAATTTCAGTCGGTCATTTTTTTCAAAATCCAAAGGGTTTTAATCACACATCCTATTGTATACAATTATATCAAAAGCAGGAGGAGAGGGTCATGAATATCCCAGAAGGGCTAGATGTTGCATTAAACTTCGGTCTCCTTGATTCCATATTTACAAGACGCTCGAGAAGGTTTGGTCTGGGGATGGAGATAAAAGAGGGCGCATTGAAATATAAATCCAGATTTGAGCCGGTGCCGCTTACAGAATTAGAAGAGGCATTCCTGATATGGGCCGGAACCGGGGTTACGGGACTTTCACTCGGCGACCTTCCAAGAACCGGAATCTCTTGGCTCTTTCAGTGGACTGGCCGCTCATGGCCGTGCTCATGCAACTCGCACTCAACCGAGCTCTTCTATACAAACGACAAGGGTGTATATATGGTAAGACTATTTAATCTAATGCCTGAGCATGGAGAGACCGCGATTTTCCCTGGCAAGTCAGAAGAGGAAAAATTGGAGAAGGTGATTCATCTTTTTAGAAGGAGTTTAGTAAAGATCCAGGATGGGAGGGCGAATCTGCCTAAGGGCGAGCCGGGGATTTTTGATTTCAATGCCTGGAATACGAATATGCCGGGGACGACTTTTTTCGTTCCTGTTACAAACACGACCGTTGAATACATGATTCTCCTTTTTATATACTTTGGTTCAAAATATGGATTCAATATTATTGATGAGTTAAACGGCGGAAGGTCATGCGGTCTGGATAAGTGGATTAAGAAGGGCTACATAAAAAACGATGTGAGAATGTCCCTTTTTGACCTCGAGATTCGGGTTCTGACAACACTAAACGTTGAGCAGGCATTTATTTGTCAGAATATGAACCTCGCGCTTCAGGCACTGGGTCTTGGCGGATGGGCTTTTACAGGGCTTCTTCCGCATTATGCCCTTGGTGTGAACCCGTCTTATAAGGGGCTGGGATTTAGATTCATAACGCCTGAGAAGGGCTTAAGAACTATACTCAATCCAGTTCCCGTAGGGCGCGATGGCATTTTTGAGGCCTTATGTCCGCCTTATGTCAGGGATATGGGCGAAGCAGTGGACAAATTCCTCAAGATGAGAGGAGACTTCTGGAAAGACGAAAATCCTTATCCGTATCGAAATCCCCGGGGAGTGCTTGAGGATGAGTACCATCCTTCTGAGGAGAGAATACAGATTGTAAAGGATTTCTGTAAATATGTTTATGAGAACTATGGGAGATTTCCCGCATTCCTTGATCCGATGTTTGTAAGGCTCGTTTTTCAGGCCCATCACCTTGATCTGGAATTCTACGATAAGCACTACACGGAAGGAGCATACACTGAGATTCATAAAAACCACTTCAAACTCTGGCATCCGGAGCTTAAAAATCTATTTGATTAATTAGGATCCCGGTTTGAACAAATTTTACTTGAAATTTTGGAACAAGGAGGTAAGTAGATGACAGGCAAGGATGAAAAAGAAACAGGTTTACCAAGATTGATGATTAATATTCTGGGATTCTTAATTGTTGTCGGCATCATCTTTATTGTTGTTGCCGGCGTTTATTATATTATCAATCCCTAGCCTTTGGGATGGCTTCTTAATGAATGTTGGTCGCTCTAATTAATTTTTTGAAAAGGGGGTAAGCTACATTTCCAATAGAGACCTCAAAGGCTGTCGGAAATGAATCAAGAAGCAGTGTCCTTGCGGAAAAGCTAAACGAGATTGTCGAAAGGCTCAAAAGGGTTTCCTAGGAGCCAGCTATAAGGGAGTTTAGTGTGGACACAGAGCTGGTTAACGGCTATTTAACAAAGGCTCAGATTCGTCAATTTACACTCGATATAGATGAAAAGCCGGGAATGGGGGGTACGGACAGTGGACCCAATCCGCTGGAGATAGTGCTTGCCGCTTTAGGAACGTGTCAGGAGATAGTATATGCCATGTATGCGGCTGGTATGGGAATTCCATTGGATTCAGTGAAGATAAATGTAAGAGGGTGTATTGATGCAAGGGGATTATTCGATATTGCTCAAGTACCATCTGGCTTTCTTAAAGTTGATTACGAAGCGGATATAAAAAGTCCCGCCGACCAAAGTCGGATAAAAGAGTTGGTAGATGTGGTAAATGCCCATTGTCCTCTACTGGATACACTGCAAAGGCCAATCAATGTGAATGGTACCATAAGCCTTAACGACGAGCCGCTCCAGTAGGTGATTTGGAATCACTTCTAACCCTTTAATTTTATATAAACCGATTGTCCCGAATCCCTTGTAACAATTTCAAAGTGATCGGATAGAGACCTAAATAGGGGAGTCATGGTTTTAAATCCGTATGTTCTTGTATCAAAGCTGGGGTCTAATTTTCTCAACGCTTCCCCTATCTTGCCCAGGTATGCCAGTTCATCCTCTTGAACGACCATATTGAATGCCTCTTTGAGTAAATCAATCAATTCAGTCCTTGCCGCCTCTGTTCTATTTAGGTTTCTCTTTGATTCGTCGGATGAAGGTTCGGCTCTGTCAATTAAATTCTCTGTATATACAAACAGCTCGCAGGCTTTGACAAAGGGTTGAGGAGTCTTCTTCTGTCCAATGCCCATCACAAAAACGCCCGACTCCCTCAGTCTCGTTGCCAGTCTTGTGTAGTCGCCATCACTTGAGACAATGCAAAAGCCGTTTACCACCCCTCCATGCAGGATATCCATAGCGTCAATGATCAGGGCGCTATCGGTAGAATTTTTGCCCGTAGTGTATTTGAACTGTTGTATGGGTTGGACCGCATGTATGTGAAGCTCCTTTTTCCATCCGTTCATATGTGGACTTGTCCAATCCCCGTAGATTCTCCTTATAGTAACAATCCCCTGTTTGGCAACCTCGCTTAGAATGTGTCCGAGTAGATTGGGCTGTGCGTTTTCCCCGTCAATGAGGACGGCTATTTTAGATGTGTTGTCATTCATCTCACATCACTGTTTTGTTGTCTTATGAGAAAAGTGTATCAAATCTGTCTTGTCTTTGTCAATTTATTCTCTCCTGAAAACTGGATAGATCTTAATAAGATGTATTAGTATAATGTCTAACAATTACCAAAGGAGGAAAGCAATGGACATAGAAACATATCTTGAGGGTTTAAGAATAAAAGACAAGAGGAATAAAAAAGTTGATTGGTGTGGTTAATGGAATGAGAAAAGAAGGGAGTAATCGAATCTATTCTATGAGCAAGACAGAAGAGGATACAGAGACTTACCCTAAAAATTGTGTAGCACCTCCTGGTCTTCTGTCAATTCATAGCGCAAGGCAAAGAGCTGTCTTAGCTTGGAGTTGCAACCGGCAACAGCGGGCACAGGCTTCTGCCACCACTTGTCTTGAAGATTTACAACCTGAATAAAAAGATTTACCTCAAGACAATCCGATGAAGGGAAGTATCCTCCCCAACTCTAATCTCATAAGTTCTATTCCCGCATTTACACTTTCTACTGGATTAGTTGTATAAACGTGCTTTCTCACCTCTTCCGGATAACCTAAGAACGCAAGGTACTGACCACATTTTTCTTTGAATACAGAGGCTAACTTAGGCTTTTCCTCTCCGATAATCTCACATATCCTCTCAAATTCCGACTCTCCCTCATCCTTGTTCTGTGCGTTCCTTACCCTCTTATATCCATCCTTGCTCAAACCACGGCGTAGATTCCTCTCCAGATGTAAAAGACAAAGCTGATGCTCACTGTAGGGAAACACCTTAAGGATTACCTCGTGCAGACCGGGAAAATCATCTGTAACAAAGATCAAAACCCTGTGAACCCCACGATTAACCAGGTCTTGAAACACTTCCACCCAAAACCCTAAAATCTGTTTTCTCCCGTCTAGATCTACACCAACTGCTACAAAAAGAGCAATGTTCTGCATCTTCCCATTACCCACAAACGCATCCACAAATATTGCAAACCAATCTCCCCCAAGCGATTGAGTCTTGTAAAAACTTAGTTGATCCCGAATAAGAGCTTTTGCATCTTCCAGGGCTTCAAACGACATAGGCAGTCCTAAGGTCTTAAGCGCCCTTTCCATCTGGGCCTAGGAATAACCATTTGAAAGCATAGCCAGAAGAAGTTGCTCGTAGTCCTTATCCACCCTCTTCCATCGCGCCGGTAAAATTGCAGGGCGAAATACTTTGCCATGACGCACACGCGGTACTCTAAGGTTAAGTTTCCCTAGAGATAGATTCAGTTGCCTCGTATAAAAACCGTTGGCTTGACTGTCCTCAGAAAGTCCCAAAAACCGCTCTCTTTCTCTATCCATAAGCTTGTTAGGAAGAGTCTCAAGAAGAAATGAAAATGATGGATGCTTTCCCTTTTCTATGCGTTCATAGATTTCATCTACCATCTTGTCAAGCCACTGAGAACATTCTTCGATTCCAGACACTGTCTTTTCTTTCCCGCTTTTTCTCATCTCTTTCACCTCCATTCTCGATATTATTACACAATTTTTCTTGGTACTCCCAAAGGAGCAAGATAGAAGGAGTATTTAAATTCTTGAAGGATGTGTTGGAGTGGGAGGAGTTTAGGATAAGAGACATTGTGGAGATAAAGAAGCTAATAGTGATGACCTATCTTATGGGGGCATATTTTTACGAGATAAAGGAGAATATGAATAAAGAGGATATTATAAAGCTATATGCTTCTATAGGTTTTAAAGAAGAGGCTGAAAAAATCTTTACTTAGTTGTGTCCAGTTTTCAGATCGTTTCTTGACAACCCAGTGGGGTTTTGTGAGAATTATTAATCTAAGGAGAAGACCTATGAATCCATATAATTTTTTTCATCTTGACTCTATATTAGGAAACGTTTTTGTTATCAATACGAATAAGGGTGTCTCAAGGGTCATATTTGGAGAAGAGAGGTTCAAGCGGTTTGTTGATAGTCTCAATGGGGTCAGGTTGACAGAAGGCGGCAGGGCGAAAAAGTCTGCGATGGAGATTAAGCTTTATATAGAAGGCGATTTAAAAGAGTTTGAATCAGATCTGGACTTATCTTCTGGAACCCCGTTTCAAGTTTCAGTGTGGAGGGAGCTTTTAAGGATTCCATACAGCAGTGTGAGGACATACGGCGAGATTGCAGAGGAAATCGGCAACCCTAGTGCTGCGAGGGCTGTTGGCAAAGCAGTCGGCACGAATCCAATTCCAATAATCATCCCATGTCATAGAGTAGTTGGAGCAAGTGGCTTGGGTGGATATTCATGTGGAATCCGAATTAAGAAGAAGCTTCTTGAGATTGAAGGAGTGCTCTGATAGGTGAAAAGATGGATCGCGCAGGCCATTGCGACATTTTTTTATCTGGGATACTCGCCTCTTGCACCGGGGACTGCAGGAACTCTTGGAGCAATAGCGCTCTTTTATTTACTCTCTCATTTCTCTACACTGGTCTATATCTTGTTTTTTCTCGTATTTACAATTATCTCTATATGGGCCTCGGCTGAAGCGGAGTGTATATTTGGGAAAACCGATCCGGGGCAGGTTGTAGCGGATGAGGTCTGTGGGTACTTAGTAACGATGTTTCTCATACCGCCGAGTTTAAGAAACATAGTTATGGGGTTCCTTCTATTTAGATTCTTTGATATAATAAAGCCCCCTCCGGCAGGGAGAGCAGAGCGACTGTCCAGTGGATTTGGGGTTGTAATAGACGATGTTATTGCGGGGGTTTATTCAAACGTCATATTACAGGTTCTAATAAGGCTGTTTGGATAAATGTAAAAAACTCTATTAGGAGTTGGTTAGATGAAATTAGAAATCATAATGACAGGCGATGAGATAATGGGCGGCGTGACGCTTGATACCAACTTTCACTGGGCGGCGGAGAAACTCGTAGGCCTTGGGTTTGATCTCAGGTTTCATACAACGGTGGGAGACGATGAAGAGGATATAAGAGAGGCACTTAAAACGGCCATGAGAAGGGCGCAGGCCGTAATTGTCTCAGGGGGTCTTGGTCCTACATCCGATGATTTAACGGCGGAGGTTGCCTCTCGTTTCCTCGGCGTTCCACTAGAGCTTAACAGTGTTGCACTAGATATGATAGAAAATAGGTTCAGAGAGCGCGGATACAGATTCTCTGAGATAAATAAGAAGCAGGCTTATATCCCGCAGGGGTCAAAAGTACTCAAAAACTTCTGGGGCACTGCCCCAGGATTTCAATTTGAAAAAGGGGGGGTAGTATTTTTCTTTCTTCCCGGAGTTCCAAAAGAGTTTAAAGCTATGATAGAAGATTATGTGATTCCTGAATTAGATCAGAGAAGTACAGAGAGAAAAAAATATAAAACACGTATAGTAAAGACATTTGGTCTCAGAGAGTCGGAGGTTGCCGAGAGGATTCGGGATATTGAAAGGGCCGGAATGAGGATTGGATACAGGCCCCATTTCCCTGAGGTTCATATAAGGGTCTCCGGATATGCGGATACCGAGGATGAGGCTGAAAAATTGGTATCGGGGGTTGTAGAAGAGATTGCATCGAGATTAGGCGAGTGTGTGTTTTCCACCGATGGGGCGATGCTTGAGGAGATCGTTGGAAGGCTCCTCTCTCAAAAAAAACTGACCCTCGCCATTGCCGAGTCATGCACCGGGGGGCTTGTTGCTAACAGAATCACTAATGTCCCCGGAAGCTCAAACTACTTTGAAAGGGGAGTCGTATCATACAGCAATGAATCTAAGATTGAGGTTCTTGGAGTGCCAAGAGAATTGATTGAATCTGTAGGCGCTGTAAGCTCAGAGGTGGTTGAGGCAATGGCTGTTGGAATAAGAAAACTCGCGCATTCGGACATAGGCATTGCAATATCCGGTATTGCAGGGCCAGGCGGCGGTACGGAGATAAAACCCGTAGGGATGGTTTTCATAGGGATTTCTCATGAAAAGGGGATTAGCTCTCAAAGATTTCAGTTCAGAGGCACAAGGGAGGAGATAAAACTCATATCCTCTGAAGCGGCCCTCGACCGGATTAGGAAATTTATCCTAAGTGGTGTATAATTTGTGGGCTAGGGGTATAAAACGATATGTCAAAAGAGGGTTCTTCTAAAGAGGTAAATAAAGAGAAGGCGATAGAACTTGCCGTATCTTCCATAGAGAAACAGTTCGGCAAGGGCGCAATTATGCGCCTTGGCACTGAATCTCCAATCCCTGAGGTATCTGTAATTCCTACGGGTTCGATAGGGTTAGATATTGCCCTTGGCGTTGGGGGTTTTCCCAGGGGGAGAATAGTGGAGATATTTGGCCCCGAGGCCTCTGGAAAAACCACTCTTGCCCTTCACGCAATAGCCGAATCTCAGAAACTGGGTGGCATTGCCGCGTTTATTGATGCCGAGCATGCGCTTGATATAAATTATGCCAGGAGACTAGGCGTCAAAGTGGATGACCTCCTTATCTCACAGCCTGACTTTGGGGAGCAGGCGCTTGAGATTGTTGATACGCTTGTGAGGAGCGGCGCGGTGGATGTGATAGTTTTGGATTCGGTCGCGGCGCTTACTCCAAGGGTAGAGATCGAGGGTGAGATGGGGGATGCCCACGTTGGGCTTCAGGCAAGGCTTATGTCTCAGGCCCTGAGAAAGATTACCGCTACCGTTAGCAAATCCAAAACCATTGTGATCTTTGTAAATCAGACGCGAATGAAGATTGGGGTTCCTTCTTATATGAACCCTGAGACTACAACCGGAGGGACGGCGCTCAAATTCTATGCCTCTGTGAGAATTGATATAAGAAGAATCGGCTCTGTAAAAGATGGAGAGGAGGTTTCGGGAAACAGGGTTAGGGTAAAGGTGGTAAAGAACAAGGTGTCCCCTCCTTTTAAAGAAGCCGAGTTTGATATTCTTTTCGGTACGGGGATCTCTCAAGAAGGTGAGTTGATTGATATAGGTTCTAGTTTAAAGACAATAGAAAAAAGCGGGGCATGGTTCTCATATAATGGTGAGAGGCTTGGGCAAGGAAGGGAGAACACAAGGATATTCCTGAAGGAACATCCTGAGATTATGGGAAAGATTAGGGAGGAGATTCTCTCAAAGCGCGGTCTTATAAAGGAAATAAGGTCTGAGGAGAGTTAGATGGCTAAGATAAGTATTGATGATATCCTCAAGGGAGCACTTAGAGTAGGGGCTTCAGACGTGCATCTCAAGGTTAATTGCAGTCCGGTTTTTAGAGTAGATGGAAAGCTGGTTTTCTTAAAGGATGCCCCTAGGATCTCAGACGAGGATATGAAAAATATAGCCCTCTCTATGATGAACGCACGTCAGAGAGAGAAGTTTGAGAAATCTAATGAGATGGACCTTGCATATAGTATCTCCGGGCTTTCGCGTTTCAGGGTCAATATATTTCAACAGCGGGGAACGCCGGCAATAGCTATAAGGGCTATTCCATACAATATAAGGAATTTCTTCGATCTTAACCTTCCACCTGTGTTTGAGAAGATCGCTCAAGAGGAGCGTGGTTTGGTGATCGTTACGGGAACAACGGGCAGCGGTAAATCTACTACACTTGCCGCAATTGTAGATTATATAAACTCGACTCGCTCAAGGCACATAATCACAATTGAAGACCCGCTTGAGTATCTACATAGCGATAAAAAGAGCTATATTAACCAGCGTGAGGTGGGAATTGATACTCTCTCTTTTTCAAATGCCCTTAGGGCTTCTTTAAGAGAGGATCCGGATGTGATACTAGTTGGTGAGATGCGGGACCTTGAGACTATGGAGATTGCTATAGCCGCTGCCGAAACAGGCCATCTGGTTCTTACAACACTCCATACACTCGATGCCCAGGAGACCATTAACCGAATACTTGCAGCGTTCCCGCCAAATCAACAGAATCAGATCAGGTACCAACTCTCTCAGGTTTTAAGGGCTATAATCTCTCAGAGGTTGGTGCCAATGGCCGATGGAAAGGGAAGGGTTCCTGCCGCTGAGATATTAATCGCCACTGCGAGAATTAAAGAACTCATATCGGATCCGGCAAGGACAAAAGAGATCAGAACCGCTATCGAAGAGGGGAACTTATACTATGGTATGCAGACATTTGACCAGTGTCTATTCGATCTGTATAAAAAGGGGTTAATCTCTTATGACGAGGCGATGAGACAGGCGACAAATAAGGATGATCTCGCGCTGAGGATCAGCGGCATCACCTCAGGAGCCGATGCAAGGGCGGCAGAGATTGATCGCCTTGGAAAAGAGAAGTCAAAAAATGTAGGGGATGTACAAATACAGAGATTTTAGTCTCAAAGGAATAAAAACCGAGCTTCTTTTCATTCATGCCCATTTGTGTTAATCTGTGACTAAATAATTTGCCCAATCCGTGTTATACTCTTCTGGAAGTAGATATGAAACTCCTGGGAATTGAAACCTCAACCCACGCAGGAAGCATAGCTTTTATGAACAACAACGGGGTCTTAGGGGAGCTTTTTCTAAATCTTGGCCCTGTGTACTCTGAAAGGATTATTCCCGCGATAGATTGGCTCATGGGAGAAATTGGAATAGGGAAAAAGGAGATCAAGGGAATAGCGGTATCAATTGGCCCCGGCTCATTCACGGGACTGAGGGTTGGACTCTCGACTGCAAAAGGACTTGCCTTTTCACTGGGTATTCCTCTGGTCGGTGTTTCCTCTCTTGAGGCCCTTGCTATGAATATTTTTACAAATTTTCCTATATGTTCTATAATAGATGCGAAAAAGAAAGAGGTGTTTGCGGCGTTTTTTAGATTCTCCGAAGGGAATATTGTTAGAACCTCGAGTGATATTCTCATTTCTCCTCAGGAGCTTTGTAAGATTATACGAGAAAGAACCGTTTTCATAGGAGACGGAGCGTTGCTTTATAGGGATTTATTTATGAGCGTTTTAGGAGAAATTGCGCTTTTTTGTCCTCTAACCCTTAATTTCCCTAGGGCTTCAAATTCTGCCCTTATCGGCGCCCGAAAATTAAGAGGAGGCCAGAGGGATGATCCATCAACCTTAGCTCCTCAATATTTAAGAAAACCAGAGGCTGAAATCTATAGAGAGGTATGATAAAAATGAAGGAATCAGAGATAATTGAGAGATTACTTCAAGGAGATGAGGAGTTCAAAAGGTTATATGCTGAACATAGAAGGCTAGATAATGCAGTAAAAGAGTTAGAGACAAAGGGTTCTCTCTCCGTTGATGAGGAACTGGAGGTTAAGAGATTAAAGAAGACAAAGCTTGTTCTTAAAGATAAGATGGAAGAGAAGATAAGAAGGGTCAGAAAAAGTCTATAAAAACTCTATGGTCCATAGTTGGTAATCCATAGCCTACATCTCATGGGCTGAGAGGGCTGTGAACTAAAATTACGGGGGAAACTCAAATGGCAAGAATGATCGGCGCGCAAATGTTTTTTGAAACGCTAATTCATGAAGGAGTAGATATAATATTTGGATTGCCAGGGGGCTACGTATTGAAGGTATACGATGTTATGCCCAAGTATACGAATGTCATAAAGCACATTCTTGCAAGGCACGAGCAGGGAGCAACCCATATGGCAGACGGTTATGCAAGGGCTTCTGGGAAACCCGGAGTTGTACTTGTTACATCCGGTCCTGCCGCAACAAACACCGTTACGGGGATTACTACGGCTCAGATGGACTCATCCCCTGTTGTTGTCTTTACCGGACAGGTTCCGACGCCATATCTCGGAAGCGATGCGTTTCAGGAGGCAGACCATATAGGAATAACTCGCCCCTGCACAAAGCACAACTACCTTGTAAGAAAAACCAGAGACCTTCCACGCGCAATGAAAGAGGCGTTCTACATAGCCTGTACGGGAAGGCCAAGCCCTGTTCTTGTTGATATGCCTAAGGATGTTCTAATTGGGGAGGATGAGTTTGAGATTCCGGGTGAGATTAACCTAAGAGGATATAAGCCGACAACTAAGGGCCATATAGGCCAGATAAAACGCGCAGTTGAGATGATTCTCTCGGCGAAGAGGCCTGTGCTCTTTGGAGGCGGTGGTCTTATATGGTCTGGGACTACACCGGAACTCATAGAATTTGTTCACAGGATTAAGGTTCCTGTTGCGCTTACACTGATGGGACTCGGCGCATACCCTGCCGATGACCCGTATTTTATGAGTATGCTGGGGATGCACGGCTCATACAAGGCAAATATGGCTGTGCATGAAAGCGACCTGATTATCTCAATCGGAGCGAGGTTTGATGATAGAGCCACAGGTGGGAATTTTCCCAAGTTTGCTCCAAATGCAAAGATTGTTCATATAGACATTGACCCCTCGACGATTGATAAGAACATACGCGTTCACTGTCCAATTGTAGGGGATGCAAAACAGGTTCTTAAGCAGATGCTTGAGCTTATTCCCCCTGATTTTAGGGTGGATAGAAGGGAGTGGTTCGGAAGGATAGAGCAGTGGGGACGCGAGCACCCTCTTACATATAGGCAGAATGGGGACAAGATAATGACCTCGTTTCTTATAGATACACTCTGGAGGGTTACAAGAGGGGATGCCATAATCGTAACCGATGTCGGTCAGCATCAGATGTGGGTTGCTCAGTTCTATAAATTCAACCGTCCGAGAACACACATCACATCGGGCGGGCTTGGCACAATGGGATTCGGTTTTCCTGCAGCGATTGGTGCGAAGTTCGCTCGTCCTGATGAAATGGTAATATGTGTCTCGGGTGATGGGAGCTTTCAGATGAATATGCAGGAGCTTGCCACAGCTGTTGAGAATAACATGGACTTAAAGATCATTCTTATAAACAATGAGCATCATGGAATGGTGAGGCAGTGGCAGACGCTGTTTTTCAATAAAAACTACTCGGCGTCCCATTTTGAGGTGCTTCCCGATTTTGTAAGGCTTGCCGAGTCGTTTGGTGCTAAAGGACTCAGGGTTACAAGGCCCGATCGCCTTGAAGCGACCCTGAAAGAGGGGCTTTATACGGAGGGCGTGGTACTCATTGAAGTGGTTGTAGACTATGAAGAGATGGTGTATCCGATGATCGCTCCTGGAGGAGCAATGAATGAGATGATACTTGAGCCTGCGGATATGACATAGTTGTATGTTAGATTTTCTAATTCCTAAACGGAGGTCTTCTGGTCGTGAGGCATACAATTTCGATTCTCGTGGATAACGAGCCAGGGGTTCTAGCGAGGATAGCGGGACTCTTTAGCGCAAGGGGATTTAATATTGAGAGTCTATGTGTTGCAGAAACCCTTGATCCAACAACATCAAGAATAACCCTGGTCACAAGCGGGGAGGATTGGATAATAGAGCAGATTATAAAGAGATTCAACAACATGATAAGTGTTATAAAGGTACAAGACCTTACTGAGTTGACAAGTGTTGAGAGGGAGATGGTGCTTATAAGGGTGGAGGCTACACAGGAGAGTAGGGCTGAGATACTTAGGATGGCAGATATATTTAGGGCAAAGGTAATAGATGTGGGGCCTAGGTCTTATGCACTGGAGCTTACAGGGGATAGGGACAAGGTTAATGCATTTATTGAGCTTCTAAAGCCTATGGGGATAAAGGAGATTGCCCGCACTGGTGTTGTTGCAATGGCAAGGGAGATTCAGAGCTACAATAATAAAAAGGAGGGAGATACATGAAGGTCTACTATGATAAGGATACGAATGTAGAGAAATTAAAGTCGAGAAAGATCGCAATAATCGGCTATGGAAGTCAGGGACACGCCCATGCCCAGAACCTAAGGGACAGCGGTATGGATGTAGTGGTTGGGCTGAAAGAGGGTGGAAATAGTTGGGAAAAGGCTAAGAACGCTGGGTTTAAGGTTCTCACTCTAGATGAGGCTGCCAAGTGGGCGGATATCGTAATGATTCTTGCTCCAGATTCGGCCCAGCCTGAGATTTATTCGCACCATATTGCAGGTAATCTCAATCCGGGGGATGCGGTTGTATTTGGTCATGGGTTCAATATCCATTTTGGACAGATTGTTCCCCCACCGAATGTAGATGTTTTTATGGTGGCTCCAAAGGCTCCTGGTCACACGGTTCGAAGTGAATTTACACAGGGGCGCGGTGTTCCTATGCTTATTGCCGTTCATCAGAATGCGACGGGGCAGGCGAAAGAGATCGCCCTTGCCTATGCCGGAGCAATCGGGGGCGGGCGCGCGGGAATAATTGAGACTACATTTAAGGATGAAACCGAAACAGACCTCTTTGGTGAGCAGTGTGTTCTGTGTGGGGGGCTGACAGCTTTAATCCTTGCGGGGTTCGAGACTCTGGTTGAAGCTGGTTATCCCCCTGAGATGGCTTATTTTGAATGTCTGCATGAGGTCAAGCTTATAGTGGATTTGATATATGAGGGCGGAATCTCTAATATGCGCTATTCAATAAGCGATACGGCAAAATATGGGGATATAACGAGGGGACCGAGGATTGTAAGTGAGTCCGTAAGACAAGAGATGAAACGAATACTCAAAGAGATTCAGTCGGGGGAGTTTGCAAGGGAGTGGATAATTGAAAATAGGGCGGGACGCCCTGTGTATAATGCCCTTCTCAGAAGGGGCGAGGGGCATCAAATTGAGGAGGTTGGGCGAAGGCTCCGGGAGATGATGAGCTCTCTATTTAAGCAGAGGCTCGTTGATAAGACGAAGAACTGATGGGCTGAGGGTCTACACCGAAAATAGAGTTTGTGATATCCTGATCGGTGATTAAATTACTTTGTAAGGGCAGGTTTGAAACCTGCCCTTATTTTATCATGGCTGAATACTTACAATGACAAATCCGAGAAGTAAGATAGCTATTGAGGGGCTTCCGTACATAGGTATATGTGGGCTTCTTGCATGGGTTACGGCGCTCTTTGGTTTTAATACCTTATCAATTATCCTTGCCATAGTTACGTGCTTTATCATCTATTTTTTTAGAGACCCGGAGAGAACCGTTCCTCAAGACCCTTACGCTGTGGTTTCTCCTGCAGACGGCAGGGTAGTAGAGGTTGAAAATTCGGTTGAAGAGAGTTTTTTAAACCGGGAGATGAAGCGAGTGGGTATCTTTTTATCCATTACTGACTGTCACATAAACAGATTTCCTGTGTCGGGGAAGGTAGTCGGCACCAAATACATACACGGAAGCTTCCATATAGCCGATGCGAGGCGTGCATCAGCCCAGAACGAGAGGCTCGCAATACTTATTGAGACCGAAGATAGAGATCAAATAGTGGTTGTTCAGGTTGCGGGTTTTATTGCCCGAAGGATTGTTTCTTACATCTCGATTGGCGACTCGCTTCAAAAAGGTGAAAGATTTGGTATGATTAAGTTCGGCTCAAGGGTAGATATTTATCTACCACTTAGATGTGAGGTCTCGATAAGCGTTGGAGATAAAATAAGAGGTGCCGAGACAATAATAGGTTGGCTCAAAGGAGAGGGTAAATGAAGAAGAAAAAATCAAAGCGGCAGAAGATGGTGCCGGTTTTGCCTAATCTTTTTACAACTGCTAGCCTTTCTTTTGGACTTCTTTCAATTATAACTTCAATTCAAATTGCGGTCTTCCGCGAGGTTCAGGATGTCTCATCTGAATGGGTTTACAGAAAGTTCTGGCTGTCTGCTGCCTTTATTGGGATTGCCGGGCTTCTCGATCTAGTTGATGGAAAAATAGCGAGGATCCTTAAGTCCCAGACCAGATTTGGGCTTTCTTATGACTCACTCTCTGATCTGGTTTCTTTCGGTCTTGCTCCAAGCATATTGGTCTATGTCTGGAGTCTTATGGATTCCGGAAAGCCGGGTCTTATGGTGGTTTTGTTCTACGTAGTGTGCACGGCTCTTAGACTCGCGAGGTTTAACGTTCAGTTTGAGGCTGGAAACCGGTCTGGCTTTGTAGGGCTTCCAAGCCCCGTTGCGGCTGGACTCATGTTCTCTCCAATCTTTCTCCTCTCTGAATTTAGGATTTCGCCCGATGAGAGGATGATGTGGTTTTATTTAATCGCTGCTCCTTTTGTAGGACTTCTTATGGTAAGCGATGTTCCCTACTGGAAGAGCCTGGGATTTAGACGGATGAATATCTTTAACCTGCTCGTCGTCGCGGCAATTATAATTGCGGCTCTAATCACGAATCCGGAGATTACGGTGCTTTTAGGGGTTTATCTCTATTGCTTAGCCGGGCTTGTGTTCTATATAGTCAGGCAGTTTAAAGAAAAGTCAAAGGCCTCTGAAGATATGAACCCTAAAGAGATTCCTTAGAGGAATATTTTAGGGTAGTTCGGTTTATCTTAGTTTGTTGCCTGAATTTAGATAGATAAATCCCATGGGCGACTCGGTGGGTCGTTCCTAGGGTTTCTTATTCGAAAGAAGAGAATATAAAGATTGATATGTTGTTCAAATCTGCATAATCCGTTTCTTAGAAGGGTATTATCAGGGGGTTCTTATGCGATATTTCTATATGCTTCTCTCAGGTATAATGATACTCACATCTTTGTTAGAGGAGAAGAGAATGGCTGTTGAAATGAGGAAATCCGGAGATATATCTATGGAGGATGTTCGTGAGTCTCAGTCAAGTGTTGATAAGGGTGTTATGAAATTCCAACTTGAAAACGGTCTTACAGTGCTCTTAGAGGAGAACCATTCTGCCCCGGTGGTAGCTGTAAATGTCTGGGTTAAGGTGGGAAGCGCATGCGAGGAACCCGGCGAATACGGCCTTGCCCACGTTCATGAGCACATGCTTTTTAAAGGTACCCAGAGGAGAGGCGTTGGAGAGATAGCGAGGGTCATTGAGGGCGACGGCGGGGATATTAATGCCTTTACTTCTTTTGACGAGACGGTCTACTACGTGGTAATTGCAAGCAGGTTTCTTGACACTGCACTCGATGTACTATCAGATGCAGTTGCAAATTCTACATTCGACCCCGGAGAGCTAAAAAAGGAACTCGAGGTCATACTCGAAGAGATCAGACGCGGCGAAGATACGCCATCGCGTAATCTCAGTGAAAGACTTTTTGCCGAAGCCTATACGGTTCATCCTTATAAAAGACCCGTCATAGGAACTGATGAGAGCGTAAAGAGCTTTACGAGGGAAAAGATAACGAACTTTTATAAGAAATGGTATTCACCGAATAATATGGTGCTTGTCGTAGTGGGCGATTTTGATTCACGCAGGGTTATATCAAGAATCAAAGAGACCTTTGGCGATCTGAAATCAAAACCGCTTCCCAGTTGTGTTATCCTGAATGAGCCTGTTCAGAAAGAAATAAGGGCGTTTGTATTTGATAAGAATATACAGGAAGGATATTTTTCTCTTGCCTTTCACATACCAGATGTAAAAAATGAAGATACCCCTGTGCTCGATGTAATTTCAAACATTCTTGGCAGTGGAGATAGCTCGAGACTCTACAGACGTGTAAAAGAGGAAAAGGGGCTTGTAAATACCATTTATTCGTATTCCTTTACGCCAAAATATCCGGGTCTCTTTAACATAGGTGGAACCCTCGATCCCGGGAAGGCGAAAGAGGCTTTATCAGAGATTATAAAGGAGACATACAGACTAAAATACGAGCCTGTGGGCTTTGAAGAACTCTCAAAGGCCAAGGTCAATATAGAGAGCGATTCTATATATGCCAAAGAGACCATGCAGGGACAGGCTCAAAAGCTCGGCTACTATGAGGTGGAAGCCGGGGACTACAGGTATGAAGGCGAGTATCTAAATAGGGTTTCTCAGGTAACTCAGGAAGACATAATTCGAGTGGCAAGGAGGTATTTTAAGAACTCAAATCTGACGGTAGGATTTCTTCTTCCTACGGGAAGGGTGACGATAGGCGATAGAGAAATATCTGAAATAGCCGATGCTTCAGCCAAGGCGATTGAGAAAGAACTCAGTTCTTTGTCATTCGAGTCGTCAAAAGACGTGAAGAGAATTGTTCTTAAAAATGGCGCCACCGTTCTCATAAAGGGAAACCACTCTGTACCCCTATTTGCTGCCCGAGCTGCTTTCCTAGGGGGAGTGAGGTTTGAGAGGAGTGATAATAACGGAATTTTTAATTTTATATCTGAGACCCTTACACGGGGCACGACGACAAGAAGCGCTGAGGATATTGCAAAACAAATCGAATCTATTGCGGGTGAGGTCAAAGGGTTTTCGGGAAGGAACAGCTTCGGGGTAACGGTTGAGGCGCTGAGCAGGAACTTTGATAAGGCGATGGATATATTCTCCGATGTCGTTTTAAATCCGTCTTTTACCCCGCAGGAGATAGAGCGTGCAAGGAGGGATATCATTTCGGATATAAACCGTGAAGGGGATAATCTTGTAAGGGTTGCAATAAATCTCTTTTTAAAGACACTCTATCAAAGCCATCCCTATGGACTCAATGTTCTTGGAACAAAGGAGACCGTAGCCAAAATCAGTAGGGATGATTTAATCAAGGTTTATAGAGAATATACCCGTCCTGAGAACATGGTTATTGCTATCGTGGGAGATGTAAATGAAAGCGAAGCCTTAAACATGGTAGAGAGGTATTTTGGAAGGATGGAGAAAAAGGGCTTCTCTCCGCCTCATGTCAAACCCGAGCCCCCTCCGGATAGCGTAAGAATGGCGACATTTGATCAGAAAGAGAAGGCCCAAACCCACATAGTACTCGGTTTTCAAGCCCCAACACTTCGAGATCCGGACCAGTATCCGTTTGAGGTATTAAATGCTGTCCTCTCAGGGCAGGGAGGAAGGCTCTTTGTAGAACTCAGGGATAAGAAAAGCCTTGCCTATACGGTAACCTCATTTCTCACGTTTGGACTTGAACCAGGGTTCTTCGGTGTCTATATAGCATGCACCCCGGAGAAGGAGAATGAGGCGGTTGTGGGAATAAAAGAACAACTCGCCCTTATTCTAAAGGATGGAATAACCGAAGATGAGCTTAAACGCGCTCAGAATTATCTTGTAGGAAACTTTGAGATAGGGCTTCAGCAGAACTCATCTCAAGCCGCAAAGATAGCTTTTGACGAGCTTTATGGAATCGGGTGGGATGAGTACAAACGCTATCCAAATCAAATTTACTCTATAACTCGGAACGACGTGATTAGAGTGGCTAGGAAATACATCAATCTCAATAAATATACTATTGCTGTAGTAAAGTCGGAAGGGAATGAATAGCAATTCCAAGATAATCACCTGCACCAGGTTGGAAATGACTTGCCGCCGCCTTTGGTCAGCAGCCTTTGGTTCTCTCCATTAAAATACATTATATAAATGTTCTCGGCTCCGTTCCTTGTCGAGCTGAAGGCTATATAATGCCCGTCCGGAGACCATGATGGATTTTCATTTCTCCCTGAACCTGAAGTCAGTCTCTGCTCATCCGATCCATCAGTGTTTATGGTATAAATATTCGCTTCAGCCCCTTCTACTCTTACAAACGCTATCTTGTTCACATCGATATTGGGGGACCAAGATGGATCGGTGCTGTAGCCTCCTGAGGTAATCCTTCTTAGATTACTGCCGTCGGAGTTCATCACATAAATCTGAAGCTCCCCATTCCTATCAGAAACAAAGGCGATTTGTTTTCCATCGGGAGACCATGTGGGGGAAACGTCTATCGCAGGGTGATTGGTGAGATTTACAGCCCCGCTTCCATCCGCATTTTGCCACGAATATGTCGCTATCTCCACTGCTATAGGCTATTTTCCTTCCGTCCGGAGACCACACGGCGGTTTGCGCCAATCTGCCGGTGTGTATAAGTCTCTTCTCTTCTATTTTTGGAAGAAGGCTGAGCACGTATATATCCTGATTCCATACTTTATCGGAGTTGAAGACTATCTTTGATCCATCGGGTGAGCAATCCGGTGAAAGAATAAGCGAATGGTGGTTTGTAATTCGTCTTACGTTATACCCATCATAATCCATTATGAATAGGTCTTTATTCTGCTCAGTGCCCGAGACAAAAACGATTTTTGAATTAAAAAAACCCATCTATTCCTGTAAGCTCCTTCATAACTGTGCTTGCAAACCTATGGGCAGCCCATCTCACTGTTCCCGGAGGGGCCTCGTAAGACCTCCCGATAAGCTCTTTTTCCTGCGCGACATCAAAAAGCCTTAATGCAACCGTTATTGTATCTCCTGAAGATTGATACTTACCCATTATGAGTGCTTCGGCACCAGCATCGAAAAATGGTTGAATGTTAATATCTCCCTCCCTCTCTACATTGATTCCGCTACCATCATGTACGTCAAAAAGTGCGGCATTGAGAAGATCGTTTCTTAAAACATCAATAAACTCTCGAGCCTTTTCATCTCTGCCACCTGTAGCTGGATTGATTAGCTCTGGAATAAAAACTGAGATCTTTTTTTATAATCGGTCCACTGATCGGGGGGATAACAATCCTTGCTAGGAGGATGCTAGATGAGATTATTAGTGTGACTAAAACCAAAATTAGTATCTTGTATCTCATCCCATTCCCGCTTTATTGATTAGCAGAATAAATGATGATTGAAGGTATATAGTACGAGCTTCGCGGTTGATTCTAAGACAACCGACGGAAGAATCAAGGACGAATTCTTCAACTAATACTACTTGACTCTTTAACAATCTCCACGATGTCACGCATGATTCTGTTCAATGAATAATCTTTGGGTGTATAGACCCTCTTTATTCCGGCATCAATGAGGAGTTTCGCATCGTCATCCGGAATAATCCCTCCTGCGACAACGGGTATATCCGCAAGCCCCTTTTCATTAAGGAGATTCATAATCTTTGGAATGACCGTATCGTGGGAGCCGGAGAGAATGCTAAGCCCAATAATATCTACATTCTCCTCCTCCGCGGTACCAACAATCTCCTCGGGTGTAAGGCGGATTCCATGGTATAGCACCTCCATCCCCACGTCTCTTGCCCGGACTGCTATCTGTTCGGCTCCGTTTGAGTGGCCATCAAGACCTGGTTTTCCAATCAGCACCTTAGGCGGTCGTCCCAGTTTTTCTCTAAGTGCTTTTACCTCATCCCTTATAAGCCTAATTTCTTCTGTTTCTTCCTTAAGAGAAATAGTAGTTCCAGTTGGCGCTCTGTATTCGCCAAATACCGACCGAAGTGTATCTGTCCACTCACCCGTTGTAACCCCGGCATGGGCACATCGAATTGATGCGGGCATAATATTTGTCCCGCTTCTGGCGGCTTCATCAAGTTCACGAAGGGCATCCTTAACGGCTTCTTTTTTCCTCTTTGCCTTAAAAGCCCTTAGCCTTTCTATCTGCTCTTTTACAACGCTTTGGTCAACCTTTTGTATTGATTCTTCAACCGAACCTACAAGTGGCGACGGTTCGGTTTCGGTAAAGCAGTTAACCCCAACGATTTTTATGTCTCCGGTCTCAATTGCTCGGATGCGCTCGACGTGTGACATAACAAGAGCCATCTTCATATATCCCTTTTCAACCGCTGAGAGCGCTCCGCCCATCTCTTGTATTTTCTCAACCTCCCTCCATGCGGCCTCTTTGAGTTCTCTGACCTTTGCCTCAATCACAGGAGAGCCGTCAAATATGTCGGGGTATTCAAGAAGGTCTGTTTCATAAGCTAGAATTTGCTGGAATCTGAGCGACCACTGCTGATCCCATGGACGGGGGAGTCCGAGGGCTTCATTCCATGCCGGGAGCTGAATCGCTCTTGCGCGGGCGTTTTTGCTCAGGGTTACGGCGAGCATTTCAAGGAGTATTCTTGCAATATTGTTCTCAGGCTGCTGTGCTGTAAGCCCAAGCGAGTTTACCTGAACGCCGTATCTGAATCGGCGATATTTCTCATCTTTGACTCCGTATCGCTTCAGAGTAAGCTCATCCCACATCTCGGTAAACGCCCTCATCTTGCACATCTCCTCAATGAACCGAATCCCGGCGTTTACAAAGAAGGATATACGCTCTACTATCTGAGGGAATTCCTCTTCCGGAATCTGACCGCTTTCACGAACCGCATCAAGTACAGCAATTGCGTTTGCAAGCGTAAATGCAATCTCCTGTACGGGTGTGGCTCCCGCCTCTTGAAGATGGTAGCTGCATATATTAATCGGGTTCCATTTAGGGACCTTCTTAGACGTATAGACAATCATATCCGAAATAAGGCGCATAGATGGCTTTGGAGGAAAGACATAGGTTCCACGGGATAGGTATTCTTTAAGTATGTCGTTCTGTGTGGTTCCTTGAAGCTCAAGGGTATTTATCCCGCGCCTTTCGGCAACCGCAATATATAGAGAAAGAAGCCATGCTGCGGTGGCATTAATCGTCATTGATGTGTTCATCTTCTCTATTGGAATCCGATAAAAGAGCGCTTCCATATCTTCAATGTGGCAAATCGGGACGCCTACCTTTCCGACCTCACCCTCGGCAATTGGATGGTCTGAGTCGTATCCGGTCTGCGTTGGAAGATCAAATGCGACGCTAAGCCCCGTCTGCCCCTTTGCGAGATTTTTTCTGAACAGTTCATTTGATGCCTTTGCCGTTGTATGTCCCGCATAAGTCCTCATAATCCAGGGCTTGTCTTTAATCTGCTTTTTCGGCTTTTCCTCGAGTTTTGAAGACATGGACTTCTCCTCCGCTTTAAAATTGATAATTCAGTCAAAACTAATTTTATCTGAAAAGTTGGGGAAGGGAAATGTGTTTTGTTGTACCTCTCGGTTGATCTGAAAGGGACGCTTATTGTATAATAATCAGCAACCTTGCATCATTCATATTTTGTTTTATACTTACCTTGCTGAAAGGAATTGCTAAAGTTCGCCTCTCTACTGGTAGGATACCGTACTACCGAAGTGCATTGGTATGAAGCATACAGTATAGGTAAGAAAGCTAAATCATTATTTGCTGTTTGTGTTGACAATTCTGGTTATTCAGCTTCATTGGAGTTGTACAAGATTTATCCTGTGCTGCTCGATGATGACGCCACAGCAGACGGAGATTTACATATAATTAATGAAAGTGGAGAAGATTATTTATATTCTGCCGACCGTTTCGTTTTAATTGATTTGCCTCAGAAGTAATCAAGCAAATGCAATCGCAAGTTGCTGAACGCAAAACAGAGTAGCGTAAGGAAAAAGTAAGATGGCAACAGGAACTATTTCCGAAAAGGTTTAGAATAAAATATAGACTTAAACCTAAATCTCAAGTTGAGTGGATTGATACAGGACGCAGATTAATGCTTATTCCTAGGAGACATTCCTTGGGAGTTAGAAAGAGAGATAAGGAATTAGAATAAAAAGTCTGAGAAAGTCCTTTGGATTAGAGATGTTTAATAAGTATTATTTTCTCTCTCCTGCTCGGCGTATGTCATAGCCGGTAATTGATTTACTCTTCTCTGCCATTGAGTCAACGTATTCTTTATCAACCAATCCCGCCATATAGGCTTTGGATATTCTCATAAGGGCTATCTTTGCCGTGGCTTCATCTATCATCTGTCCGGTTTTCGGGTCAAACATGGAGCCCCCGCCCTGTGCATGGTAGAAATCAAGCTGGTGCTTTGCCTCTTCAATCTGCTTCTTTGTCGGGGTGTAGCACTCATTTGCGATCTGAGCCTGCTGTGGATGAATTATCCACGTACCGTCCATTCCAATGGCTGCCGCGCCTTCGTTTTTTCTTCGAAGTCCTTCGTCAATCTTTTTTACTACCTCAGGCGGGTCGTCCTTTCTCCAGATTCTCAGATAAACATTGTCAATTGCATGAAGCCCCGCCGCCTTTGCCGCAGTAACTGTGACCTTTTTCTCATAATAAAAAATCTCATTCTGTCTATCTAAGAGCAGGTCGGGATCCCCTCCTAGTTCTGCCGTATAATCTGCAATTCCGAATATAAGCCCTGCCATCCTTGGGGATGCTGTTGCAATTTCAAAGGCGTGCTCAAGTGCATGCGGCCTTTCTATAAGAGATTCAATTGCAACCTTGGTTTTCCATCCGTATTTTGCTTCAAGTTCATCAAGTAAATCCGAAACTAATTTTATATCTTCAGGTCCATGGACTTTAGGGATTATTACACCGTGGAACTTATCCACCGCACCGCTCATTACAGCCTCCATATCGCCGTAGAAGAACTCGGAGCGAAGATTATTGGGTCTTACAGTCACAACCTTTTTCCCAAAGTCTATGTTGTTGAGTGCCTCAACCATTACCTGTCTGCTTTTGTCGCCCTTAAATTCATAAGGACATGCATCTTCAAGGTCTGCCATCACATGGTCAACTGGAGATTTTACAGGGTCAGCTGCATTTTGGTGAAGTTTTAAGTTGTGCCCTGGATATGTTAGTTCTGTTCTTGGAACAACGACTCTTTTCCCTCCATCTAAAACAAACACGATCAGTTTCCTCCTTAATTGTTAATTAGCCATGAATTGGCGCAAATGAAATAATCGGAAAGCAGAATAGAGGAGTTAAAGAAGTATTCCTCATTCTGTATTCTGACTCCTGTATTCTGATTTCTTATATTCGTATTCATTCGTGGCTATTTTTTAAGGGTTGTCTTTAGCTCAGTTCAAGAAGGCGCCTTGCTATGACCTCATGCTGAATCTCACTTGTGCCTTCAAATATGCTGATTACCCTTCCGTCTCGCCAGAACCTCTCGACCGGATATTCCTTAGAGTATCCGTAGCCTCCAAAAATCTGCATAGCCTCTCTTGTAACATATTCCACCATCTCGGCGGAAAATACCTTTGCCATTCCGGCCTCAAGGTCACAGCGCTTACCCTCGTCTTTCATAGAACAGGCGTAGTGGACAAGCTGTCTTGCCGCCTGAATTTTCGTCGCCATTTCGGAGAGTTTCATCCTAATTGCCTGGAAATTGCATATAGGCTGGTCGAATTGGACGCGTTCTTTTGAGTACTTGAGCGCGGCCTCAAATGCGGCCTGCGCAACACCGACGGCACGGGCTGCCGTTTGAATCCTTGCAGATTCGTATGTAGACATTAGTTGATAGAACCCTTTATTTTCCTCCATTCCGATTAGGTTTTCCGCAGGAACATAACACTCATCGAAACTCAGGGCATAAGAGCGCATTCCATGATACCCAACTGTGGGAATGGGCTCACCGGAGATATTGGGATGTTTTATAATATCGCCTGGCTCCTTCTCTACGAGGAATATGCTGAGACCTCTGTGTCTTTTTTTTGGGTCTGGGTCTGTGCGGGCAATAACTGTGAGGATATGCGCACGGTTTGCAAATGTACACCATGTCTTTTCTCCGTTTAGAACGTAGCCGTTCCCCTTTTTGATTGCGCGCATCTTCATCCCTCCCGTGTCTGAGCCTGCATCGGGTTCTGTAAAAGCGGCGGCAGTCATAATCTCTCCTCTTGCAATTCCGGGAAGGTATTTTTCCCTCTGTTCTTCTGTTCCGTGTGCAAGGAGGAGAACACCCGTAATAATGCTTCTTGTCATAACACTCCCCACGCTCAGCCACCCGCGGCTCAGCTCTTCAGCCACAATGGCCATGCTTATGTAGTCCATTCCTACTCCATCGTACTCAGGTGGAAATATTAGACCAAAATACCCAAGCTCCGCCATCTTTTTTATAATTCTCTGTGGTATTTCTTTCTGCTCACGATCTAATTCCTGTGCAATCGGAACTATCTCTTCATCCGTGAATTTACGGACTGCCCTTCGAATCTCCTCGTGTTCTTCTGTTAGTAAAGACATAATATATCCCCCAAGGTTTTTTATCCGCTCACTAACTGCGTGCTTGGTTCTACTTTACTTATTTCATAGAATTCAAGACCAAAGACACTTAGTCATGGCTAGAAATTTAGACTTTATTATATATACCTTGTTTAGAAACCTTGTCAACGACTCGGTCTTCTCTTGATTTTCTCGTCTTCCTTTGTTACATTTTAAACTCTAAAAATTTCTAAGACTAGAAGGAGAAGCAATTATGTCAAAGGACAAGAAACAATCTAAAGATACATCTAATAAGAATCTGACTCATGAAGATCAGGCGATTGAGGATGCCGTGAATGTGTCGATTAAGGAGGCTGAGGATATGGAAAGCATTGCCTACTCGGTGCGAGGAGGAGAGGTTGAAGAGCCTATTCCTCTTGGAGTCGTTCCAGATTTAGGTGTTCTTCCTAAAAAGATGCGTGCTTGGGTGATTCGTAAAGAGAGGCATGGGGAGCCTATGGAGTCTTTCAAAGAGGAGATTATGCCTGTTCCTGATATTGGACCAAACGAGGTTCTCGTTTTGGTTATGGCGGCTGGTATTATAACGGTATATGGGCTGGACTCGGTCAACCCCTTTCCGTGCTCGATGTTCATAAGCAGAACTACCATATTGCGGGAAGCGACGCCTCGGGAATCGTTTGGAAGGTAGGCTCAAATGTAAAGAGCTGGAAGCCGGGTGATGAGGTTATCCTCCACTGCAACATAGAGAGCGAAACCCATACTACCCGTACTGAAACCCCTTATGATTTTATAAGCTATGACCCAATGGCAAGCCGTGGCCAGAGGATTTGGGGCTATGAAACCCCGGACGGCTCATTCGCCCAGTTCACAAAAGTCCAGGCTCAGCAGGTTCTACCGAAGCCCGAACACCTTACGTGGGAAGAGGCGGCTTCTTACGGACTTTGCTATTTTACCGCATATAGAATGCTGATTACTCAGGCACAGATTCAGCCGAGTGAAGTGGTGCTTGTCTGGGGAGCGGCTGGGGGACTTGGGGTTTTTGCACTTCAGATATGCAAGATGATTGGTGCCGACGCGATAGCGGTTGTCTCTTCCAATGATAAGGCTGAGCTCTGTATGGAACTAGGCGCAAAGGGTGTAATTAATAGAAAGGATTTTCCGAATCTGATGTTTAAACACGGTGAGACAGAAGAGGAAAAAGCAAGACGGTTTGAGGATATGAAACGATTTGGACAAGCTATATGGAAGATTCTAGGAGAGAGGAGAAATCCTAATATTGTTTTTGAGCACGTAGGTGAGGCGACATTTCCGACAAGTGTATTTGTCTGTAGCCGGTTCGGTCGGATCGTGATTTGCGCAGCGACTTCCGGGTATGACTGTGTGTTTGATGTAAGACATCTATGGATGCATCAGAAGCGTATAATCGGATCGCACTTTGCCAATGCACTTGAGTGTCTCCGTGCGAATGAGCTTGTGCGAAAGGGAATTATAAAACCCGTGCTCTCTCATACGTATCCATACGATAAGATTCCAGAGGTGCATCAGATTATGTATGAGAATAAGCACTCGGGTAAAATGGCCGTTCTTGTCCAGGCAAGCCAGACAGGACTCAAAAACACCGAAGAGGCGCGGAGGGCTGCTAAACCGGTTCAGGCCAGAGCTTGATTAAAATAGCGCAACGACGTAGGGGCACGTCGCAACGTGTCTCTACTGATTAGCCCCTTCACTATTAATTAATCTTATGGTAAAACTCCCTATTCCAAAGTTGTATCTGGATTTCTCCTTCTTCAGAGCCATCTACAGTCAGAATGCTATTTCCTAAATACCATAAGCCGGATTTTTGTTGAGCGCCATTTTGGACATTAGGAGTTCCGTGATTTTGAATGAATCTATCGAAGATAAGAGCGGATTCATTTGGAGACATGCCTAGAAGGTAGAAATCGGTTCTGACGAGCCTACTTTCCTCACCCTCCGGGAAGTAGAAGCTTATGAAAACATCTTGACCGCTGTCGAGTTTATCCATATATCCCGTCCCCATCACTTTGTCCGACTCTTCTGAGGTTACAAATTCCTTTTCTGAAAATATCTCTCTTATTTTACTGAGCGACATATCCCATTTTACGCTGTTGAATATCTTAAAAATCTCATTGTACACTCTCTGGGCTTCAGACTTTTCATTCCTGCCTTTTCTATCGAGCCAGAACAGCAGTGCCATACATATAATGAAGGCGGTTACAATTAGAATGTTTGTCATGGATTTTTTATTCCTCTTTTCTATTTTACCCTAACGGGTGACCTTAAGAATAAGATCTATCCAATGAATTTGGCTCTAGTTAAATATTTCCCCATAAACTTGTGGGTTATCTCCTAAAGAGACTGGCTGTCCTTTTAATTTCTCGCGGATTTTTTGGAGTAGCAATGATTCTATATAGCCCTTTGATCTAACCTGATTTCCAAATTTGCCTGAGCTTAAATACGGCTTTATTTTATAGTTTATCTCGACCTTCGTTTCCAGTTTTGACAGACTAATTACTTTTATCTCAATGTTTTCCTGAGAAAATACGGCTTTATTAGGATCGAAGATGCTGTTGTCATAATAGGCAACCTTCTCAAGATAATCGTCAATTCCCGATTTCCTAGCCTCTTCTATGGGGGGCCAGTGATAGGCTCTAATTAGATTCCCTGATTTTCTATAAACGTACGCTTCTCTGAGTCTTATATTCCCTTCCTTTTTATCCGTAAAGGCCGGAGACCACTTTATCCACTCTAGCCCCGCCAGGGTTGCAGACCAGGTTTGACTAAATGAAGCGTTAAATACATTGTTAGGCTTAGGTGGAATCTGAGTAAATTTCTTTGGAGCCTTAGCGCAGCTTAGTATAAAGATGAGAATCAGTAATATTAGGTAAGGAGTCTTTTTCATGCACTTTACTTCCTATATAATTATCCGGTTAGAGGCTTCGTGTTTCAATATGCATTTTCAGGGTTTGTTTGATGCCGTTCTAATAATGATTCATTTGTATATAGATTTATCTCTTATTCTTTTTCCCTTTTAGGGTAAACTTAAATTTGCGGAAACTAGGGAGGCGTAATGATTGAGGAGAAATATATAGAAAAAAGATCTAGGTCAAGAGCCCTATTTGAAAGAGCGCGCCATATCTTTCCCAGTGGAATAACACATGATATAAGGTATCTCCTCCCTTTCCCAATATATGTGTCCAAAGCAGAGGGTTCAAGGAAATGGGACGTTGATGGAAATGAATATGTAGACTTTGCTATGGGACACGGTGCGCTCCTTTTAGGGCATGGAAGGGAAGAGGTGATAAGTGCTGTAAGAGATGTGATTTCGAAAGGAACCCATTACGGTGGCTCAAGTGAGATTGAGATAAAGTGGGGCGAGATTGTAAAGGGCCTGATTCCCTCAGCAGAAAAGGTCAGATTTACAAGTTCTGGAACTGAAGCGACTCTCTTATCCCTAAGACTTGCCAGAGCCTACACAGGCAGGAATAAGATAATTAAATTTCAGGGACACTTTCACGGGTGGCACGATTATCTCTCCTTGGGGGAAAGGCCCCCATGGGAATCAAAGCCCGCCGGGGTTCCCGACAGTGTTTTAAGCACTATAATTGTGCTCCCATACGATTTATCCATTTTAGACAATGTCCTGGCAACCGACAAGGACATTGCCGGAGTGATAATTGAGCCTACGGGCGGCTCATGGGCTAAGGTGCCGATTCCCGATGGATTTCTTGAGAAATTAAGAGACCTGACAAAAAGGTATGGTGTAATCTTGATCTTTGATGAGGTAGTGACCGGGTTCAGGTGGTCTCCCGGCGGTGTTCAGGGTTTATATAAAATAGTCCCCGATGTGACGACGCTTGCAAAAATCCTTGCCGGAGGATTTCCGGGCGGTGCGGTGGTAGGTAAGAGGGAGATATTGGAGTTAATCGAATTTAGCGGAGACGAGGATAAGGACCGAAAAAGAAAGGTAAGACACAATGGCACATTTAATGCCAATCCTGTTTCCGCCTCTGCCGGGATTGCATGTTTGAATATAACCAAGACGGGCAAGCCTCAAAAAGAAGCCGCGGACAGGGCATCGGAGATAAGAAGAGCCTTAAACGATGTCATAAAGACATTTAGGGTCATGGGTTGTGTATATGGAGATAGCTCGGTATTTCATATAGTCTTAGGGGCGGAACCGGAGAATTTCATCGGAGGGGATATTAGGAATCCTATGCTCTCCACGGATATTCTAAAGACGGGCGCGGAGAAAAACCTTGCACGGCTATTTCAATTATCTATGCTCCTTGAGGGAGTGGATATCTTTCATCTCGGAGGTCTCGTTAGCTCCGCTCACACGGATGAAGATATAGAAAAGACGGTTAAGGCTTTTGAGGTTACAATTGAGAGGTTGAAGAAGGGAGGAGGTTTGAAATGATAGATTTACTTTAGCTGTTCAGTATAGAAGCCACAGCCCTGTAGTATAAAAACCGCCTTAGAACACGGACACCACCTTACATAGTATCCCAATAGAGTAACGGAAGAGCATTTAACCGCTTGCGGCAACGGCTACCAAGAGTACCGCGAAAGCAGCCGTTAAGAATATTATTAAAATTAATGTTTCTGTTGGTACATAGCCACCGCGATAGTAGGCACCAGACGATATTCGATCAGAGAGAGCGGCAAGCTGATGAATCTGTTCATCACTCATTTTATCCATCTTTGATAAGACTTCTTTTTCAGAAAGTCCATAATCCCTCAGCCTCTGAGACACTATTTTGTTCTCAAGCATCTGACGGATCTTCTTCGCATTGACTTTTCTCAGCGATACTTTACCAGCTGGTACAATCATTTGTGAGTCAGCCATAGCGCACTCGGCGCTCTTAGAAACTAGGGATACGGGAATGAAGCTTGCCATCATAACTATTATTGTTGATAGCCCGAAAATCCTATTTCTCTGAAGATTCATGGTTAACTCCTCCTTAGGTTTAAAATTTAAACTAGGACTGCACAGGCATTTGAATTTCTTATTATTATTCTTCCCTTTGTTGTTCTTCTTTTCCCTTATGTTCCTTTTGTTTTGACGGATTTATATTTTTATTCTTTTCTTCTACAGTAGTTCTGTTACCCTTTAAAGCCGGTTTCTCTTCAAAACCCTGTTGTTTTGACGGCTTGCCAAACTCTTCTCTATACACAGGCGCTTGATTAATCTCACTGCCTTCAGGCAATTTCTCTTTAAACTCTCGTTGCTTAGACGGTTTAATTTCTTCCCCCCTATATACAGTGGGTTGGTTAATCTCACCACCCTTTAAACCAGGCTCCCTTTCCAAGCTTTGTTGCCCAGAGGGCTTGCCAAGCCCTTCTTCTTTATATATAGGTTGGCTAATCTGGCCATGTTTTATGGGTTCCCTTTTAATTATAGGTGGCGTTTCATTTGCCCTTTTGACTATGTTCGGACGGAATACATACAAATTATTCCTCTCCAGTTTGTTTACATCGGCGCCGTTCTTAAGAACTTCATGTCTATCTATATTCCTGTCTACTATGTTTACTTTCTGAACCCTTACTCCCGTGGCCCTCTCAACAATACTTACACTCGGACCATTGTTTATAACTCTATTATTGGTGACCGTTATATTATTTATGTTTTTCGTGTTTCTGATTATTGTAATGTTTCTTGACTGAGGAACCACCACAGAATTGATGTTAACACTCAGGAAGGAGCTCGCAGGGACAAACACACAATGGCTGGGTCGTGTATAGTAGCTGAAGGCAATTGGCCCAATGCCTATTTCAAGGAAGAAATTATTATCGGGTGGAAGAGGAGCCCATCCTATATATTCGGGACCCGTATACCACGTAACCCATGCAGGTGCCCACACAGTACCAGGTATCCAGACCCATCCATAATCATCGATAAATACCCATCTGCCGTAGTAATATGTGGCCCATCCCCAAGGCTCATAAGAAACCCAAGTCCATCCGTAATCTGTCCAGACCCACTGTCCATTAGTGTACGGTCTCCAATCTGGCCCAACGTCTGTCGGTTGCCATACGTATCCGTAGTCTGGCATTGATGTCCAGTTGCCATAAAGGGCAAGGGCATCAAAGAACATATTGAAGCTGGCTGTTGTATATTCTTGAGCCTGGCTCTTATGTCCAATACTCAAAAGCATTACCAGAGCTAGACCAATTACTACCAGATTCTTTTTCATTTATTTTTAACCTCTCGAATTGAATGCTTGTTTGGTTTCCAAGGTAAGTTAAAATCGGCTCTCTTCTATAAGTTTCTTATATATCTTTAATTACAACTTGGTTTGTCTTTAGAGACATATCTACTCTAATCGTCTTCTTCAAGTTCGTGTTTGTGATATTTATACCATCCCTTATGTCTACCTACATACCACCCGGGTGGATCAACGATTACAGGGGCAGGTTGAACAACAACGGTAGGGGGATATATGACAACCGGAGTAGGAGCTATAAAAACCGATGGAGGAACAACCAAAGTTAGAGCCGGAATACCTACACCAAGATTAAAAAAAACATCTGTCCGTGCCATTGATATTGCTGGAATTAAAAGAACCACCAAAAGGGTAGCCAGTAGAATTACCTTCTTCATCTCCTAATCCCTCCAGTTTGTTAATATAATGGCAAGTTTGGTAATACTCAAAATAACAATTACAAGCCACAACTATTAAGGAGTGGGTAGATGAAGAGCAGATAATAATAGATGGGGTATCTGCCCACTCCTTACGGTTTTTTAATTACTCGGACTTAGGTGTAGCTACTGGTTTAGGCGTAGACATCTTCTTTTCAGCGGTCTTATGTTTTTTAGCTACTTGCTTTGTGTGTTGCTTCATTTCAGTCTTCTCCATCTTATTAATGGAGACCGCCCAGCCATTTACGTCTCTTACTGTAACTCTGTCGCCTACTTCTATCCCTTTAAGCTTGTCACTTTCTGCCGCAACATTGAAGGTTTGACCATTAGATTCTTTCAGGCTGAGGATACCGTCTTCGATTGCCGATACTTTGCCCGATACTGTAAGCCCTTCGTGTGAGACCCTTTTTGTTGCCGCAAGACCCAAACTGGTAGTTGCAATAAAAGCCGTAATAGCGACAAAAGCGATTGTTTTTCTCATTCAACTCACCTCCTTGCCGTTTAGTGTTTTGTATATATAACTTCAGAAATAGCCAAAAGGTTTCTTAAACAGGGGAAGGGTATGTCACTGGGGTAGGTTGTTTGAGTTAGACAGAATAGGGTTATGTAAGTTACTTAAGTTTTTAGATTTTTTATTTTCCGGAGACGGAAGGCTATTAGATAAAAAAGGATGTCAGGGTATAATCACATTGATGGTTTATCACCATTTAAGCTAAAGGAGCCAGAAATATGAACAGTAAACAGGGGTTGATTATAACTGTATTGGGTATGGGTTTGTTGATGAACAGTGGTTGTGCGGCGGTGCTACTTGGGGGGCTGCTGCCGGAGGTGCTGATACGATCCTATATATAAAAGGGGGAACTACATTCAACCGAAGGGGTTTCTCTTGATAGGGCATGGAATGCAACCCAGGCAGCGATTAAGGATATGGGATTTACTGTCACTGCTAAGGACAAAGATGCTGTTTCTGCCACGTTGGTTGCTTTTACGGCTGACGGTAAAAAAATCCAAATTGCTCTTAATAGAAAAGCTGAAAATGTAACTGAAATATCGATTCGAGTAGGGACGTTCGGTGATGAATCAATGTCCCATCTAATTCTTGAAAGGATACGGAGGCGGTTCTAAAGGCGATGGGCAAATTTGGTGTACGCCCTGAAAAAGAAGAGGCACTCCTAAAGCGTATGCGTGAGCTTCGGCATTTCTGAGGAGGACATTGAAGAGACCTTTATACACTCTGGGGGGTTTTGGCGGTCAAAATGTGAATAAGGTCTCTACGTGTGTACAGCTCAAGCATATTCCCACAGGAATAATGGTAAAAGAACAAAGAGGACATTCACAGGGATTAAACCGATTTCTAGCCCGCCGCCTGTTAGTATCAAAATTGAGGAGAAGATACTCGGTAAAAAGTCTCCTGAACAGCTAAATAGGGAAAAGAACCGCAAGCAGAAGAAACGCCGTTACAGACGAGTTAAAAAGAGGCTTGCTTAATCTCTTCCATAGAAGAGATTCATGAGCTAAGGAATTTCTGCACTGGGTAGTCCCCAGAGGTATCCCTGTCCATGAATGAGGGATCTATCAATCTTGATGTAGTCTACCGGAAGAGTGCTTAGGTGGGAAAAGGATGAGAACCCGACTCCGAAGTCGTCAAGGACAAATAGGCAACTCACCTCTATTAATCACCTTCCACGTTACTCCTTTAAGACAAGGGATTCTTCCGGCTCTTCTTACATAATCTCCAGGAAGGTTTCTATGGGCTTGAAGTATTGCCTCATGCCTTTGTTTATCTATTAAATAGACCATTACCATATCTACATTTTCTAACTCCATAACCGAATCTAAGATAACCATGTAAACCTCTTCTAAATTATAGGACTTATGTACCGATTGTATAATTCTAGTTAATATCTCTAAGTCCCTATTTCTCTGACTTAATTTCTCATAAGAACCGATGTTTTCCATAGCTCATCATTTTCAACTTTTATCCCCTTGAAGGTGATTATAGAATAATTTAAAAAGTGAATTTAAGCAGAATTTCTCAATTTTAATAATTTTAGAGCGCAAAAAGGATGCCAGTCGAATTTCCTTAATAATTTCAATTTAACCTCTCTGATCTTGTAAATGAATACATAGAGAGACATAAAGAGACCCTAGGGTTGGAGACTGGAGAGTCCTATTTACACCTGAGAGGGGGAAGAAAAGTCATTTAGTCTATGCTATATTACCAAGGGGTAAAGCCTATAAATAAACTGGGGAAGGTAATGATAGAATAAAAGAATCAATAAACCGCTTTGCAAGATTCTATGATAATAAAAAGTTAAGTGAAATTACCGCCCAAGATATTGATGTTTACAAAGAAAGAAGGCTATCAGGTAGACAATAGGTAGGCACCAGCAGGGTTGTGATACTACCTGCTTTGTAACTACTTGTAATTCTTGGTGTCCCCGAGGGGATTTGAACCCCTGTTACCGCCTTGAAAGGGCGGTGTCCTAGGCCTGCCTAGACGACGGGGACTTAAGTTAGGGATTTTGAATCTACCAATATTGAAATGAGCCGTGCAGGACTCGAACCTGCGACCCTCTGCTTAAAAGGCAGATGCTCTACCAGCCTGAGCTAACGGCTCGATGTAAACAAAAACTATATCACGACATCAACCATTGTCAAAATCTTTCACAATCACAGAGAGTGCAGAGAAAAGATTAAGAAGAGATAAGTCTTTTTTCTTTTCTCTGCGAACTCTGTGGTTGTGAAATTGAAAATGTTATTATAGCCGAGATGATCTCAGGACTGGATAGAGCTCAGAAAAGGAATTTTACGTTGGTAGTTATAGCAACCTTCTTTCTTTTTTGTAACTTTTCTTCTTTTTTTCTTCTTCCTTTATTCATTAAGAAACTAGGCGGCGATGAAGGGAACGTAGGGTTTATCATGGGCTCTTTTGGCATAACCTCTCTTGGCTCAACTCCATTTGTCGCATTCTTGATAGATGAATATGGAAGACGAAAATTTATGCTCTTTGGCTCTATTGTTATGTGTTTATCCTCACTCTCTTACCTCGTTATTACACGACTGAGCCCGCTTTTTTACCTGTTTAGGATATTTCAGGGAATAGGTTTTGCATTCTTTTTCACCTCTGCTGGAACCGCCGCTTCTGATTTTATTCCTGAGGAAAGAAGAGGGCAGGGGCTTGGAATATTTGGAGCCTTTACTATAGCCTCTTACGCTTTAGGGCCGACTGTAGGGGAGGCCGTGATTGAGAATCTCGGATTTCAATCCTTTTTCATTTATGCCTCTTCGTTCAGCCTTATTGCAACCGTTCTTGTGTATTTGACCGATGACGCCCATTTTAAACGCTCTGTTGATCCGTATGGGCTTGATTTCTTTCGACTTGCATTTTCAAGAAGGTACGCCGTGCCCCTCATTTCAAACCTCATCCTTGCGGGCGGATTCGGCTCTGTGCTCAACTTTATTTCTGCATATGTAAAAACCAAGGGCTTAAATGTCTTTTATTTTTTTCTAACATACACTGTGACGGTTACGTCCATGAGGGTTTTGGGAGGAAGGATCTCAGATGTGTTTGGAAGGAAAAAGATAGCCTCTCCGAGCCTCCTGTTTTTTTCTCTATCCCTTGTGTCAATAGGTCTGATAAATTCAGTTTATAGGCTTGTTTTAATCTCTTTTTTATTCAGCATTAGCTACGGAATGCTTTACCCGACCCTGAGTGCACTTGTTATAGACAGAGCAAAACCCGACGAAAGGGGGAAGGCTATGGGTGCATTTAATGCCTGCTTTAGTATGGGAACAAATTTTCTTGCGTTTGGATTCGGCTTAATTGCGAGGGATTTGGGATTCATAGGGATGTATTCAATCTCCGCGGTCCTTGTTTTTATCGGGTTTTTGGTCTTTACACTTTTTGAAAATTAGGGTAATCAGCCACGAATGAGCACGAATTTAGATGAATAGAAGAATACGGAAGACAGGGTACAGGATACATGGACTTGAGGTTTTTCCCTGTATTCTGTGTTCTGTAT
>PSLL01000039.1:8470-21395 GCA_040289575.1 Candidatus Dadabacteria bacterium | reverse complement strand
CCCTTCTGAGCTTGTTCTTAAGCCGTATTATCTGCCTTTTGGATAAACCAAGTAACGTTGCTGCTTTGTTATTAGAGAGCTTTCTATCCAATGAGTCCTTTATCACCTGATATCTTGAAATTTCTTTCCGACTCAAAGTTATCACCTCCATGAGTGTTTCTACCTCCTGATGGGTAATTACTACTAAAAACAGAAATTACCCTAAACCCATGGGGTGACATTTTCACTTTGCAACTACACTATGGGATAATCAACCTGGACAAAAACTAGGGGTTAATATAAAATCTAAATCAAAGGCAGATGGAGTCTACTCTACTATTTGATATAGGTCTATCCATTGTTACTGCCAGCTTCTTTGCATATATAGCAAAGATTTTAAGGCAGCCCCTCATTCTAGCCTACATTATCGCCGGCATCCTTATTGGTCCCGTCGGACTCGGGTGGATAAAGGATGAACACTCGGTGAGGGTTCTCTCAGACCTCGGACTTGCATTCCTGATGTTCATCATAGGGCTTGAGATTGATTTAAGAAAACTCATGGAAGCCGGGAAGGTCGTAATAATAGCCGGAATCACACAGGTTTTATTATGCGGGACGCTTGGCTTTGGAGTCGCCTCATGGTTGGGATATAAGGGCTTGACAGCAGGATATATCGCCGCCGCATTTGCCTTTAGCAGCACAATGATTGCGGTTAAAATCCTCTCCGATAAAAGCGAACTCGATACCATCGCGGGAAGAATAACCCTTGGAATTCTTCTTCTTCAGGATGTAATAAGCATATTTGTTCTCGCCGTGCAGTCAAATATCACCAACCCTTCCATTCTGCCAATCGCTTTTTCCTTTGCCAAAGGGATTGCGCTTGTCCTAGGTGCGGGTCTTACTACAAAATACGTGCTTCCACCATTATTTAGGTTCGTCGCAAAGCTCCCCGAAATACTCCTAATTTCTACAATCTCATGGTGCTTTGTGGTGTCTTGGCTTGCGATGAAAGCGAATTTCTCCATAGCAATGGGGGCAATGATTGCCGGAGTGAGTATGTCGAATTTCCCTTATAATCTTGATGTAATAGCAAAGATAAGGGCATTAAGGGACTTTTTCGTAACGCTCTTTTTCGTTTCCCTCGGAATGCAGATAGTTGTAAGCTCGTCATCCGTGATAATCTCGGCTGTCATAATATCTATTTTCGTAATACTAAGTAGACTCATCACAGTCATACCGATCTTAAAAGTACTCAATTACGGATATAGATTCGGAATTTTATCCTCAATATCAATTTCACAGATCAGCGAGTTTTCACTTGTCATTGTATCTGTAGGCTATAGTCTCGGACACATATCAAAGGACATAGTATCGCTTACGGCAATTATCCTCATTATTACATCAACAATCTCAACATACATGACACTCAATAACCATAAGATCACTGGCTTTCTTCTCGACATTTTGGGGAGAATAGGACTAAAAGAGGGAGAGTCAGCCGAAGCCACAGCCACCGATCATAAGGGGAAAAGCCTTATTCTCCTTGGATGTCACAGAATAGGAAGCTCATTGATAGAGTCGCTCAAAGATAGGTACAACGATTTCCTCGTAGTGGATTTCAGCCCGGAGGTAGATGTAAGGCTTAGGGTTCTAAACATACCTTTTCTCTATGGAGATATAAGCCACCAGGACACGATTGAAGAGATGGAAATCCAACGCGCAAAGGTGATAGTTTCATCCATATCCGATGACTTCCTGAGGGGCACCGATAATCTTCGGCTTTTAAAGCAGGTAAAGAGATTGAATCCCACGGTAAGGATCATCGTAACAGCAGAGACTATAAAGAAGGCTATTGAGATGTACAAAGCCGGAGCGGACTACGTTTTAATTCCAAGGATTTTATCGGCGAACTACCTCTTAGAGATTATTGACATAGCCCTTAGCGGGAGAATAGATGAACTAAGGATAAGAGAGATTGAGTCACTGGAGAAGAGGAGAGAGATTATTGATTGAAAGCTACCCGGATTTCCAGTTGTAGAGCGACTCATAGAAGCATCCTGCAGCGCGCTCCTACTACAATTACTTCAATGGTATTAATCACAATACACTGATAATTTGAGCTAACCCACCCTCTCAGGTAGAATCCAGGCAACCATGGAAACAAGACTAATAAGAGGATTTAACGATATACTCCCCGACCAGATTAAGAGATGGCACTACATTGAGGAGAGGGCAAGAACAATATTTGAACTCTACGGCTTTTCAGAAATAAGAACACCCGCAGTTGAATTTACGGAGGTCTTTGCAAGGAGCCTCGGCACAACAACGGATATTGTCGAAAAGGAGATGTATACATTCACAGATAGAGATGGCTCCTCAATTACACTCCGGCCAGAGGGTACTGCAGGAGTCGTAAGGGCATTCATAGAGCATTCGATGTATGCCAAATCGCCTATATCAAAGCTCTACTACATGGGAATGATGTTCAGGCACGAGCGCCCTCAGAAAGGGCGGTACAGAGGGTTTTATCAAATTGGGGCGGAGGTTTTTGGTCAGAAAGACCCACTTGCAGACGCCGAAGTAATAGTTATGCTATGGCGATTTTTTGAGGTAATTGGAATCAGCCCTCAATTGAAACTCGAGATAGGCTCTCTGGGTGATGAAAATTGCCGTCCGAGTTACAAAAGGCAACTTATTGAATTCTTCACCCTCAGAAGATATGAACTCTGCGAGGACTGCCAAAGAAGACTTGATACAAATCCGCTTAGAATCCTTGACTGCAAAAAGGAGAGATGCAAAGAGATCGCTCATGAGGCACCTTCAATGCTCGACAACCTTTGCAATGATTGTAAAGAACATTTTGAAGCAGTCAAAAACGCTCTTGAAAATATCGGTATTCGCTATGTGCTCAATCCTCGAATAGTAAGGGGTCTCGATTACTATACGAGAACAGTCTTTGAGATAACCACACAGGAGCTCGGAGCGCAAAACGCCGTAGGAGCGGGGGGAAGATACGACGGGCTTGTTGAGGAATTAGGCGGTCCACCGACACCTGCCATAGGGTTCGCCGTAGGAATGGAGAGAATAATTCTTCTTCACGAGGGGATTTTTCCCAAAGGGTTTCAAAAAGAAACCGACGTCTTTATAGCACACCTGGGAAGCGAAGCAAAAAGAGCGGCTTTTCTTCTTGCCTACGAACTTAGGAAAAACGGTGTTTTTATTGACATAGACTATGAGAATAAGAGTCTCAAAAGCCAGCTCAAGCGTGCGGATAAACTCGGTGTTAAGTACACAATAATCATTGGGGATCAGGAACTAAGCCGGGGCAAGGTGAAGGTAAGAGATATGAGAAAAAGTCTAGAAGAAGAGATGAAGCTAGAGAACATCAAAAAACTGGCGATTAAATTTAGGATCTAATTAGGATTGATAGTTTCGAAGCTTTCGGCCTTAAGAGGGTTCAAAATAAAAGATATCCCTCATTTCTATAAAAACTTTCTTGTATATTTTCAGGTATAATTATTTCCCTCAAATTGCATAACCAGAAAGTTAATCATAGTACACTGCAAAGCAATCCTGAACTTGTAGGGACACATAGCAATGCGCCTCTACAAGTCACAAAGATAATTATGGAAGTTTATGCGGTTGACTATAGATTAAGGAGTATAAATGTTCAGAAAGAGAGTTTTCTATGGATGGTATATCGTAGCGGCATCCCTTATCTTAATCATTATGGATGGCCTCCTCCTTTATTCATTCGGTGTATTCCTTCCCTATCTAAATAAGGAATTCGGCTTTTCCCGCGCTGTAGGCTCTTCGATATTTTCAATAAGATCAATAGTCCTTGCCTTCTCACTAACAATCGCAGGACGCCTTGTAGATAGGTACGACCCAAGGGTGGTGATTGCTTCAGGAGGAATTATTACGGCTTTGGGAATGCTTCTTTCCGGGATTGCAACAAAAGGATGGCACCTATACGTATCTTATGGATTCCTAATCGGACTCGGAGACGGGGTTCTCTATATTACGTGCGTAGCCGTAGTGAGCAGGTGGTTTATAAAAAAAAGGGCGCTCGCAATCGGAATCATTACAACGGGAGTACCGCTAAGCGGTCTGATTACAAACCCCCTTACCGTATGGCTCATCTCATCCTTGGGACTGAGAAATGCGTTCTTTGCCCTGGGAGGACTTCTTACAGCCTCCATGGTTGCGGTTCTGGTGCTGAGAGGATACCCGGCGGATAAGAATCTGAAGCCCTATGGAGAGGAAAAATTATCCAAAGCTCAAATCGCACAGAACAGCAGTAATGATTGGAAAGCCCTTGAGGCTATAGCCACGCCGACATTCTGGTTGATGTACTCGATGTATTTTTTTGGGTTCGTTACCTTTCTGGTAGTCGTAATCCATCTTTTCAACTTCGCAATAGATTCAGGAATCCCTGCACTCGTAGCCTCCGGTGCTCCGGCATCTATAGGAGCGGGAAGCATAGTAGGAAGGGTTACCATATCGGGATTGCTCACAGAGATCTTAGAAAGCAAGAATGTGCTTCTTCTCTGTTTTTTCCTTCAAGGAAGTTCTCTTTTTCTTATACTCAGCCTTAGGCAAGTCTGGGCTTTTTACCTCTTTGGAATCCTATTTGGATTCTTCTATAGCGGATGGGTCCCGATCTTTCCCACACTTCTTGGAAGGTTTTTCGGCCTGAGCGCAGTGGGAACGATATATGGTTTTTTCGGCACATCCTACTGTGTCGCAGCAATAGGAGGACCGCTCATTGCCGGATATATATACGACATATCAGGCACATACTTCTACGCTTTTCTCCTAAGCATATTCTTCTGTTACGCGGCTGCGGTTTCGTCCTTCTTTATTAAGCCACCAGAGAGAACAATTAGAACCGCCGCAGCATCCCAATAGGGCAATCGAAATTGATACACATTCGGTCAGGTAAAGGGAGAAATGCCGATAAATCTATTATAAAATATTATATAACCTGAACATGGCCAGTGATACAATTTTGGAGATTCGCAAATATGGCGAGGGCTTAATCAAGGCCCTAAACCAGGAACTTTATCGAAATTTAGCCGGATTAAAAGAGGAAACCGACCTCAAATCCATATATGAGTCCCATCCCATTTTTAGCGACACAGATGTATTTTTCTCTCTGAAGAATACATCCCCAAAGGGTGCGGAGGAAGAAAAAGGGCTGAAACTGATTCTCAGCCTCTTAGCCCATTCTGTGATAGAGAACAAGATAGCAAAACTCAAAGATGAAATTCTCAGGATCGAAGCCACGGGTGAGATCAGGCTTGATTATAAAACAATCCCCTACAGATCGGCACCAACGGAGATAAAAAGAGAGGCAAGAAGGACGCAAAGAGAGGATATAGATAGAAAAAGAAGGGAAATAGCCCTAAAGATCGAACCTCTCTTTCTTAAAATCCTTGAGACCGCACACGGCGTTGCATCAGAACTCGGATTTTCGTACATAAGCCTCTGTGATGAAATGGAGGGGCTAAATCTCAGTGAGATTGAAGAAAAAGCAAGGATATTTCTCAAGGATACGGAGTATGCCTATAGAGACCTGATTAAATGGTTTTTACTAAAGCGGATGGAATTGAGATTGAAAGACGCTAAATGGCATGACATTTGTTATCTCTTTAGCTCATTTGAACTAAAATCGGAATTCCCAAATATAGATTTAAAAGCATTAGCCAAAAGATGCCTCAACGAAATGGGCATAGATATTGGCGAAGGTATAAAGGCAGATTTATCGGACAGAAAAGGAAAGATTTCACGCCCTTTCTGTATTCCGATTGAAGTGCCGCAAAATATAGTGCTCTCGGTCTATCCTGTAGGCAGCATCGAAGATTATGAATCCTTCTTTCACACGCTTGGGATTGCGCTTATATACAGATATAGAAACCCCGAAGACGAATTTGAGTTTAAAAGGCTCACTGAATCATCATCAGAAGGGGTATTCGGATTTCTATTTAGAAACCTTCTCCTTCAGCCAAAGTGGTTGCGGAGATATTTAAAGTTAGATACTGGAAGAGACTTTCTAAGATTTCTGTACCTTAAACAACTCACGATGATTAGATACTACTCAGGGAAGTTGATTTATGAGTTGTCTCTTCACAAAGATGAAGACTTTAGAGACAAACCCGATTTTTATAGACAAACACTTAAAGAGGCAACTCTCTCCGATCATAACGAAGACGATTACTTAGATGACTTTGATCTGTTTTTCCACACTGCGAGTTATTTAAGAGGTTGCATTATTGAATCAGAGCTGAAATGGTACTTAAGGGAAAATTTTGATGAAGAGTGGTGGAGGGAAAAAGAGGCCGGAGATTTTATCCGCAATATGTGGAAAGAGGGAGGAAGAGTCTTCTCTCAAGATATTTCTAAAAGAGCGGGATTTGAACAGATTGATCTGGCATCGCTTATGCGATTTCTCGGAGAGGTCCTGGGATAAACTCGATCATAAGATTTTCAGGAGTAAAATATGACGACTGGAATATTCTATAGCCAGATATTTAAGACGAGTCCGGGACCTGTGATAGGACCCAAGTTTATTAATTTCCCTGAAGCTCTTAGAGACGTACTTAAACTCCCAAATGTAAGACTCTTTGAGCATGAGCCTGTATCAGTGGATTTAATCTTAAAATTCCATACCAAAGAAATGGTGGAAAACCTAAAAAATAAACCATACGGGAAAAACGCATTTTACTCAGTTGGCGCCTGCATCGAGGCAAGCAAAAAGATAATGAGCAGGGAGTTAAAAAACGGGCTCTTATTTAACAGCGCATCGGGTCATCACGCCGGTCCCACATATGCATGGGGAGGAACGTATCTAAACTGCGTTGCGCCTGCAGTTTACACACTGAGAGGGATTTCAGATGTTAAAAAATTCGCCCTCATTGATACAGACTGCCATCACGGAGACGGAGACAGGGAGATGTTTAAAAACGATCCAAACCTTCTTCATATTTGCTTCTGTGATACATCCTGCGTAAGTGAAACAAACGTCTGCGTGAATACCGGTTGGAGGTCAAGCAATGAAAACTATCTTGACCTTGTAAAAAAAGAATTCATCCCCAGAGCTAAAGAGTTTAATCCCACAATGATTTTTCATTTTCTGGAACATGACACATGCCAAGGAGATTATGGAGACATCGGATTAACAGAAGACTTTTTTATAGACCTCGTAAAGGAAATAAAGAAGTGCGCCGAAGAGGTTTGCCAGGGAAGGTATTTAATAATCACAGGCGGTGGCTCACGAAGGGATGCAGCGGAGTATATTTTCCCCAAAATCGTAGAAGTCCTGGCAATATAGAAACCGTTTGAACAATAGGGGTTAATGTGATACTCTATCGCTAAAGAGATTAAGACATACGGTGAATTTACTTAGAGCGAATATCTAGTTTATTAAATAATGAACGCCGGAGAGAAACGGGGAGATTAGAATGTTTGGTATTGGAACAAGCGAGTTGCTGTTGATTCTTTTAATTGCCCTAATTGTCCTCGGTCCAAAGGAGATTCCAAAGGTTGCAAGAACGCTTGGGCGGGCGATGAGGGAGTTTCAGAGGGCTACAGACGAACTCAGGCGCACAATAGATATGGAGATTGAAAATGACGAAAGGGCAAGCACAAAACCCTCGGAAAATAAGGCAGAAGAAATGAAAGACGAGATAAAAAAAGAGGAGAACAAAACCTCAAATTCTGATCTGGAGACAAAAGAAAAAACGCCTTTCTAAAGATTTTCCCATTCTTATCCCTTCAATGTTGCAGACTCAATTATGGTCAGATAGAATTTTTGAAGAGGTTCTCCATGCCTAAGCTTACAATAGACGGAATTGAAACAGAGACCGAAGAGGGAATAAATATCATCCAGGCAGCGGCGCGAATCGGAATTGAAATTCCACACTTCTGCTACCATCCTGGCCTAAGCATTGTAGCCCAGTGCAGACAGTGTCTTGTAGAAATTGAAGGCGTTCCAAAGGTAATGCCCGCATGCAACACATCCGTAAGGGATGGACTCATTATAAAAACCAATACACCTAGAGCAATCAAAGCAAGAGAGGCCGTAGTTGAATTTACGCTAATAAACCATCCGCTCGACTGCCCTATATGTGATAAAGGTGGAGAGTGTCCGCTTCAGCTCACGACGTTTAAGCATGGTCCCGGATATAGCAGATTTGATGGCCCAGAAGAGAAAAAGGTAAGAAGGAAGTATTACCTCAGCGACAGAATAATGTATGACCCGAACCGATGCATCATGTGCACGCGGTGCGTGCGCTTTACAAATGAGGTCACTAAAACCGGGGAGCTGGGATTTGACGGGCGCGGATTTAGAAAAAGGATTGTAGTTTTTCCCGAAAAAAAACTGGATAACGAGCTTGCAGGAAATGTGATTGACCTCTGTCCAGTAGGAGCGCTCCTTAGCAAAGACACGCTCCACGAAGAGCGGGTTTGGTACTGGAAGTTCACCGATACTGTGTGTCCTCTTTGCAGCAACGGCTGTAATATCACAGTCGGTGTTGACCCAAGAAAAGGCCATGTCTCAAGGGTCCGTCCGAGAATAAATCTCGATGTAAACGACTACTGGATATGCGATATAGGCAGATACGGATTTAGAGAGATTCAAACCAAAAACCGTCTAAGAGAGCCGCTTCGAAGGCATGGAGAGAGCTTTCGGATTGCTACCTGGGACGAGACATTAGGCTTTGTTATATCTGAGATTAGCCGGGCAAGTGATGAATCACCCAACTCCATTGCATTTGTGGGCTCCCCAATGCTTACAAATGAGGAGTGCTATCTTCTTAAAAAACTCGCCGGGCTTTTGAGTGTCAAAAACCTAATCGTACGTACCGGCAAAATGGAAGGAGAAAAGAAATTCGGGTTAATAAGCACAGACCCGTTTCCAAACAGTACTGGCGCAAGAGACATGGGTTTGGCTTCTAATTCGTATGGATTGAGGGAACTGATAAGCTCCCTTTTTAAAGGAGAAATAAAAGCCCTCTATGTTGTGGGTGAGGACCTGTTTAGCGTGGTCCCTGAAGGGGAAAGAGGGAGACTTACCGAGGCCCTGTCTAAACTCTCATTCCTTGCGGTCGAGGATTTTAGACTTACGGAAACCGCCCAATTAGCCCATGTGATCTTTCCAGGCGCAAGCCCATACGAGAAGGACGGAACGTTTACAAATGACGAGGGAAGGGTGCAGAGAATTAAAAAGGCAATTTCTCCACCGGGGAATGCAAAACCAGACTGGGAGATTCTTACCCTTATTGGAAAGAGAGTCAAACAAGAAGACTTCAAGTACGCTGACCCGTCTCAAATTATAGTTGAAATTGCTGAGAAAATTTCCGCTTACAAAGGGATGAATTACGATAAAATTGGAATACTTGGCATAGAGAAAGGTACATGATTCATGATTTATTTATCCTGCACTTGCATCTTACGTCATGCCAATTTGTGATAAAAACCCAAGTAAAGAGAAAATGTGATATGCTCTGGATCGGAATAGGAATCTCCGTTGTAAAAGTAGCTCTCGTTCTATTCGTTGTCCTTACACTCGTTGCCTATCTTACTTATGCTGAGAGGCGGGTAAGCGCATTTATTCAGGACAGGCTCGGCCCAAACCGCGTAGGCCCCTTTGGTCTTCTTCAGCCCCTTGCAGATGGCGCAAAATTTATATTTAAAGAAGACATTATCCCCGATGGCGCAGATAAGCCGTTCTACATCCTGGCTCCGGCCTTTTCTCTCGTTACGGCAATAATCGCCCTCGCCGTAATCCCGATAGGCTACGGCTTTGACACAACGCTCTTTGGATTTCTCAAAGAACCTATTCATATAAAGTTTCAAATAGCCGACATAAACGCCGGGCTTCTTTATGTCCTTGCTATAACCTCGCTCGGAGTCTACGGAATAGTCCTTGGAGGATGGTCGTCAAACAGCAAATACTCGCTTTTGGGAGGGCTTCGATCCGCGGCACAGATGATAAGCTATGAGCTTTCCCTCGGTCTTTCGATTATAGGGGTAATAGCGATAGCAGGCTCTCTAAGACTCAACGACATAGTTGACGCTCAGGCAAAGGTCTGGTTCGCAATTCCCCAGTTTTTGGGATTTCTGATATTTCTAATCTCTTCATTTGCTGAAACAAACCGCCTTCCCTTCGATCTTCCCGAAGCCGAGCCCGAGCTTGTCGCCGGGTATCACACGGAATACAGCAGTATGAAATTCGCAATGTTCTTTATGGCTGAGTACACAAATATGATAACCGCCTCAGCCCTTGCCGTGTGCCTTTTCCTCGGCGGATGGTATCCCCTGCCATTTGGCGGCTGGTTTGGAATTGATGTAAATAGATACTGGTTCCTACCTCCGATTGTCTTTATTGGAAAGGTTCTGTTCCTGCTATTTTTCTTTATCTGGGTCAGGTGGACGCTTCCCAGGTTTCGATACGATCAACTAATGCGCCTTGGCTGGAAGGTCCTTTTTCCGCTTGCAGTTCTAAACCTTATTATCACAAGCGCTGTTTTGGTATTTGTGTATAAGTAGGGGAAATTCATGGATTGTTCCTACACGCCCTAAGGAGATATACCATGGTCTTATTTCTTGGAGAAGAAGAGATCGAGCAGATTCTATCTATGGATGATGCTATAAGGGTGATAGAAGAAACCTTTAGACAACAGGGCTTAGGAAACGTAATCAATCATCCGAGGCTGAGGATACGAACAGAAAAGAGCATGCTTCATTACCTCGCTGGTGCGGTTCCACATATGAAGGTAATGGGATATAAAGCCTATACGTCATACAAAGGCGGTGTTAAGTTTCGGGTTTTTCTCCATAGTATCGAAACCGGAGAACTCCTCTCCATAATGGACGGCAACTTCATGGGTATGATACGCACAGGGGCGACGACAGGTGTTGCGACAAAATATATGTCAAGAGCAGATTCAGATGTAGTTGGAATATTTGGCACGGGCTGGCAGGCAAAGGGACAGGTTATGGGGGTTGCGTCTGTAAGAAAAATAGGGAGGATTAAAGCCTACAGTCGCAATGCCGATAAAAGGGAATCATTTTGCAAGGAGATAGAATGGTTTCTCGGAATAGAGACAGTCTCCGTAGACAAACCGGAAGATGTCGTAGATGAATCGGATATTGTGATCACATCTACTACATCGGCAGAACCCGTTTTTAAAGGTGAGTGGCTTCAGGAAGGGGTTCATATAAATGCAATAGGAGGGAACTTTTTATTCAAACGTGAGATAGATGAGACGACGGTGAAACGAAGCAGCATTATAGTTGTTGAATCAAAGGATCAGTCAAAAATTGAGGCCGGTGAGTTTCTCCCTTTAATTGAAAAGGGCAGACTACAGTGGGATGGAATTCATGAACTCGGAGAAGTGGTGACAGGCAAAATAAAAGGGAGGAAAAAAGACGAGGACATAACACTGTTTAAATCCCTTGGAGTTGCCATTGAAGATATTGCCGTCGCGGCACATATATACGAAATTGCAAAGTCTAAGGGCATAGGACAAAGATTGGAGATTCCATCTATTTAAAGAACCCAACTCATGAAAAGAAAAATCAAAATAGCATGGGATATATCTCATCTGGAATTTACAATTGAGGACCATTACTACTTTTCCATATTGAAATCCAGCCTTAAAGAATTAGGAGCAATAGTTAAAGAAGTAGATTCTTTCAAAGACATAAACAGATATGATGTGACGGTATTAAACTATCCTGAGAAAACATTTACAAAAGACGAGGTAAAGTTTGTGAGAGGGTACCTACATGAAGGAAGGAGAGTAATAGCCACCGGATACTACAATAATGAAGACAATATAGCCGGATGTATTAATTCCCTCTCTTCTCAATTCGGGCTCTTTCTAAACGACGATAAGGTAAGGGATAAGTTAAACAATGACGAAGGCGATGATCTTCTATTAGTGACATCAAGAATCCTGTCTTATAACAATTCTGTCGATAGGGTTCTTCTTCCCTGTTCTGCATCTATATCCATCCATACAGATTCCGGAAGACCGATAGTGACCCAAGAAAATCCCTCGCATACGAGAAAAACGGTAATCGGAGCCGAAACCCAAGTGGGCAAAGGGAGATTCATACTTCTTGGCACATGTGTCTTCTGGGACAATTTTGCAATCAGAAGGTACGGCAACCTTAGATTCTCTTTGAACCTGCTCCTCAAAGGTGTAGGGACAGTATAATCTCATCCCTCTTTAAAATCTTGACCTGGGTTTATTTGAATGTTAGTTTAAGACCGTTTTAAGACCGTTAAAAACTATGGATACGAAAACCGTTGGAGTAATAGGCGGAAGCGGACTCTATGAGATGAAAGAATTGACGGACACCCGTTCCGTAAGGCTAGAAACTCCATGGGGAAATCCGTCGGACAATCTAGTAATGGGAAGACTCGGCGATGTTAAAATGGTTTTTCTCCCAAGGCACGGGCGCGATCATAAAGTAATGCCCTCGGAGATAAATTACCGCGCAAACATATACGCTATGAAGAAAATGGGAGTTCAGTGGATAATCTCTGTAAGTGCGGTGGGAAGCATGAAAGAAGAAATCGCCCCCGGCCATGTGATTATTCCGTCCCAGTTCTTCGACCATACAAAGAAGAGGGCTTCAACATTTTTTGGAGAAGGCATTGTAGCGCACGTTTCAATGGCAGATCCCGTGTGCCCCCTACTCTCTGATGTTCTTTATGGAGCCTCTCGAAAATCGGGAGCTACAACGCATAAAGGCGGAACATATATCTGCATTGAGGGGCCGCAGTTTTCATCGAGGGCAGAGAGCAATATATATAGAAAGTGGGGGGTAGATGTAATAGGAATGACGAACATGCCTGAGGCGAAACTCGCACGCGAGGCCGAGATTTGCTATGCGACTCTTGCGCTATCAACAGACTATGACTGCTGGC
>PSLL01000039.1:3667-8449 GCA_040289575.1 Candidatus Dadabacteria bacterium | reverse complement strand
AAGGGCATACAGATGTTACGGTTGATAAGGTAATTGAGACGCTCACAAAAAATGTAGAACTTGCGAGACAGATCATAAAAGAAGCTGTCCCTATGATCCCCAAAAAAAGAGGATGTATCTGTTCCAATGCGCTTCAAGATGCAATCATTACCCCAAAGGACACCATATCTGAAGAAGTAAAGAAAAGGCTAAATATCTTAATCGAGAGGTATATAACATGAGCGTATTGGTTGTGGGTTCCATAGCACTGGATACTATTGAGACCCCATTCGGAGAGGTCAAAGAGGTTCTCGGCGGCTCGGCATCCTACTTTTCACTTGCCGCAAGTCTGTTTACGGATGTAAAAATCGTAGCCGTAATAGGCGATGATTTTCCAGAGAAGCACATGCAGATCTTTAAAGACACAGGAATAGAACTAAAGGGGGTTCAAAGAGCAACGGGAAAAACCTTCAGGTGGCATGGAAGATATGGCTATGACCTCAGAGACCCTGAGACCATAGCAACCCATCTTAATGTATTTGAGAATTTTGATCCTGTGATACCCGCGGACTATCGCAAGGCGGAATATGTTTTTCTTGCAAATATAGACCCTGAACTCCAATTAAGTGTCCTAAAACAGGTAAAAAAACCAAAACTCGTTGCATGCGATACGATGAATTACTGGATAGAGAAAAAGCCAAAGGAACTAAGAGAGGTTTTAAGCCATGTAAACATACTCATGATTAACGACTCAGAGGCAAGGGAGTTGACACAAGAACCGGGAATTATGAAGGCCGCCAGAACCATAATTAATATGGGACCACAGGTTCTCATCGTAAAAAGAGGTGAATACGGCGCTCTTATGTTTTCAAAAGAGGGTATATTCTGGGCGCCCAGTTATCCTCTCGAAGAGGTAGTTGATCCGACCGGGGCCGGTGATACATTCGCAGGTGGGTTTATGGGGTACATTTCAAGCGATGATTCCTCTAGTTCTGGATTCAAAAGGGCTGTTGTCTATGGAAGTGTGGTTGCATCTTTTACGGTTGAGGACTTCAGCGTAAATAAACTGGTCAATCTACATAAGGAAGAAATAGATAAAAGGTTTTTGGCATTCTTGAAGCTTTCCAATCTGGACTAGACATGAGGGTATTTATCCTATCCTTAACAATCTTTTTACTATTTTCCTGCGGCGGGAAGAAGGTTGAAAGCAGCAGAGAAAAGACCTTAAACGATCAAAAAGGCCTCGCTACGGCATCGCTTCTTAGAGGTAATTTCCAGCGGGCACTTATAGATATCAAACAGGCGGAGAAAATTGATGGCAGCGATCCCGAGGTATACAACATTGAGGGACTTGTATATTTTGGACTGAAGGCATACAAAGAGGCTGAGAAGTCATATAAGAAGGCAATAAATCTCAAGTCGGATTATTCTGAAGCGAGATATAATCTGTGCGGTTTATATCTCACTCTAGATGAATTGGATAATGCTATTGAGCAATGCTCTAAAGCGTCATCCGATCTAGTCTATAGATCAAGGGATAAGGCCTTTACAAGCCTGGGAGTAGCGTACTTCAGAAAAGGGAATATTGATAAGGCAAGAGAATGCTATCAAAAATCGCTCGAAATAAATCCCGCCCTTGTCTATACGCACAATGAGCTTGGTGTACTCTATATGTCAACCGGAAAAGAGGAAGAGGCGATAGAAGAATTTAAAAAAGCCGTAAATGGTTATGATCTCTATGACGAGGCTCATTACAATCTGGGGCTTGCCTATCTAAAAATAGGAAAAGTAGAGGATGCCTGTGCGTCATTTAAAAAGGTAACCGAAATCTCTCCAGAAAGTGCCCTGGGAGTAAATGCAAAGGGTTATTTAACATCTCTATGCAAGGGGAGAGAAAAGCTCTAAGTTTCAAATCCGTTTTTTATTCTACTCAATAAAACCGATGTTGATATCCCTTCGACAAGTGGGATTATACAGACCCTGCCGCCGTAGCTCTCTACAAAATCCCTTCCAACAACTGTGTCGAGAGTGTAGTCACCCCCTTTTACAAGAACGTCTGGCTTTAACGCCTTAATCAGCTCAAATGGAGTATCTTCCGAAAACAAAGAGACGTAATCCACGCAATCCAGCGCGGCAATAATGTGCGCCCTATCGTTTTCAGATATAAGCGGCCTGCTCTCCCCTTTTAACCTTTTTACAGAGCTATCGCTGTTGATGGCTACAACAAGCGCGTCCCCTAGCTTCTTCGCCTCCTTAAGGAGCCTCAGGTGTCCTATATGAAAAAGATCAAAGCAGCCGTTTGTAAAGACGATTCTCTTCCCATTTGTTTTCAACCGGGAAACAGTCGCCGAAAGTGTCTCCTTTGAGAGTATCTTCCCTCCGAATAAGTATCTACTATCCTCAAAATGCTCAATCAAATCCGCCTGAGTAACCGTCGCTGTCCCAACCCGACCAACTACAATCCCAGCCGCCCGATTTGCAATCCTCACCGAATCCTCCCACGACTTTGACAATATATAAGAGAGTGTGGATACGCTCACTACGGTATCACCCGCCCCTGTAACGTCAAAGACCTCTCTTGCATCCGATGAAATTGTTTTTACCGCATCACCCCTTACACAGAAGCTGATCCCCTGCTTTCCACGCGTGATTAAGACACAATCGGCATGGGTCTTTTCCATTAAAATCTCAATCGCCTTTTTAAGTGTTATATCACCCTCGATTGAGAATCCACATACCTCTTCCGCTTCCCTTTGGTTAGGCGTAATTACGTTTGCCCCACTATATTTAGCAAAATCCTTTCCCTTCGGGTCTACGGCAACAAATATTCCTTCACTTTTTGCCAACCGTATGATTTCGCCCGATAAATCCTCTCTAATTACGCCCTTTGCATAATCAGAAATTATTATTCCATGAGGCAGGTACTCCTCGACCAATTTCGTAATCACTTCCATAAGCCGGACTTTTAATTCATCCGAAATCGGGCTTGTCTCCTCCCTATCCATTCGGACAATCTGCTGAGTTCCGGCAATAAGCCTGGTCTTTATGGTTGTGGGTCTTTTGGAGTCGATAATTATATTTTTTGAATCTATTCTAATCTCTTCGAGAATCTCCAACAACCTTTCCCCTTCATAATCCTTGCCAACGACTCCGCAAATCTCTACGGATGCGCCCAGGCTCCTCAAATTTGAGCCCACGTTTGCCGCACCACCCGGCAGGAGATTTTCGCCCAGGACTTTGAGCACGGGTACAGGCGCCTCAGGGGATATTTTCATAACCCTCCCCCAGACATAGCGATCGAGCATAATATCACCTATGACAAGAATCCTCAGTTCCCCAAAACGCTTGATAATAGATGATATAGACATTCCCTTTCGGAGTTAAAATATATTATAGACGCAGAGGAGAAAAACAAAAATCCTTTTTTATCTCATATTATAATAGAGTTGTGAAAATGTGTAAATCGCAGTAGATTTATAATTTTCACATAGGAGGACTTATAGTCTATGATAGACATTCACTGTCATCTGATTCCAAACTTGGATGACGGACCGAATTCATGGGAAGAGAGTTTAGAGATGGCAAGAATAGCCTTGCGGGATGGGATACGGGTGGCGATTGCAACCCCGCACTGGATTCAGGGAACAAAGTGGGAGCCGAATCCCGACGCAATCAAAAAGAAGGTGGATGAGTTAAATAAGAAACTGAGAGAAAATGAAATATCCCTTAATGTCCTGCCGGGTATGGAGGTCGGGATTTCAGAGAATCTACCCAGGCTTGTGTCATCAGGTGAAGTCTTAACCTTGGGAGGAAGCCGCTATCTTTTGGTTGAAACCCCATTTGTTTCTATTCCCCATGGAATTGAGGAGATTATTTTCAATCTCAAAGTCATAGGGGTCTACACGGTCTTAGCCCATCCGGAAAGAAACCAAGAGATTCAGAAGGACCCAAAAAGGATTTTAGAACTGACCGGCGCCGGGGCCTTTATACAGGTCACATCCGGAAGCTTTTGCGGGAACTTCGGAGAAAAGGCTAAGCGATGCGCCATACAATTTGCAAAGGATGGAGCAATTGATGCCGTAGCCTCCGACGCACACTCTATTGAAAAAAGACCGCCCATTATAACAGATGGTTTAAGAGTCTTAGAAGAACTAATTGGAAAAGACCAAACCGAAGAGCTGGTTGCAAACACATACCGATTTATTGATGGAGAATCGTTTCAGTAAGACCGACTAGATATAGAAAAACCAAGCCGTAAGAGGGTTCTCAGACATTATTACTCGTTATTACTCGTTCCTAAGTTTATGTCTTTTACGTGATTGCTTTTAATCAATCCTTCTTCTCAGGTTGAAGACCTTTGATATACTTCAATCTCAGGTTATAAAGCACATCATCGAGGAGTTTCTCCTCTTCGGTGTCCAGGTTTCCCTTTGTTTTTTCCTTAATTATTTCGAGAATTTCGATTGTGTGTTTTGCCGCGGCCAGACTCACCGTCCTCTCTTTAGACGCGGGGTCGGGAATTTCACCCAGATGAATTAGTGCAGAGGCATTTAGAGAAAGCACAAATGTAGAAAAGTCCATTTTAAAACCTTCACTCTGACCAGGGTTTTTCTTCTCTTCAGCCATATGTTTCCCTTCTTCCTTCATTCCCTTGGGCTTATATTCTCACTTATGTATTTAAGAAGCCTGTGTAGAGTCTCATCTGCCTCTCTTCTTATACTTAGCATGCGGTCGCTCATATCGAGGATTACCTCAATTCCCGCGAGATTAACCCCCATTTCCCTAAGGTCTTTAGCAAGAAGG
>PSLL01000039.1:0-3610 GCA_040289575.1 Candidatus Dadabacteria bacterium | reverse complement strand
AGCTCTGCCTCCTCAAGCCTTTTTACAAAACTCGGTGTAACCTCAAAAATCTCTACTAAAGCTTTTAAAGAGTAGCGTTTCATCTCAGATACTTCTCAAGATACACCCTCGGATTGTAGGGAATCGTCCTTGCCAAGTCCTCAAACTTCTTTTTGGCGCTTTCACTCATCTGTTCGGGTAGAACAACCTTTACCACAACATACTGATCTCCCCGCTCTCCATTCCTTAGATTAGGCACTCCTTTCCCGCGAAGCCTGAGTTTTGTTCCACTCTGTACGCCGGGAGGGATTGTTACTACCGCTGTTCCATCAATCGTAGGAACGCTGATTCGAGCACCAAGCGCAGCCTCATAGATTGTAATTGGAAGTTCGAGATAAATGTCGTTCTGATTGCGTTGAAAAATAGGATGCGGTCTCACCTTCACCGTAAGATAAAGATCGCCCACGTCACCGCCCCTTCGCGTCTCTCCGCCCTTCCCCGGAACCCTGATTCGCGAGCCGTTATCAACCCCAGCCGGAATCCTTACAGAGATTGTTTCGGTCAAAATCTTTCCACCGACGTCCCTGGTAATACTAATATCTCTGGTTCCGCCCTTGATGGCGGTCTCGAAATCTATCTCTATTTGATATTCAATGTTCCGACCTCTGCCCCGTTCTCTTGTTCCCTCTCTAGCACCGCCGAATATATCACTGAGGATATCTTCAAACCCTGAAAAGTCTCCAAAATTGAATTGAAATCCCTCGGGTCCCTCCTGCCATCTCCACGTAGTTCTTCCTGCTTCGGCCCCCGGCTGAGGTTCAGCGGTGCCAAAGGTATCATAAGCCTTCCTCTTCTCATCATTAGAGAGAATTGAATAGGCCTCCTGAATTTCTTTAAACCTCTCTTCTGCCTCTTTATTTCCGGGATTTAAATCGGGATGATAACGTCTAGCGAGCTTCCGGTAAGCCTTTTTTATATCCTCTTTAGAAGCGTCCCTCTTTACACCCAGGACTTCATAATAATCCCTCTTTGATGCCATATCTTAAAAAAAGCCGCCTCCATCCAGAGGCGGCTTTCCCCTTTTTAACTGACTTCGACTTTTATCTGTTTAGGTTTTGCCTCTTCTCTCTTTGGAAGAGTGAGTTCAAGAACACCGTCTTTATAAGACGCTTTTATTTTCTCTGCATCTACATTGTTTGGAAGTGTAAAGCTGCGTATGAATGTTCCATATGCACGCTCGGTTCTTATGTAGTTGTCCTTTGAGATCTTCTCCTCGAATTTCTTCTCTCCCCTTAGGGTGAGGGTGCTGTCTTTTAGGTCAATTTGAATATCCTCTTTCTTCATCCCCGGAAGATCCGCTTTTACTACATAACTATCCTCAGTCTCGTGTATGTCTACAGCCGGTATCCAGGTCCCTCTCTCTAGCTCCTCACCTTCTTGTGGATAAAGCGCCCTCATTGTCTCATCAAACATCCTGTTTATCCTCTCCTGAAGAGTACCAAAGTCTCTCCAAGGATCAAATACTCTTAATCCCCTAGCCATTTCTATCTACCTCCTCTTTATTTTATTCCTTCTATCCTAAAAAATAATCACCATCTAAGATGAGTCAAGGCAATTTTTATAAAAAGGAGGCATACAATTTTAACTATCTCATTCCCCGTAATTGTGAACACATTCGCTTAGCTCAGTGTAAACTCTGTGAAGCAATACCCTTTTAGATTGCTTCGGGACTTTGTCTCTCGCAAAGACAATGAAAACTCCGAATTATCTAGGTTCTATAGATTCTAAAACCCTCTCGGCTATATCCATAAATGCCTTTGCCGTGGGACTTTCGGGATGGGATATGACTATCGGATTTCCTTCATCCCCGCCCCTTCTGATCTCCGGATCAATTGGGACCTCACCCAAAAAAGGCACATTGAATTTCTCAGACATCCTCCTCCCACCACCTCTGCTGAATATATCTACCTCGCCCCTACAATTAGGGCAAACTAAGTAGCTCATATTTTCTACTATGCCTAAGACCGGAACATTTAATTTCCTAAACATCTGTACCCCGCGTCTTACATCAATAAGAGCCACATCCTGAGGGGTCGTAACAATCACGCTCCCGCTAAGGGGCACAGTTTGAATAAGCGAAAGCTGGGCATCCCCCGTGCCCGGTGGAAGGTCAACTATCAGATAATCTGTCCCCTTCCAGTCCACATCCTCCACAAACTGTTTTACCGCCCCGTGAACCATAGGACCCCTCCATATCACCGTATCATCCTCGTCTATGAGAAACCCTATAGACATGAGTTTTAATCCATATTTCTTAAGGGGAATAATCTTTTTCTCAGGTGTCGCCACTGGTCTTTCGTTTAAGCCCATCATAATGGGAATACTGGGTCCCCAGACATCTGCATCTAAGAGACCCACGTTATTCCTCTTCTGGGAGATTGCAAGGGCAAGGTTCACCGCTACAGTGGATTTTCCAACCCCGCCTTTGCCGCTTGCAACGGCTATGAAGTATTTAATCCCCGGGCCTTGTATCCTCCGAGAGGCTTCTGCCTGCCCTACCTGACCGGCTGCCCTTTTTAATTCCCTTATTCCTATACGGATATCTACATCGGAGACTCCCGGGGATTCCAGAAGCGTTTTTCTTACAGATTCCCTTATCTCTGACTCAACCTTTTCATCGGGTTTAGGAATAAGGAGCGAAATAGTGACCTTTGAGCCTTCCACACCTATATCCTTTACAATCCCGAATGAGACTATATCCCTTGAGAAGCCTGGATATTTTACCTTCTTGAGTATATTTCGGATTCCTTCGGGATTTAATTCCATATTAATCCTCCTTGGTTACTCATCCAATCCTTTTATAACGGTTGTGTTTTTCAAATACCTAATTATTAGTCTAGTTCGTGCCTAAATACTCCTGCATAAAGCATGAGGGGATTAGTCGAGAAAGACTATAGGTGTTCTGAATTGCCGATTAAAGAGTGCGGGAATGAGAATCTTTCACTCTTTGAAAAATAAGTACATAACATCAGACATTAACTTATGCCGAGCATATCCCTTGCCTCATCGCTCATCATGTCTGTATTCCAGGGCGGGTCCCATACTATTTCAACCAGAACGTCTTTTGCTCCAATAGATTTAACTGTACTCTCCGCCTGTTTGGCAATAGTTCTGCCCATTCCGCATCCGGGAGTGGTGAGGGTCATTTTGATATAAACATTTCTTCCAGAGATCCTAACGTCATAAATCAACCCCAGGTTTACAATATCTACGGGGATCTCCGGGTCGCGGACCGTCTTCAGGGACTCCAGCACCTTTTCTTCAGTCAGCTCCACCGCCTCATCAAGCTCATGAGAGTGCTGGAATGTAGTAATTGTAACCTTTTTCTCGGCTTCTTTTGGCTCCTCCTTTTTTAAGAGGATCTTCTTTATTGCCATCTTTTGCCTCCAAACTCAAAGATTTGATAGAATTTTCTTTTGGACGCACAACGATTCAAAAATTAATAACAACCCTCAATTAATTTAATCACGAAAAGGGTAGTGTGTCAAACATATATCTTAGGAATTGTAGTTACAAAAAGTGAAGATGTCACCTCATTACTTGGTTTATCCAAAAGGCAGATAATACGGCT
>PSLL01000013.1:67657-68226 GCA_040289575.1 Candidatus Dadabacteria bacterium | reverse complement strand
CCCCGGGCTGGCCCATTACGGCCTCTACGACACCGTGGTGGCGAGGGAGTGAGCTAGGCACAAGGCCAGGCTTTTATCACGATCCACACAAAAGCTTGTAGAGCTCATGGACGTTAGCAGAGAAATGACGCACAGAGCGCAGCAAGAGGCGGTTGCTGAGATGAAGCAGGTTGATCAGTACATCCAGTAAATACATCAGCCCAGCCGCACCCTTGCGGCTGCGAGAGGCGTCTTCACCCAGTACAGTGTCGCGTGGGTGATGCAGGAAGACTCTCGGAGGCGGCTCGGTATTGACATTTACGCAGACTCCGCGACGGGTACCAGATACACGGTTGCCAATAATCACCGCTACTATTGGGTCGATGCCCGTGGTACTGTGCTCGGCACCGACACAGATACGCCGCCGGCTGCTGATTTTCACCGTCTGAGCAGGGTGCCCCCGCAGTGACACTACAATATTTCGAAGAGAGTGGAAGATTTCATGCGAGAGCTAGCGGGCGCGTTACACGTCAAAGATACGATGGTGCGTGGGCGCCCTGCAATCACCGGCCCGCACGCGCAACAGCTAT
>PSLL01000013.1:66796-67647 GCA_040289575.1 Candidatus Dadabacteria bacterium | reverse complement strand
GATGCAATCATGCCGTTCTATAGGGACTCCTGCCTCCTTTCCACACCGGAGGTAATCAGGCTACAAGTGGTTCGCAGGGACACGGGTCATATCACTCAAACATTAAGTGAGATTCGATATAAAAATGGTTTAGTATACTTGTAGATACTCCGCGAGTCCTTAGAAGGGATAACACCCTTAACATACTTAAGGAACTCGCCTCCAGATATAATAACTTACGGGTTATGGACGGGTTAATGATCCAAGGAGCAAAATAGCGGCAGCAAATGGTCAGTTTATATTGATGAGGAGATCTGTTTACGAGGCTATCGGCGGACACCCAGCAGTAAAGAACAGCATTGTTGAGGATGTTGCCCTGGCAAATCTTGTAAAGGGCCTTGGCTACCGGCTCCATTTTGTGAAAGAAGGACGGCTCATAAAAACTATGATGTATACAAATTTCGGTGAGATATGGGAAGGTTGGACAAAAACCTTTTCTTTCGACGCTCTGACTTGATTCTTGGATGTGAGAATCCATGGGCTGCGCTTTATGATCCGTCTAGAAAGACGCTTCGAACTACAAGGAGGTTTGCTAGAGAGGACCTCAGTACACAGGGTGAGTAAAGGGCGATAAGGATGGGTTGTGTCCCGGAATTCAAACGAGAAAACGCGCATGGTTTCATGCCTGCCCTTATGGTTTTTAAAAAGACAAGTGGCTGTTACTCTTTAAATAGGGCTTCTTGTAAAGAGTGGTTCAATAGGGTATAAATCTAAAATACTCTTCGATCTTGGGAGGGTAAAAAGATGAATATATGTAAAGTCTCCTTTCTATCAATATTGGTATTAGCCGCTTTTACTGCCACTGGCTTCTC
>PSLL01000013.1:58831-66781 GCA_040289575.1 Candidatus Dadabacteria bacterium | reverse complement strand
GAGAAGGATATTAAAAATGCCTCTGCCCTCGGATTCAATTTTGGAATCTCAAAGAAGCGGGCACTTGAGATTATAAGGTCTCAGAATAAAAGGGTCTTGGAAGACACAGTTGATTCTAAGAATATTAGAACAATCGTTGTAGAAGGGGCGTTTATAGACCTTCCGACGGATATTAGCCATTTGGGTGTAAAGACGGATCTCGAATTCTATGATAATGAGCTTATGGCATCCTCACTTGTTTTTAAATCAAGAGACCCATCGGAGCAAGCAAGATTAAAAGACGAACTCTCTAAATTTCTGATCGGTCTATATGGAGAGCCCAAGGAAAAGGAAGAGATACTCAATCTTACGGCATGGACCTGGCATGTGCCCGATATGGCTGTGGTTCTCAGTATAGATCCGGAGTCTAAGGTAACAAGGGTCGAGTATACATATAAACCGATTAACGAAGCCAGAAAGGATGAGGAGTATAAAGAGGAGCAAAGAGGCGAACAGCGCGATCCTGCCAAACAGATGTTTATAGATGGGGACTATAGCAGACCCCCGGAGTACCAACCGTAATCTATCATTAATATCTGGTGCATTGTTTTATTTCATCCAGGTTTGAATCATCGCTTTTTAGGAATCCGTAGGCATGCGACCATTCATGTTTGAGAAGTGGTAAGATTCCCTCTCTATTGAAGGCTCTATACGTAACTATTATGAGTTTGTTTTCGGCATCGTATTCTCCGTTGCATCTGCCTCCGTGGTATCTACATTCGAAGGTTCCATCTATAACGGATATTAAATATGGCTTCACCTTCACGCCATTATCTGTTATGCCCATACATCCGCTGAATTCTCTAAACTGGGTGTCCACGTTACTTATGATTTTTTCTCTTTTATCCGATAGCTGAGGACTAATGCCCACTCTAAAGCCGTACGCCGGGGTAATTGATTCTTCGAAACCTTTTAAATCCCCTTTGTCCACCCTTCGCGGAGAGATTACGGTGGATACGCCAAGCACATTGGCGCATGAAATGAGTGCGGGGATAATTAGAAGAATAAACATCTTTTTCATATATGTCTCCTAGGCTGTTTCTTATGCCATTTCAACCGCAACCCTGTGAAACCTGCAAAAGTAAGTATAGACCTCTTACGCCCATCTTGGTCTACCTCTCCCTTATTGTTAACTCTACCTGGGATTATTGGCTCAATACCACCACTTACGCAACCTGCGCCAATCCTTTGATGGACTACTGTACTATTTGGGCAGTTTACTCCACTATGTCCCAGTCCACAGAACCCACAATATACCCTCAAAGCAGCGGTGGAGGAGACTTGGGGAATTAGAAGAGATTTCTCCGGCCGTTGATATGTATGATAAGAGGAATGAGATAGTGGTAAAGGCTGAGCTTCCTGGGGTAGAAAAGGAGGGTATTGTATTATACGGATTTGATTTGACTGTGTGAGTCTTTGCATCATCCTATATTGCATTAACATACGCCTAGAATTTCGGAGTGAATCAAACACCCTTTATAATGTATAAGAAAGATAAGTTATAGAGGAGACTAAAATGAAGCAATCGGATCAAAAAACGGCTGAAGGGATTTTATTCACAGATCAGTATCAGCTCACCATGGCTCAGCTCTACTATCGAATGGGTTTGCATGATAAGAGTGTGCAGTTTGACCACTTCTTCCGCAATTATCCTGATTATGGCGATCACAAGGCTGGCTATTGCGTTAATGCAGGTCTTGAATGGCTTCTTGATTGGATGCAGGGCGCCCATTTCCATGATGAGGATATTGAGTATATGCGTAGTCAGAAGAGTCGGACTGGAGCGCGGCTTTTTGGCGAGGATTTTCTAATATGGCTTCGGGCGAATGGTAACTTTAATGGCATCTCAATGTTTGCTATCCCGGAGGGGCGTGTAGTTCATCCTAATGTTCCCATAACCGTCGTTCAGGGACCCTTGGCTATGGCACAGGTTCTAGAGACGCCTCTGCTCAATTACCTTAACTATCAGACACTAATAGCTACCAAGGCCGCACGGGTGCGTGAAAGCAGCCGAGGGGGGCAGATAGTCGAGTTTGGAATGCGTCGCGCTCAAGATAAAGCCGCCAATGCCGGTGCGCGGGCGGCCCTTATCGGTGGTGCTGATTTTACATCTAATGTGGGAATCTCACACGTCCTGGGATACCCACCAAAGGGTACGCATGCCCATAGTATGGTTCAGGTTTATATGGCATTGGGAGAAGGGGAATTAGGGGCTTTTCGTGCCTATGCCGATGTGTATCCTGATGACTGCATTCTGTTGGTTGATACTATAAATACTTTGGAAAGCGGTATTCCCAATGCCATAAAGGTATTCGAAGAACTGCGGCGAAAGGGTCATGAGCCTATAGGAATTCGGCTAGACTCAGGTGATCTGGCATACCTTACCATCCAGGCTGCCAGGATGTTGAACGAGGCTGGATTCAGAGATACGAAGATTGTACTGTCGAACAAGCTGGATGAACTCGTCATCTGGCAGATCGTTACACAGATCACTGAAGAAGCACCGCGTTATGGTTTAGATGCCGACCAAATCATCAGTCGCCTCGTATATGGTGTCGGTACTAAACTGGTTACATCGGAAGGCGATCCCGCACTAGATGGTGTTTATAAACTGGTTGCCGTTCATAGTAAAGGTGAGTGGTTACCAGCAATAAAAGTTACAGACTCATTGAGTAAAACACTAAATCCGGGTCACAAGCTTGTTTGGCGTGCATATGATAAAAGGGGTATGGCAACCGCTGATCTTCTCAGCCTAGGAGATGAAGACCCAAGGGAGATGGAACAAGTCGTATTGCGGCATCCATCAGACCATACAAAGTATAGGGTACTCGACCATGGTAGTATTACCAAGATTGAACAACTTCTTGTAGAAGTACTGAGGGATGGAAAACTGGTATACGATCTCCCTTCAATAGAAGAGATACGACAGCAACGCCAGGCCGATATTGATCGTTTAGACCTCGGTGTTAAACGCATTGTAAACCCACATATCTATCATGTCTCTCTTACACAGCGACTCTGGGACCTTAAACGGAGCTTGATTGAATCGCTGAGAAAGGGGCACAGCTTTAATAAGCCCTAAGGGGATATGTATGAATCTCACGACCTCGGTTGACAAGGTATAGTAGAATTGAAGAAAATAGGAGGTCGTAAAATGACTAAAGCACAGCAATATATTAACAGGAAGCTACGCATTATGAAATATGCTCAAGAGATTGGCAACATCTAGGGAGCATGCCGTTATTTTGGAACTTCTAGAGAAACCTATTATCAAAAGTAGAGCATTCTCATGGCACTGATGAGACGGAATGTCCTTAGCTTCTTACGTATACTGATGATATAGATTTAAATAAGAGGCTCTCTGAATGGGAGAAATACTACAACATGCACAGACCGCATGGTTCCTTGGGTGGGAAGACCCCTTATGAGGTGCTTCGAGCAAAATTGAGAAATGACAATATTTCGTCAGCCGAGATTTGAGCCATCATAAAGACATTCGATCACAATCACTCTAATAAGTTCAGCACCAAGCCTCGACGAGATAAAATTAGTCCCTTTTTAAATTACGTTTATGAAATATACTAATCCGAATGAAATTCGGCGCCCATGTCTCTATTGCAGGAGGGATTGAAAAAGCCTCGTATCGCGCCTATAAAATCGGTTGCGAGTGTTTTCAGATTTTCACGAGGTCCCCTCAGGGCGGAAACTCGTCTCCGCTCCGCAAAAACACAGTTGAGGCTTTTTTAAAGGAATGCTCTGTATACGGCATTACCGATTACTACATACACACACCGTACTTTATAAACCTTGCATCGAAGGATCGCCAGATAAGGCTTTCTTCAATATCTCTAATCGAGGAGGAGATAGAGAGGGGAAGCACTATAGGGGCAAAATACGTCATCACGCACATTGGAAGCGCAAAGGGTGTAGGAAAATCACAGGGGATTAAAAACGTAGTGAATGGAATTAAAAGGGTTTTAGATACAATTAGCAAATCAACCGATCTGTTAATAGAAGCCTCAGCCGGTCAGGGGGAAATAATAGGTGACAGGTTTGAAGAAATCGCGGAGATTCTTGAGAGGGTAGGCAATCCGGATTTAGGAGTCTGTCTCGATACGGCGCATATCTTTGCTTCGGGATATGATATTAGGACAGAAGAGGCAATCAAAAAAACACTCGATGAGTTTTCCTCTGTTGTCGGATTAGAGAAATTAAAACTCCTTCATGGGAATGATTCAAAGGTCGGACTTGGCGAGAGAAAGGACAGGCATGAACACATAGGCAGGGGGAAGATTGGCATTGAGGGCTTTAGAGCCATTGTGAACGCCCCCCGCCTTAAAGATATAGATTTAATAATCGAGACGCCGTTAGATAAAGTAGAGGGTGATATTAGAAACCTCAAGAGATTGAAGGGACTAAGGTGTCCATCCCCACGATCTAATGGAAGGGTCTCATAAGTCCTACTGTTGTCACCCTGAAGGAGTGAAGGCGGCTGAGGAACTTGTTTAACACAACGTTTTTCTATGTCTTAATGAGTGTCGCAGTAAGAGCCAGAAGAGTTATAATTATCAGAATCCACATCCACTCCGAGATAACCTCTATAACCTCGGTCTCAAAGAATGAATTCGACCTTTTAAGAGGGTTTCGTCTTTTAAATAGCCTACGCATGTTCTAAGTATATTAACGTTTAATTTTAAATCCAACCCCCTGCGTTATTATTATTATTATCTTATGATAATCTATTCCAAGAGTTATTTGGACCTTGGAGGAGGTAATCGCGTATGAAAGCAATATCAATTATCGCCCTTGTAGTTGCTGTTTTTGCTCTAGTTACCGTCGGCTATATCGAGTTCAGCATTACAAAATTACAAAAAGAACAGGATCAGATGTCAGATGACATTGTTAAACTCAAGGAGGAGGTTACAAAGTCGGGGCAGGGTAGGCAAACGGGGAATGCAAAATCGGAGTGGCCCAAGTATCATGATGCAACCGGGGTGTTAAGATCCATATCGGGAAACCAGATTAGTGTGGATGAGGATGAAATCCCCGGTTTTATGATGGCAATGACTATGCAGTATGAGGTTGAGAACCCAGAGCAACTCAAGGGCCTTAAAGAAGGCGATAAGGTAAAATTTAGGCTTAAAGAAACGGAAAATAATCTTACAGTTTCGGAGATTCAGAAACGGTAACATGAAAAATTCAGCTCAGATCGGTGACTATCTCATTCAACGACTCTATGTTCACGGCGTGCGCCATGTCTTTGGTATTCCCGGTGACTATGTGCTTGGATTCTATGAAAGGCTGAGTCATAGCAAACTTCGCCTGATCAATACGTGTGATGAGCAGGGGGCGGGGTTTGCAGCAGACGCATATGCCCGTGTGCGCGGTTTAGGAGCCGTTTGTGTAACGTACTGCGTTGGGGGTTTAAAGGTAGCCAATACCGCAGCCGAGGCGTTTGCAGAAAAATCGCCTGTAGTAATTATAAGCGGCGCCCCCGGAGTAATAGAGCGCAGGGAGAATCCTCTTCTCCATCATAAGGTAAAGGAATTCGACACCCAAAAAAGGTTATTTGAACAGCTCACAGTTGTATCTACAGTGCTAAACGACCCACAAACGGCATTGCGGGAAATAGATCGGGTATTGAATGCGGCTCTGCGCTTTAAACGCCCTGTCTATATTGAGTTGCCACGCGATATGGTCTCTGTGCGAGGCATCCCTTATCGCCCTCCTTTGGAGGTCTACGAAAAGACCAATTCAAAGGTGCTTCGGGAGGCACTCGGCGAGGCTGTAGACATGATCAACTCTACGCGAAAACCAGTTATCCTTGCCGACGTGGAAATACAGCGATTCGGACTGCAAGATGACCTCCTTAGTCTGGTTCAAAAAACCCTAATACCAGTAGCCGCCACGATTTTGGGTAAATCCGTTATAGGCGAGCACCACCCGCTCTATCTCGGTGTCTATGAGGGATCTATGGGACGAGAGACGGTTCGTAAATACGTCGAGTCGAGCGATTGTCTGATCTTCCTCGGAGCATTTATGACGGATATTAATCTGGGCATATACACGGCGCGCCTTGACCCTGCGCAGTCCATTTATGCAAACAGCGAAAGGGTTTCTATACGTTATCACAATTATGAAAACATACACCTCCGGGATTTCACTCGCGGATTGATAAAATCAAAGATCCGCATACGGCATTCAGATGATATTCTCAACCCCGAACGCCCACAGCTTTTATCCCCCAATGTGGAAAAAAGGAGACTCACGGTCAAACGTCTGTTCCAGAGGTTAAACTGGTTTCTAAATGACAATACCATTATCATATCAGATGTGGGCGATGCGCTGTTTGGTTCAATTGACCTGTACATTTACCGCAACGCCGAGTTTCTGTCGCCGGCCTATTATACATCTATGGGATTTGCCGTCCCGGCAAGCGTTGGAGCGCAAATGGCGAATCCAAAACTGCGTTCGCTCGTAATAGTAGGCGACGGCGCTTTTCAGATAACCGGGATGGAATTATCTACTGTAGTGCGATACAAACTGAACCCAATTGTAATCGTCTTAAACAACGGAGGGTATGGCACGGAACGGCCTATGCAGGATGGTCCATATAACGATGTGCATCGGTGGCAATACAGCCGCATTCCGGATGTGCTGGGCGCAGGGCGCGGTTTTGTTGTTAGGATTGAAGAAGAACTCGACAAGGCCCTTATTGCCGCAGAAAAAATACAGATAGCTTTTCTATTCTCGATGTGCGCCTAGACCCCCCCCACGACCTTTCCCCGGCTCTTCAGCGACTTGCCCAGCCGCTGGGCAAGAAGGTAAAAGAGGCAGAGTAGTCGAGATAATTTTATAAAATTAGTCCCAAGGAGCTTTGACTAAAGGTCCGTTTTACCCAAAGGGAGAAAAGTTGAAATGGCTAGAGTTGTTTTAGATACCCTACAGCTCTAAATAATATCATATCCTTAACATCGGGTTTACTGACATAGAGTTTACGCATTGTAGTTTTATTTCTTCTACCTCTTGTGGTTATGCGCCGGATATACCGCTAACGTCTATCTCTCGATGACATCTGTCTTGAATCCTAACAAACAGTGATTATTTTTTATTACGGATAAATTCCAAACCAAGAACGGAGGTGATTGGAGATGATGCTGACTAGATGGGATCCATGGAGCGAGTTTGGCTCACTTCAAGCATGGAACCCATGGAGGGATTTTAGTTCTCTTCAAGAGAGGATAAACAGGGTGTTTGATGAAACCCTGAGAGGCCTCTATCCTAGCGAGATAGGAATGTGGACACCGGCTGTAGATATACATGAGAATGATGACAGCTATATAGTGAAGGCTGATCTTCCTGGGATAAATAAAGATGATATTCAAATTGACCTAAAAGACAGCACTCTCACCATAAGGGGTGAGAAGAGATTCGAAGAAAAGGTTTCAAGAGACGACTACCTGAGAATAGAACGTGCATACGGGACATTTGTCCGCAGCTTTACGCTCCCTCAGAGCGTGGATGCAGATAAGATTCAGGCTAAATACAAAGACGGTGTCCTTGAGCTCACTATCCCAAAGAAAGAGGAAGCTAAACCAAAACAGATACAAATTATGTAAGCTGAAACCAAAAACACTTCTGTCTCCCCCCCATCGGGGAGCGGAAGTATTTTATCAACTAGAAAACCGCCTCTCATTTTGCAACTGTACGACAATAGTCTTTTATAAATGTGAATCTGTAATCCTGAATGCGATCATAAAATTGTATGAACATACAAACGATTCTATGGAGAGATAATTACTGGATGACAAGACTCGTTATTCAGCGGGGCTTGGCATTTGTTTATCTCATCGCCTTTATAGCTGTCATTCATCAGTTCAAGCCGCTTTTAGGGGAGCGCGGTCTTCTCCC
>PSLL01000013.1:54212-58821 GCA_040289575.1 Candidatus Dadabacteria bacterium | reverse complement strand
TTGTAAAACAGGTGCGTTTCACTAAATCGCCGAGTATCTTCTTCTGGTTTCCAACTAATTCCGCTTTTGATTTGTTTGGATGGATCGGGATTGCTCTTTCTCTTTTTGCTATCTCTGGATTCTCGGAAAAATTCGGCAATCTTATCTCCGCAGCAACCTGGGGCGCGCTCTGGCTGATTTACCTCTCTTTTGTAAATGTGGGTCAAACGTTTTATGCGTTCGGCTGGGAGACACTGCTTTTGGAAGCCGGATTCCTTGCGATTTTTTTGGGCTCTGAAAAAACAACGCCGTCGTTTCTGGTAATCCTCCTTTTCAACTGGCTGCTCTTCCGGCTGATGTTTGGTGCGGGACTGATAAAAATTCGGGGCGACACCTGCTGGCGCGATTTAACCTGCCTCCAGTACCACTATGAAACCCAACCGATGCCTAATCCCTTTAGCTGGTATTTCCATTGGCTGCCAGTGTGGATTCACAAAACGGGAGTCCTCTTTAATCACTTCACCGAGTTGGTAGTCCCATTTGCATATTTTGCGCCTTCCCCTATAAGCGCCATTGCAGGGCTTATAACCCTATTCTTTCATTCGTGGCTCTTTACCAGCGGGAACTTTTCATTCTTGGGAATCCTCACGATGGTTCTGGCTCTGAGCACCTTTAACGACTCATGGTTGAAGCACGTTATTCCAATTCACTCACCACAGCTTGCTCCACCCGGCCCCGTTTATTTGTCAGCTATCTTGGGACTTACAGTGCTTGTTGCGGCATTGAGTTTTTATCCTATAGGGAACATGATATCCCAAAACCAATTAATGAACGCTTCTTTCGAGCCGCTCCACCTCGTGAATACCTATGGCGCCTTTGGGACCATCACGCGGCTGCGGTATGAAGTGATTGTCGAGGGAACAGATGAGCCTGTGCTTAAGTGGGCTACCCGTTGGCGGGAATATGAATTTATCGGAAAACCTGGGGATGTAAGGCGCACGCTCCCTCAGATCGCGCCATATCACTTGCGACTTGACTGGCTGATGTGGTTTGCCGGACCAGCATCCATGGTTCATAAGTTTTTTGGAAAAGCTTTTAGAGAGCGATAAGTCTGTATTGGGACTTCTTCGATATAACCCATTTCCTGATAGGCCACCGAAATTTGTCCGCGCATTATTGTATGAATACCATTTCACGACTCCTGAGGAAAGAAGGCAGACCGGCGCAATTTGGAACCGAAAGCTCATAGGGCTTTATTTCCCGCCGGTTTCACTTAAGAAGCAATGACGAATATAAAACGGCCTCCTGACAACTGATCGCAGGGCTTTTCCGCCAGGCCAGGGACTGCGGCGGCTTGCCGGGATATGTGTGTGTTCAGGTACCCATAGAGATTCAAAACCGCGCTCTTCAAGTGCGCGTGCCAGATCGGCAGGGTGCATCGTATATTCTGTTGCAAAGATTGAAGCTCCAAATAACATCTTCGCCTCCTTCGACCATCCTCGGATTGAATAAATAAAAATCCAGATTAATATTTTGCCACATAGTTGTTGAGGCAGCAAATGTTCTTCTATTCGGTTTGAGGTTACTTCATCAGGGTATTATGACTGCAATTCTTATGAACGGCTATTTCTTCACTCTTTCACCATAGTGGACAAAGTTTGTATCCGATGGTTTACTGCCGAAACGACTTCGAGTCAATTCTTTTTGATACGCCAGCATCTTAACTATTGAGAAATTCTTGCGGAGAAGCAATAATTGCTCTGCCGATCAATGAAAATACCTCTTCTGCAGTTTCTTCCGCGCTTTTATACGTCTCATAGAAAAACGTCACTGACCTTACAAGACCAAAGATTATTAGTGCTGTGAGTTTAATATTTATGGGGTGGAATGACCCTTCCTTTACCCCTTTTTCGAGAATTTTTTCGTACAGTTTTATTCCTCTATACCTCCAGTACTCTGTAAACTTATAATGCTCGCGAATAATATGAGTCTCATCTCTACTTAGGATTCTGAGAATATCCATGTTTTGACGGTAGAATCTGAATATTAGCCTTAAAACCTTCTTCAGTATGTCTGGAGCCGGATCACTTTTTGCTACTTCCTTTTTGATAAGCGATTCTAGAGTCTTAAAACCGTTCTCTAGAATTGCGAGATACAATTTTTCTTTGGACTCAAAGTAGAGGTAGAGAGTGCCCTTGGCGACTCCCACTTTTGCAGCAACCTCATCCATTGTGACATCGTAGTAGCTTTTTTCAGAAAACAGCCGGGCAGCAATTTGGATAATCTCATTTCTACGCGTTATCCTCTTTGAATGGCGGACAACTCTGGCAATCTTTTTACCGAGTACCTTATTCGCCTTAACCATGACTTTTACCGGTCCTAATTTATTGGTTAGACATCATTCTACAGTGATTGTTTCTATCTTCAAGTGCGTGATAATTTTGGGTGTCAGTAGAAATAAATTTGTCTTTGAAAAATCCCTCCTTCCATTTCAAAAGAGAAGCCGATTCAAAATCTTATGATGGTGTAAGTAGAGGTTAATGCAAACACAGCTATACTTGAATTGATAAAATCATATGCTCAAGGCAAGCTTGAGACTAGGAGGGATAGAAGATGCATATAGACCAGAAGGGGTTGAATTTCACGCATCCTGCCTACGGACAGTTTCATTGACAAGGTCATCCATTGATACACCTCGTATCTCGACCCTACCAAAGGCACTGTAACGCTTAAAGTGGTGGAATGCGCTCGGGAAAACCACACCGAGTCTCGGTCAAGAGGGTAAGACAAAGGGTGTCGCGGTAGGTTGTATCTCTCTATAACCAGTCCTGGTGTGTAAAGGCCTCCAATCCTCCAACCTATTGTAGGATTAATATCAAAAGTGAATTAACCTATCTGATTTCCTCGGTTAAAAAGAATTACAAATCATACAGTGACGCAAAGGGCGTTTTGAGACGCTTAACTTCACCGATACTTGTTAAATTTCAAACTGGCCTTTTTGCACCTATAGTCAATTTGATTTTTGGGACTTCATTGATATATTTAGATAATGGAGAGGGTTGTCTGTCAGAATCCAAAAGCACATAGGGATTTTTTTTTAGAAGAGAAATACGAAGCCGGAATTGAGCTTAAGGGGTCCGAGGTCAAATCCCTTCGTGAGGGGCAGGCGAGCATTAAAGAGAGCTTTGCAATGATTCGGGGCGGGGAGGTCTTTCTCGTTAACGGCTATATAGCTCCATATGCGGGGGCAAACAGGTTTAACCATGACCCAAGGAGAGAGAGAAAGCTCCTTCTCCACAGGCGGGAAATCAACCGTCTGATTGGAAGGACGCAGATTAAGGGCTATACTCTGGTTCCTGTAAGAATCTATTTTAAGAACGGGCGCGCCAAGATTGAGTTGGCTCTGGCTAAAGGAAAGAAGGCCTATGACAGGCGTGAGGATATTAAGCGTCGTGAGGCTCAAAGGGAAGTAGATAAGGCATTAAAGAATCGCCATTAGGCTTATTTATCGGGTATAATAAATAAGGTCTTTGACAAGGGGGGGGGCGATATGGATTCGACGGGGAATGGGATAGCCTGGGTGGCATGTCGAGTTTCTGTTAACTCGTAAAACTGACAGAGCACCAAATAAGTGCCGAACCAATTAATGCACTTGCTGCCTAATTAGAGCAGCGGCGTCTCTAAAAATCTCGCCCGTTGGGTTTTTATGAGGCGTGAGAAAGACGGGCTGGTCTGCGGGTAATGCCTGGAATACCCGCGGATAAGACAAACTCTCAGGCTGGCAGTGGAGGTCCTGCCTATCGGATATTTCACTGCGAGACTTAAAAGATAGGATAAACATGTAGATGCCGGGTGATGCTCTTCTTCGGACCTGGGTTCGATTCCCAGCGCCTCCACCAGGATTAGATATTTATCCTAATTACTTGATTTTAGTCCTTCTCTTTATAAAATTAGACTTGCAGACGTTAGCAAAAATAAAGGCTACCTTGTCAGTTAAACGGATTTATGTAACCTATTTACCTCATTAATTTGTGTATTATATGGAGAAATAGATAATGAGACTTATTTTAAATGAGAGAGACCTGAGTGTGTTTAAGCGATGGGCAAGTCGTGTTTATCCTCGAGAGGTCTATGGTATTATGCTTGGGAAAAAGCTTAAGAACATATACAAGGTTTTAAAGATAGTTATCCCTCCAACCGTGGAGTCTACTTACCATTACGTGATACCCGACTATACCGAGATTGATAAAATTGTTGCCTCAAGCGAGCTCCAGTATATCGGCGCGATTCACTCTCATCCACAGGCCCCGCCTACACTGTCTTCCCACGACTATCAGTACTGGAATGGTAGGGATAAGGTTCTCGGAATCCTGAGTGTCCGAAAGAGAAACGCTTATAAAGTCACGGAGCTTATGTTCTGGCAGAAGAACTCATCGCTTCCGGTTAAATTTAAGACCTTCAATTTCAAAAAGGCTAATGGTCTTGCCAAGGAGATTGAGAAGCCATGATGGAAGGAGTTGTCTTAGCTACCAAAAACAGGGGAAAGATAGAGGAGTTTACATATCTACTTAGGGGTGTGTTTGAGAAAATATTAACCCTTAATGATCTTGGTTCGGTGCCGGATATTGTT
>PSLL01000013.1:50321-54135 GCA_040289575.1 Candidatus Dadabacteria bacterium | reverse complement strand
GATGATTCTGGATTGGAGGTTGATGCCCTTGAGGGCCGCCCGGGAATATTCTCATCGAGGTATGCAGGTGAGGGCGTACAGGATAAGGAGAGGATAAACAAACTACTTGATGAACTAAGGGGTCATAGCAATAGAAAGGGGAGGTTTGTCTGCAGTCTCGCCCTTGTGTCTCCTGATGGGAAAGAGGTTGTTGTAGAAGGAATGTGTGAGGGGATTATAATAGATGAGCCAAGGGGCAAAGGCGGATTCGGTTACGACCCTATATTCTTTATTCCCGGGATGAATAGAACATTTGCCGAACTTAGTTCAGAGGAAAAGAACAAGATAAGTCACAGAGCACGGGCAGTGAGGGCACTTATTAACCGGATAAAGGGACAGGGGTATTATTATGGCTGATCGTCAAATAGATGGATCAACAACCGATGGTGTACCCGTCGCTCCTTCATTGGGGCCGACACTCAACGCGGAGCACGTTCCACATCACACAGTATTTGTTGATAGACGTGTTGTACAAGTTACCCTAATAGCCATATTAATTGGACTCATTGTAGGTCTAATTGCACAGGGTCTTATGCGACTTATAGCCTTTATTACAAATCTATCCTTTTATGGCCGCTTCTCAATCGACTCCGTTTCACCTGCTGATAACCATCTTGGAATTTTTGTAATAATAGTGCCTGTGATAGGTGGCATCATTGTTGGACTAATGGCGCGATACGGGTCTCAAGGAATTCGTGGGCACGGGATTCCTGAAGCGATGGAACAGGTACTTCTCAACCAGAGTCGGATTCCCCCACGGCTGACATTTCTCAAACCGGTCTCGGCGGCTATCGCAATCGGCACGGGCGGTCCATTTGGTGCCGAAGGGCCGATTATCGCAACGGGCGGTGCATTTGGGTCGCTTATAGGCCAGATACTCAAAACGACTGCCGATGAACGCAAGACCCTTCTCGCGGTTGGAGCCGCAGCCGGTATGTCTGCGACATTTGGAAGTCCCGTTTCGGCGGTCTTACTCGCGATTGAACTCCTGTTATTTGAATTCCGACCTCGCTCTTTCATTCCCGTATCCCTTGCCAGCGCCGCGGCTGCCGCTGTTCGTATGGCGTTTCTCGGTGTGGCGCCGATATTTGCAATGCCTAATTTATCTCAGCCGAGCGGGCTTGCACTTGCCTCTTATGTGGTTCTCGGAGCCGTTGTCGGTATTGTGTCTGTTTATGTTACACGCGCTGTTTATGCTGTTGAGGATGCGTTTGATCGGCTTCCAATACACTGGATGTGGTGGCCTGCACTAGGTGCAATTGCAGTTGGCGTTATTGGGTATTGGATTCCACATACATTAGGGGTTGGTTATGATAACATTGTGTATATACTCTCGGGTACATTCACGGGTCGTACACTCATTATTTTGTTTGTATTCAAATTTATCTCCTGGGCTATCTCACTCGGAAGCGGCACATCGGGGGGAACCCTTGCGCCGTTGTTTACAATCGGAGGTGGTCTCGGAGCGGCACTCGGAGAGGTGGTTGCACTCATTTTCCCCAGCATTGGGATTGATATACACATAGCGGCTCTAGTCGGTATGGCTGCTATGTTTGCAGGGGCGTCCAGGGCGCTTCTTGCTTCGGTGGTGTTTGCATTTGAGACCACATTCCAGCCGATCGGTCTCCTTCCTCTCCTTGGTGGATGCGCCGCCGCATATCTCGTATCAAGCCTGCTTATGAAGAATACCATTATGACAGAAAAGATTGCCAGACGCGGAGTCTATGTGCCCGTAGAATATTCTGTTGATCCCCTCTCTCAGGCTCTAGTTAAAGATAACGCGACTTATCAAGTTGTCTCTCTCAAGGCGGATTCTACTGTTGACGAGGTTCGCTCATGGATTGCCTCAGGTGCCCCCGGCAGCAGTCATCAGGGTTTTCCGGTACTTGATGATCGAGGCAACCTAATAGGGGTTGTGACCAAGCGCGATCTGTTTAATTCGGATGGCTCAAATACAAAGCTCATATGTGAACTTATAAAGCGACCGCTTGTGGTTGTATATGAGGATAACACGCTTCGCGAGGCGGTGGACTTAATGGTCGAAGAAGGGGTTGGGCGTCTCCCGGTTGTTGCGCGCTCTAATCCGTGCAGGGTTGTTGCTATGATATCACGAAGCGATATTCTGTCGGCGCACCGCAGACGCATTGAGGAGGAATATAGGGTGAATCAAAGCATTCGTCTATCATGGGATATTTGGGAGCGCAATCAATTCAGGGATAAATAATGATGTGCAGATTTTGGATTTAACTGACTCTGTTATATAAGATATCGTCTAAACACACAATATTGAGAGGCATTGGGATATTATTTATAATAGTCCGGTGATTTCATCTTTTATTTACTAACTTCGGGTTTAGTTTATTCTTATCGAGAATTTTTATAATATGAGTTGGATTAGTTGTTAAAATTTTAGGGGGGAACCTCTGGTGAAGAAGACCAAATTCATATTTGTTACAGGCGGTGTGATGTCATCCCTTGGAAAGGGACTCGCTGCTGCATCAATCGGCGCACTTCTTGAAAGTCGGGGGCTTAGGGTGACGCTTCAGAAACTCGACCCTTACATAAATGTTGACCCCGGAACTATGGACCCATTTCAACACGGAGAGGTTTATGTGACCGACGATGGCGCAGAAACCGATTTAGACCTCGGACACTACCAGCGTTTTACCCATTCTAATCTCACGAAGAGAAATAACTGTACAACCGGAAAGATTTATCACTCCGTAATATCCAAAGAAAGGCGCGGAGAGTATCTCGGACAGACCGTCCAGGTAATTCCACATATTACGGATGAGATAAAATCCTGTATCTTAGATGTAGCCGATGGCAATGATGTGGTTATAGTAGAGATTGGGGGAACCGTGGGAGACATTGAAAGCCTTCCGTTTCTTGAAGCGGTAAGACAGCTAAGGGTTGACCTGGGGAAAGAAAATACGCTGTTTGTTCATCTCACTTATGTTCCATACGTTGCCCCTGCGGGCGAGCTAAAGACAAAGCCCACCCAGCACTCTGTCAAGGATTTGCTTCAAATAGGGATTCAGCCTGACATTATTCTTTGTCGTACAGATAGGTTCCTTCCAAAGGAGATCAAGGCGAAGGTCGCACTTTTTTGTAATGTTAAGATCGAAGCCGTTATAACGGCAAAGGATGTTGAGACCATATATGAAGTCCCAATTATATTCCACAAAGAGGGGCTTGATGAAATTGTAGTCGAATCGCTTAATATGTGGACGAGAAGGCCAGATATAACGCAGTGGGAGGCGATTGTAGATAGATTTAAAAATCCTAAATCAGATGTAACGATAGGCGTTGTGGGAAAATACGTGAGCCTTAAAGACTCATATAAGAGTCTGCATGAAGCGTTGGCCCACGGCGGTATGGCAAATGACTCTAAGGTGAACATAAAATACGTGGATTCTGAAGAGATTGAACACAAGGGCGCAGAGGCATTTTTAGCGGATGTTCACGGGATTCTCGTTCCTGGTGGATTCGGAAAGCGCGGGCTTGAGGGAAAGATTCAGGCGGTAAACTTTGCAAGAGAGCACAAGGTACCATTTTTTGGAATATGTCTCGGAATGCAAATGGCTACGGTTGAATTCGCAAGAAATGTCTGTGGACTTGTAGGTGCGCATACGAGCGAGTTTTATCTCAGTACTCCTCATCCTGTTGTGGATCTTATGGAAAGCCAGAGGGCGATTAGGGATAAAGGGGCAACAATGCGCCTCGGCGCTTACCCATGCGTGATTAAGAGGGGAACATTGGCACATAGTGCTTA
>PSLL01000013.1:38096-50281 GCA_040289575.1 Candidatus Dadabacteria bacterium | reverse complement strand
TACGAGATTAATAACCGATACCGCGAGATATTTGAGAAAAACGGCCTGGTGCTAAGTGGTCTTTCGCCCGACAGGGAGCTTATAGAGATAATTGAAATAGAAAACCATCCTTGGTTCTTAGGGTGTCAGTTCCATCCGGAGTTTAAGTCCACCCCACTAAATCCCCATCCGCTTTTTAGGGATTTTATAAAGGTAGCGATGGAATACAAGTCGTCGCTTATGGAGATTTCTGTATAAAGCCTGATTTTGGATAACTATATAACATGGCCAGACAGCCTCAGATAGATCAACAAGTATCTTTGGAAACATCATTAACCATAAAGGGTCGTCTGAGGAGCTTTAGGTGCGCAATCAAGGGTATTGCGGTGATGGTGCGATCGCAGCATAACGCTTGGATACACGCATTAGCCACATTTATTGTGTGTGCCGCCGGTGCATTCTTCAGCCTCTCAAGGTCGGAGTGGTGCTGGATTGTGCTCGCGATTGTGGTTGTATGGGCAGCTGAGGCTCTTAACACGGCATTTGAGTTCCTTGCCGATTTTGCGTCGCCGACCTTTCATCCCATAGCAGGTAAGGCCAAGGATGTCGCAGCGGGTGCTGTCCTGATTGCCGCTCTTGGGTCTGCGGTGATAGGCATTCTAATCATTGGACCGCATATCGTTGCTCTATTCCGAAGGTAAAGCCACAACTAAGATCATGCCGCATCTGGATACACAAACCTAGCCTCGTTTGACTCCGTTAATCTTCTATTAAATCCGCATTACAATTGCCTGCTTTTCAAGTTATATTATGGGTCATATTTATAAATCTACTTTGGAATATTTGAATCCATGATTAAAAAGATTCCTAAGATTAACGAAGTCGTCGTTTTTAGAAAAAGAAGCGAACCCTCTTTTGGAATTATTAAGGAGTCTATAGGTGAAATGGTTTCTGTGTTTTCTGAAGAGGGAAAGGATGTCGAAGTAGATTTTGGGAAAATAGTTCTCTCTACGGAGATCAAATTTAGCAGCGAACTGACCCAGTCCGAAAAAAAACTAAAACTCAGAGAGATAAGAAGGGGGCTTGAGGAAAAACGGAGCACAGTGGATTTAAAAACCCTCTGGGAATGTGTTTTTGATGCCGGTAGAGAATTGACATTAGAAGAACTCGTTGAGCTTTATTTTGGGAAGAATAATTCAGGCGATGAGTATGTTCTTTTACTTTTTTGGGCCATTGAAAAAGACGATCTGTATTTTAAGAGGGGAGAAAGGGGATATATTCCCAGAGCGCCAAAAGAGGTTGAGGAGATACGCCTACGCAAAGAGGCGGAAAGTAGAAAATCACTTGAGCGCAGAGCCGCCATAAAATGGGCAAAGGACATTATTGAAAATCGGGAGACTGTAGAGCAGGAATTTAATTTTACGAATTACGTAGAGCTTATTAAGGGCTATGTGATTCATCTCGATAAATTTGAGAGGGCATCCGAAGCGAAATCATTTATGTCCGAGGTTGGGATAAGGGATGTAGAGGGCGCAATTGAATTCCTTATTAAATCCGGAAGCTGGAGAGAGGATGAAGATCCGCTCTTTAGGAGACTTGGCCTCAAAGAGGGGTTTCCTAAGAGGGTTCTCGAAGAAGCCTGGAAGATTATTGAGGAGCCGGAACCTGAGGATGGAGTAGAAGACCTTACACACCTAGGTGCATATTCTGTAGATGACGAAACCACAGAAGATATAGATGATGCCATTTCAATCCACGAATCCCCTGAGGGCGTTGTGTTAGGGGTTCATATTGCAAATGTTGCGAGTTTCATTCCTAAGTGGAGCCTTCTTGATGAAGAGGCGTCAAGACGCGGGGAGACGATATACCTCCCTGAAGGGCACGTCCATATGTTTCCGCCTGAATTGATAAAGAATAAGCTAAGCCTCTTTAGCGGAACGCCAAAGCTTGCCCTCTCTCTTCTGGTTTTATTTGATGAAAAGTCAAATATAAAGAGCTACAGGTTCTCTAAATCGAGGATTTGCGTAAGGAAGAACCTCACATACGATGAGGCCGAGGACTTTTTTCGTAAGATTCCTCTCGGGCAGAATCTAATTGAGATAGCTCTCGAGCGCAGAAGAAGGAGGATAGAGACTGGGGCTTTTATCGCCCAGCTTCCCAATCTGAAGATCAGACTCGGTAAGGATGGCCAGATCAATGTAAGAAAGGTCTATATGAATACCATCGCGCACACAATCGTTTCCGAGTTTATGATTCTTATGAATTGGCTCTCCGGGAGATTTTTTAAAGAAAGGGGAGTACCGGCGATCTTTCGTTCTCAGTCTGAGTCTATATCAGAAGAGGCTAGAGCTCTAGATGAAAATGATCCGTTGTTTCCAATAAAAGCCATAAGGTTCCTTAAACCTGCAAGGATCGGACTCTCTCCTGAGCCTCACCTCCCACTTGGCCTTGACGTTTATGTCCAGATAACCTCACCGATAAGAAGGTATCTAGATATGGTTCTGCAGAAGCAGATTATCGGGGAGTTGGAGGGACAGGGGGCTACATACACAGACGAGGAGCTTGAGAGATTGTATCCCCAGGTTGAGGTTGGAATCCGTGAAAAGAAGATGATTGAAAGGGCAAGGGAGAGATACTGGCTTCTAAAATACTTGAAGGGTTTTGAGGGAAGGGAGGTTAGGGGTATAGTGAGTTCTTTTAGGGATACAGGGGCATCCGTTTATCTTCCGGAATATATGATTGAGATACCTGTTTCTCTGACATCCGATATGTCCCTAAAAGAAGGGGATAAAGTTAATCTCACGATTGAGCGGGTTGATCCTCTTAGGCGGAAGATCGTTTTAATCCTTCGTTCTGGTTAGTCGCTTGACAGAAAACCACTAATAGTTATATCATTCTACTAATTTCTTGTCCAAGAGGGGGTAGAATATGAAAAGTAGAATCGTCTTTTTCTTTATTGGCATTATGCTTCTTTTCACAGCTAAGAGCGCATTAGCGTGCAAAGGAAGTCAGGTTCTTTTTCAGGATAATTTTGCGACCCTAGACCCGGCCTGGGGAAATCAGAGTCAAAACCTGAGTGTCAGGGACGACAAGCTTATAATTCAGCCCAATATAAACGCCGGGTTTGTCCGTTTAAATCAAGGAAACCTCTATAATGACATAGATGCCTGTATCAAAGTGAGTATGGCAAAGAGCGATGACCCGGCTTGGGGAGGGGGGCTTGTTTTCTGGGCTAAGGATGAGAGCAACTACTACGCATTGCTAGTGAGCGGTGACGGTCAATTCTCGGTCAGGCGATATGTAAACGACCGTGCTCTAACCCCCGTGGACTGGTCTGAGAATGCCGCTATAAAGAAGGGCGTTGGGCAGGTAAATGAACTGCGCATAGTAACAAGGGGGAATCAGGCTACGGCTTATATTAATGGCACTCAGGTTACAACATTCAACGGACAGCCGCCGGATGGCGGCAGCCTTATAGGTGTAAAGGGTAGCTCTGCGGAGAAATCCCAGATTACTTGGGAATTTGCTGATTTGAAAGTTACAAAACCCTAACCCTAAGATAAGGGGCGGATGAAAATAGGCAGAGGGCACATAGAGGGAAAGATAAATTCTTCTATGTCCTCTGTGGATATCTGGTGTATCTTTATAAGTGTCTATAACCAGTCGTCAAATACAACAAAAGGTTATACCCCTTGCCATCTCGTCTTTTGTTATTTCCCTTCTGATATTTTTATCTAATGCCTTAGGTGCATTTGAGCTCAAGGCCTACGATTTATTCTCGAGATACCTTAACCCTGCAAGGTCATCAGACGATATTGTTATTGTACAGGTTGATCAACCAAGTATTGACGCACTGAGCAAAGAGGATATTACATGGCCATGGCCAAGGCAGATATATGCCCCAATAGTCGAGTACCTATCCGAGGCGGATGCCGTATTTATGGATATACTTTTTACCGAGCCGTCTTCTTATGGTCAGGAAGACGATATGATCTTTGCAGAGGCGGTTAAAAAGGCATCGAATGTCTATCTGCCCGTCTTTCTCACACAACAGGAGAAGACACTTACCGCCGAGGATGAGGAATTTATAAAACGCATATCAATTAGGGATAAGATACATCCAGCACTGATATTCAATTCAGCCATCACTCCAATTGATATTTTAAAGCGCTCTATTATAGGATCGGGGAATGTTACAATCTCACCGGATGAAGACGGGGTATACAGGAGGATACCACTTGTATCTGGGCTAAAACAATATGCTGTCCCTAGTTTTATACTCAGCTACCTTACTCAGAAGGGCATGGTTAAAATCGTACACGGCTCTATTTATGCTCAGGGCACACAAGTACCCATTAACGATGGGAGATTTTTAATCAGATACTCTAAAAAAAATCCATTTAAGGTATTTTCAGCTGTTGATATACTGAGCGCGTATCGTGATAGTGCATCTAAGAGCCCCTCAATTCAAAAGGATTTATTTAAGGGAAAGGTTATCTTTATTGGGCTTACAGCCGCGGGTTTACATGATCTTAAACCGACATCCGTTTCTTCCATATCTACAGGTGTTTTCATACTTGCAACGGCGCTGGCCAATATTGCCAATAGGGATTTTATAAGGCCCATAAACAGTATTTTTGTTATTGCCTTTATGTTGTTTATCTGCCTCTTTATCAGTTACTCTGTCTTAAGAAGCCACTCATTGGTTATAAATCTGTCCGTTTTCTCCGTATCGTTATTTATGGTAACTCTGATGCTTGCCTTATTATTTAAGGAAGCCGTTTATGTAAGCATAATCCCTCCCCTTACATCGCTTGTTATGAGTTTTATAATTGCGGTTGCATACAGTTATGCAGTAGAGGGGAGGGAGCGGCTTTTTCTCAGCAGAACGTTTTCCCAATATATGGACACAAAGGTAGCGGATTACCTCCTTAGGAATCCAAATCTTATAAAACCCGGCGGACAGGTGATGCGTGTGGCAGTATTTTTCGCGGACATTGCCGGTTTTACATCCCTCTCGGAGAAAAATTCCGCCGATAAGATAGCAAACATACTCCACAGGGTTCTAAATTCCCTTACAGAGGTCATTATACAGGGCAATGGAGTTATAGACAAATACATAGGTGATTGCATAATGGCATTCTGGGGCGCCCCGATTGATACGGATAGAGACGAGATAAATGCGTGTTACTCTGCCATCAGGTGCCTGGATGCTCTAGATGAAATCAATAAGGGGTTTAGAGCCGAGGGCTTTCCTGAGATAGGCATAAGAATTGGTATACACTCAGGTGATGCCATAGCGGGCAATATTGGAAGCGACAGGCTCTTTCATTACACGGTTATAGGGGATACAGTGAACCTTGCATCGAGGCTCGAATCCGTAAATAAATTCTTTAAAACGAGGATTATAATAAGCGAAGACACGCTTAAAGAAACGGGTGATCTCTTTCTTGCAAGGGAGCTTGGATTTATAGAGGTAAAGGGGAAAACCGTGCCCGTAAGGATATTTGAGCTTATATCTGAGAGGGAAAGGATAGGGCCTGATAAAAAAGAGATGGTTATGCTCTTTAACTGCGCAATGGGCTATTATTTGGATCGGAGGTGGTATGAGGCGATCGAGATATTCAGTAAGATACTCCAAAATTATCCATATGATTGGCCTTCAGAAATATACAAGAGGGAGTGCGAAATCCTAATATCGAGTCCCCACTTGACAGATGATTGGAATGTTATTAAGATGACCGAGAAGTAGACTCAATCTGGCCGAGACATTCGTGGGGGGGGTAAATAAATGAAGACTAGGCTATTATCCATAATTTCCCTTCTTATAGCTGTTTCCTCCGTCTCTCTCGGTGCGGAGACGGCGACGGTTATTACAAAGGAGAATGCCATACGGGAGTCGTGCAGGTTTTTCTCGCCTGTTAGAGCAACGGTCCATTACGGTGACGCCCTTGAGATTGTTTCACAGGAAGGTGACTGGTTTCGGGTTGATTTCAGAGGCGTGCAGGGTTGCATTCATAAAAGCGCTATTGAGAAAAAATCCTTTTCTCTTTCTAATCTCGTTGGATCAAATAAACAATCCACCTCAGGACAGGAGGTTGCACTTGCCGGAAAGGGGTTTAACCCTCAGGTCGAATCTGCGTATAGGAGTCAAAATCCACAGCTTAACTTTAGAGAGGTTAATGCCTTAGAGAATTACAGGGTTCCTGAGAGCAAACTCAGGGAATTTATAAAAATCGGGGGACTCAATCTGCCATGAACAGGACTCTATTCCTTGGTTTAATCTTGGTTTCTTTTGCATTGGGCTGTTCACAGGTCAATATGGGCAGTATCGGGCAGATGGCGCAGGAAACATTCAGCGCCGCAAGGCCTCTATCCGATGAAGAGGAGTATTATGTAGGCCGTGCAGTAGCGGCACGGATCCTTTCTACATACCCATTGCTGGAAAATAGAAGGCTCACCGAGTATGTCAACTTCGTAGGTAAGACCGTGGCGCTTCATTCAGATAGACCTGTCACATACGGCGGGTATCACTTTGCAATACTCAATTCAAACGAGATAAACGCATTCTCATGCCCGGGAGGGACTATATTCATAACAAAAGGTATGATACACGCTGTGCGAAATGAGGATGAGCTCGCGGCGGTTCTCACACATGAGGTAGCTCACATAAACCATCGCGACGGCGTTTCCGCCATTCAAAAAGCCCGTCTGACACAGGTTGCAACCCTAATTGGTTCTCAGGCAGCCCAGAGATATACACCCGCACAACTCTCCCAACTCGTCGGTGTCTTTGAAGGCTCTGTTGATGATGTATTCAAAACGATTGTCGTCAACGGTTACGGGAGGTCGCAAGAATACCATGCGGATGAGTCGGCTCTCTCCTTCCTTTGGAGGGCTGGATACAATCCCTCGGCACTAAAGGATTTTCTTGAGCGCCTTTTGAGTCAAGGGCAATCCTCGGGCGGAGGGATAATGAAGACACACCCTGCGACGGCGGACAGGATTGAAAGGATTAAACGTGAGATGCCTTCGGTAAATGTTGATGCATTTGCTTTTCAGATAAGAGCCCGGAGATTTCAAGAGGCTCTTAGGTAGATAAGACCCCTCTATGATTACATGGCTGGAACATTGGTCCAACCTAATTCTAATTAGCTCCATTATTAGTTTATTCATACTGTTTGCCCTTTTGGGATTCGGATGGCTTCTCAAGAGCCGTACAAAGGTAAGGTTCGGTCCGTTCTATAACATCTTATGTATCCTTGCGGCATTTGGCGTATGGATTATTCTTGTCCGCAGGCACAGTTTATTTAAAGGCTGGAATCTTGATCCGTTTCTTACATGGTACAATGCCGTACTTATCTTCTTTGCCGGATGGTACCTGGCAAGGATCTTCTCGGCATTTTTCTGGGATTACTACCTCTTTGAGCGCCGTAAGACGCTTGTACCCGCGCTCCTTAGAAATGTGATAACGGTCCTGATCCTGATTGCCTCCGTTTTGGTTGTCATTCGGTTTATATTTAATCAACCCCTCTCAGGGCTTCTTGTGACATCGAGCGTAATAGCCGCGATACTTGCCTTTGCCCTTCAGGATTTCCTAAGCGGCATTATTGCCGGAATCGCGCTGAATATTGAGCCGCCGTTTCAGGTAGGGGATTGGGTTATGGTCGGAGATAAGGAGGGAGAAGTAGTGGATATAAACTGGCGCGCTACCACACTGAGGACGCGTCAGCTGACATACCTTATCGTTCCAAACAGCGTTATCTCAAAAGACCAGATCATTAATTTTTATAAGCCTACAAGGCTTCATGCACTTCTCTTATATGTAGGCGTCGAATATGACGCGCCGCCTAATCAAGTCAAGGATATACTGATTAACTGTGCCATTGAGATCCTGGGTGTTGTATCCCTGCCCAGGCCCATTTGCCGATTAGTCCAATTTGGGGATTTTGCCATCACCTATCAACTAAAATTTTGGATTGAAGATCGCTCTATGTCCGATGATATTCAAAGCGATGTGATGACGCGCATCTGGTATAACTTGAGGCGAGGCGGCATCAAGATTCCTTTCCCCATAAGGGATGTGTTTATGCATGAAGGAGCAGTTAAGGAGAAGGCGCGTGATGAGATAACCCGACAGAGGGTGGAAGGATTTCTTAGGCGTGTAAGCATATTTGAGCCTCTTGATGAGGCAGCGATTAAGAACCTGGCTCTTTCTGGCCACTTATTGTACTTTGGAAAGGATGAGCACATAGTTAAGCAGGGGGATAGAGGAAACTCACTTTTTCTCATTCTTCATGGCAGCGCAGGCGTCTACATAAAGACGCCGGACAATGGTGCGGAGATTACGGTTGGACATCTAAATGAAGGGGAATTCTTTGGCGAAAGGTCTCTTCTTACGGGCGAGCCGCGGAGTGCGAGTATATTGGCTGAGACCGATCTTGAGGTAATTGAGATTGAAAAGGCAAACATATTGCCGATGCTTGAAGCCAATCCCAGCATTATGGAAGAGCTAAGCTGACGCTTAGCGGAGAGGCAGCTTATAAACGAAGGCTTTTTCAAGGATCAGAAAAAAGCCGAGGAGGTTGCGGTTATGCGTAGAAGCTATACCGAGAGGTTTTTACAGAGTATGAAGTCGTTTTTTGGATTATGAGATGCCTCCCGACCTTTTATTAATTCTCCGATAATCTGTAAAAAGTTCCTCACCTAATCTAACATGTACTATTAGCTCACTGGAGTGCCTTTAAATATGACTTCTGTGCTTGACCTGTGGGCATGAGAGGGGAGGCTTTCAATGTCCTTACGGTTGAAAAGCCTATAAAATTGGGTCTCCTATACTGGCATGTTATTTGCAGCTATATAAGTTAGCCTAATCGAACCGCTTTTGAGCGATCAGGCGTTAGGAATTTGGGTTTAGGTAATAAACTCGGGATGAAACCAGAAATTAATACAAGGGCTTTGGAGCTTACTACTATCTATGAGATAAGTAAGATCCTGACGTCTACCCTCGATTTTAAGAGGTCAATTAGCTCTGTAATGAATATACTGGATAAATTTATGGACATGAAATATGGAACAGTAGTGCTGTCTAATATCGAAACACGGGAACTTTCTACATTTGTTGCCCTTGGGATGAATGAGGAGGAGAGGAGATTAAGGACATATAGGATTGGGGAAGGTATTATAGGAAAGGTTTTTAAAACTGGCTCTCCTATGGTCATCCCTGAGATTAGGGATGAACTGAGCCTAAGGGACCAAATTAAATTTCATAATGGAGATCAGAGGGTTTCATATATATGCGTTCCTATAAAGTCGCGCGAAAGGGTGATGGGAACACTGAGCGTTGTTTTTTGCGGAGAGGCGGTATCCTTTTCTATGGAGGATGGAATTAGGATTCTCGTCATGGTTGCCTCCCTGATAGGTCAAGCGATAGAACTTAGTTATATGGTTAATAGAGAAAGGGAAAAACTCATAGAAGAAAAGACATATCTCCAGAGGGAGCTAAGGGCAAGGTACAGGTTGGAGAATATAGTTGGTCAGAGTAAGGGAATGAAGGAGGTATTTGAGACTGTTCACCGTGTGGCTGCCACTAGGGCCACAGTGCTTCTCAGAGGTGAGAGTGGAACAGGTAAAGAACTCATAGCACGGGCTATACATTATAACAGCCCCCGAGCTCAAGGGCCTTTTATTAAGCTCAACTGTGCTGCGCTTCCAGAAACGCTCCTTGAGTCGGAGCTTTTCGGCCATGAAAAGGGGTCGTTTACAGGGGCTGCGTATCAGCGTAAAGGGAGGTTTGAGATTGCAGACGGTGGGACAATTTTTCTTGACGAGATCGGAGATATCCCAATATCAACTCAGATGAAGATGCTTCGAGTTCTTCAAGAAAAGAAGTTCGAGCGCCTAGGCGGTTCAAAAACAATTTCCGTAGACGTGCGTGTTATCGCTGCAACGAATCAGAACCTGGAGAAGGCCGTAATTGAGAGGAGTTTTCGAGAAGACCTCTACTATAGGCTCAATGTTGTCCCAATATTTCTTCCGCCTCTGAGGGGGAGAAAAGAGGACATACCACTTCTTATAGAGCATTTTCTACAGAGGTTTAATGAAGAAAACACAAAGGAGACGAGGATTTCGGATGAAGCTATGGGTTTAATGGTTGATTATCCCTGGCCAGGGAATGTAAGGCAGCTTGAGAACTACATAGAAAGACTGGTGATTATGTCTGATGAAGAAACTATCGGGGTAAGTGACCTACCATATGAAATAAGGACATTTAGCAAGCAAATGCCCGATGTGGTAAAAGAGCGGATCAGAGATTCATCTAATCTCTCTCTCACAAAGACGGTTGAAGAGATAGAGAAGGAGCGCATAGTTGAGGCGCTTCGGAAATGCGGCTGGGTTAAACCCGCGCGGCGACACTACTTGAGATCTCTCCTCGTCAGCTTGACTATAGAATAAATAAGTACGAAATCGAGATTAAGAAGCCCTGGCAGGAGCCTTAAATATCAATTAACTCTGGTCAGAGCGTATTTAACGTATATCTGAGCGCTAGTAGGGCAGATTTCATTTGGCCTTACCAATTATTCAGTGTAAACTCCGCGAAGTGTCTCTAAATACTGAGATTCTTCGCCGAGCCTGTACTGAGTGAAACGAATATACTCACAGTGACATGAGCCGACGTTGTCTTAGTAAGTGCAATTGACAGCTCTAGGGGAAATACTTCAAATCCTCCGCATAATTTATATTGTGAAAAATAGATCTTGGATCCCCAAATCTTGAAATCGTTTTATCATCAATGATATAGGTTTTGCATCTCTTGGAAATACTTTTGAAAGACCTCTTTAGAGAGGGCGTATCGGACTCGACTAAGTTCTCAATTTCTTCTAGCATGGCCTTTGAAACCAAAGAGGGTAGTGAATAGATCTTTTCAGAGATTATAGAGTATATAACCTCATAATCTTGCGCTCTTTCTCTTATAAAAGTCAGAAACTCAACGGGTATATAAGGCATATCAACTGGAATAAAAATCGCTTTTTCTTCCTCTATCTTTCTCAATGTTGAGACCATAGCCGCAAGGGGGCCTTTATATTGGTAGTCATCTACAATCAAATTACGGTCTGTTAAGAGAGATTTAAAGGATAGTGGAAATTTCTTATCAACAGAGAGATATGTTTTTAGATTGAGCGACTCTGCTTTTTCAATAGCTGTGCGTATTAAGCTCTTTCCAGACAGATTAAAGAATCTCTTATCCTGTCCGAATCTCGATGACCTGCCGCCTGCAAGGACTGCTATTGCAACATTCATTTGACAGCTGCCTTTATTAAGTCCCTGACTTCCTGAAGACATGTGCCGCATGTAACTCCCACTCTGAGGCCTTCCTGAAGCGCCTCTACGGTTCTCATGCCCCGTTTTATTCTCGCCTGAATCTCTTCCCTAGTTACTCCCATACAGGAGCAGAGGATTTTACCCTTTGGCATCTGTCCTTTTAGATTCCCAGAGAGGAGATTTTTCCGAATTAATGAGATATCTATTCGATTCCTCGCTAAGCCTAGGATTTCTTCTGATGAAGATATGTCTCCCAAAAACAACGCTCCGACAATTCGGTTATCACGGACAATAACCTTTTTATAGACCGACTGACCCCTGTCCAGATAGGACAGAACATTTGACTCCTCATCGTCAGAATTAAATTCGCCAAATGATATAACCTCAAGCCCCAATACTCGGAATCGAGTACAACTCAATGTTCCACAATACTGAACAGTTGAATCCCCAGCTAGGAACCGTCCCAGAATCTGTGATTGCTGTGCTACTGTCTCTGAGTCATTTGATACGATACCTCGAAACTCCGCGGCGCTTCCAACAGCATATATACCCGGAATACTAGTCTCCAAACGCTCATTAACCACAATTCCCTTATTGACGAATATACCTGCCTGAAAAGCCAGCTCCACATTTGCCCGTAGCCGGGCCTCGATAAGGATCAGGTCTCCTTCTCGGACCTCTCCATTTGCCAATTGGACTCCTCTTGCCCGACCATCTCCTAGAACTGATTCAACCTCTGCTCCGATTTTAACCGAAATGCCTCGCTTCTTAATTTCATAAAAAAGAATTTCAGAACCGATTCCATCGAGCTGTTTTTCCATAAGAACTCTAGAGGGGTTAATAAATTCTACCTCGGGATCTGGGGTAGCGACCAAGAGGGAGGG
>PSLL01000013.1:28936-38086 GCA_040289575.1 Candidatus Dadabacteria bacterium | reverse complement strand
TTGAGGAATCGCCGTTCCCCGTGTTCTCAGCCAGTCGGCAGCCTCAAGACTCAGAGGCCCCTCGCCTATAACGATAGCCCGCCGAATTAAATGCACCCTTGCAATCTCTCTCTTTGCCTTCTCTAAGCTCTCCAAAATCAAAACACCTTGATTGGACAAGCCGGAGATCGGAGGGACATAGAATTGGCTTCCAGTGGCCAGAACCAACTTTTCATATGGAATAGCAGAGCCGTCTTCCAGGAGAACCCGCTGGTTAACTGTGTCAATTCTTGTTGGTGCTCCATTATGGGTTTGTATTCCTCTTGGGAGGTGCATATTTGTAGGCTCTAAGGTACAAATTAGGGCTATTCTCACATTTGGATTTATTGATACGATGGTCTGTGCAACACTGAGCCCAGCAGGATCATCTCCTATGATGGCTATTTCCCAAGGTTCATTGAATTCTTTCTTCCATATTCGGACGGCACAGGCCTTGAACTCCGGCTGCTTTGAGAACGGGTCTAATGCCTCAACGGTCATAAGATTGGCCCGGCCATTATCTGCCAGGAGCTTTCCCCAGTGAAAGGGCAAAAAGACAGTTCCTTCCTTGATCCTATCTGTTACTATTGCTTGGGTGGTTGCCTTACCCCGCCTGGATTCAATAACGACGAGGTCTCCGTTTATTACACCAATCCTATTTGCATCTTTTATATTTATTTCTAGTGTAGGGGCTGGATCGTGAAGGAGAAGTTTCTCTACCTTACCCGTCTTTGTCATTGTATGCCATTGGTCTCTGAGTCGTCCTGTTGTGAGGATAAATGGGAAGTCGGGGTCTGTTGTTTCAGCCGGAGGAATGAACCTTACGGGAATGAACCGAGCCCTTCCGTTTTCGGTTTGAAATCTCCCATCTGTATAAAGCCGGGGGGTACCGGGATGATTCACATCCGGACATGGCCACTGTATAGGGCCTTCGGTCTTGAGTCGCTCATACGTAATTCCAGTGATGTCCATATCTGTTCCTTCTGTGATTTGTTTATACTCCTCGAAGATGTCTTCTGCCTTCTTGTATGGAAAGAATTCGGCAAAACCCATCTTGTGTGCGAATTGGGTTAGGATTTCCCAGTCTGGAATTGCTTCCCCCGGAGGGTTTACAGCCTTGGCAACGTATGAGATTCGCCTCTCTGAGTTTGTCATTGTTCCTTCCTTTTCCCCGAATCCGGCTGCGGGCAGTATAACGTCCGCAAATAGTGTAGTGTCTGTAGGGCTATAGAGGTCTTGGACAACAACGAGTTCGGCGCGTTTTAAGGCCTCTTCAAATTTGGAGCCGTTGGGAAGAGAGACGACCGGATTTGTACATATAATCCAGACTGCCTTGATATTGCCTTTGTAGACGGCATCAAAAAGTTCTACAGCGGTTTTACCCTTCGTATCAGAGATCTCTCCACACCCCCAAAAGGTAGCTACTTTATGGCGATGTGTCGGGTTCTCTATATATCTGTGACCGGGAAGGAGATTGGCAAGACCCCCGGTTTCTCTACCCCCCATTGCATTTGCTTGACCAGTAAGAGAAAATGGCCCCGCTCCGGGTCTACCGATATTTCCTGTGATGAGAGAGAGATTGATAACGGCGTTATTCTTGTCTGTTCCCTGTCGGCTCTGATTAAGACCCATAGCCCAAAGGGTCATAGCAGATTTGGCTTGTCCGTAAATGAGCGCTGCCTCACGGACCATAGAGGATGGAATCCCGCATATTTGAGAGACCATTTCTGGGGTGTATTCCTGTATGATTTTCTCTATCTCATCAAATCCCTCTGTATGCATGGATATAAATTCGCGGTTTATAAGCCCTTCACTCATAAGAACATAGATCATTCCGTTTATAAAGGCGACATCGCTTCCTGGATTCAGAGGAACATAGAGGTCTGCGATTCCGGCAGTGGGTGTTTTCCTGGGGTCTGATACAATTATTTTTAAATTATTCCCCTTACGGGTCTTTGCCTCTGCGATGCGCATAAAGATAATAGGATGGCAGTAGGCTGTATTAGAGCCAATAATCAATATACAATCGGCAATATCGAGGTCTTCATATGAACACGGGGGCGCATCAACGCCAAATGCCCGCCTGTATCCCATAACGGCAGATGACATGCACAGACGGGAGTTTGAGTCAATGTTATTTGTTTTCAAAAAGCCCTTTGTCAGTTTGTTGGCAACATAGTAGTCCTCAGTCATGAGTTGACCGGATATATAAAATGCAATGGACTCCGGGCCATGATTCTCCATCAAGGATTGAAACGTCTGAGCGATTCTCTCTAGTGCTGTATTCCATGAAACTGGAAGGAGTTGTTCGGATCGGCTCTTACGCATAAGAGGATGGGTTATTCGGTCGGGTGTGTGTATAGTCTTATGTAGTGCCATACCCTTGGTGCATAGTTTTCCTCGATTCGCCGGATGGTTTGGGTCGCCCTGGACTCCGATTACCTTTCCCCTATGGGTCTCCAGAATAACACCGCATCCGACGCCACAGTATGGACAAACAGAGCGAACACTCATACCTCCACTTCCATATCCCCTCTGGGTTCTGCCATGCAGATTAGGGCATAGCTGCTCGCTATCTCTTCGGGTGTGATTGCTTCAACCCGACCCTGATGGAACTTGCCCTTTACTCTCAGCTTACATGTACCGCAACTTCCCTGCTGGCAGCTGTAGGGAAGAGAGAGACCTTCATCTAGTCCCCTTTGGAGTATCTTCTCATTGCCACGCATCCTGATGGTCGTGATCTTGCCATCTATCTTAAAGCCGATGGAGTATTCATTATTAGGTGCACTCTGTTCAGAGGCTTCGATCTTCTCTGTTACCCTGGCTCTGGTTTCTCTTCCAGAGGTTTCTAATCTCTCGGCTAGAAGCTTAGACAGTGTCTCGGTGCCAATTCGCCGAATAAATATATCAAATGGCTCGTGTGCCTCGCGCATTTCTCTATAGATTTCGATAACTGTATCCAATGTGGGGTTGATCTCTTCTGGAGCAATATTATGGCGGACTACTGCACCGACTCTGGCATCTCCATTCGTATGGCCACCGAGGTAGAGAAAGTATTTTCCGTTACTACCCGATAGCCCGATGTCTGCTACCTGGTGCTGAGCGCAGCTATTGGGGCAGCCGGAGATCCGGATTCTTATCTTTCTAACCCATTCGTCTTCTATATATTTCTTTTCCGCAATATGCCGTATCAAAGCGTCTCCCGTTCCCTGAGAGTCCGATACCCCCCCAGATACAGAATGTTGTTCCCGGGCAGGCTACGACATCCAGGATTGAGTCAGCACCCTTAGGGCTAAGACCAATCTCCCTTAGACCTTTGAGGAGCTTGATCAACCTTTCTTTTCTCACCCAATGGAACTCGAGATTTTGTCCCTTTGTAGTCCTGAGTCTTCCGTCCCCATATTCGGAGCACAGACGGCTTAGAATTAGAGTCTGCTGCGCCGTGAGTTCTCCTAATGGGACGCGGACGATAACACGGTAGTAGCCCTTTTGCTTCTGAGGATAGATTCCCTCTTCATATACTTCTGTGTGATTCATGTTGGAGGTCCTAGGACATTGTGATACACCGTTACAGATTTCTACCCCTTCTATGTTATTAATTGCCCTGGTTCGAAATAGGCTCAAGAACTCTTCTCGAAACCTATCGAATCCCCACTCTTCAATCAATACCTTTAGGCGTGGATTAGCACTTCCTTTAACGTATCAATGCCGGGTATAGATCTCTGTGACCGCCTGAACGGCGGGCAAAACCTGCTCGGGGGGAAGGAAATCCAGCATCTTATATGAGAGGTGGGGTTTTGCTCCGAGGCTACCACCAACCCAAAGCTCAAATCCCGGGATGATAGCGCTTTTATATTTTCCCCTTACAGCTACAAAACCTATGTCGTTAAGTTGAGCATATGAGCAGCAGCCTCCGCATCCGGCAAAATATACGTTCAAACGGCGCGGAAGCCTCCGGTTCAGTATATGCGAATTATCTATCACATAATTATGAACGATCTTAACCCACGGCCTCACATCTATAATCTCATTCTTACAAATTCCCGATTGTTCGCATGAGGTGATATTTCTAATTGTATGGCCACATGTGGAGCGGGTTGTAAGACCGACCTCTTCAAGGGCTTTATCAACCCTTTCGGAGTCCTCAATTCTGGTCCAGTGAATCTCCAGATTATGACGGGTCGTTATATGCACCCATCCTTCATATTCCTCCGCGAGGCTGGCTATCTGCTCTAGCTGTGGGGCTGTGATCTCTCCTCCGGGAATCCTAATGCGCCTCATAAAATACCCCTCTTGTTTCTGACTGCAATAGCCATAGGTTTTTAATCGGTACAGGTCATCCGGTGGGATCGCAGAGAATCCCTCCCGGCGGTATCTCTTAAAATCCACTTCAAGCCCCTCCGATTTAATCTTGGCTGTGTTCATTTTAGCGAGCCATTTGATTTCTCTTGCCCTTTGGCGATTATTATCTGTCATATAATGGGGCGAGGGTTCTTCCGGAACGAGTGGAACATCGCTAATTAAATCCTCTGTGGATTCTTCTGCGGGATATGGAGGCATGGAGTTTTGCGTCTCTACTGATTTATCGTCTTCCCACAAAATAGCGCGTCGGTTTCCTGAAATATCTATGCCTTCCCGAATGAGTTTGAAGAGCCGTTTGTAATCTGAAGTGTCTCCCCTAAGTATGGCGCCAACAATACGGTTATTTTGAATTATTGCCTTCTTATAGAGGCAGACCTCCGGGTCTATGTAGGTCACCTCCTCACAGCCTTCACCGCCCATAAAGTTTCCGATGGAGACCAGGTTTATTCCCGCAACCTTAAGCACAGCAGAAACGAGAGAGCCTTCATAGGTGTGCTCGCCGTTTCCTGCAATGGATTCGGCAACGACCTTTGCCTGATCTATAATTGGATCAAAAAGCCCATAGGTTTTCCCTCGGTGTTCTATGCACTCTCCGACAGCGTATATATTCGGTGTGCTTGTCTCAAGATAGTCGTTTACTATAATCCCGCGATTGACCATCAATCCAGCCCTCTTTGCAACCTCTACATTTGGCCTAATACCAGTGCATATAAGAACCAGATCTGCATTGAATGTCTCGCCATCCTTAAATTGGACTCCTGTTACATGGCCATTTCCGATGATTTCTTCAGTAACACACTCCATAAGGACACGAATTCCCATACGCTCAATCCGATCCTTCAATAACGAAGCGGCGGCATAGTCGAGTTGTTGTTCCATGAGCCTGTCTAAGAGATGAACAACAGTGACATCCATGCCGTCGTCTTTTAGCGCCTTGGCTGCCTCAAGACCCAAAAGACCACCTCCTATCACAACGGCACGCTTTTTGTACCGTGCCATCTCAATCATTCCGCAAACATCGTCTATTGTCCGGTATGTAAAGACACCCTTTTTATTTGTACTTCTAATTGGCGGTACAGACGGCAGGCTACCTATTGCGAGAAGTAATTTGTCGTATGAGGAGGAGAAGCCATTTTCCGTATATACCCGACATCTTTTCACGTCAATCTCAGTAACGCGGGAACTGGTATGAAGTCGGATGTCGTTCTCCGCATACCATTTCCTGGGTTTTAGGGTGAGTTGAGCAAACCCGCGCTTTCCTGAGAGCGCTTCGGATAGGAGTATACGGTTATAGCTTGGATGAGGCTCATCACCGAAGACTACAATATCCAGACCTTTCCGTTTCTTTCTGACAATTTCTTGTAAGGCGGCAAGACCCGCCATCCCGTTTCCGACTACAACGACCCTTTCACTGCTTAGACCCATTCTTCCCTCACCTCTGGAATTTTCCTTATAGGCGTATTGGGCAATTCTTATGCCAAGGTGGAAATTAAATATGGAAAGCGGCTAAGGGGTTTTATTTATAGGAAAATTTGTGGAGACGGAATTTACTAAACGGTAAAGAGAATTGGAGGGAACTACAATTTTGTAGAAAAACCTACAAAATTGTTTCCAAAATTACATTAGGATGTTTGTCATCTGTCTTCTCCTTTATGTTTTTTCTGAATGGCTGTGCCAGATTATTGAATAAAGAAAGCAGGGATATTTAATATCATAAAATAGAAGTGCTTAGTAGTGTAAGCTGATTGTCAGATCTAGGTTTTGCCCATTGTATGGGAAGCTGGTGGCAGAGAACGAAGGAGGACCGAGTAGGGCTTTGACGTCATTTGAAAAGCCGTAGCCCTCTGTAGGGATACCCAACCAGTTGGTGTCAAGCTTACCATTCATATTTTCATCATGAATGACGGCAATTGCATATGTTCCCGGAGGTATATCCTCAAAATCACAACGCGCTTGCGCTTTTCGAACTTTTATTACCATGACATTTGTTGCCGAGTGTAGAAACTCAATGGGAAAACCAATTGGTGATTCGAAAAGGGCACAATCTACGGTTCCGGCACTGTTTCTGATATTCAAAATCTTCACGTGAATTCCGGGGCATGATGATTGGGCAAAGGCGGCGGGGATTATAAACATCAGTACTATACACAATGCTGCATATCGAACTCCGATGTGAGCCCACGTCTCTAAGCCTTTGTCACTAAAGGCTACCTCTGGCTTTCGATTGTTTAGCTCATTCATAACATTCTCTCTATCTTCAACCTATAAATGGTTGGACTACAAGTCATCTATAGTATAAAACAAGGTCTAATTCAAATCAACGAGAACAGAAAAACACTTAGAAATGGAGATTTTCTCGACCTCGTTTTAAATCCCTACGTCTCTAACTTCTGCTTTGACCCTTTCCTTCCAACCGTCCTTCTGCCAGAGCATAGCGTTTGTCATAAGGAGAACAAGGACGGCACTGAAGGCAGTAAATGCGAATACCATAAAGCCTGATGAATATGTGCCGGTTATGTCCTTTAGCGATCCGAGTATATTTGGCAGAAAGAAGCCTCCAAGCCCTCCGAATGCCCCGACAAGCCCAGCTATAACCCCAATCTCGTTTTTGAACCTAAGCGGCACGAGTTGAAATACAGAGCCGTTTCCAGAGCCTAGGGAGAGCATAATGAGAAAGAAGCTTACGACTACAAGGGGGAGTGGAGGAAGAGTACTGATTAGAAATGCAAGAATGCCCACGAGCATATAAACACCGCTTAGCACCTTTACACCGCCAAATCGGTCTGCAAGGTACCCTCCTATTGGACGAACAAAGCTTCCGGCAAAAACGCAGAGCGCAGTCAGGTTTCCGGCCATTACTTTGCTCTGTCCATATTGATCGTGGAAGAATATGGGAAGAAAACTCGCGAGTCCCACAAATCCGCCGAATGTTATGCTGTAGAAGAAATTAAAAAGCCATGCATCTCTGGTTTTCATGGGCTTGAAATACTCACTGAGTCTTTTTGGCTCCGGGTGTGTTGGGCTGTCTTTTGCGAGAATGAGAAAGGTTAGAAACATCAATACCATAGGGATAAGTGCAAGCCCAAATACATTGTGCCATCCAACCGTCTTTGCAATACGAGGTGCAAAGAACACAGCAAGAGCGGTACCGCTATTTCCAGCCCCTGCGATTCCCATGGCAAGCCCTTGATGCTGAGGCGGATACCATCTGCTTGCCAGTGGAAGGGCAACGGCAAAGCTTGCTCCTGCAACCCCAAGAAGAAGCCCTATTATGTGGATTTGGGTCATTGAACTTGCAAACTTCCACCCTAGAATAAGGGGAATCATGGTGGCGATCTGTCCGGCAATCCCCGTTCTCTTTCCTCCGAATCTGTCTGTGAAAATGCCGAGAATTATTCTAAGAAGAGAACCACCGAGAAGTGGTATCGCAACCATCAAACCCTTTTGCGCGGCGCTTAGTCTGAATTCCTCAGATATGGAAACGCCGAGTGCTCCTAGCATAACCCAGACCATAAAGCTTATGTCGAAGTATAAGAATGCACTAAACAGTGTCGGGGTGTGTCCACTCCTTAAGAAATCCTTGATTTTCATCGGATTTCCTCCTTAGTGTTTATTAACAAATGGGTTTCATCTGGATTTGATATGATTTGGCAATTTCTATGCCGCGTCAGACAATCGAATGTAGAGTTGGCTAAGGACTTCTATTTAAAAGGAAAACTTTTAAGGGAGCCGAGATTATTGGAATGGGGAGATTATCGGAACTTACAATTTTGTGGGTTTTCTTACAGAATTGTTTTCAAACTTACATCTTGGTGTATGCCTATTCCCCCTCTTAATTATCTCTAATCTATTTTTGCGTTCTCAAGCGCTATTTTCTTGAGCGTTGTAACTGGTATTGAGACGCGTTCAACAATGGCCATAGCGTATCCATCTCCATTGATGTGCTGTAAAGCGAATTCAGCTTCGCGATTGATTTCAGATGCTGTTATGGATTTCCATCTGGCCGGGTTATACCATAGCTCAAAGTAGCCCTTGCTACTCTTGAGGACCTCTGTCACTCCGGCAGGGGTACTAAGACCTGATACTCAAAGGAGAGATGGGCAGCGGAAGTTTGCGGCGACAGTCCGGGAAAGGTGGCTGCGGCTGTCTGCCCGAGGTCGGGCAGCGGTTGCGCGTCAGTGAAGCGCGTCTGCGCGATCAAGACTATCAAAGTGATGGTCGTGGCTAAGCAGTACGGCGTCTATGTGACCGAGCGACTCTAGGCTGAGTGCAGGGCCAGCCAGTTTCCGCAACGTGTATACACCCGTTGCATACTCCGCTCACCCGCAAGATCAAATGTCGGATCGGTAAGTAGTCGCAGCCCCTTAATCTCTAGCAATGCCATTGGCCCACCGATATATATAAACTTCAGATGAACATCTTTCATAGTACGAATTCCTCCGTATGCTGTTAGGCTCTGCGACCAGACAGTGAATCACTCCCCGATCGTTCCAGCCGTATCAACTGGTGCTCCATCGTGTTCACTTAAGCCAAGACGACCCGCTGCCGTCGCACGCCGACCTGAAGGGGGAACGAGCTTAGTCGCTGCCCCCAGACCATAGGCCGGCATGTTGTTGTAAATTGTTTCATACTGGTTGGTCTTGACGCAGTAGGTTTCGTGCCAAATGCCCACATCACCACTGCTCCCAACCCTCTGGTTGAAAGCTAACCACGCCGGAAAATGGTCTTTATTCCGATCACGAGCATAGATTTGTAGTTGCTCAAACGAGC
>PSLL01000013.1:28574-28872 GCA_040289575.1 Candidatus Dadabacteria bacterium | reverse complement strand
AAGCCATTGTGAAAGTGAAACCCGAGAAGTCCAGAATCCGGTCTTTGCGACAACTCCTGAAGCATTTTGGGCATCGCCAGGAAGACCGGGAGCCATTTATGCACTTTCCAAAGCTTATTGATCCGTATACCGATGAAGAAGACAATGAAATCGCCTTCGATCATGGACGTCATTCTTTGCCTAATGACTCTAGACATGTTAAACCTCCAAGTATGATTACTTATGCTCTACCTTGTATGTGCTAGGAACGACACGAAAACTGATCGCCGGGCGATTCCAGCCATTGATATCGACAACA
>PSLL01000013.1:5913-28531 GCA_040289575.1 Candidatus Dadabacteria bacterium | reverse complement strand
CTGTTCGGTAAACTGCCCGTGCGCCTGCTCAAACACCTCGTCCGGCACATGCCCGTCGGTAATGAGAGTTACTGCAATTCAAGTTAATTTAGAGTTTCTTCTTAAATTATACAATGCTTTCCTTCCATCTTCCTCGCCTGAACACAACCGCACTCACAACAGCCAGGGTCGAAAACGCAATCATCATAGCCCAGAAGACCCCGTGCGGGCCAAGGCCAAGAGGCTTTGCAAGCACATAGCCCAAAGGTATTTCCCGGAGCCAGAATATGAAAAGGTTTATGACTGTCGGGGTCCACGTATCTCCCGCATCGTTGAATGATTGCGTCAGCACCATGCCGTAGGCATAGAACAGAAAGCCGAAAGCTACGGTGCGAAGGTAATCAACTGCATAGCCGAAAACTGCCGGATCATTCGTAAACCACTGAACTATCTAGCTCGGAAAAAACACAAAAAACAAACCAATCGTGCCCAGGAAACACATGTTGTAAAAGCCTGCGAGCCAGACGGCTTTCTCAGCGCGGTCGGGCTTTTTTGCCCCTAAAGATTGTCCAACTATCGTTGCGGCGGCATTGCTTATGCCCCATGACGGCAGCAAAGCAAAGATGATAATGCGTATGCCGATGGTATAGCCAGCCAGAGCTTCACTGCCGAATGTGGATATGATACGAACGAGACCAATCCAGCTTGCCGTTCCAATCAAGGTTTGAAACGTTCCCGAAACCGAAAGGCGGAGCAGGCTCAGAATCAAGCCAGCCTCAGCCTTAAAATGATGCGCGAGGACACGCGCGCGGGAGTCTTCACGCAGCAAATTTGAGAATGCAACCAGCGCACCCGTTCCGCAACACGTGCCGCGCCTTCAGGATTTTTCTCACCTATGCGTCGAGCCACCGTCGCCGTTACGCCGATGTTCAGTCCCATAGGGCCGTATAGACAATTATCATCATTGATTCCGTCAGGCCCACAGTAGCAACCGCATCTGCGCCGAGCTTTCCGACAAAGAAAACGTCCACCACGGCGAAGACACTCTCCATCAACATCTCAAGAAACATCGGAACGGCGAGCAAAAAGATCGATTGACCGATTGACCCTTGTGTGAAGTCCTTCTGCGAACCGCGGATGGCTTCCCGAATTACACCCCAAACTCCGCATGTTTGCTTAGACGATTCACCGATTGATTGTATATTGAGCGTTTCCATATCTTTACTTATTATTCCCTCTTATTCTGTCCGCTACTATCTTTGGGTTGTTCTGAGAAGTATCACAGCTAATTATTTTTTCATCCTTTATATTCTCCAGCATTCTCACCCCTCTATCATCTATAAAGGTCACGCCTGAGAAATCTAACACAACGGTTTTATTTTTTTCATCTCTATAATGCAGGCATAGCTTCCCTAAATCCGGCACCCATGAATCAACCAATTTCCCATCCAACTTCAAGATAACCGTTTTTCATCTTCAAAGGTCTCTTTGATTCTAAACATCTCTGTCATCTGTTTTAAGGATGGGTCAAAGAATAAAATGATTTTATGTGTCTCCTCATTATTCATGAATTTACTGTGTTCGCTTCTTTATTCATAAAATAATCTGAAAGCCTATCCCTAAGATATAGCCTAGCCCTGTGAATCCTAGATTTAACGGCACTAACAGAAAGCCCCAACACCTTCGCAGTCTCATAATCTGTAAGCCCCTCTACATCCCTTAAATGGAAAACGGCTCTGTATGATACCGGAAGCTCATTTACTGCCCTCTCAATAATCTCCATCTCCTCTTTATTGAGGAGCACCTGATCAGGTCTATCACTCCAGTCCTTTATTACTTTGAGCGTACCATCCTCATCATACGGAACATAATCCTCAAGATTCACCTGGTTCTTATACTTCTTCTCGGTTCTCAGGTGCATGAAGCTCGCATTTGCCGCAACCCTATAGAGCCATGTTGAGAATTTAGACTCCTCATGAAATGTATCGAGCTTCTCAATAAGGGTGATAAATACCTCCTGGAGAACATCCTCTGCATCACTGGGGTTATGAGTAATCCTTAGGGCAGTCCTGTAGACTTTATCTCCATACCTATTTACAATTTCATTAAATGCCTCCTCATTCCGGTCTTCCAAGAAGCTCATTGCCAGCACTTCATCGGACAACCCTTTGTGGTTTAATATTCCAATGTTATTTGAGTACCTTCTATGCAAAGAATTGGGTATGGCAGCTTGATTTCCAATTGAGCAAAGAGGCCGTGATTCTTTTCCTAACCTCATTTTTTCATCCGTTGAGTTGTCTCTACTCATTTTTTTTCTCCTTATTTCCACGGAGCCATTTTAGCTCCTTAAATTTAGGATCTCTTCAGAACATAGGGGTAGGAATGTCGCCCGCAATACACATGCGGAGGCGGAATTTCGATCCCCGTGACCCTTGCAGATATAGTATCAACCTTAACAAGCACGATTGGATCTCGGCCATAGGCATCTTTAATGATGTCCCTACCAGCAACCCCCGCATTGTAGGTTCGTACTCTAGCGAAGAGGAGTTTATAATGCTGCCTGTCAAAGTTCATTGGCTCATAGTGGCCATAACCAGGGACATTGCGGACGGTCTCCATAGGTAGATCCACAAGATACCAATCCTGAGGTACGACGTAGACGATCAATTTCTTCTGTCTAGCCATCCTAAGTGCTTCCCGAACCCTGGTGTCGGCCACCGCTACATTATACGCCGCCCTCAGCTCCTGGTCGGTCAGTGGGGCGGGCGAGAGCACCGTCGCATCATTTGTGTAGAAGACTGAGATTTTCGAAAGCGAATAGTCGCGCAACCCGAAGGCAATTATGACGGTAGATACGAGCACCGCTGCATAGATTACAAAATTCGCAAGAACCCTCTTGCCCCCGGAGGCTGGTAGAATCCAGGGAATTCTCTTTGACAAACTCTGCGGCAGATACATCCCGGTTCGAGCCCGATAATCTCGGTAGCTTTCGCCAAATCGAGCCAGACACTGTTCCTCCTCCCATCGGGCCAGTATGTCGTAAAGGAAGAGCATGGTGATGTATGTGATAAGCACTATGAATCTCGACCAGAGAAGGAGTGTTCCCGAACCCAATACTCCCAGTCCAACATACTGAGGATGCGGGATAATGACATAGAGCCCTCCGGTGACTGCGCCCTTGTGCCTAAACTTTGCCCAGTATATTGGGATTGCGCCCGCCAGAAAGAGCACTATACCCGTAAGGATCAGGAGTCCGCTCAGCCAGTGAATGGAATTGAGCATCGGACTCGTAGTCCTAGATATATGTGGCAGAAAGAACTGGGTAAGCCACGCAGTTATAGAAGACCGATTGAAGAAATTGAGCGTCGGCCCATAGACAGAGTAGAAGTAAAGGGCAAATGGGCTAATCATAAACAGAATCTCGCAAACGACTACCAAGTAGAAAAACCAGGCAGCTGGTCTTAAGATTCTCTTTATACCCGTTATTCTTTCACCTCCCGATCCGGGACTGTGCCAATCTCTCGGCGAAGTTTCTGTATCGGTCCCTTTAGGGTTAAGGTAAGAGTCAATAAAATAATCCCTTGTGTTAACTTTGATTCCTTTCCTGTTCATTAATTCACCGCTTAATTTTTACCACTTTAGGATTTAAGCCAGTTTATAAACTCATCATAAGAATTAAAGGAATAATCTCTCTTCAATCCGGGTATATTGGACTTTTATTATCCTGTCCTCAAGCTCCTGGAATACGGTGTTAGGGGTTAGATCCCTGAATTCAGAGCTTCCCCAAGCCCTAAATAGGTCTTCTTCTTCGCCCCAGACATTCAGTTGTCCATTTGAAGAAAGAGCGATGTAATTACTTATACCGCTGACAAATTTAAAGACAGACAAGACAGATCAGATACTGGATGTTATCAGAGAAAATATCTTTGACGCTGGGGCTGTGAAGATGGGTATCGTTTCCTTTATAAGTTTTTCCTTGACAATATAGGATAACAGATTTAAAATAGTGAGTGATTACTCACTAAGGTAATGGATCATGCCCAATTCCAAGACACGTATAAGTAAAGTTGCCCTTGACCTCTTTATAGAAAAGGGGATAAAGGGCACGACCACAAGAGAAATAGCAAAGAGGGCGGGCATCGCCGAGGGTACGATTTATAAACACTTTAAGAGCAAAAATGACCTTGCTTTTAAGCTCTTTTTAAGCCATATGGATTCATTCAGAAATAGACTCCTAGAAAGCATAGATAGCCACTCTAATCCTAGGGATAAATTAAGGGCTCTTATCGAGGCTTTTTTTTCTTTTGCAAAGAAAGAGCCAAAGGGTTACTCATATATAATGATTGGTCACCATACGGAATTAAGCAAAGTTCCCAGGGAAAGACTAAAACCAAAGGATATATTCGTGGATGTAATCCGAGAAGGTATAAGGAAAGGAGAGTTTAGAAGTATGAATGAGGAACTCGGAGCTGCATTGATAATAGGGATGATAACGAGGGTAATACTGTTTCTTAATACCGGACTTATCATCCAGGGTTATAAGCAGACCATTTCAGAGGTTATTGATGCCTCATTTAGGGTACTGGATGCAAGATGATTTTTTATTGTTATAAGGCGGGTAGGTATCTCACACAAAAAGGAGGTTTAAAATGAAAGTCACAAAGGAGATGACTACAAACGACATTATAAGGAAGTGGCCCGCGACTATGTGTATATTTAACTCTTATGATTTTGATATATGTTGCGGCAGGGGTGAAAAGTTAGAGGAAGGCGTAAAAAAGAGAAATCTGAATATAGAAGAGATTCTTTTAAAACTCAACGAGGCGGCTGATAAATAGAGAAGGGAATTAAAACGCTCCCTTAGATTAGAGGATAAATCATGGTTGAGGTATTTCCAGAGCCGCTCACTATGTTAAAGCGTGAGCACGATGAAGAGGAGAAAAAACTCGAAGAACTCAAAGGAGCAATAAAGGCTCTAAAAATCGTCCATCTCACTTTTAAGGAGTTAAGCTCAGTTGGTTAAAGGTATAGAAGGCGGTTTGATTAAAAAAGAGATGCTTGTAACAGATATTATAGAGAAATTTCCTTCCACGACAGAGGTATTTGTAAGGTATGGAGTTTGTAGTGGTGGAATTATACCCAGAGAAACACTTGAGTTCTTTTCACGGGCCCATCAGATAGACCTTGAGAAGATCCTTGTCGAACTAAATGAAGCCTCTATTAATCCGTCTTCGACTGAAACCACAGTTTCTAGAGAAAGCATAGGAGAGGTTCTCTGGAGGAGATTCTTTAAGTTCGGTATTATGTTTGGCTCTATAGGTTGGACATTTGGAGCGGTAAACTTAGCCTATATCGCGTTTAGGCGTTCTTACTTTGACCTTCCGATTCCCGTCATTCTTTCCCATGCCCATATACAGATTTTCGGCTGGGTGGGGCTTTTTGTTATGGGTTTTGCCTACCAGGCCTTTCCTAGATTTAAGTTCGTTTCCCTTTGGAACCCCCATCTTGCAAATCTTTCACTTTGGATAATTGTTTTCAGTATATCGTTGACCACACTATCGTGGGCACTTCTTCCATCCACTACGTTCTTTATACTTGGAATATTTGGCTCGATTGGAGAGCTTATAGCCATCTTGGTTTTCTTTATAGTTATCTTAAAGACAATGAACCGAGCGGTGAAGAAAAGGCAGTTCTGGGAAAAGTATATTTTTACGGCACTCGTGTTTTTCCTGATTCAAGCCCTCTTTAACCCCATTCTATTTTACCTTGTAGGGGATGCGTCTCTAAAATCTAATATGTCTCTGCTAATTGAGAGGGTTGCCGGATTTGTAGCACCCTATCAGGATATTCAGATATTTGGTTTTATCGTAATGATGATCTTTGGTGTAAGCCAGAGGTTTGTGCCCTTTGTTTTTAATACTAAAAAACCATCCGGGCGGTTAGGGGATTTTTTATTCTATATTTTTCTCTTTTCTTTACTTTTATCTGTTTCTATGCACCTCCTTATCCGTATGTATAAGCTTGAGTTCTTAAGACCGTTTATTTTAGTCCCCTATCTGGGGTTCTTTATCGCATCTATCGGAGTGATTTCCAATATAGGAATCTTCGGAAAAGCAAAGGACACATCAAGAAGCATTAAATTTATAAGGGTTGCATACATCTGGCTTATTGTTTCAGTGTTATTTCTTCTTTTTCTCCCGCTTTACAGCCATTTTGTCCATAGCATGTTTTCACATAACTACTTTGGTGCCTATCGGCACGCCCTTACGGTAGGTTTTATAAGCCTCATGATTATGGGTGTGGCAAGTAGGGTAACACTAATAATGTCGGGTGCTGAGCCTAAGAAATCCCTTATAGTTCCCTTTGTTCTAATCAATATAGGAAATGCCATGAGAGTCATCTCTCAGATTTTAGGTGATTTTGAAGGGGTTGCTTCTGTATTTGCATGGAACCCTTTCTTTCTTGGATCAAGCGGATTCATTCAGGTTATAGGATTCTCTATGTGGGCTTATGATACTTGGAGCACGGCAAATGAAGGAATAAGGCGTCAGAAGAAAATCGTTTTACTTAAAGAACCCCCTGAGAAGATCGAAAGGTGGATGAAGGTTGGAGAAGTACTGGAATACTATCCTCAAATTGAGGGGGTGTTCCTTAAATTTGGATTTAAAGATATTACAAATCCGATACTCCGCAGAACGGTTGGAAAAACCATACCGCTTGAGATGGCATGCAAGATGCACTCGGTAAATATTGATGAATTTTTAACAGAGTTAAATAAATATATTACTAAGCGATATCCATAATAAAAGGAGGCATTAGATGGCATACGTAATTGCAGAACCCTGTATCGGTGTTAAGGATAGGGCCTGTGTTGATGCTTGTCCTGTGGACTGTATCTATGAGGGTGAAGATCAGCTTTTTATCCATCCGGATGAGTGCATAGACTGCGGTGCATGTGTTGATCCCTGTCCTGTAGATGCTATATACCATGAGGATGAACTTCCGGATAAGTGGAAGAGCTTTATAGATAAGAATAAGAACTTCTTTAAGGGCAAGGCAGGGCTTTCTCCGGCACATGGAAAGATGGATATTCCCCAGAAGGCTGATGGTGATAGTGAATTAGGCAGATGAGCAAAGGCAAGATACTGAGCTTATCGGTGAATTAGTTTTATTCTCAATCCGGTGGCACTACGATGGTATAGTCGAAGGGCCATCAAATCCTGCTGTATTCTCGATGGAAAGGCACAATAACATCTATGGAAAAGGGCTTATCGAGACTTTAAATAAGGACTACTGGGGAGAGTACTTTGGCTGGATTTGGTATATGTGGCTCGAAAGGTTGTTCTTTAATAGAGGACTGAAAGCACAGTTTAAAGAGCTTTCAGAACGAGAGAAAGAACAGGTGGTCCTTATTAAAAATGAGCTTAAGAAGTATAACGTAGATGTAGAGGATAGACCTATACTGGCCTTTTTCGCCTTTGTTTTGGCTTTATTTTCCTTTCTTATTCCTAAAGCCTTGTTTTTAAGGGTAAACATGGGATTTTTCAAAAAGTTTATAGGTGTTCTTAAAGACCAGGAAAGGAGATTCGGCGCAGCAAACCCGGAGCTTTTTAGAGGATTGGTTAAACACGAGGAATATCAATACGAGTGTTTTAGGAGAATTTGGTTAAATACCAGAAATTAGTTCCGGATAAGGGGCTTCGCAAAACAGCTATGTATTTTTTTCGCATCTCAGTTGTTCTAATTCATGTCATTGCAGCTTTTATATGGTTGGGGGGGGATGTTTTTTTATAGCGCTTGTCGCGGTTCCAGCGCTAAGAGAGCTCGAACCCCCTGAAAAACGCATTGAACTACTTTCTGACACTGCCAGGAGGTTTCGGAAAGTAAGCTGGATAGCCATATTGGTTTTATTGTCAACCGGAGTGATTAACGCAATAAACCATGGTGTTACAACAGAAATGGTCTCAAACGGAGCGATTTTTTTATCCAATTTTGGAAAGGTACTCTCAGTAAAAGTGGTACTCGTTCTTATTATGATGGTTTTAAGCGCTATACATGATTTTGTCTTAGGGCCTAGAATGGTTGATCTTATGAATACCGGTACATCAAATCCCGACTCTCTTCAAAGGATAAGGAGTTATCGGAGGTTTGTATCATGGCTTGCAAGATTGAATGTCATTTTAGGGATTTTGGTGGTTGCCTGTGCCGTGATGCTTAGTTAAAAAGAACTTTTATCTTCCTCAATAAAATGAGTGAGCACTCACTACATAAAGATGTCGGATTATCTTACATCTTACACAACCGAATTTTGCAAGATTCAATGATTACAGGGTCTTCTATTTGGCACATATGTTGCGCTATTACAACTAACCGAAAAGGAGGTAAGAGAATGAGAAGAAGATTCTTAACAATAGTTATGGCGGCTTTCCTGATAACACTCTTGGCGTGCAAGGGCAAGGAACAGGAAAAATCAGGATCGGAAGTTGGTGGAACAAAAAAGGAAACGGTTCAGATAGAACAAGAGAAAACAAAGGAGCCGCCTCCGATTAATCATGAGATTGCGGAAAAGGGGGAAGAGATATTTAAAACCAAGGGGTGCTCAGGGTGCCACACAATCGGAAAGGGGAGACTCACAGGTCCAGATCTTGCGGGGGTTACAGAAAGACGGAGCCTTGAATGGATCCAAAACTGGATTCTCCATCCTGAGGTGATGCTGGAGAAGGACCCCATAGCTAGAGAACTCTTAGCGACTTATCTGGTGAGGATGCCTAACCAGAATCTCACACAGGAACAGGCGGCGGCAATCATTATGTATCTTAGAGAAAAGGATTCCGAAATAAAGGGAGGTAAATAATAATGAAACTTATAAACTACGGAAAGGGATTTCTGTTTCTTTTCTTCTTATTTGCTTTAACGGGTCTTTTCTTCGCCTGCAAAGGAAAGAAAAGCCCCGCAGAGAAGGTTTATGTACCGCCGGGGAAGTATGATAGTTACTATGCCTTTCTCTCCGGCGGTCACTCCGGTCAAATTGCAGTTTACGGGCTTCCTTCAGGAAGACTCATAAGGGTAATACCGGTTTTTGCGCCTGACGTATCCACAGGCTGGGGTATTAGTGAAGAAAGCACGAAGATGATGGGAGGCTTCATTTGGGGGGATGCCCACCACCCCGCCCTCTCAGAGACTAATGGCGATTATGACGGCAGATGGCTGTTTATAAATGACAATCCAAATGCCCGCATAGCCCGCATAAACCTGAAGACGTTTCGTACAGAAGAGATAATCCAAATACCAAATGTTGCTGGGAACCACGCAAGTCCATTTCTCACACCCAATACGGAGTATTTGATTGGCGCAACTAGATTCTCTGTCCCCGTACCGAATCGTGATGTTCCGGTAGAGAGCTACAAAGAAAATTTCAATGGAGTAATAGCTTTTGTGAGTGTGGATAAAGACACGGGACACATGCAGAATGCCTTTCAAATCCTGATGCCCCCATTTGATTATGACCTAGGTGACGCTGGTAAGCTGGTAAGTTACGGCTGGGCATTCTTCAGCTCATATAACACAGAAGAGGCATACAAGAACTTAGAAGTCGAAGCCTCACAGAAAGACAGGGACTTTATAGCCGCTGTAAACTGGAAGGCAGCGGGAGAGGCGATTAAACAGGGAAAATACAAAGAGATAAACGGCGTTAAAGTCATTGATCCAAGAGAGGTAAAAGGTATCGTCTATTTTCTACCCACACCTAAGAGCCCACACGGAGCCGATGTTTCTCCGGATGGAAGATATATAGTCGGTGGCGGAAAGCTTGCCGCAGTAGCTTGCGTACATAGTTTTGAAAAGATGCAGGAAGCCATCAAAAAGGGCGATTTTGACGGAGATGCTATGGGAATACCAATCCTAAAATATGAATCTGTCAGAGTTGCAGAGGTTCCAGTGGGTCTCGGTCCGCTTCACACCCAATTTGACGACCAGGGGTATGCCTATACATCCCTTTTTGTAGACTCGGCAATTGCCAAGTGGAAACTGGGGACATGGGAAGTAGTGGATAAAATACCGGTTTATTACAACATCGGTCACCTTGCCGCCGTCCATGGAGATACAGTCAAGCCAAGGGGTAAGTTTCTCCTTGCCTTGAATAAGATTGCCAAGGGGAGGTATCTGCCTGTAGGTCCTTCCCATCCAGAGAGCGCACAGCTTATTGATATATCCGGCAAAAAGATGGAGATGCTGCTTGATTTCCCCACTCAGGTAGAGCCCCATTATGCTCAGATAATTGACGCCTCTCTCATAAAGCCGGAGCTTGTGTACCCGCTTGATCAAAACAACAATCCTTATGCAACTAAGAGCGCGGACAAAACCCGTGTTGAGCGAAACGGTAATAGGGTGGATGTCTATATGATTGCAATAAGGAGTCATTTTACCCCGGATATTATTAAAGTTCAGGAAGGCGACACCGTTTACTTCCATTTAACTAATCTAGAGCAAGACGTAGATACTACTCATGGATTCGGAATTAGTTTTTCCAATGTAAATATTAGTGTCGACCCTGGTGAAACGGTGACGGTTAAATGGGTTCCCGAAAAGCCGGGTATATATCCGTTTTACTGCACAAACTTCTGCTCGGCGCTTCACCAGGAGATGCAGGGGTATATTGAGGTAGCCGCTAAAGGCCCTCTCAGTAAAAACTAAAAGAAGAAGGGGAGGGGCAGTGCTTGTCCCTCCCCTTCTTTACCATTTGTAATTTGAGGTATTAAAAATAATTCATCCCCTTTTTAGTTAAAGTGAGATAATGCCATGGCTAAAGAAACATTAACCGTTATTGATAATCGTACAGGCAAAAGCTATGAGATTCCTATTCGCCTATCGAAGCGAGAGCGAATCCTTATTCTTATTGCGGCTCTTCTAATTATCCCGGCGATATTTCTTCCTATATGGACGATAAAACTCGTAGCTCCCCAGTATCCGTTGGGAATAAAGATGTCTATATATGCGAACAAGCTAACGGAGTATAACCCGGAAACCGGGATGACAAGTAATACTCCCAGAATGATTAATGGTCTTAACCACTATATAGGAATGCACGAGATAAAACCCGATGAATTCAAGGAGTTTCGATGGCTTCCTTTAGCCATTATCGCTTTCAGTATACTTGCACTTCTATCAGCAATCTTAGGGAAATGGCATTTTGCTACGGCAGGATGGATTTTATTTATATTATTTGGTTTCTTTATGATTGGGGATTTTTACAGATGGCTTTATGAGTATGGGCATAACCTTAATCCGAAGGCTGCTATAAAAATAGACCCCTATATGCCGCCCCTTATTGGGTGGAAGCAGCTTGCAAATTTTAAGGTTATAAGCCTTCCGGGCTCTGGTGCGATACTTATGGGATTTGCGGCAATCCTTGGACCGGTGATACTATGGCTCGAATCAAGGCAACGAAGACGGCAATTATCTTAGTTGTGTGTTTTATTACAATTGTCGGCTCCCGTGTGAAATCTTTTGGTAAGGAAATCACGGTAGGGAAAGGATCGGCTTATTCTTCAATCATGGAAGCCATTCAGAGGTCAGCCGAAGGAGACACAATAGTAGTCAAAGGGGGAGTTTATAGAGAGAACATGGTTATAAACAAGAGAATACGACTCATCGGTGAAAATCAACCCGTCATTGACGGCGACTATGGAGGTGATGTTATAAGAATTGAATCGGATAAGGTTACGATTAAAGGCTTTATTATAAGAAAAAGCGGAAGCGACCTACTCAAGGACGAAAGCGGGATAAAGATAGTAAATTCAGAAGAAGTTATAATTGAAGGCAACCAATTTCAGGATGTTTTAATTGGCATATATCTTTACGCATCCCGTGGCAATACAATTAAGAACAACACATCATATGGAAGGGCTGATTACACAACAGAAGAAACAAATGGCAATGGAATCCACCTGTGGAAGTCACCAAATAACATAATAGAGGGAAATCATATTATAAAGCACAGAGATGGCATATATGTAGAGTTCTCTCCCGGCAACTCAATAAAGAATAACCACTGTGAGGAAAACGTGAGATACGGTCTCCACTATATGTATTCAGACAGCAACACATTTGAAGGCAACATATTTGAGAGAAACGGAACTGGAAGCGCGCTTATGTATTCTAAAAATATCATTCTTAGAAAAAATGATTTTAAAGATAACCATGGACCAAATGGATTCGGAATTCTCCTTAAATCTCTAAATGATAGCATTGCCGAAGGGAATCTAATCTCTAATAACACAGTGGGGATTTTCATGGATGATGCAAATAGGAATGTGTTTACCAAGAATATCTTTTCACAAAACGGCTGGGCAATTGATTTATTCTCCAGTTCTAGCGATAACGTTCTATATGCAAATGACTTTCTGGATAACACATATCAGGTAATGACGGACACAGACCATACAACAAATAAATTTTATCAGAATTCAACGGGCAATTACTGGAGCGACTACAGAGGGTATAACGGATATGATTTAAACGGAGATGGAGTTGGAGACATTCCATATAAACCTGTAAAACTCCTTTCATACCTCATGAAACGCTATCCCGATCTTACAGCCTTCTTAGGAAGTCCGGGACTTAAGGCACTTGAGTTTGCAGAAAGGGCTATTCCGATACTGAATCCTGTGGAAATGGAAGACCCGTATCCGCTGATGAATCCGGTTCGAATCGAAGAGGGTTCAAAGTGATTAGGATAGAGAACCTCATAAAAAACTACGGAAATGTAAAGGCCCTGCAGGGAGTTTCTTTTGATGTACAGAAGGGTGAGACATTTGCCGTAGTCGGCCCAAATGGGGCTGGAAAAACCACCCTTCTCAACACCATTCTAGGGTTAATATATCCAAGTGCCGGAAGAATAATAGTTGATAATATTGAGTTAAGTAAGAACCCGAAGGAGGTAAAAAGGAGGATCGGATATGTCCCTCAGAGGATCTCATTCCATGAAAACTTAAGTGTGTTCGAGGTTATTGAATTTTATGGCGCGCTCAGAAGCATAAATGGCGCTAATCTGTATAACGCTTTAGACGCTGTGGGGATACTCGAACAGAAAAACAAGAATGTCGGAGCCTTATCGGGTGGGATGCTTCAGAGGCTTGCCCTTGCTCAAGCGATTATATCCGACCCGCCCATCCTTATCCTCGATGAGCCTACAATAAGTTTAGACCCTGAGGGGAGAATAGCCTTTAAAAGGCTCATCAGGGAGGAGAAAAAGAAAGGAAAGACGATTCTACTCTCATCCCATATCCTTAGCTATATAGAAGAGCTAGCTGATAGGATAGCCATACTCGTTCATGGGAGGCTTGTGGCGCTTGATACACTGTCAGGATTGCGAAATAAGCTTGGACTTAACTCGATTCTCGAGATAGTAATTGAAAACTTTGATCCGTATGCAGTTAAACTCGTCGAGAACCTAGGAGTGAATGACACTGAGATTAGAGAAAGAAACCTGAGATTATTTATATCCCCCGGGGATAAAATAAGGGTGATTAGGACTCTAATAGATAACGGGTTTAATGTAGTGGATTTTTGGACTGAAAATCCATCGCTTGAAGAGATCTTTATCAAATATACGGAGGACAATTCCAATTCTTAGGGTAGGAATATATTTGCCTCTATTACTGTTTATTATCGGCTGTCAGTCTCAAAACTCCCCCGTTCCCATAAACAAGGGGATAGAGATGTGCGAGTGGTGTCGGATGATAATAGGCGATTTTCACCACACGGCAGAGATTGTTGAAAAAAGAAAGGTCCACAAGTTTGACGACATCGGATGTATGCTGGCCTATGCCCAAGTTAACAACCTGAGCCATGAAAAGGCTGGTTTCTGGGTAGCGGACTTCGATACTACAGCTTGGATTAAAGCGGAAGAAGCCAGTTTTGTTATTTCTCCTGAGATTCATACGCCGATGGGATATGGGATTGTAGCCTTTAAAGACCCTATCAAAGCCAAGGGATTTGCAGATACAACTAGGGGTAGAGTTTTGCAATTCGAGTCCGTATTCAATATGGACTGGAAATCAAGACATGAGCGCTGATATAAGCCCAATTTACTTAATTGCTAAGAGAGAGTTCTTAGACGCTATAAGAAACAGATGGTTTTTCTTTTTTGCCGTTCTTTTTATTATTCTGGATTCAACCGTTTCATATTCTGGAATAGTAAGTGGCAAAGATAATACTTTCCTCAAGCCTGCCATAAGCCTGCTGAATCTCGTTCTGATTATCGTCCCCCTTATGGCGCTTATAATGGGGGCAAATAGCTTTACGGGGGCTAAAGAATCCTGGGAATTGCTTCTAATCCAGCCCATAAGCCGAAAAGAGGCGATTCTGGGAAAATACATCGGTCTCGGAACAGTCATCACAGCAACCATTCTCCTCGGTTTCGGCTTTGCCGGGGTGATTCTTATTCTCAATATAGGATATGGTGAGATCTCGCACTTTTTATTCCTAATTCTCCTTTCAGTTCTGCTCTCTCTTGTCTTTCTCTCAATCGCTTCCCTTACTTCAATAATTTTGGGAGAAAAAGCAAGGTCTATTGGAATCAGTTTTATACTTTGGTTTTGGTTTGTGATCATCTACGATTTTATCCTTGTAGGTTTAACCCTAGTCCTAGGAAGAGTAATTGTTGCTCTTCTGTTTTTAAACCCCGCCGATCTTGTGAGAACCGTTCTTATCACATCAATTGGAAATGCGGCTCTTGTGGGACCCGCGGGGGCTGTGCTTAACAAGACATTCGGAACCCCGGCCGGTATTATCCTTTCCTTATTTGCTCTTCTTATCTGGCTTTTGATTCCGCTTATTGTGGCTATCTATATTTTTGAGAGAAAGGATATTTAGCCCATGTCAGTACACATACCTAAATGAATCTGGACAAATCAACACATATCGGCATATAATTGAGATAGAATTATCAGCCGATATTAAGTAATCGTATGGAGGGTGAAAGGATGAGGAAACTTTTGTTTCTCGTTATCGTGGCTTTTGCCGTTCCTTTTTCAATTCAAGCCATAGCTCGATCCGATAAATCAATTGGGCATAAATGTTATAAGTCTTATCATAAGGAAGGCGGGAACCAGGTGGCGGCTTGTATCTATCAACAATGCCAACAAAAGTATAAAAATCAGAATATAAATTTTCAGATTCAATGCCAAACGGCAGCAAACAAGGAATTTCTTGATTTGGTTAGTAAGAGCCAGGGGAAATAATATGTATGAGGACTTATCCTATCAAATGATAAGGATGGCCGCAAAGCCAATTCAGAGTTATCCCGTAACAGGAGTAGCCCCTATAACCTCTATTCGAGTTGGTTTCATAAACTGAGAGCCGGCACCCAATGTCGTACCCCCTTTCAGATATGTGTTCTTACTGTGAGGAGGTAAGATAATGGGCAAAATCCCGGTCTCCTGGCTTATTATAATTGCCTCCTGGGCAGTTGATGTAGAGGTATAATATACCCTTACTCTGATGTTTTTATGTGCTATATCACTTGTATTCTCAATTGTAACATGATGAATAATGCCCACTGCACTCCACGTTCCGTAAACAGACCAATCGAAGATCTTAATATATTGCTCTGGATGTGAGATGGTAGGATTGTTGGCTGATACCCCTTCGGCTTTTCCCGCGGTACAAAGAAGGTTGAATAATATTAAGGCTGTTATTAGGATACGCATTTATTTTCTCCTTCTATTACTCCGCTCAAGGCTTGGGTTAGAGTCTCCTCTAGAGTTTCATCCGTAGTTACAACTAGGTGTTTGTCTTTTGGGAGCTCGCTTGGTTCCTCAAACTCGTCTCTAAATCTCTTGAATATCTCCCACCTCCCATCGGAGACGGATTTTCCCCATTTCTCCCTTTCAACGAGCCTTCTCTTTATATGTTCTTCGCTGGCCTTCGTTTCAATAAAGTAGAAAGGTATTCCTAAAGCCTCAGCCTCATGAAGAACCAATTCCCTAAACTCTCTCTTTGAAAAACTGGCATCGAGAATTACTATTTTTCCCTCCTCTACAGCCCTCCTTCCCCTATTTAAAACCTCACGATATATTATCTCAGTAATATCTCTTGAGTAAATCCCTTTATCATACTCTTCATATCTCCTTTCAGTCGGTCTTAAGCCCATGATTTCTTTCCTCACCCCATCAGAAGATATAGCCCTACAAGAAAGCTCATCAGAAAGCGCATGGGCAAGAGTGCTTTTTCCTGTTCCTATAAGGCCAAAAACCACAATAAGCGCGGGCTTCGAGCCAAAAAGCGCGTATCTTAGAGCAAGCTTAAAATACCTCTTTGCTCTTTCTTCAGAGGATTGCTTCTGCTCGTCGGGAATCTCTGCCTCTTCGCTTCTTATACTCTCTACCTTACCCCTTACATAGGCCCTATAGCATTTGTAAAAGTCAACTATATCAAAAATCGTCCCATCTCCCATTCTTTTCGATATTTCGGACACAATAAAATTTGCAAAATCGCTGTGGCTGTTAAAATCCAAGTCCATTGCTAAAAAGCCTATATCCGAAGCAATATCAATGTATCTAAACCTCTCATTAAACTCTATGCAGTCGTAGATGCAAACGTCTTGAGGTTTTAGATTTATGTGCTCAATATGAAGATCGCCGTGGCAGTCTTTAATTAAACCTTTTTTAATTCTCTCTTCAAAGAGACTGGATTTCTTTCTAAGAAATGTATCGTTATAAAACTCAATTGCATAATATGCGGCTTTTGAAATTGTCTTCCCAATAAAGCGCTCTGAAAGTGAAAAATTCTCATCAATGTTTATCCTAATCCCTTCGGGTCTTCCGTATTCACTTATCTCTTCCTTCACTACCTGTCCCTTATAGAACTCAACCAGCTTTTCTATAATCCTAATTAAATCACATTTGGTAACTCTGCCCCTTGATAGGAGATCCTTGAGAAAATACCTATCGGGCAGCTTTCTCATCTTTACGGCATATTCAATGGTCTTATCGCCTTTTCCAAAGATAAAATTGCCATTTCTGATGGAAATTTCTTCAACCCCTAAGTATGCGTCGCAAAGCCTGCTGTTCAGTTCTACTTCCTTTTCACAGTAATACCTTCTCTTATCGAGGGTTGAAAAATCCAAAAAACCGAAATTCACCGGCTTCTTTATTTTATAGACGTAAGGAGGAACTATAAAGACGTGGGACGCATGGGTCTGTATGTGCTTTACATACCTCGGCTTACGCGGATAAGAGGAGGGGTTTAAAAGAAATTCTATTATGTCGGAGTGCCCTTTTTCTACTTTCTTTCTCATCTGTCTTTTACTGGTTCTATAAGGAGTCATCGTGTAAATGCTACTTTTTTATTGAGTCTTAAGGCAAGCTTTATGCCAATAATTTTGGTGCATACAATTTATTATAAAGTATAAGAATTGCACAGACGAACCTCTTTTATTAAAGAGGCATAATCTGTTATTAAAGAGGCATAATCTGTCAGAATTTAAGACATATGATACCTCTTTTGAGCTCAATAAATACAAAATAGAAGAGATTTCATGATGTTATGAGCCCCGACCCTGTTACCATTTCACAAGATAGAACAGTAGATGTATATGAGACACTTAGATTAATTAGCATGTGCTCAGAGAAGGTTTTGTCTTTTAGTTCGGCTGGAGAAGGTGGGGATACATTCTACTGCTGGCTCATAGACTACGATTTTGAAGAATTGGATAAGAGATTAAAAAAAGAGAAATTAAATGTTGGAACGGCAGGACCTCCGAGTTTGTTGAGAAGCTTATCCAGGCGATCCCACAGAGAGATCTGAAAATAGTTACACTCAAAGACACTGAGCAGCTTCCGACTCCCGTTGCCAGGTATTTCCGGCGGGCACTAAAAGAAGGGCAACCCCTTATCCGCTCGGCTCATATTATCGAAGTAGGTGAATTCTGTTCTCATAAAGCCTATAATGGTGGAGCCCGTTCGAGGCGAATCAGTACTTCAGTAGCAGAGCCTTAGCAACATTGGTGGTAATTGGATATTTGACTCTAGTGTCTAAAAAGGTTTATCTTAATCCAAAGGAGTCTTGCATGCCAACTACCAGTTATCCGCCGGGCCCGAAGGGCAAGCCACTCTTTGGTCATCTATTCCCATTCCGTCGTGATCCAATCGGATTTTTGATGGATATCGCGCGTGACTATGGCGACATTGTTCACTTTAAAGTCGGCCCGCAGAATGTATTTCTCTTTAACCATCCTAATTATATAAAGGACGTGTTGGTAACCAATAGCCGGAATTTCGTCAAAAGCCGAGGGCTTGAGCGAACAAAATTTTTATTAGGCCAGGGTTTGCTTACAAGTGAGGGCGAATTTCATCATCGTCAAAGGCGGCTTATTCAGCCTGCATTTCACCGCCAGCGCATAGCGGCATACGCATTTATAATGACGGACTATGGAGTGCGTATGCGGGAGCGCTGGCAGGACAGTACGACGGTGGACATAGCTCAGGAGATGAAGCGCCTGACTTTGTCAATTGCCGGAAAAACGCTCTTTAACGCCGATGTTGAGTCGGAATCAAATGAGATTGGCGAGGCACTCACTGTAGCAATGGATGAGTGGCGCACGCGCGTTCTGCCGTTTTTCGAAATCTTTGATAGGTTTCCGCTCCCGGGCAATCGCCGTCTTTGGAAGGTGCGTGAACGTCTTGATAAAACCGTATACAGGATAATTAATGAGCATCGAACCAGCGGTATGGATCAGGGAGATCTTCTATCGATGCTTCTGTATGCCCAAGATGAAGAGAGCGACGGGGACCAGATGACAGACACGCAACTGCGTGACGAAGCGCTGACAATACTCCTTGCCGGACACGAGACGGCGGCAAACGCGCTTACATGGGTGTGGTATCTACTTTCAGAGTACCCGGATGTGGAAAGTAAACTCCAAGCCGAAATCGACAGTGTCCTTGTCGGAAGACTCCCTACATTCAACGATGTACTCTGTTTGCGGTATACGGAGATGGTCTTCGCCGAGGCGATGCGCCTCTATCCTCCGGCATGGATATTGGGCCGCAGGGCGATAGGCGATTATAAGGTTGCTGATTATCTTCTGCCCGCCGGTTCTGTTATATTTATGAGTCCGTATGTTATGCACCGTGATCCGCGCTACTTCCCCGATCCGCTCACGTTTGATCCAAAGCGATGGACCCCTGAGTTAAGGGCATTACGACCCAGGTTCTCATATTTTCCATTTGGAGGCGGCCCCAGACAGTGCATAGGTGAGGCATTTGCATGGATGGAAGGGGTACTCATCATTGCAACCATTGCCCAGAAATGGCAAATGCGTCTTGTCCCCGGCCATCCGGTTGAGCTTCAGCCTCTGGTTACATTGCGCCCCAAATATGGCATGATTATGACGCTTGATCAGCGGAAATCAGTACCGAAATGTTAGCCACAGGAGAATCTGTTGGGGAATAGATATGACTGCTATAGAACTTATGATCGAATAATACATATGGGATAAAGTAAAAAGGAGGAATCATCATGTGGCTATTTAGAACCCATCCATCTTGGGCGCCTATTTTTGCACGTCTTGCCTTAGGTATCATATTCTTTGCCCATGGGGCACAGAAGCTCCTTGGATTGTTTGGAGGACCGGGAATATCAAACTCGATTCAGTTCTTTGAACAGAATCTAGGCATTCCGCCTTTTCTCGCATTGGTTGCGATATTAACCGAATTCTTTGGTGGAATCGCTTTGATTATTGGATTCCTTACGCGCATCGCCGCAATTGGACTTGCGGTAGATATGATTGTTGCAATATACAAGGTTCACCTTCCCAATGGCTTTTTTATGAATTGGTATAATGTGCCAAACAAAGGGCATGGAATTGAGATGAATCTCGCTCTTATCGGACTTGCGCTTTCTCTTCTTGTCTGGGGTGCGGGAAATCTATCAATTGATCAGATGATTGGGGGAAGTAGGGACTGGAAGAGATAAGAGGCTGAGTCGAAGATTTTGATTACATTGTTTTCTCGGATAATAGAGAAGTTCAAATATGGTAGAAACCTCATGACTCGCTTTAGAATTGACGACGAATCAGAGCTTTGTTTACTTAAAGAGCAACATGCGGAGGAGTTATTTGCCCTAATGGATCTGAATCGAGGATATCTCCGGGAGTGGCTCCCATGGTTAGATGCCAATGGGTCTCTTGAGGATACGAGGGATTTCATTAGAGGCTCGCTTGAGCAGTTTGCAAATAATAATGGCTTTCATTTGGGTATTTGGTTCAAGGGTAGACTGGTGGGGGTTATAGGCTACCATAAGATTGATTGGGCTAATTGGGCGACAAGCATCGGCTATTGGTTGGGGGCTTCTTTTCAAGGAAAGGGGTTGATGACTAGGGCTTGTCGAACTTTGGTGGATTACGCGTTCAATGCGTTCGGGTTGAACCGTGTAGAGATACGCTGTGCCGTTGAGAATAAAAGGAGTCGGGCAATTCCTGAGAGGTTGGGTTTTAGAGAAGAGGGAATTATACGTCAGGCAGAATGGCTTTATGACCGTTTTGTTGATCATGTGGTTTACGGAATGCTGGCAAGTGAATGGCAAAATCTATGCAAACAGACAAAATAGGGAGAGTTAATCGTGAGGAAATGTTACTACGATCACGAGGTTCTTGAATTTTTCATCTTATCACTCCCCTATCTTTCAACAATTTGATCTCCTCTTTATCAATTCCCAGAGAGATTAAAATCTCTTCCGTATGTTCACCCCATAGAGGAGCCGGATTTTGTGGAGTCTCTCCCATCTCCGACATCAGAAATGGCATCCTCACCTGTGGAATTCTTTCATTTTGGTATTTTATCTCAAAAAAGAGATTACGATTCTTTATCTGCGGATTCTCTGTGGCCTCTTTAAAGTTAAGTACAGGCTCAAGGCAGAGATCAGTCTTTTCTGAAATCTCTTCCCACTCTATTTGAGTTTTTGATTTAAATATACATTCAACCTCTTTTTTAGTTTCATTGCTTTCATCATATTGTTTTTGAATCAGATCGTCTCTTTCGGAGATGAGGCAGAAATTCCTCCAGAATTTCTCTTCAAGCGCAGCCAGAGATATATATCTGCCATCTTTGGTTTCGTAGATTCCGTAGCATGGAAACCTTCCCGTAAAATCCGTATTTCCTGGCTCTGGCATTTTCCTGTCCACTAGGTATTTGAGAAGATGAAATGAAAAAAGGCTCATGATCCCCTCTACCATAGAGACGTCTATAAACTGTCCCTGGCCGCTTTTTTGGCGGGCAATGTAGGCGCTGAGAATTGCAATTACGGAAAAAAGGGCACTCGACGTATCGGCAATACCAGGAATCGGGGGAGAATCTTCTCCCGTTATACCGAGGATGCCGGAGACGGCCATGCAGTTTAGGTCATGGAGGGCTTTATCTTTTTTAGGACCGTTCTGCCCGTAGCCGCTTATCGTGCAATATATCACTTTTGGATTTATTTCTCTAAGAACCTTATATCCGATGCCTAATCTATCCATAACCCCTGGTCTAAAACTCTCTATTATAACGTCGTATCCACTTTCTACGAGCCTTTTAAATATACTCTTTCCATCTTCTGTCTTTAAGTTTAGCTTCATACTCTTTTTATTTCTATTTAGCGCATGGAAATAGATGCCGTATCCTGCAACGGCTGGCTCCATCCAGCGCGCATAGTCTCCTGATTCTGTATCTTCGATTTTTAAAACCTCTCCCCCTAGGTCGGCAAGAATTAACGTGGCGTATCCACCGGGGATGAGTCTGGTTAGATCTAGTATCCTTACACCATTGAATGGAAGCATTTTTGTTGAAATTTAAATAATAAATAGAATATCATAAAGCGGGCATTGTGTAACTATTCCAATACTGTATACCTGTGTGACGCCCTAATGTCTAGTCAGGTAGAATTTGGTTCCTAGGTTGTTTTTTTTTTTTTTTTGATTCATAATTTCGGTTTGGACCTCAAGGAGATACTACAAAAAGCAGGTATGTCACTCATCCAAAAGGTCACATGGTTCTCTATACTTTTAATTCTCCTTGTGCTTTTTGTCATGTTATTGATAGCTCCAACCTGGCGATTATATGTGCTTTATCGGGAACACTTCCATAACACACGTCGGGAGCGATTATTTCTTTCTTCTATAGGTTTTTTTGTTACCTTTGCTAACGTGTCCATCAGCGTAGTGCACATACACCATCTAGTCTGGGGCATTCTGTTATTGCTTTTTATTGGATATATCTGGCTGGTGCAGTTTGGCACTGGGTTGGGTTCCTCATCAAGATGGATGTCAAGGCTAACGGCTCTACTATAGGGGGTTGGTGCGGCGCTTACTCTAGATGAGTTCGTGCTATGGCTCAATCTTGAGGATGTCTAGTGGACGCGTCAGGGGCGCAAGAGTATTGATGCGGTTATCCTATTCGGCGCTCTGCTATCTATCGGTTTATGGGGTCGCCCGTTCTTTCATGAACTTATTCGTGAGATAGGCCGCATGCTTCGGGGCTGACTGCTCGACCACACGAGATTAAAGCGTGCGCTGTTTGGGATTTGTGTTATCTTAATGAATATTATATGGAATGACACCTATTAATTTCTTGAATATAATCTACAACTGTCTTCTGAGCCT
>PSLL01000013.1:0-5736 GCA_040289575.1 Candidatus Dadabacteria bacterium | reverse complement strand
CCGCCCGACAAACCCTTTTTGCGATGGATAAGGTTTGCACTTGGTTATGTGGTGGCTCTTCTCTGCCTGGGGGTGGTTTTTCACGGAGCTCGTGTGGGTCAGATTCTACAAAATATGACTGCAATCAATTGGTGGTGGGTTGCGCTGGCCGTCATTTGCGACATACTGGGTTTTGTTTCTCAGGGATTCAGGTGGCAGTTGCTTCTGCGCCCTATTGGGAATGTGTCCGTAATCCAAACAACCCAGGCCATATATGCTGGGCTCTTTATCAGCGAGGTTCTGCCCATGCGATTTGGTGAATTGGCCCGCGCATACCTTATCTCACGCTGGATTTCGGCAAAATTTAGTTCAACAATCCCCTCTATAATTATAGAGCGTCTGTTTGACGGAATATGGATGGCGTTGGCTATAGGGCTTACTGCTATTTTTGTTCCTCTACCGAGAAATCTCGTTAAGGCTGGGGACACATTGGGGATTATCGTTTTGGTATTCACCGGACTGTTTATATATGTGGTCTTTCGAAAACGGAAAGGTTCTTTGGAAGGGGCATATAAAGAACATTCTGGCTGGAAGCCGATTCAATCGGTAATGTCTTTTACTGAACGGATGGATGCCGGACTTCGCAATATAGGTATGTCGCCCCTCTTTTATGTCTCGTTCGGTATCTCCATTTTCATTCTTGTTTTTCAGGCATTGGCTTTCTGGTTGGCTATGCTGGCCTATGGGCTAAGCACGCCTTTTTGGGTAGGGGTTGTGGTCTTTCTCATCGTTCATCTGGGGACCGTTATCCCAAATGCCCCTGCCAATGTGGGGACATATCAGTTTTTCTGTGTCGTCGGTCTTACGATATTCGGAATTGAAAAGACATTGGCTACTGGGTTTTCAGTAGTGGTATTCGTTCTTTTAACAATTCCTCTCTGGATAATAGGCTTTTTTGTACTGAGTAGAAGTGGAACAACGCTATATGCAATTCGGAGTGAGGTCAATACGTTGTTGCAAAGGACAGGAATAGAAAGGAAGAACGAGAAGATTAATCCCTAATGGAAATGATTTTTCACTGGTTTGCACATCACGAGTATCTGGGAATATTTTCTTTACTTATCCTAGGAATTATTGGGATTCCGGTGCCTAATGAAACACTACTTATATTTGCGGGTTATCTTGTGTATAAAGGCAAACTGCATCCCATCTCCACTGTTGCTGTGGCATTTCTGGGTGCCGTGTGCGGCATCTCTTTAAGCTATATTCTGGGGCGCACTACTGGTATGTATTTAATTGTCAAATACGGTCATATTGTTCGCATCACCTCAGATAAGGTCGAGCGGGTTCAATATTGGTTCAAGCGTGCTGGCAAATGGAGCCTAATCCTCGGTTATTTTATACCGCGCGTAAGGTCTCTGACGGGATTTATAGCCGGTGTGTTGGAGATTGAGCCTTCCATATTTACACCATTTGCTTATATAGGAGGCCTAATTTGGTCTCTGACATTTATATCAATCGGTTATTTTTTAGGTGAAAAATGGGTCTGGTTATATATAAAGATTCGCCATTATCTCGTAATTGGCTTTGGTATGGGTATTATGCTGGTCCTTTTCTATTTTCTGATTCAACTTAGGAAATGGAAGGTGGTTTAAGATCTCATAGCGATATATGATCCTATCAAAATAATCCGGAAGGGATAAGGCTTGAAAGGCTTGCTGCTGCTTGTATCGCCGTAGTACTATACACAGTACGCGCTTTGCGTTTTGACCTGTGATAGACACACAGGCTTGCTTGCCTTCGTATGCCCAACTGTAGCGCAACGACGGGAAAAAGCCCAAAACAGTCTCATCTTCAAATAGCAAGACAGTCTCAGATGAAAGTCCTCGTAATTGCCGTACAATAGCCCTTTTTTTGTGCTATGTTAAGTGCTTTGTGCGAATAGACATACCATGGACGCTTCCATCGCAAGCCTATCTGTTTCATCCGCCTGTGTAGAGTGCGCGCGGTAATCTTAGAACCGTAGTGCTGGCTCAGGTGTGTAGGCAATAATGCTACTGTCCAACCTAGCGATTTTCTTTTGCACTTACAGTTGTCATTCCGAGCGAAGCGAAGAAACTCAGTATTTAGAGACCCTTTGCTGAGTTTACACCGAATAATGTGCTCAGGGTGACAGACCCGTACACCGATTAGAAAACCACCCTAATAATGTATTTCTGTAAGATTCTCTGACACCTGACACCTAATTTCAATTGAATCCTCGCAAAATAAAAGGAATTTCACTGGCATCTTTTTTGCCCTTCTTATACAGGGAAAATGAAAAAAGTGATTGTAAAAGAGGAAGAAGGTATGGATAAGGAAGAAAAAAAGGAAGACTTTAAACCTATAGGTGCCGTAGCCTTTTTTGTTCTCATGATTCTCCTTTTTGTTTTTATGTGGTTCTCTGTCTATATCGTGAATCTGATCGAGGGGAGGTAGAGTATGAAAATAGACCCTTTTGAAAAATTAGCGATGATCGGAGGTGGGGTATTACTCGCTATTTTTCTTTTAGCCATAATCTATGCCAACTTCGATCTTAGTATAAAAATCCCTACCTGTGAAATAAACACCAAGCCTTTTACAAGTGGGGCCGTGATAGAGACCAGTCCTAAATCTTACGAAGTACATGTGGTAGCGAGGATGTGGTTCTTCGATTTTGGAGAGAATCAAAATGAAATTACTATTTCTACCGGCTCAAGGGTCACCTTCTTCCTTACCAGTGCAGATGTAATCCATGGCTTTAAGATTATTAATAAGGACATAAATATGATGGCTATGCTGGGAGTGATAGGAAGATTAGAAACCACATTCGATAAACCGGGGGAGTATCTGATAGTCTGTCATGAATACTGTGGAATAGGACATCAAGGTATGTATGGAAAGATAAAGGTTACAGAATAAATATCAAGGAAGGGGATGAGTGATGAATAGAATCAGGTCCTTAACTCTTTGGCATTGGTATATAGCATTTGCGGCATTATTTGTCGGGTTGTTTTTTGGTTTGAGACAGTCTATAGCCAGGGCCGGTATCAGGGCTGACTATGACTACTATCAGGGTTTAACCCTGCACGGTGTTCTCAACGCCCTGGTTTTTACCCTATTCTTTATATCGGGCTTTCTCTATTTAACAACGGAGAAATCCCTAAGAAGGCCTCTTAGAAGCTACGGGCTTGCCTGGCTGAGTTTCTATATTATCCTTTTAGGCACTGTTTTAGCCGCTGTACCTATATTAATAAAAAAAGCCACCGTCCTTTACACCTTTTATCCTCCCCTTATGGCTCATCCGAGTTTCTATATAGGGCTTACATTGGTTGTCGTAGGCTCATGGATTGCAAACCTGGTGGTTCTGCGTACATATTTAGCCTGGAGAAAAGAAAATCCGGAGGTTAGGACTCCGCTGATGTTTGTAGCTACGGCCACTACTTATATTCTTTGGTTTATCGCCTCTATAGGAGTAGCAACTGAAGTGCTTTTCCTTCTTATACCCTGGTCGTTGGGATGGGTAAAAGAAACTAATCCCCTCTTAGCCAGAACCCTTTTCTGGTATTTCGGTCATCCGTTGGTCTACTTCTGGCTCATGCCTGCCTACTTGGCTTGGTATACCATAATGCCCAAGGTGGCCGGCGGCAAGCTCTATAGCGACCCAATAACGAGGCTTGCCTTTATCCTCTTTATCCTGTTCTCCATACCCGTTGGAACCCACCATCAATTTACAGACCCAGGCATAAGCACCAATTGGAAGGCTTTTCATACCTTCCTTACATTCTTGGTAACCTTTCCCAGTTTTTTAACGGCCTTTAACCTCTCAGCCTCATTTAAGAGTACGCGGGAAAGAGCAATGGCGGAAGCGGTCTTTTCAGATGGTGGGTAAACCTCCCATATGGAAATCCTGTCTTTGCTTGCTTTATCAGTGCTATGGTTCTTTTCATATTTGGAGGGATTAGTGGCATAGTAAATGCCTCTTACAACATGAATATGATTGTTCATAACACGTCTTTTATATTCGGCCACTTTCACCTCACCATAGGCTCAGCTGTAAGCCTTACATTTATAGGACTGACCTATCTCATCCTTCCCCAGCTTGTTAAAAGAGAGCTTTTAAGCAAGAGACTGGCTCTCCTACAAGCCTACCTGTGGCTTGTAGGTATGCTTATCTTCTCATTTGCCAATATGGCTGCCGGACGAATGGGAGTTCCTAGAAGAACAGACCTAGGACTCTCTCTTTATCACTTTCCATCTATAGTTGAACATTTAGAGAAAGTATCAGCTTTGGGTGGACTGATACTTTATATTAGTTCCCTTCTTTTTTATCTAGTGTTTGTGGGAACTATAATATGGGGAAGAAAGACTCAAGAGGAGTCTATCAACCTTCCTATAACTGAAGCTTATCAGACTGAGACGGAGGCTCCACGGATTTTTGATAACTGGAAGGTCTGGATAGGAGCAGCATTAATACTCATACTCATAGCCTATATACCGGTAATACGGCAGGTATTGCAGATTTCTCCTTTTGGTTCCCCCGGATATAACCCCAACATACCCGTGCCACTGTCAAAATAGGGTGAAAAAATGAAAGGACTTATAGCTCTGATGTGCCTATTTTTCTTATCCTGTAGTTCCGGACTGCCTATAAAGGGGAAATTCCCGAATCTACCCTTAAGGGATCAATATGGAAGGCAAATTACCTTTTCGCAGATTAGGGGAAAGGTTCTGATAGTAAGCTATATTTATACCCATTGTCCCGATGTATGCCACATAACAAGTGCCAGGTTGAACACCTTTAAAGAAAAATTAAAGCGTGCGAATCTCCAAGATAAGGTTTACTTTGTATCTATATCTATTGACCCTAAAAGGGATACCCCAGAGGTATTAATGCATCATGCCAAGATGATGAATTTAGACCTTATAAACTGGGTATTTGCAACCGGAGATAAGGATGATATAAACTCGACAATTAAGGTATCGGGAATAGAACCTATAAAGGGCCCCATAGAGTACTCCGAGAACGGAGAGCCTTCCTACCTAGTAACCCACATGGATACAATAAGTCTAGTAGATAAAAAGGGGAGAATAAGAAGGCACTACAAAGGAAGCACATTTGATATGGATGGGCTTTTAAGGGATATTGAGAGACTTATATGATTTATGCGATAAACCTAGATGAATGCAATATTAAGGATTGACAAACTAAGATAAAAGTTGTGTAATAAAGCTAAATCGGAAGTGTAATGATACATATTCAACACTTTATATCTACTAAGGATAAGGAGTTATTCTGGATAAAGCCGCTTTGGTGTCCAATAGGGCGTCCGTTTTGTATTGTCAGGTGGAGCACAAGACACTGTATAAACATATGCTCTTTTTACTGTGGGGTAAGAAGAGAAGGGGATAGAGCGATGCGTGTCTGGTGCAATTACGATGAGCTACCTCAATCAAAGATTGGAACATATACATATAGTTTTAAGCTCTTTGTTGGCAGATACGACGAGTTATCCAAATCAAACACCTCAAGTGGGGTTCCAGAAGACTGCCCTCGGTGTATGCACTACCTGGGAGATATATGTATAACTAACGGGGAGTTCCGAGATAACTGTGCGGATTTTGTAGATACCAACGCATGGCTTGAGACCCCATATAAGGATGATTGAAAACCCCTCTTTATGTGTGATGGCTCAAACCTCGGCTGACGAAATATTGTCATTTCTCAATTTTAATTTG
>PSLL01000088.1:529-3820 GCA_040289575.1 Candidatus Dadabacteria bacterium | reverse complement strand
CGACCTTGGCAAGATGATTCAGAATATTAATGAAGGGCAGTTCCTTGACGGCGGACGCAGCGCCGCTGATCGCCTCCTCGGATTGTTTGAATGCCTCCGGCGAAGCCAGTTGCATCAGAATCAGGGATCGAGGCGGACCACCGGATAGCTCCAACCGAAAGTACCGCCGATTGGACGCATCACCTGCAAGAGGAACAAGCCTGGTGAGGGTGGCACGAAAGGGAAGCCTGGACCGGACCGTCTCAGCAATGAGAGCCTGATCAGGCGGTGCAGGAATACTAGAATTCATCGGGGGCGCATTATACTCAGGATTCAGTAGGTTGTCACGCTAGGGGAAACACTTTACCCTACACCCACTACTCGCGCGGCTCAAACGCGGCTGTCGTGACTGATCCTCCCGGACATCTGCCCAAGCGCATCTCCCGAAGGACGCTTGTGCGACTTGCCCTACACGTAAAAGGCCGTTCGCCCTATCGCCCGGCGGGAATTCATGGTCCGCCACTTGCTATGTAAGAAACTGTGGTCGGAGGCCCCCAGCCTCCAAAAACTGTTTTAATGAATAGACGAAAGGAACTGGAGTGGAAAGCTCTGTCATCGATCAGAGAAAAGGAAAGAACGCTGCGCGGCGACAGGTTGCCTACGACCGAACCCGTGGCTGGTCCCTGCTCCGCACTCGGGATTTCGGTTTGCTCTGGATGGGCCAGATCATCTCCCAAATCGGCGACGGACTCACGAAGGTCGCGCTGATCTGGTTCGTCTATGAGCCGACCGGCTCCCGCCGTTATTTCTGGGCCCGGCCATCGGGGTGTACCTCGATCATCTTCCAAAGAAATGGACGATGATCTGGATCGATCTCATCCGCGCCGTTCTGATCGCCTTGATCCCCGTTCTCCACTTCTTTGATGCCCTGACGTTGGCGCGTCTCTACGTACTCGTCTTTTGATTGCTCTGTTTTCGGCCGCATTCGGACCGGCGCTCGCGGCATCGATTCCGCTCGTTACCTCTCGTGCTCAACTGATTCACCCCGATCACCTGGGCCTTTCTTCAAGAGCTGACCACCTTCAGCACCGGCGCCATGTCCGCCTCGATGGTCGGCATGGCGGTCTTCGGATGGGCGGCGGACGCACTCGGCCCGCAGGTCAGCCTCATCGGGGCCGGTGCGATGTTGCTGCTCACAGCCCTCGTGATCGTCTACGTCAGCAAACACTATGGCTTCCCGACCCTCTTGGAAGAGCCGGTGGTAACCCCCTGAGTTTCAGTCAGGCTCTCTCACTCACGGTTGCCAGGCTAGGGTAAACACGCTATCCTTGCGTCCGCCATATGAAGGACTCGATGGCCTGAGGGTGTGCGAAGAGGGATCGATGGCGAAACAAAAAGCCAAGAGCTCGAATAAGAAAGCCAGGCCGGCCGAGAGCTACAAGCATCCGGAAGCACAAAGTCTGATACGACCGGAGATCGGGACGCAAGCCCAGTTCAAGAAGAAAAAGCCCCCGAAAACCTATCGCTACGATTCCTCGCTGTCGCCGGCCTTGGATTGGGACGGACAGAATCCTGCTCGTGAACAGGATGAACAGCTCATCCGGCGGATTCTTGAGTCCGAGAAATTGGAAGAGGCCAAAGAGGCCGCGGCGAAGCTCAAAGCGCTGAGCAAACCGTTCCTGAACTGGGCGGGAAAAGCGGAACGGTTATCTTTTGACGTCCCGACCCTCCCCCTCTTCATTCACGAACGGCTCTCGACCAAGGCCATCATCGAGACGCTTGCCGGTCATAAAAAGGACCAGCAGCAATCCATGTTCGAGCTGTTCGGCGACCCGGAGCGCTCGATCACCGACCAGGTGTTGAAGGCCTACGAATACCCCGACCAGTGGACCAACCGGATGATCCTGGGCGATTCGCTCGTCGTGATGAGCTCGCTCCTGCACTATGAAGGCTTGGGTGGACAAGTCCAAATGATCTATATGGACCCGCCGTACGGCGTGAAGTTCGGCTCCAACTTCCAGCCGTTCGTGCGGAAACGAGACGTAGGCCATGGTGATGATGAAGACATGACCCGCGAGCCAGAGACGGTACAGGCATATCGGGATACATGGGAACTGGGGCTTCACTCATATTTGACCTATCTTCGTGATCGGCTGCTGCTTGCTCGCGATCTGTTGACACCGAGCGGCAGCATCTTCGTCCAAATCAGTGATGAGAATCTGCATCATGTGCGGGAAGTGATGGATGAGGTGTTTGGACCAGAAAATTTCTGTCGGCAAATTTCCTTTGTGAAGACAAGTAGCGCCACGAGTGAACTTTTGCCAGTCACTCATGACTTCTTGTTATGGTTTGCCAAGGATCGTTCACGGTTGAAGTTTCGTAACGTCCTTAAAGTTAAGGATTACGAGACATTAGGCTCAAGGTATAGATACATCACAGATGATAAGGATAGGGTAATCGGACTCACAGATGAGCAAATCCTTGGCCTTGCGCCTATTCCTGGTAACCAGAAACCATTCTGGGCTTCCGACCTAACCTCGCAACATCCTAGTGATACAAGAACCGTTGAATATCGTTTTCGCGACCAGATCTTCCATCCAGGCCATGACCGTCAATGGTCAGTTTCAAAAGAGGCACTGGATTATCTTGTATCTATCGGTCGGTTGGCTATTTGGGGCAAGAAGCTGATCTTCAAAAGATACGTTGATGACTTCCCTTATGAGCAAGTGGTAGAGGTGTGGGAGGATACTACAGTTTTTAGATACACGGATTCCGTTCGATATGTTGTCCAAACTACCCCCAAGGTCATTCAACGCTGCCTCCTCATGACGACCGATCCGGGCGACCTTGTTCTTGATCCTACCTGCGGCAGTGGGACCACGGCATACGTTGCCGAACAATGGGGCCGCCGGTGGATCACGATCGATACGAGCCACGTACCGCTCGCCCTCGCCCGCCAACGCCTGCTGACCGCTACCTTTCCCTGGTACGAACTGAAGGATGACGCCCGTGGGCCGGCCGGCGGCTTCGTCTACAAGCGCAAGCAGAACAAAAAGGGCGAAGAGATCGGCGGGATCGTTCCTCACATCACGCTCAAGTCGATTGCCAACAACGAGCCGCCTCAAGAAGAAGTGCTCGTCGATCGGCCGGAGGAAAAAAGCGGGATTACCCGCGTGGCCGGACCATTCTGTGTCGAAGCCACGATTCCGACGCCGGTCGATTGGGAAGAGTCCGCTTCGCCCGGACCTGCAACCACAAAGGAAAAGGGAGCGAGCCAAGACTATGGTTCCTTTGTCGATCGGATGCTGGAGG
>PSLL01000088.1:0-470 GCA_040289575.1 Candidatus Dadabacteria bacterium | reverse complement strand
CCGCCGGCCAAGTCCCTGTCGCTCTCGGCGGAAGCCCTCATCACGAACGGCCTTGAAAAGCCCGTGGCGTTCGTTTTCGGGCCGGAGCACGGTGCGGTCAGCAACAAGCTCGTCGAGAGCGCCGCACGCGAAGCGAACGGCAAGAATTACTCCCATCTGTATGTGATCGGGTTTGCCATCGAGGCCAAGGCGCGCGAGACGGTGGAGCATTGCGAAGATGTATTCGGCATTCCTGCCGCCTATGTGCAAGCGACTCCCGATCTCATGATGGGCGATCTGCTCAAGAACATGCGGTCGAGCCAGATCTTCAGCGTGTGCGGGTTACCGGATGTGAAGATTCACCGAACCAAGGACAAGCAGTATCAGGTGGAGTTGCTCGGGCTGGACGTGTTCGACCCGACCACGATGGGGGTGGAGCACCGTCGGGCAGACGATGTTCCCGCCTGGTTTTTGGACACGGACTGGAACGG
>PSLL01000038.1:5507-21644 GCA_040289575.1 Candidatus Dadabacteria bacterium | reverse complement strand
CACAAATATCCATATCTGCTCATCTTCTGCAAGGAGGTTTTGAAATGGATTCTAGAGGGTTGTGATCAGCTCTTACTAACTACCTCGCCATAGAGGTCATAAATATCCGCATCCGTGATTGAAACCTTAACCAGATCGCCGATTTTTAATCTTTTGGTTCTCTGGGGTTTGGGGTAGCTATCTAGAGGGAGAGTTTTTGGGGAACCACTTACATAAGTCACTCCATCAACCTCCGGCGCCTGAGACCAGATTCGGGTAATGTAGTTACCGTTTTCTGTGCCCTCAATAAAACCTTCATGAATAGTTCCAATAAGGGCGCGATTTCTGTTGAGAGAAACCTCGGATTGGACCTCCATTAATCTTTCATATCTCTCTTCTTTTACCTCATCGGGAATCTGTTTGGGCATCTCCCCCGCTTTTGTCCCCTCTTCCTGTGAGTATTTAAATGCCCCGGCTCTATCAAATTGCGCCTCTTCTAAAAAGTCGAGAAGCTCATCGAATTCTTCTTCGGTCTCACCCGGAAATCCCACAATAAATGTAGTGCGAAGGATTAAATTTGAGATTTCTTTGCGGAGCTTATAAATGATGTCTCTAATCCTTGCACCTGTCGTTTTCCTATCCATGAGTTTCAAGATCCTATCATTTATGTGCTGAATGGGCATGTCTATGTATTTTAGTATTTTCTCTTCTTCGGCAATAAGATTTATAAGGGAATCTGTAAATCCCCAGGGGTAGCAATAGAGGAGCCTTATCCACTTTATCCTGTCTACTTTTACGAGTTCTCTAAGGAGCGTTTCGAGATTCGTTTCAATGTCCCTTCCATAGCTTGTCATATCCTGAGCAATGAGATTTATCTCCTGGACTCCTGAGTTTGCAAGGTTATTCAACTCTCCGACAATCGAATCAACAGGTCTGCTTTTCATAAGACCCCTCATTTTCGGAATTATGCAGAAGGAACAAGTCCTTGAGCAACCTTCTGAGACTTTCACATAAGCCGTATGGGGAAGTGTTGTAAGGATCCTTGGAGTGTCTGGATCATAAAGCGTTCCGGGTACGGATTTATGGATTTTTTTAATCTTTTTCTTTGCCAGGGCTTCCCCGATTCTTAAAAGGTCGCCTGTGCCCCAGAATGCATCCACTTCGGGAATCTCTCGCCTGAGTTCATCTGCGTATCTCTCGACGAGGCATCCGGTAACGATCAGTTTTTTGCAACTGCCTTTGTGTTTGTATTTAGATAGTTCAATTATCGTGTTTATGGATTCCTTCTTCGCTTCACCAATAAACCCACACGTGTTTACGATTATTATATCCGCGTCTTTTTGGGATGAAATCTCATATCCTGCGTTCTTGAGTGAGCCGAGAATTATTTCGCTGTCTACGAGGTTTTTAGAACAGCCTAGGCTCGCGATAAACGCCTTCATGCGCGCCTCTTTACAATGTGAGATACCTTTCCGGAGGTTATCATTAGGATTACCTCCCCCTCGTCTCCTTTGCCAAATATCTCAAATGCTACCTCTTCGAGGTGCTTAGAGATTAGGACATCCAGTCCCCTCGCTCCAGTTTGTCTCTTTACGGCCTCTTTTATGACGAAATCTGATACCCTTGGGTCTATATGCAACTGGAATCCCTCTTCTTCAAATTCCTTTTTATATTTTTGAACTTTAAGAAGGAAGATGTCTTTCAATGTCTCGTCATCGAGCGGGGAAAACGGCACGATTCTATTGAACCTTGCAATAAGCTCAGGGAGAAATCCGAATAGATGAAACCTTGTAACGTCATTGGCTTCATCCTCGCTGAGTTTATACGCGATTGATTCCTCACTTTCTCCGTTTTCCTCCAATCTTTGGAGAAATCCTAATCCGCCTTTTTCAAATAGGCTCCTTATTCCTGAGAATGCCCCTACGGCAAAAAACGTGATGTCCCTTGTTGAGATCAGCGCCCTTGGGCCCCGGCTTGAAAATCCGAAGTCAAGCGGAACCTGAACATCCGCTCCTTCAAGGATTTTAAGCAACTCTCTTTGGACACCGTATCCGGAGACATCTTTTGTCGTTCCTTGTCCTGCAAACCTCGCGCTGCTGTATGCCCCCGCAATCTTATCAAATTCATCAAGCACTACGACGCCGCATTCGGCAACATCAATGCTTTCATTTGCTGTATAGACAAGCTGAACGAGTATGTTTACAACATCGTCTCCCACGTAGCCCGACTCGGTGAACTTTGTCATATCCACTATGACAAAAGGGATTTTAAAAATCTCACCAAAGAGGAGTTCGATTAGGTATGTTTTGCCGCATCCCGTCGGTCCCATGAGGATTGAATTGGGTCTTGGGGGGAGCTCAGGTCTTGGGACCTTTTTTGTGTGAAGAAGCTTGAGTCTTTTTACGTGCCTGTATGCGGCGAGAGACACAGCGCGCCTTGCTCCGGGCTGACCCCGGTAACCTAATCTCTCAAGCTCTTCAAATATCCTTTTTGGCGGATGAAGAGGAACGGACTGAATAAAATCTTTAATGTAGTATATCTTATCTCCTCTTCTCATGGGTGTTTAGCCTCCGTGAGTTTATAATTCTATAAACTCTCAAGGGTTTTTTCAAGTAGATAAGTTGAGTCTATAACTTATTGCTTTTGGCCACGTGATCTTATAATTCACACAATGGTATCAAGATTGTAAAGGTAATCCCGTGTGAAGCATTTTTGACCTCTTCTAGTTCATCTAATGATAAATACTGCATCATGCCTATGAGAGAAGAGCGAAATTTGACAAAAATGGGTTGTTTCCCTAAACTATATTATTTGGCACAGATAATTTGGGCCCATAGCTCAGCTGGTAGAGCTCCCGGCTCATAACCGGAGGGTCCCTGGTTCGAATCCAGGTGGGCCCATATGTAATAGTCAGCCCCGGATTTTTAGATGGAAAGAGATACCCACGTAACTCATTGTCCAAATTCCAATCCGTTTTTTTACCTACCACCCTTAGAAAAAATCAATCCCCGATTTAATAAATCTAAATGCAAATCAAGGAGGAAAAAATGAGAAGCCAGATTGCGGTTCTCGAAACACTTCAGCAGCTCGATTTAGAGCTAGAAGAGCTTGAAGGCAGCCTAGAAAAATACCCGCGAGAAATATCGCGATACGAGGAGGAACTCAAAGGGATTAAAGAGTCCATATCTAAAACGAAAGAGGAACTCAACGCAGGAAAAAAGAGGAAGATGGAAAAGGAGATAAATCTCGCCGAGAATAAGGACAAGATAAAAAGGGTTGAGGCAAAGCTTTTTGAGATAAAAACATATAAAGAATACGAGGCTCTTCAAAAAGAGGTTGCTGAGGCTAAAAAGCTAACCGCCGAGATAGAAGAAGAGATTTTAAAAGAGATGGAAGCGGTTGAAGGTCTCGAGGCACTGCTTAAGGAAAAGGAGAATGAACTTGCTGAAAAGGAAAAGGAGTATGGGCAGATAATAAACAGCTATAATCGGAAAATAAGTGAGCTAAGAAACGTGTATGAGACTAAAAAGCAAGAGAAGAAAAGGGTAACTTCAGTCGTGAATCCCGAGATTCTCTCAATGTATGAGAGAATTAGAATGAGAAATGGCTTTGCGCTTGCACCGGCAAGAAACGAAATATGCACGGGCTGTAATATGAACATTCCGCCTCAACTCTTCAACGAGGTTCTAACAAATTCAAGGATGATTCAATGCCCAAACTGTCATAGAATTCTATACTGTGAAGAAACAACCGAAAACGAGGCTCAAACAGCTTAAATTATCTTTAGAAAGTGCGAAATCACACATTGAAATCCACATAGATGGTGCTTCAAGAGGGAACCCGGGCAGATCGGGGGTAGGGGTTTTGATGAGGGATGTGGATGGAAGCATTCGTGAAATAAGGAGAGACATTGGCATTGCCACAAACAATGAGGCTGAATATGAGGCTTTAATAACTGCGCTCCAATCTGCAAAAGAACTTAAAAAAAATCATCTTAAGATTTATACAGATTCATCCCTTCTTGCCAATCAGATAAATGGAAACTGGCGCGTCCGTGATCCCAAGATCGCGGTTCTCTACAAAAGGGCTAAAGAACTAATATCAGAATTTGAACAGGTAAAGGTTCATTACATTCCCAGAGAATTAAATAGGGATGCAGACAGGCTTGCAAACGAAGCAATAGATAAATACAATACTTGAGGCGAGTGGACTAGGCGATCGCCCCTTTTTGAAAGAGGGGAGGAAAGTCTGAACTCCAGAGGGCAGAGCGCTGGGTAACACCCAGGTGTCGTGAGGCAACGGAAAGTGCCACAGAAAATAGACCGCCTATGTTTTTTATAAAAAACAGGCAAGGGTGAAAAGGCAGTGTAAGAGACTACCGCACAGGATGGCGACATCCTGTGGCATGGAAAAGGGAAGCTAGATAAAGGTTGCCCGCCTGAGGCTTCCGGGTGGGTCGCATGAGGCATCCAGAGATGGATGTCCTAGATGAATGATCGCCCCAGACAGAATTCGGCTTACAGGTTCACTCGCCTCCGGGACTAAATAAATCTCACCTTAATAAATTCTCTCTTTCCAATCTTTACCTTAAGGGGTTTTTTGTATGGTACAAGCGCCTTGGGATCGGCAGTCTTCTGCCCATCTATGCTTACTCCACCCTGCTCTATGAGCCTCTTTGCTTCACCACGGCTTTTGATCCTCTCAGATGAAAGCAGAACCAGCTCTAGAATGGTTGTTTCTTTTCCCTCCAGAGTTACTTCCCTTGCATCCTCCGGAAACTGCCTCTTGGAGAACTTTATCTCAAAATCCCTTTGAGCCTCTTCTGCCTGATCCTGCCCATGAAACCATGAGACAATCTCAAAAGCCAGGGCCTTCTTGGCGTCCATTGGGTGCCATTTATCTTTTATTCTTTGGATTTCTTCCCAAGGCCTGCGGCTAAGAAGCTCATAGTACTTCCACATAATGGCATCCGGTATGGACATAACCTTACCGTAAATCTCCTCAGGAGGGTCTTCAATTGCTATATAGTTTCGGAGCGATTTAGACATCTTCTGAACGCCGTCTATACCCTCAAGGATTGGGACGAGGATTGCCACCTGGGGTTCCTGTTTAAAATACCTCTGAATGTCGCGGCCAAGGAGGATATTGAATCTCTGGTCTGTCCCTCCAAACTCAACATCGGCTCTGATATTGACCGAATCATATGCCTGAATGAGTGGGTAGAGGAATTCCATTATTGTAATAGGAGTGCCGGAGGTATAACGTTTATGGAAGTCATCCCGCTCAAGCATCCTAGCTACGTTCTGGAGCGCGGCAAGCCTCAGTACCTCTTCCGCGCTCATTTTCCCAAGCCATGCGGAGTTGAAGACAACCTCGGTTCTGTCCTTCCTCAGTATCTTAAAGACCTGCCTTTCATAGGTTTTGGCGTTTTTGATGACATCTTCCCTGTTAAGTGGCGGTCTGGTCTCCGACCTTCCCGAAGGGTCTCCTATCATAGCTGTAAAATCTCCAATGAGGAAGATAACCGTATGTCCCAGCTCCTGAAAGTCCCTAAGCTTTTTAAGGAGCACGCAGTGTCCGAGATGGAGGTCGGGTGCGGTCGGGTCGAATCCGGCTTTGATTCTGAGGGGTTTTTCTGCCTCTACGGATTTCTTGAGTTTTTCAATGAGTTCTTCTTCGGAGATTATCTCTGCTGTTCCCCTTTTAATAATCTCAATCTGTTTTTCAGGACTCAGTGATGCCATTGTGATAACTAACCTTTCATTTTGTTTATTCTGATACCGATTGCGCTATTGAGTAACGAACCGATATGGCAATATAGTATATTCAAACCCCGCAATTGACAAACTCCCCTATAAATCTTAAAATTTTAGAACGTCTTTAAAACGGAGGCGATTAATTAAATGAGTAGTGAAATAGTAAAGATATTTGATACGACTTTAAGAGACGGAGAGCAGGCGCCTGGATGTGGCATGACTGCGGAAGAAAAGATTAAGGTGGCTTATCAACTCGAGAAATTAGGAGTGGACATTATAGAGGCGGGTTTTCCGGCTTCATCAGAGGGGGATTTTCAATCCGTAAAGCTTATTGCGGAAGAAATCAAAGGTTGTGAAATAGCCGCGCTTTGTAGAGCCAATATTGCCGATATAGATAGGGGTTGGGAGGCGATAAAGAAGGCTGCAAACCCCAGGATTCACACGTTTATTGCTACATCCGATATTCATCTGAAGTACAAACTCGGCAAAAGCAGAGACGAGGTGTTGGAAGCTATTGTTGCTGCTGTAAAACACGCAAGGAGCTACACGGAAAACGTGGAGTTTTCGTGTGAAGATGCGACGAGGACAGACCTCGATTATCTCTGCCGTGCCGTAGACATAGCTGTTAAAGCCGGGGCTAATACGATTAACATTCCTGATACGGTTGGATACACGGTGCCTGAGGAGTTTGCATATATAATAAAGATATTGAGAGAGAGGGTGCCCGACCTTGTTGATAGAGTTACCTTGAGCGTTCACTGCCACAATGATTTAGGGCTTGCCGTTGCAAATTCCATTGCCGCAATAAAGGAGGGTGCAAGGCAGGTTGAGTGCACTATAAATGGCCTTGGAGAAAGGGCTGGGAATGCCTCCCTTGAGGAGATTGTTATGGCGCTTAAAGTACGAAGTGACCGTAATCCTTATAAAACCAGGATTGTCACGGAACAGATCTATCCTACAAGCAGGCTTGTGTCTCATGTGACCGGAGTAAATGTCCAGCCGAATAAGGCAATAGTCGGTGCAAATGCATTTGCCCATGAGGCCGGAATCCATCAAGATGGTGTTCTTAAGGAGAGGATCACCTATGAAATTATGAAACCAGAAGAGGTGGGAATTCCATCGAATAAAATAATCCTCGGAAAGCACTCCGGCAGGCACGCGTTTCGGAAGCGACTTGAGGAGTTTGGATACTTTCTCAATGAAAACGATTTTCAGCGTGCGTTTCGAAAATTTAAGGATTTGGCCGACAAGAAGAAATACGTGTTTGATGAGGACATAGAGGCACTAATCAGTGAGGAATTTGTTCGCTCCTCCGACTTCTACAAGATTATCTCCGCGAATTTTTCAAGCGGCACTGATATGCGTCCCGTTGCAACAATAAAGCTTCTAATAGACGGCGAAGAGGTGACGGTATCTGAGTATGGTGATGGCCCTGTGGATGCCGCATATAAAGCGATCTCCAAGGCTACGGGAGTAACCCCTAATCTTGAACGCTATGTTGTGGCTGCAATTACTGGAGGCACAGATGCCCAGGGAGAGGTGACTGTGAGGATTGAGGAAGATGGAATTGTTTCCCAGGGGCAGGGTGCGAGTACGGACATTGTAGTTGCAAGTGCTAAGGCGTTTGTAAACGCGCTTAATAAACTCCGTTGGAGAAAAGAGCATCCAAGGCGAACCTCTTCCGGTATTGTTTAGAGACAGTAGGGGAATGGACTTTGTCGAAATACCCGACTGCTACCCGCATTCATGAATTACTACTACCAAGCGAATATGTCATTTCCCAGAGAAATAATAAAAAGATTTATCGTCGCAGGGTATCCAATACTTTATCTTGTATCTTGGGAAGAAGAGCGTGTTGAGAGAATGGTAAAGCTTCTCGGAGCGGAGCTCTTTTCAAACCCTGTAGAGTTTTATACTTGGTCCTGTGTTGATGGGATGAGGAGTAATGGGACTGAAATCGGAGAAACCCGTGATTTGATTCAGGCTTTGAATAGGGTCATAAGCGATGAGGAGGCAGGGTTTTATCTTTTTAAAGACCTCCATTTTTTCCTAAGTAATCCGGAATTAATCAGAAAACTCAGGGATGTCTATCGAATACTCAGAAGTAGCTGCAAGACCCTTTTTATTCTCTCCCCCGTGTTGATTCTTCCGAATGAGCTCCAAAAAGAGGTGGCAGTAGTTGATATCGGACTTCCCGATATGGATGAGTTGGGAGGGATTTTTGATACGGTATTAGGCTCGCATAAAAACTCTGAAAAGACCTGGGGTTCCCTTACCCCGGTGCTTAGAGAAAAGTGCATTCATGCGATGATCGGGCTTGGATTTGTAGAGGCGGAACTTGCCTTAAGGAGGGCTCTTGTAGAAAGAGAGTTTGTGGATGAGGGAGTAGTTGATGTGCTTTTAGAAGAAAAAGCTCAGATTATAAGAAAATCCGGAACCCTTGAGTTTATAAAAATCCGTATAAGCCTGGATGATATTGGCGGGCTTGAAAATCTCAAGGAGTGGCTTCAAACAAGGGCTCTGGCTTTTTCTATCGAAGCCAAAAAATTTGGGTTGGATATGCCAAGGGGACTGCTTATTATGGGGATAAGCGGCTGCGGAAAGAGTCTTTGTGCTAAGGCGGTGGCTACAGCCTGGAACCTTCCACTTTTGAGGCTTGATCTAAATCAGATCTATAGCGGAGCTTCCGGCAGCCCGGAGGAGGCTTTTCACAAAGCCATAAAAACAGTTGAGGCAATGTCGCCATGCGTCTTGTGGATTGATGAAATAGAGGCCGGGATTACAAGGAGCGGTGAGAAAACAAGCGACAGTCCGACATCAAGGATATTTGGATATTTTCTTACCTGGATGCAGGAGAAGCGGTATCCGGTTTTTGTGGCTGCTACCGCAAACCGTATTGATCTGCTTCCGCCTGAGATTTTAAGGAAGGGAAGGTTTGATGAGATATTTTTTGTTCCTCTTCCTTCACAGAAAGAAAGAAGGGAGATATTTCGGATTCATCTTCTCAGTCGCGGAAGAAACCCTGAACTCTTTGATTTGGATTCACTTGCAAAGAACACAGAGGGGTTAAGTGGCGCAGAGATAGAGCAGGCTGTTGTATCGGCGCTCTTTGAATCATTCTCTAAGCGCAAGGAACTAGATGATATGGAGTTAATAATTGCTTCATCCTCAATAGTGCCGCTCTCTACAACGATGAGAGAGGAGATTTCAAAGCTAGAGCGCTGGGCATTCAACCGTGCGGTTAAGGCTTCTAAGTGATTAGAAAATTCGCCTCATTTGTGCGGATTTGCTTTTAGAATAATGACAGGGGAGAAGATCAATGAAGGTTAGAAAGGCTGTAATTCCCGCGGCGGGACTGGGAACTAGGTTTCTTCCTGCAACCAAAGCAATTCCTAAGGAGATGATTCCAATAATAGATAAGCCTATGATTCAGTACATAGTTGAAGAGGCGAGAGACTCGGGAGTTGAGATGGTTGTGCTTATCACCAGTCGCGAAAAAGCCGCTATAGAGGATCATTTTGACGATTTCCCAGACCTTGAGAGTGCACTTGAGAGGAAAAACAAGTTCGACCTTCTTAAATCGGTTCAGGAGTCAACAAAACTTTCATATATTGCTTCGGTGAGACAGGGAAGACCCCTTGGGCTGGGGCACGCCGTATTTACAGCCAATACTGTTATAGGGAACGAACCGTTCGGCGTTATGCTTCCAGATGATTTGATTGATTCTGAGGTTCCGTGTCTTAAGCAGCTTATTGATATATATGAAAGATACAAAAAATCCGTCGTAGCTGTAATGGAGGTAGAGAAGCAAGAGACAAGCAAATACGGGATAATTGATGGGTGCGAGATTGCAAGCGGCATTTATGACTTAAGAGGGGTCATAGAAAAACCGGCACCGGATGAGGCCAAGTCAAACCTGGCAGTTGTAGGGAGGTACGTTTTAACCCCGGACATTTTTGATGTTCTCGGACAAATCCCTCCGGGAAAGGGCGGAGAGATTCAACTTACAGATGCACTGTCTGAGCTTGCAAATATGGGAAAACTCTTAGCATACAGATTTAAAGGAGAGAGGTTCGATGGAGGAGACAGGCTTGGATACTTGAAGGCTACGCTAAATTATGTTATAAAAAATCCGGAACTCCGCAGGGAATTAGAGCCTCTTATAAGAAGATTGCTTTTGTAATCATCGTTTCTTGCTTGTATTATGGTTTGTAGTAGTAGTATATAATAACAATGGTGTGGGGATGTAGCTCAGCTTGGGAGAGCGCTGCCTTCGCACGGCAGAGGTCGGGGGTTCGATTCCCCTCATCTCCACCAATTATTTTAGGAAGTTACAACACACCCAATATAACCCACCTGCTTGTGTCTACCCATTGTCTACCTGACAACCTTCCAAATACAACTTGGAGGGTAAAGGAATGACATACCTAGTATTCTGTCTTTAAGCCGTTTTAGCCTTCCTCCTTTGTCAAGAGGAAAGAGACTTAATCCAACCTCTGTCTTTTATATCCCGCTCACCCAATGGTCTTCTTAGGTGTGTGTTGACAAGAGGTTATTCACGGTGGGATAATGAAATTAGGAAGGGTTTAAACCTAAGATTGGATCATAAAAATGATAAGATGGATTAAAAGGGGAGCACTTTATCTTTTATTTGTATTAGACCCTTGGATGTATATTAGAAAGATTCCTTTATTGAATAAATTTAAGCCGGGAATTTATTTTGAAACCAATATTTATGGGACGAAGATAAGTATGATAGACGATAGGACATTTGATTATTATACCCATATTTCACAAGGTAAGATTTATGAACCGGCTCTTACCCTTCAGCTAAAGACACTCTTCAAAGATTATGATTTCCCTACTTTTGTGGACATTGGTGCTCATTATGGTTATTTCACAATATACGCTGGCAAGCTAATAGGTTCCAGAGGACAGGTAATATCAATAGAACCGCATAAGAAGTATTATATCCGCCTTTTGAAAAATATTCAGATTAATGGTCTTAAAGAGAACATTCGAACATTTAATTTAGCGCTGTCTGATAAAGAGGGTCAGGCAAATATGGAAGGATGGGATGAAAGAGTCCTTCATGAAGTGGGTAATGGTGACGTACAGGTAATCACATTTGATCAACTGTGTAAAAGAGAGAATATCCAGCCTGATATTATTAAGATTGATGTTCACGGTGCGAAAGGAAAAGTGCTTGCCGGAATGCTCAATACACTTAAAAATAAAGTTTCCCATTTATTCTGCGAGTTGCATGATGATTTACTTGGCTATACGATAAGAGAAATTATTCAAATTTTGGAAGCCACTGGGTTAGAAGTTTTTGAGTTCACAAAACATCGTGAGGTATCTGGTGGAAAATTGATTCCAATAAGCGGTGATTTCTTATCACACTACGACGATAGAATGCGAAGATATTAAGAATGAACAGATTCCTTTTAGTGAATACGTTACATAAATCCCAAATTCTGTGCCATTAGGGGCTGTAGAATGAAAAAAGACGAACTATTTTTGAAAAACTCAACTCGAATAGGAGACTTTGAATTTAGCGCAGAAGTTGCCGAGGTATTCGATGACATGATCATTCGCAGTGTGCCGTTTTACCTTGAACAACAGGACATGTTCAAGGAGATCGCAAAGAGATTTTTTATTCCGGGAACTAACGTCTATGATCTGGGATGCTCTACAGCCACCCCGCATTAATTAACCTTTGTCGAGTGATCTAACAACCGGGGCATTTTATAGGGTATGATAACTCACCACCTATGCTAGAGCGGGCGTATGGGAAGATAAAGGAGGAAGGGTTAGAGAATCGTATTGAGGTTCGATATGCAAACCTCAGCGGAGATCTCTCTAGGATACAGCTTGATAACGCAAGCTTTGTTACTATGTGTTGAACATTGCAATTTATTCGTCCCTTACGAAGAGATGGCCTAATTAGATGGATTTATAATGCCCTCGTTGAAGGGGGTGCTTTGGCGGTGGCAGAGAAGGTGCTCACAAATGACTCTCGCATGAATCGTTTTTTTTATTGACTTCTACTATGATTTTAAGAGACGTAATAGTTATAATGAATTGGAAATAATGCGAAAGAGGGAGACTCTTGAGGATGTGCTCATCCCCTATCGTATTGATGAGAATATAGAAACGTTTAATCGAAATGGTTTTGAAATAGTTGATACATTCTTTCAATATTATAACTTTGCGGCTTTCCTCTGCTTAAAGAAAACCATCTAGTTTCAGTATGTTCAATGACTGATTTCCGTATCTCAATTTTATTACTTTCCAGAGTTGGGAATGTTGAAAGCAAATCTACCGAGATTCATTATATTTTTTAAAGAAGCTTGTCTGATTCCCTATGCATCCAATTTTAACTCAGCGTAAAGTGAGGCCTCTCTCTTTTTAATGTTAAATCCCATCTTCTTAGAGAGATTAATCATGGGTATGTTCTCAGGAATAATCTCACCCCAAAGAAGCTTAACTCCTCTTTGTTTTGCAACGGATAGGCATACGTCCATTAGTTTCGATCCCAGTCCTCTTCCCTGCCACGGGTCACCTACCACTATGGCAAATTCGGCTTTTTCCTCCTCCGGCTCAAATATCAACTGTATGATCCCAAAAATTCTCTCACGTCCCGGAGGCTGACCCACAGCAATAATTGCAATCTCGCGCTCGTAATCAATCTGCGTATAGCGTACAAGCTGTTCATGTGTTGTAACCTTTATGACGTGAAAAAATCTATGGACTATTGTTTCTTTTGAAAACGTATTAAAAAGTTCAAGTATGAGCGGCTCGTCTTCCGGTCTTATGGGTCTAAGAAGTATAACGGTGCCGTCTTTTAGCGTATGATAACTTTCATATTGACTCGGATAAGGGGCAATTATGAGGTGGTACGGGGTTTTTTCTTCTGTTCTTTCAACTTTTATGCGGGCATCGAGAACGAGTATATGCTCTCCCCTTACATAGAGGGGGTTTATATCAATCTCTGTAATCTCAGGAAAATCCGAGATGAGTTCTGAAAAGTTCACAATCATTCTTATAAGGGCATCTATGTTTGCGCGTGGAATATTACGGAACCCATTTGAAAGGAGATTAAAAATCCGAGTCTTCTCCATGAATCTTAGAGCTAAAGTAGAGTTAAGTGGGGGAATTGCCATTGCCACATCCTTTATAAACTCCGTCATTTCTCCTCCGGCTCCAAAAACTATTATTGGACCAAAAGTCGGGTCTTTCTTGGCACCCAGTATGAGTTCGAACCCTTTTTCCGTAATCATAGGCTGGACTGTAACACCGACAATATCCGCATCGGGCTTTAGACGTTTTACATTTGGGACGATTCTATTAAAGGCATCAGAGACTTCCGACTCAGAGTGTAGGTCAAATGCCACAGTACCAGAATTAGACCTGTCTGTTACATCAGGCGGATGGATTTTTAAAACCACGGGGAAACCCAGTTCCTTTGCCACTTGTGAGGCCTCTGAGGGCGTGGTAGCGACCTCTGTATGATTCACTGGAATATCGTAGCTTGCGATTATGGCTTTTGAGTCGAGCTCTGAGAGAATCTCGCTCTCTTTTTCCCTAAGAAAACTCTGTATAATGGATTCTGCCCTCTTTGTTTCAAACCTTTCCTCAATAAGCTTTGGAGTCTCTTGGAGAAGCCTGAGGTTATATGTGTATGAATACATATGCATGAAGGCATTTATTGCTTCTTCGGGGGTCCCAAAGGTAGGAATCCCTGCCTCATTTAAAATACCTATAGCTTCTTCAACTAACTTTCCGCCCATCCAAACGGCAAAGACCGGCTTTGTATTTGATTTTTGTGCAATCTTTGAAATTGCCCTTGCTATGTCTGAAGGATGTGCCACTGACTGAGGGGTAAAAATTATAATAACTCCGCCTACCTCTTCAGCCGCAAGACATGTCTCGAGGGTCTTTGCATACTTCTCAGGGGGCGCATCGCCAAGCATACAGATCGGATTTCGTTTATTTGTATAGTGGGGAAGGATACTCTCTATTTCCTTAACAGTTCTTTCACTCAGTTCCACGAGTTTGGATTCCCACCTGACTGAAAGGACATCTGCTGTCATAGTACCAGTGCCATCTGCGTTTGTTATAACTGCAAGGTTTGGTTTCAGAGGACGGGGCTGTTTAGAGAGCGATTCTGCGGTATTAAAGAGTTCCCTTATAGTATCTACCCTTACAATCCCTGCGCGCTTAAAGATAGTGCTATATATAGCATCCTCTGTGATTAGAGCCTCCGTATGAAAGGCCGCAGACTTAATACCCGCATCAGTTTTTCCAGATTTTAGTGCAATAATGGGCTTTACGCGAGAGACGCTTCTTGCGGCTCCTACAAATTTTTTAACATTTGTAATCGACTCTACATAGAGGAGTATACTTCTTACGTTACTATCGTCGCCTAGGAGATTGATTAAATCTCCGAAGTCCACATCGGCCATGTCTCCTATTGAAACCACATGACTAAATCCAACATTTTCCCTACAAGCCCAATCCATAATGGCGATGCAGAGTGCTCCACTCTGTGAGATAAAAGCCATATTCCCTTGAGGCGGTACCGGAGAAGCAGTGAAACTCGCATTTATTCCAAGATGTGGAATAACAACACCGAGACTGTTTGGACCAATTATCCTAATTCCAATACGCCTCGCCTCACGAATGATTTTCTCTTCATGACCTGCCTTTTCTGTCCCCTTTCTGCCGTCGGAAATAACAATTGCGCCCCCTAACTCTTTTTCTGTGCACTGCCTTATAATAGAGGGAACCATTTCTATAGGTACGGCAATTACAGCAAGGTCTATTTCCCCTTCTATTTCACTTACGGACTTGTATATCCTTTGCTCGAAGAGTTGGCTAACATTTGGATTTACACCATAGATTTTTCCTCGAAACCCTCCGCTTATAAGATTTCTAAAGAGGCGATAGCCAACACTTTCCTCTCTCTCACTTACACCGACTAGAACAATAGATTTCGGATTAAGAATCCTTTCAATATTTTTAGCACCCATCTTATCACTTAACTATTCCTAGAAAAAACCTCGCCTCAAGGTCTAGCGGAGTCCTGACACTTGTAGGTAAAAAATGGAGAATCACTCCAAGCTTAAAAATTTCTTCTATTTCAACGCCTGTTCTCTAGCCATCTTTCTATCCATAGTTTTGTCTTTTCAGCCAGCTCCTTACTCGATGTGTAAGATATGTATTTATCGTCGAGATAGATTCCCCAATAAGTAGTTGGCATTTTAGCGTGTTCTTCTTTTTTATACACAGATAGCGGCGCCTTGCAATCACCAATTGTGTCAACCGTAAAAGGGGCTATTGTTATATTCATTTTTATATGCCTCCTATCTCAAGTGATCATACAGTTAAATAAACTATCCAAATTATGATCACGGTTTTTTCTAAATAAATGTCAAAATAAACCAACTCCGTTTTCCTAGCAGAATTATGTCTTTTAACTTAGTCTACGCTCTCAATCGAATTATACTCTGAAGAGGTTGAGATAATCGTCAAAGAGAGAAAAGGCTTTCTCAACATTCTTCTTTGTGAGACTGAGAGTTTCTTTCGTAAGCCTATCCGAAATGCTTCTAACTGACTCAATATGGTTTTTCTGAAAGGCTACAAGTCGATTAATCTCGTCATTTATAGCCTTTGAATTCCCATTCCAAAATGGCACTAATTCCTTTGGAATCCTCTCATAGTACTCTCTTTTAGCCTTGATGTAGTCCCGTTGAAGATTAAGCCATTGATCAATCTGAGTGTTTAAAACCTTTAAATTCTCTTCCCAAAGGGATAAGGCGAATTCCACGCCGTTTAGATAGCTTTCTCTCACCAATCCAGTGAGTTCTTTTATTGTCTCGGTGAAACCCTCTACTGCTTTTGAAGTCTCTTTCCTTACAGCCATTTATATATCCTCCTAATTTAGTTTGCTTTATCTAAATGTAATGCAGGTGGCGATACTTGTCAAGTAATTTCTTCGCAATTGCAAAAATAATATTCTTTATATGTCATTGATATAATTGATAAAATCATATATTAATATCTTTAATCTACGCAATTGCTAATAAAGGGCTTTATCCGGATTTTAGTGTAGAAGGCTTCTTGAGTCCCCCTAAATAATATATTTATCTTGGGCTAATAATCGGCCGTGTGTATAAAATCCTTGTTAGTGCAGTTACTCTATACATCTTCGGAGAGAAGAGTTATGTAAATGAGAAGGTATAAGTCTTTCTGGTAGGATTTTTTACCCATTGACAAACATTCTTAAATCTCCATACTAAGAGTAGTGTCGCATTCATCTTTAATTGGTCATCAGAAAAGCGGCCTCGTTTTAGTTTTAACTGTCCTTCTTGGCGGGAAGTCAACCAAGTGCAAAAAA
>PSLL01000038.1:0-5497 GCA_040289575.1 Candidatus Dadabacteria bacterium | reverse complement strand
TACCCCCGCCAGGAGTTGACGCAAATAAAAGAGTCATTTATATTAAGTTAATAATATGAGTCGTAATACATCTCACACGGATGAATCCCCTGAATTATCATTTCGTGTGCTGAGTGATATTTCCGTCTCTGGTCCGGTAATTGCCTTTTTTGCATCTGCTGTAGTGTGGCTACTTGTGGGAACGGTTTTTGGGCTTACGGCTTCATTGAAATTCAACTTTCCCGATTGGCTTGGCTCTTATCCTGCCTTAACATTTGGACGTGTACGCCCCGCTCACTTAAATGCTGTAATCTATGGGTGGGCTTCTTTGGCATTGGCGGGATGTAACACGTGGCTTACTGCCAGGTTGTGTCGTACTGAAATCCGATGGCCCAAGCTCCTATACATATCGGCTGTCATTTGGAATATAGGGGTTCTATATGGAATAATCGCCATCCTGAAAGGAGACAGTCGAGGGCTAGAGTGGCTAGAGTTTCCTAAGAAGGCGGAGTTCTTAATCGCAGTAGCCGCTGTCTGCCTTTCACTTTCAGTACTTCGCACATTCCATGCACGCCGTGTAAAACACCTGTATGTTTCTCTCTGGTATATAATAGCATCTGTTGTATGGTTCCCCATCCTCTATGTTATTGCCAATCTGCCATTCTATTCAGGTGTTACTCAAGCAGCGGCCAACTGGTGGTTTGCCCATAATGCCCTAACGGTCTGGTTTACACCGGCTGGCTTAGCAGCAGCCTACTATTTCATCCCTAAGGTAATTGGCCGTCCTATACATAGTTACTATCTATCCCTTCTTGGCTTTTGGTCATTTGCCCTCTTTTACAACTGGAACGGCATCCATCATTTAATCGGTGGCCCGCTTCCCACATGGCTCATAAGTGTCTCTGTTGTAGCAAGTGTTCTTATGTTTATCCCGGTGCTTACTGTGGCGATTAATCATCATCTAACCATGGTGGGTCATTTTGGAAAACTAAGATATAGTCCAACCCTACGCTTTGTAGTCTTTGGTGCCATGTGCTACACGGCAGTGAGTTTTCAGGGTTCTATAGAGGCATTGCGCTCATTTAATAAGATTTCTCATTTTACACATTACACAATTGGTCATGCACACCTTGGTCTATATGCATTCGTTACTATGATTCTTTTTGGGGCAATCTACTACATTATGCCCAGGTTGACTAAATGGGAATGGCCCTATCCGATTCTCATAAAATTTCACTTCTGGCTTGTTGCTTTCGGCATCACCTTGTATGTAGTGTCTATGACTATTGGGGGAATTTTGCAGGGGCTGTATATGAATAACCCTGCGCGCCCCTTTATGGATTCAGTAGAGGTAACTAAGCCTTATCTTTTAGCACGCTCAGTATCGGGCGTAATTATATTGATTGGACACCTGGTCTTTATATATTTATTCTCCCTTATGGTTCTCAGAAGGGGGCCTGCACGAGCGACTCCGCCATGGCGTGAAGGGATGGAGGTAGCTCCTCCATGATGTTTATTAGAATTACCACCTTCTTTCTGGGAGTTCTGGCCACCCTTTTTATAGCATGGGTTGGTCTGGTAGTGGTTCCTGGGATTCAAATAAGTGAGATAAAACCCTCTCCAGAGTTAAAACCCTATACAGAACAGCAACTCCGTGGAAGAGCAATCTACATACGCGAGGGTTGTATTTACTGCCACAGTCAGCAGACCCGTCCCGCAGGATTTGGGGCAGACCAATTGCGAAACTGGGGGCGCCCCTCTGTACCCGGGGATTATGTTTATGATAAGCCGCATCTTTTGGGAACCAGCCGAACAGGTCCCGACCTCTTTAACATTGCAGCCCGCCAGCCGAGTGAAGACTGGCACTTGATTCACCTGTATAATCCAAGGGCCGTTTCTCCTGGTTCAATAATGCCGCCATTTCCCTGGCTCTTCAAAGAAGAAGACGCGGTGTCGTCAAAGTATATCTATGCGGCATCAGGGGAGAGGGTCGTTCCGGTACCCAAGGGGTTTGCTCCCGAGGGTAAGGTTATAATAGCCACTCAGGGGGCCCTCGATTTGGTGGCTTATCTTCTAAGCCTTGACCATACTTATCCAATTGAGGAAAAAAACATAGGCACAGCAGGGGTGGCTCCAAAGTTTGAGTCCAAAGAGTCCGAGGGGGGTGTGAATGGTGGGGAGGTGTATACAAGGATATGCGTCTCATGTCATCAAACAAATGGTCAGGGCATACCAGGTGCATTCCCTCCGCTTGCTGGCTCAGATTGGTTATTAAAAGACACTGAGACCCCCATACGCATTGTGATTCATGGGCTACAGGGGGCTATAGAGATAAAGGGGATGAGTTATAATGGTGTTATGCCTGAATGGGGGTCAAAGCTTTCAGATGAGGAGATTGCCGCTGTTATTACACATGAACGGAGGAGTTGGGGGAATTCGGCAGGTGGAATTACACCTGAGATGGTAGGTAAGGTTCGTAAGGAGACTGCTAATCGCACAACCCCTTGGACACCAGAAGAATTACAAAAATTGAGTGGACAAAATAAGTAGTCCAGATTAGTTGTACATACAGGCAAGTCTCTGTGCCTGCCCTAAACAGAGGTCAATTAGTCGGATTCGATATTGGTGTGAATTTAATGATAGGGTATTTAATTATTTTCATAGCCGGGGCAATGGGCTCTTTTCACTGCATCGGAATGTGCGGTGGATTTCCGATTGCTATTGCATCGGTTCCCAGAAAGGGGGATTTGCGAAGGATCTGGAATCACCTTCTCTATAATTCTGGAAGGGCCTTTACATACACCTTCTTAGGGGCAGTAGTCGGCTCTCTCGGTCTTATGTTCCAAGAGATAAAACCAATTTTAAGTGGGCAAATCGTTATTTCGGTTATCTCAGGGGCTTTTATGATTCTTATTGGTCTTCAAATGATTGGATTAATCGGTGAAAAAACGATTCCGGGCTTTACTATATTCTATGGCTTCATAAAAAAGGCAATGGCGTCTTTTATCAGAAGTAAAAGCCTGTCTGCATCGTTTTATCTAGGAATCTTTAATGGATTTCTTCCCTGTCCGCTCGTTTATGCATTTCTCTTTAAAGCCACGGCATCCGGTTCTCCAGACAAAGGGGCACTTACTATGCTTTCTCTGGGCTTAGGAACAGTCCCTACTATGTTTCTCTTGGGAAATTTGGGCGAGGTTCTATCTCCCAGGTTTAGGGCTGGTGTAAGTCGTGTGCCTGGATTAGTGGTGGTTATATTTGGAATAATAACCCTCTTTCGTGCTTTTTTGCCTTTCATTAATTATGAAAGTCATTTTTTACATTAAATAAGGATGAATCGATCTACTGAATCCTGCTACCAGTGCGGACTTCCCCTTCCTCGAAGACCTTTTATTATTTCGGGAAAAGACATCTCGTACTGCTGCTATGGGTGTTTTCTTGCACATAAAATCACGGGAGAGAAAGGGGAAGAAGGGGAAGCTATGTGGGTACTTGCAAGGCTGGGGCTTAGCGCATTTTTTGCGATGAACGTTATGATGCTGAGCTATGCAGATTATCTCTATCCATTCGAAGAAGGGGTTGGTTCGGTGATCAATTACATTGTGTTTGCTCTTGCCACCCCGGTGGTGATCCTCCTTGGGACCCCGATTCTTAGGAATTCTATAAGGGGAATTTCAAAACTCACATTCAATATGGACACACTGATTGTTCTTGGAACGTTCTCTGCATATGCTCTTTCTACTATTTCTACTTTTAGAGGTGTATGGAAGGTTTACTTTGATACAGTCTCAATGCTCCTTGTTCTTGTAACGGTAGGGAGATTTATTGAGGCAAGTGTAAAGGCGAGTACATCAAATGCAATAAAGGGGCTTTTAGAGCTTAGTCCAAAGGAAGCAACGGTCATAAAAGACGGAGCCGAAGAAAAGATACCCGCAGAATCCTTAAAAAAAGGGGATATTATCAAGGTGATTCCTGGCGAGAGGTTTCCTGTAGATGGAGATGTAGTTGAAGGACAAAGCAGTGTGGATGAATCCATGCTTACCGGAGAATCAAAACCCGTTTTTAAAGAAAAAGGAGGCAGTGTCTTCTCTGGCACGGCGAATCTGGATGGAGTGCTGTTACTCCGGGTAACCCATGTAGGAGAAGAAATGGTTTTATCCAGGCTTATTAGACTCCTTGAAGAGGCAAAGAGGTCGAGGGCTCCTATTGAAAGATTGTCCGATAGGATTTCATCGGTTTTTATACCTCTTACGGCGGCAATCTCAATTATAACCTTTATAGTTTGGTATCTTAAATCCGGAATTGATACCGCACTTATGAATTCACTTTCAGTTCTTCTTATTTCCTGTCCATGCGCGCTTGGGATTGCGACTCCGATGGCAATCTGGGTTGCGCTTGGAAGGGCGGCAAAAGAAGGGGTGCTTATAAGAACCGGGGAGACTCTAGAGAAGCTTTCCTGTATAAAGAGGATATTTTTTGATAAGACCGGCACTCTTACAAAGGGAAGAATGGAACTTTCTTCAGTTTTTTCTGATCCAAATTTGAAGCTCAGTAAGGCGGATTTTATATCAATTAGTGCCTCCCTCGAATCTGTCTCAGATCATCCGATTGGAAAGAGTTTGGTTGAATTCGCCTCTAAAGGGGACCATTCACTTTTTCCGATCTCCGATTTTAAATCATATCCTGGAATGGGGGTTCAGGGAAAGGTGGGTGAGTTTGATAAGACCATTTACATAGGCAGCGAAAGATTCATAGAGAAGATCGGATTAAGGCTTAATGAAACCATAATTAATGAGAAAACCAGACTGGAATCCACGGGGAAAGCCGTTGTTTTTTGCGGTTGGGGTCGAGAAGTCAAAGGTGTTCTGGGGTTCTCCGAAGAATTAAGAGAAGAGGCAGGGGAGGTGATTTCAACTCTAAGGGATTTCGAAATAGATGTTTCCGTAATAACCGGAGACAATAAATATTCTGCTCAAGCTATATCAAAAGTTATTGGTATCCAAGTGAAAAGCGAACTTCTTCCTAAAGATAAGATAAATGAAATTAAATCATCTAAAGATAAAAACGGTCTTACCGCTATGGTGGGAGATGGAATCAACGATGCTCCGGCGCTTGCCGCGGCAGATATAGGAATAGCCCTCGGATGCGGTGCTGATATTACACGCGAAACGGCAGATGTAAGTCTACTGGGAAATGATTTAAGAAAAATCCCCTGGGTTTTAGAGCTTGCCAGAAAGACCCGGAGAAAGATAAAAGAGAATCTTTTTTGGGCATTTTTTTACAACACGATTGGGATTGGTCTTGCAGCAGCGGGGATTCTAAAGCCGGTAGTTGCGGCACTGGCTATGATTTTAAGCAGTCTTTTTGTTCTGGGAAATTCGCTCAGGCTTCAGAAGATAAAGATAAGTGCCTAGCTGTATCTTATAACTTTTTTACACTTTTGGTATTAGGTAATTAGTTGGAGAGGTAACCAAAATAGATATGTAGAAACAAATTAAATAGATTCTCTTTTCTGTGATTA
>PSLL01000087.1:1141-3851 GCA_040289575.1 Candidatus Dadabacteria bacterium | reverse complement strand
TATCGAGCGATCAGGGTTGACAAAAGAGTGAGAAGGTAGTTATTCACAGCCCTCCCAGCATAAAATGAGGAAAATAGAAAAGAGAAAGAAAGGAACAGGCAGAAGGGGCGCACACGATCAGGCCGGTACCGTGACGGGGCGCCAGTCCTTATCTATAGCCCTTATCTTGTGGCTTGTGCGAAGGCTACCTAGCGCCGTCCACGCTGCAAGGGCCGCGAGGACAAAGCTTCCTGCCGCAGCAAGGATGAGGCCAGTCTCGGTCATGGCCGGGTGCCGGTCACCACCCTCTGCTCTTCGGTGCCCCGCTTGCGTATTGCCCTGCCCATGCGCCACGACATTTCCATGACGCCGAGTCGGCAGGAACCCGAGCGCCACATATGCGATTGATTCTAATGCGTTCACATTACAACATGGCAGAGGCAGGACATTAATCGCGCTAAAACGCCGTTCCGACGATTCAAAACCGCGCTTGAAAGCTAAGCGGCGTCAATGCGATTTCAAGAGCGCATGCGAGTCTTTCTTTTCGTTTTTGTTGTTTTCGTTGCTGCAGGAGAAACAATAGCAGCATCTGCCCCGCTCTTTTTCCCACCATTGCCAGCCAAATGGCATTCGCAGGCGCACTTGACCAGCTTCATATCAAACGAGCAGTCGTGATCAGGCCCGCACGCCTCGCCCACCGGCCACTCGCCGGGGCAGTCGCCGTGCCTGTCGCGCTTGCAAAAGAAGGTCAGCATTGCTCTATTGCAAAGAGCAGCAGGCGAGCAGCCGATTTATGCTTTGCTTTTCGCCGCACCTTGGCCGCGGCAGGATTAGAACTGGATGTTGAAGAGCTGCGGGGCGTATATCGACCCTTCCCGCACGCGCTTGACCCTCGCGACAGAGAGGTAATGGGGCCATATCGTGGCCATGATGCTGCCTTCCGGCACGCCAACTGGATCCAGCAGGACGACAATGTCGGCCTCGTTCACGCCCTTTTCGACCAGCTTTTCTTTAGAGAGCGCAATGAGGTCATCTGGCATGCCGCTGCTGTAAAGGTAGACCTTGCCGCTGTACTGTAGTTTTTCCTCTCCAGACATGTCTCTATATGCATCTCACAGCGGCAGTGGCTGACACAAAAATGTTTGTCCACTACTACTCTTGGGCCGAGTCGCCAAAGATGAGCTTCATTTCATCAAACGTCAGCTTTTCGCCAGAAGACATCTTTTTCAGCGCCGCTTCCTTGAGCGTATTCCACCTGTCCTGGTACTCCTTGTAGCGCCTTACCCGCTCTTGCATTGCTTCCTGGCGGGCTACCCTGCGCTCGTCCATCTCCTGTTTCTTGTGCCGGGTCTCGGCATGGGCCATGCGCGACTTTTTGAATGCGATTGCGTTAAGCTGGGTCTCTATCATCTCCAGCTTGGCGCTTGCCTCTCGCACAGAATGGATGACCTGCCTGCGCTCCTCGTAGAGCGCCTCTCGGGTGTTGACCAGGCCCTCAATGCTCTCCTTGAGCCGGCCTATCTTGTTGCCCAGCTCCTCCTTCTGCTTGAATATCTTGTTGACCTTGGACTTGAGCTCGTCGTACTGCGACGACATCTCGCGGTACTGGCCCTCCTTCTTGTGAACCAGCTTGAGCGTGTGGAGCTTGGTCGCTATCTCTTTGGAGCGGGCGACCAGCTTGCGCTCCTCATCCTTAGATAGCTTTTTGGTCTGAATGTCACGCTCTATCTGCTCCAGCGCCTTTGTTAGGCCAGAGATCTCGCTCCGGTCCTTCCTTGACTTGGCAGGGCCGCCCCCGACCTTGTCATCGAGCGAGCGCATCTGGTTTTTCGCGTCGATAAGGCTGTTGCGGAGCTCTATAAACTTGGGATAATCGGCATCCTTTTCCTCGTTCACCGTCTTTAGCTTGGCGCGCAGGTCGTCGAGCTGCATCCTCTCCTCGTCTATCTGCTTCTTGACAGCTTCGAGCTTGCTGTTTATCTCTTCTATCTTTTTGTCGCCAGACTTTTGCTCTTCGAGAACGCTCTTTTTGAACTCGAGAAGTGTCTTCAGGTTTGGATCTGACTCGGGATTTGGAGGAGAACTGCCGCTGTTGCCGCCAGTGTTATTGTTGTTTGCCGTTGTTGTTGCACTCAATGTAGACATTGCACCGTTACCATTCGGAGGTGAACCACGTCACTTACGGGTTCTATTACATCCAAAAATATATTTTTTGTCATTTCAAATGACGGTATAACGTGGTTCCTACATCTTTATATTACATGCTGTTGCAGAGAGGGCGTAGAGCGATGGACGATTTTGAGCGCGATTACCCAGGGTTTGACTGGAAGAATACGCCGGCGTACAAACACCCAGGCGGAAAGGACTGTCCATGTCCCAAGCAGGAGTACATACGGGAGCAGATGAAGGTAGCCCAGACGATAAGTGAGAACAACAAAGACGTGTCTCCAGAGTCCCGCCAGAAGGCGCAGATAACGCTCAAGTTCTGCCCCGACCACTACGACGTCTATTTTAACGAGGTCATTCCATCCATGCCATTCAAGTATAGGTTCATGACCAAACTTGCGCTAAAGATAGGCGCCATCACGATACAGAGGCTCACGTACATGCAGTCGGACCAGTGCTTTTACTGCAAGTTCGGCTCGGGTGGCTTTGACAAAAAGGCCGAGCTGCCGCCCATCTAGCAGATCCCAAGCAGCCTTGACGAATCGCGCATCAGGTTCCTGACGGC
>PSLL01000087.1:300-1059 GCA_040289575.1 Candidatus Dadabacteria bacterium | reverse complement strand
GCGCCCCGCAGCCGAGTGGTAGCCGTCAAAGAAGGCGCACTCTATCTCCGGATAGGATTCAAGGTCAACGACACTTGCAAGGAACGAGCCGATGTCCATGCTCTGCGCAAACGTGGAATTGCTTTTTTGCAGGAACGCAAGATCGGTCCTGAGCACAGTGCCGCCTTCCCGCACCAGGTAGTTCTGCGCCTTGTTGTCTGTAAAGACGTACCCAGCAGAGTGAAGACGGCCCGTGAGGACGCCGGCGGCAAAAGGGGCAGAGCTTTTATCAACCGTGCCGCAAGCAAGCGCCCTGTAGAGATCCCCGCCCTCCACGTACTCTTCGACAAGCTCGCCCTCCGCAATAGAGACAAGCGCGGGTGTGGGTATGCCCAGCAGGGCAAGCATCTCCCTCGTCTCACGATCCTCATTCCTTGTGATGGCTGCCGGCGAGAGAGGGGGCGACGGATGGGCAAGCAGAAATGAGATGAGTGTGTATACCCCCACCAGCAGATACTCGTGGAACTCTTTGGTGGGCTTGTCACGCTTGACCACCACCTTCTGGCCTGCGCGCTCGGCGATTGATATTTCGCGCTGCCAGTTGACAAAGTACACGGCTACAGGATAGCACCCTGCACAATTAAATGGTTATTTCACCTGCTACGAGCATATGCAGTCAGATAGCCAAAATGCGCACCGGTGCGCGTGTCCGCCCCTCTCACCCTAGGTGTTGCCCTCATGGCAGCTGCAAAAATAAAGGCAGAGAGTGGCCGCGCTTCA
>PSLL01000087.1:0-231 GCA_040289575.1 Candidatus Dadabacteria bacterium | reverse complement strand
GCAGAAAAGTTCAACTCTGCCACGGCGGCTAATTATAACTCTGTCGTTTCGGTGACTACGTTTGGGCGCGATGCTGCCTGGAAGCGCGAGATCCTGCGCATCGTTGCAGCCAAAAGTTCCGGTCCTGTGCTTGACCTTGCGTGCGGCACTGGAATCCTATCGCAGATGCTCCAGAAGGCAGGAAGGAGTCCCGCCGCGGGTCTTGACCTCACGTTTGACTATTTGCGCATT
>PSLL01000037.1:21386-21979 GCA_040289575.1 Candidatus Dadabacteria bacterium | reverse complement strand
ACACCTTTACTGTTTTATCGCCGCTTGCGGTGGCAAGATACCTTCTATCAGGGCTGAAGGCAACTCCATTGACCCTAGAGGTATGACCAGACAGTGTAAGTCTTACCCGCGAGGCCTTCAGGGCCTGACTCAGTGCCTCTTCGGATTCAGGTGTAATGGTTTTTTGTCTATAGAATAGGTGATTGATACCGCTTGCAGTGCCAATAAAACGCTGCGCTCCGGGTCTATATCCAAGTTGTTGATCGAAGCCGCGGCCAATCCCCGCGATTTGGATTTCAGTGCTTCCAGGCGTTGCTCCTCTGCTCTCTTCTGAGCAATAACCGCTTCCGTCCTAGCCTTCTCAGCGGCGCGGGCGGCTTCCTTGGCAATCCGGGCTTGCTCTTCAGCCCAATTGCGTTCTTGTGTCGCCGCATTGCGTTGTTGGAATGCATAGAACGCCAGGCCAACCATTACAATCAGGAGGAGGAATAAGCCAATCACACCTAATCTCAATCGGGTCACGCGCTGCCGTTCGCGCACGAGCTGCCTTTCAGACTCGGCCTGCTCCTGTGCCTTTATATACCGCGCCCGCCAGTCCAGAATCGCTAGAGCCA
>PSLL01000037.1:19694-21376 GCA_040289575.1 Candidatus Dadabacteria bacterium | reverse complement strand
TCGCGGCTGGTCTGAGGGCGCAGCGACGCTGCGCAATATACGGGCATCGGATAATTTTTTATAACGGACGGCAAATACTCGGCGAGATTCCCACCAAAATTGGTCAGGTCATCTACAGTGTATGCGATCTTACTCCCTGAAGGCGTAACGAGTCGGTCGAAAAAACGCGCGCAGACCTCCCTCTCATTTGTATCTAATCTCCCCATGACACCTTCGAGATGAGTCCGCACAATCTCTTGCGCTCCACCCAACCGCTCCAGTGTGCTGAGGCGGAGGATGCGAGAATTTTCTTTCATCTCCTCATCCCAAAGACGCGTCATGACGAGTTGTAAGAAGGGGGTTTCAATCTGGACGGCCTCATCGAGGGCCTGTGCCTGACCGACACCGACCGATTTGCCTATTAGAACCTGTCCTGTTCACACCTGGGAGAGAATCACATGCACGAGTCCATACTCAATAGCCATTGGCTCAGGAAAGCGAAAGTTATAGACATCTAGCGATTTGCGAATCGCCTCTTCTGCCGATGAGGCGTTTAGATGCTGAAGGCGCAATGTGTTTCCCAGAAGGTTGGGAATGCGCGCGCGGAAACGGCTGTCGAACTTCGAGAGTTCATCCTCCCGAAGTGAAATCAGAATGCCAACGTCCACCTCTTCGCGCTTGATTGTACGCGCAAACTCGATGTCAAATGGATTATCTGCTTGCGATTCAGGATGGTAGAGAAAATATTCCTCAAATTGATCGAGCAGAATGAGTATGGAGCCTCTGAATTCTTTCACCGCCTCAAAAAGGAGATCATCTAATGAAAGCGTCCCGTCAATGGGATAGCGGCTTTTTTTGAGCAGATTCGGCCGCTTTTAAGCATTCGGATTTCAGCGCGCTGAGAAATGACGCGCCTTGCCATTCGCGAAAGACGATTACGGCAGTGCGCGGCGCGGCACAACCCCCGCCATTAAAATCGAGCTTTTGCCGACTCCACTTGCGCCGTAGAGAACAGTCAAAGGAGCGGCGTAGAGATTAGACGAGATTATACGCTCGTCGCGCTCTCGCCCAAAAAATAATCGCGTTGGGCTTCGGTATACGGCCGCAGTCCGACATAAGGACAAAAGGAATCCAGTGAAGACATATTCAACCCCTATTTTGACGCTCCTGCAGCTTGCTTACGAACTCATCCAGCGCGATGTTAAATATATTTACATTACGCTTTTCCCACAATTTCAATTCCAGTTCGGATGGGTTTCGCTGTATTGCCCATGAGGGCAATACCTCTTCGTCTTCGCCTGTTATGCGCTTTGATGAAAGGTATTTGCTGAGGTTCCTTAGAACCACGCGCAGGTTCCAATCGCGAAGGCTTTAGCCGAGAAAGAGAAAACTGCGCTCCCGGAAATACTCGTAGAAGAGCGCCGGAACGGCGGTGTTAGTCGTCATACGGGAGAGGAACTCGACATAGTCCTCCTCTGTAATGACAAAGTTGTCCCATTCATCGGTCTCACGGATGATAGTACCGTGCATTTTATAAATCACGTTGGTCTTGGCAAGGTCTATGTCCAGTTCATTTGCCGCTTTAAACTCTGGCTCCGGCGCACCGTGCGGCCACCAGAGAATCGTATTTGCCTTATCTTTTGGGGGATCGGCAGGGTATATCACAAGGTCATAGGGCTTGCCTGCAGCACGGAAAGCCCGCT
>PSLL01000037.1:0-19684 GCA_040289575.1 Candidatus Dadabacteria bacterium | reverse complement strand
ATCGTATTTGGTGGCGACAATGACTAGGCAAGATGGCAAAGACGCAAGGAATTCATGGAGAGGACCGCTCTGGTAGTCGTGATTAAGCACCTCGCGCAATCGCTCTCGCAGCATACGCCGCCCTGAGATGTCAACATAATACGATGATACCTTCGCCAACTCATCTCTATCGCTGGGATTAGTCGAGGGGAACATCGCCTCATCAGCGGGGAAATGAGCCAGCTCAAGGCCGCTTGGGAGGAAAACGGGTTTATCGGCACTCCACTTCGCATTGGGTGGACGTCCGACAAAAGAGGCACCTGCTCCAAGAAATGGGACTACATTGCCCGCTTTCAATCGGTTCCATATGATGTCATAAGGCGGTTCAGACGGCATGATATACCCCCCGATCGCAACAGAGTCTTAACGTTTTGCCTGGTGGATAGCCAAAGTAATTGGCCAGATACTTAGACAGTTCACCGCCGCTCATTAGATATTGGCTGTAGAGCAGAAAAACAGAGAACAGAACACGGGGCTCAGATAAGGGGTTTCTTTAGCCTCTTTTTTCCTCGGTCTAGGTTCAGCGGCCATGATTTTTCTCCTTATTCGTTAATTTGAAATATGCAAGGTTAAAGGCACTTCATAATATATCACTATATTCCTGCCGTTATACTATGCTTTTTTATGTCGGTATGGGTCATCTGGTTTAGGAAAGTTTGTATTTCTTAATTCTGGTATCTGTTATGAACTGTGATAGTCCCCAATTATGAGGCGCCTCTTTGCCTCTCTGTATCAATACCCAATTTTAGCTCGATATCTACAAACTTCATGCCAAATCATAAGCTATGGAAGAACCAGATTGCGCAGATTCTTCCAGATAGCTATAGAAGTATGTATTATTATCTTAATAAAAATGGCGACGAGAAGGGATTTTTTTAAAACTCTCATTAAGGGGGGCATCGGAATAGCCTCCCTGCCTCTCTTTGGTTTTGGCGAGGCCTCTAAATTTCACTTTGCCCAAATCGTGTATCGCGGCCAGTGGGACCTCCGTCCCAGAGCCTACAGGAGACTCATGGCTTCCCTCGATTCAAGAACCAGCGTTGAAACCTCATTTGAGAGAAAAACGCTCGCTATTGGAGACCCAGACTTCTTCTACTATCCGTTCCTCTATGTTGCCGGGAAAGAGAGATTTGAGCCATTTACCGAGGATGAGTCAAGGGGGCTGAGGAAGTTTCTAAAACTCGGCGGAACGCTCCTTGTTGATGACGTCTCGGGAGAAGAGGATTCGCCATTTGATTCTCAAATTCGAGAGGAGTTTAAAAAGATTCTACCTGAATTTCCTTTTAGACAAATTTCATCCGATCATGTGATATTTAAATCCTTTTATCTCCTCTTTTCAGCAAGTGGGAGAAAGATAGTTAAGCCCTATCTTGAGGGAATTACGTTTGCGGACGAAGAAAGAACCCCCGTAATCTATTCTAGAAACGATCTTGGCGGTGCATGGTCTGAGGATGAGTTCGGAAGGTGGCAGTATGAGTGCATCCCCGGGGGAGAGGTTCAAAGAGAACTCGCCTTCAGGTTGGGGATAAATATCATATTGTATGCGCTCACAGGGAATTACAAAGAAGACCAGATACATACCCCATTTATTAAACGAAGGCAGAGAAACCTTTAATAATTATCCATAAAGCTCCTCAATATATTTTAACGCCTTTCCCGACTCAGGTAGAGAAGAGATTTCCTTATAGAATTTTTCATCGTATTCTCTTGTTCTTACTACAACCGGCATAGGAACCGCATGGCCAAGGATTAGAGCCTGCTGCCGTGTATCGAGGCTCGCAAGAACGGCTCTGAGTCCGGATGTGTTGCTTACTCCGGTAAGAACGGACTGAATGTCTTTTTCATCATTAAGAAGAGCCGTGATTCTCGTGCCTATCTGTGATATGACCTCATCGTCTATTCCCGAGGGTCTCTGGTCAACTATCATTATAGTTACAAAATATTTTCTGAGTTCGCGCGCTATAGTGCCGAATATCGTCTGCCTTGCCGACTGGGGGTTTAAGAATTTATGCGCCTCTTCAATCGTAATCATAAGCTGCCTGGGTTTGTCTGTGGAACTCTGAGTCGCAAAATATTCCTCTGTTTTTTCTATGTAATGGTCGTGGATCCTTCTCGATATTATGTTTGCGACAAGGAGGTATGCTAGAGCGCTATTTCTCTTTCCGAACTCAAGCACTATATTTATCCCGCGTCCCAGATATTCAATGATCTTTTTTATAGTCCCTTCGCCGCGATTGTCATCCACTATAAAGGGGAGAGTCTTTAACCTGCTGAGCTTTCTGTAGAGCGCAGATATGGATTCTTGATGCGCCCCCAGTTCTTTTGCGATGTTTGGAATGTCCTCCTGCCTCCAGGAGAGGAGTTCGCTCAGCCATCTATCCCCATACCTCCGAGAGATGGCATAAGCCGATTCAATCGCCGTCGTGTGGAGACGGAACTCATTCTGAAGAAGAGCAATGTCTTCAATCTCTATCTGGTCAAGTGAGATATAAACCTCGACATCTGGTTTTGCGCCACGCCGTCTTGTGGATTCGGGGTCTAGGGAGAATATTGAGACCTTTTCGGGAAAGAGTTGCTTGAGTCCTTTTACAAAACCGCCCGTCTCCTCCCTCCTTGATCCCCAACCGTATTCGTTATGCATATCGAATATGAGGTTTACTGCTTTATCATATTTTATGATTCCTGCAAGCATGAGCCTTGTAAGAAATGTTTTTCCAGTGCCGCTTTTCCCAAAAATCCCATTGCTCCTTTCAACGAACCTGTCGAGGTTTATGCATACGGGTGTATCCATATCGAGCGGAGAGCCGATGTTGAAGAATTTTCTACTTCCGTCCTCACGCCCAAATACTAAACTCACATCCTCTTCTGTAGCTTCGGAGACAAGGGCGAAGTGAGGCGGGATCGTTTTTACTGGCTTAGGCTCATCTTCTTCTTGTGTGAGCATAAGCATAGGCCTTAGTTCGACAGTTGCATATGTGCTCGTACCTGAGAGGACCTGTCTTAGAACCTCATCTTCTTTTGAAGGTGGATTTATAAGGACATTTGTTGACGATGCGTCGAGTCTTACGTCTGTTATGAGGGAGAAGAATTTATGGAACAGTCCGAATACAACGACGAATTTTCCCGCCTTTACCTCTTCTATGCTCCTTTCAGGGCTGAGTTTCATCTCAAGCCCTTCGACCAAAGAGCCTGTAGTTATAAGGCCGAGTTCCCTGTTCGCTGTCATATTTATCAACAAATAATATCAAAGTAGGATATGGGATGCAAGAAGCGGAAGAGCTTTATGAGACCTCAGTCGTCATCGCCGTACTGAAAAGTTCCCTGTGCCGTAAATTCCAACAGGCGCAAGCTTAGATTCGGTTTTATATTGATTTCATCCATCTATGTGCTAAATTACCAAGAAGGGATAGACATATATCCAAACTACAAGGGCCCCTTCGTCTAGCGGTCTAGGACATTGCCCTCTCAAGGCAGAAACACGGGTTCGAGTCCCGTAGGGGCCACCAATGATTTCGAGAACTTACAAATAAGCGTTCAACTCCATAATATTCCATTGCTCTAATATAATTCCTTACTGAACATCAGGAATCTTTGGTTCTTCCGACTCGGCGGCCTCAAAAAAGCAAGGTCTATTGTGCGGAATCTTTGCTTGTGGTCCTCTATGTTTTGTAATATTATTTTGATGATTTCTTTTATAACACAACTGCTTAGAAGAGGGTGGGTGGATGAGACTTCTTCTTGAATTATCTTCTGGAAGTAACTTTACAATACCCATTCATTATAATCATCATATCCAGAGCTTTATTTATAATTCTATCTCTCCAAAGCTTGCCGCAATCCTCCACGACTACGGGTTTCCACTTGAGAAGAGGAGGTTTAGGCTCTTTACATTCTCCCGCATTCTCGGCGAATACCAGATAAATAAGGACAAGGAGAAGATAGTATTCTCTTCCCCTTTTAGATTCATCGTAAGCTCGGTGATGAAGGAGTTTATAGAAGAAATAGCTGAAGAGTTGATACGAAGGGAAAGCGTAGAGATACTCTCACAGAGGGTTTCCTTGAGCTCCATAGAGGTCTCGGACCTATCCATAGATCGAGACAGGTTAGGAATCAAGATGCTATCTCCTATTACAATCTACAGCACACTCTCAAGGGCAAATGGAAAGAAGAAGACATATTACTACACCCCTTTTGAAAGGGAGTTTAGCCAACTGGTTTCTGAAAACGCCAGGAAGAAATTCAGGGCTTTTTATGAAAAGGAACCAAACGGAGAGATTCATTTAACCCCTCTAAACGTGAACACGAGTAATCAGAAGATAGTTTCCTATAAAGGCACGGTAATAAAGGGATGGATGGGTATCTATGAACTGAGCGGAGACCCTAAACTCATGAAACTAGTCTATGACACAGGGCTTGGAGGAAAAAACCCACAGGGGTTTGGGTGTTTTGAGATATTGGGGAGAAGAGATTTAAAGGATGATGAGGATTAAAAAATGATACAGGCAATTAAGGAGGTGGGAGATACGATTTTAAGAAGGGAGAACAAAACCCCCTTGAGTACCCTTATTCAAAACCCAAAGGCCGAGAATGTAGTTGCAATAGTTTTTGAAAAAAGATGGGATAGTTTTGAATTCCTTGAAGTAAAGCTCGAGGAGTTCGATTCAGGAAAAGTAGACAGATACCTCTACAGAAAGGGCTCTGCCAATGGTGCAAATATCACGCCAACCTCTAAGGTTACAGAGATTGAGAAAACTTTTAATTTAAAAATAAAGGGCTGGTTTGAAGGTATGAACCTGTCTAGCTTTGAAATAGACGAAGAGGGGAAACTTTTCCTTTCCGGTTTAAAGTCTGCCTTTATTGCAACTAAGGAAAAAATAAGAAATAAACTTAAAGACTATGAAAATGAGAGAAATATGATGTTGACTGTGAAGATAAAAGAAGAAGAAAAAGAAAAATACATCGGTGACTACAAAGTGTTTCAAAGCTATCTACTACAAACCGTAACCAAAAAAGATACGAAAGTCGCGGGTACAAACAGGCTTTGTTCACTCTGTGAAGTAACAAAGAGTTCCGTACTTGGAAAGCTTGATACCTTTAAGTTTTATACTCTTGATAAGCCAGGATTTATAAGCAGTGGATTCAAGGAAGAAGACGCCTGGAAAAATTATCCTGTTTGCAGCGATTGTAAACTGAGCCTTGAAGAAGGCAAGAAATTCTTGATAGATAAACGCAGATTTAATTTCTATGGTTTTCCCTACTACATAATACCAAAATTCATGATAGGAAGCGGAGAAGTAAGAGAGAGTGCTGGGACTCATCGAGAATATAACAAGAGAAGAGCAAACTCTTGGTGAGAGAGACAAAAGAGAAATTGAAAGAAGAGAAGACAGAATATTAAGAATCTTAGGTCAAGAGAAGGATTATCTGACCTTTAATTTTTTGTTTTTAAGATCGGAACAAGCATCCGAGAGAATACTACTCCTTATAGAGGATGTTCTACCATCAAGGATTAGAACTATTTTTAAGAAAAAAGACGAAGTGGACAAGGTGTTTGGCGAGAAATTTCAATTCAATTTCGGAAGAGTAAGGCGGTTTTTTCAAAAGTCAGACGAAGATAAAAGAAATAACGACCTTGATAAATACTTCCTTGAAATAATAGATAAAACCTTTAAAGGCGGAAAACTCGATCTTCATTTTATACTACAGGTCATAATGAATAAGATAAGGAAGGATTTTTTGGATTCAGAAACTACTGAGGATAAATTCTTTTTTGATGTAAGAGATGCAATTTTGGATATTCTCTTTTTTGAAAGATTAGGTCTTATTAACTTTGAGGAGGTTGCTATGGCTACAGAAACGTTTTCTTCGTTTTTTGAAAAATACGGAAAGTCTTTTTCAAGACCTGAAGCAAGGGGGATTTTTCTTTTAGGCTCCCTCACCGAACTCTTACTGAGAAAACAGTATACGGAAAGAGAAGCAAAACCATTTCTAAAACAACTTCAAGGACTCAAGCTAAGTGAAAAAGAGATAAAAGGCCTGCTTCCAAAAGTTCAACACAAGCTGGAAGAATATAAGTCTTTTGATAAAGGAAAAAGAGAGATTGCCGAAGCCGCTTCTTATTATTTACTTGAAGCTGGTAATAATTGGAAGCTCTCAAACGATGAAATAAATTTCTACCTTGCCTGTGGGATGAATCTAACAAATGAAATTTCAAATATAGTTTATAAAGACAAAGGAGGAGAGGAAAATGAGCAGCAATAACATCATAAAGAACCGTTCGGAGATACTCTTTCTTTATGACGTAACCAATGCCAATCCAAACGGCGACCCTGTTGATGAGAATAAGCCGAGGATTGATGAGGAAACGGGAAAGAACATCGTTACGGACGTAAGGCTCAAGCGAACTATAAGGGATTATCTCAAGGATTTCAAAGGAAAGGAGATATTTGTTAGGGAAATCAGCGATGACGAAGGAAATATTCAGGATGCAAAGCAGAGGGCGGAGGATTTTCTCAAGGATTCTTCAGGGGAAAAAATCGAAAAAAGTAAGATTAAACTTGGAGAGATGAAGAACTTAATAAACGATAATATACTGAGAGACTGTATAGATGTGCGCCTCTTCGGTGTAACCCTTCCAATAGAAAAGTCGGCTAAAGAAAAAAGCTCCGTGACCCACACCGGAGCAGTTCAGTTTAAAATGGGAACTTCTCTCCATCGAGTAAACCTACAATACATAAAGGGTACGGGGGCATTTGCTTCAGGGAAGGGAATGGAACAAAAAACATTCAGAGAAGAGTATTTTCTGTCTTATTCCCTAATTGCTTTTTGGGGTGTTGTCAATGAAAATGCGGCTAAAGAGACTAGGCTTACGGAAGACGATATGTCTCTTCTATTAGATGGCATTTGGAATGGAACAAAGAATCTCATTTCACGCTCAAAAGCGGGACAGATGCCAAGACTCCTTCTCAGGGTAGTTTACAAAGAGGGAAACTTTCATATTGGCGATCTAGATAAGATGGTAAAGCTTGTGAAGAAGGAAGAGAAAGAGGATGAGGCTTTAAGAGACATTTCCGAGGTTTCACTTGATTTAACAGAGCTTGCTGAAGCGCTTTCCAAAAATAAAGATAAGATTGAGAGAATAGAGTACATGGTAGATGAAAGGGTTTCAATTCTCTATGGTGGAGCTGAGAAATCAATTAAAGATTTACTGGATGGAATTACAGTTCGGGAAATTTCTTTTTGAGTATGAGATGTTGCCTAAGGATTGAAGTTATGAAGACGTATTACGTTTACATAATGGCAAGTAAGGAGAACGGTACTCTGTATATCGGTCTTACTAATAACTTACTTAGAAGGGTTTACGAGCATAAGAATGATTTAGTTAAGGGATTCACCGAAAAATATAGCATACATAAACTGGTCTATTATGAACAAACAAATGATATACACAGCGCAATCGAAAGAGAGAAAAGATTGAAGAAATGGAACCGGCAATGGAAAATCGATCTTATTGAAAAATTTAACCCTACTTGGAAGGACTTATATGATGAGTTAGCGAAATAATTAGACTTGTCATTCCCACATGTATTAAGTGGGAATCTGCAGTGTTTAAAGCATTTATGGATTCCCGATAACGACATTCGGGAATGAGAAAGCAAAAATGAGCGTGACGTGATTTACAAAATCAACATTATCCTTCGAGGTTCAAAATGGAAAAGGTTCTTGTCTTTGATATATGGGGAGATTACGGACACTTTAGGAAGTTCTACACGACTTCCTCTCCTCTAACCTTTTCAATTCCTCCTAGAACCTCTCTATGCGGTCTTCTGGGTGCGATAGTAGGACTTAGCAAAAATGAGTATTTAAGTTACTTTTCAAAGAAAGATGCCTATATCGGTCTTAGACTCCTTAGACCGGTAAAAAAAACCAGGCTTGGGATAAACCTCATTAACACTAAGGGAAACAATTGGGTTCCCGTCAGAAAGAGCGGACATGAACCCAGAACGCAGATCAGGACCGAGTTTATAAAGGATGCAAAGTTTCGAGTATACACCTTCCACACCAATGAAGAGATTTACAAAACCCTGAGAGAAAACCTGAGGGAGCATAAATCCTTTTATACACCTTCTTTAGGCTTAAGCGAGCTTCTCTGTAATTTTTCTTATCTAGGAGAAATCCGAGTCATGGAAAAGGGAGAGAAAGAAACAGCCATTCATTCTGTAATCCCTATTTCTCAGCTCGCGGGAAAAAAAGAAAGCATCATATTCGAAGAGGGAAAAAGATACTTTAAAGAAAAGCTTCCAATAGAGATGACTCCTGAGAGAATCGTCACAGAATACGGGGAAGTAATCTACGAAGTGGAAGGAAAAGCAATAAAGGCAGTTCCAAAAAGATTCTGGGAGCTAGAGAATGGGGAAAGGATTATCTTCCTCTAGTAATGTTATTGTCGGGGGCATTAATCGGGAATCAGGACTCTTTTCCCATCCCGGGAAATTCCTAGAGGACCATCTGAAATCAGTAGCCGAGATTGGTGCTCTATCTTTAAACGATACCCCAAACCTTTTGATCGATAGAGAAGTACTCAAGAAGGTTACAGAAATCGTTACCCTCTCTCACGATATCGGAAAGGCAAACGCTTATTTTCAACGCTATATCACCGCTCCAAAAGAAGAAATGGACAGTCTAAAAAACAGAAAAAGCACCCATGCTCTTTTTGGAGCAGTGGTTGCCTATTTTCTTACAAAGGAGTTTTTAGAGAGAGAAGAAAAACTCGATGGATTCAATAGATTTCTTCCCGTCGCCGCTTTCTTGGTTTGTAGAAAACACCACGGAGACCTTGCTGATTTTAATTCCCATATTATTCTCGATGAAAAAGACGAACTACTTTTGAATGAACAGCTAAAGAGCATTGACCGGGAAAAGTTCGACATTCTTCTTCAAAGCATCGGAAGCCCGTTTGATTTCAAGTGGCTTCAAGGAAAGTTTGAAAATTTAAAAGCAGTTTTCTAGATGTACAGGAAGAAGGGGAAGATTTGCTTCGTCAATGTAATACCCTTTTTCATTACTTCATAGTTCATCTTATTTATTCTCTTCTTCTCAATGCGGATAAAAACGAGGTTGCCGTATCCAAGGAAGACAGAGAGGAAATTGCTGGAGCTAGAAGACGATACAATTTAACACCCGACTTTGTTAGCTTATATAAAGAGAAACAGAACTGGGAAAGAAAAGATATTGATTCGTTGAGAGAGGAAGCGTTCCAAGAGGTTTTGCGTAGGGAGATAGAACTCAATGAGAAAATCTACTCGATCAATCTTCCTACAGGACTTGGAAAGACTCTTACTTCCCTTGCCTTTGCGCTCAAGCTTAGACAAAGAGTCGGTGAAGAAAAAGGATATACCCCACGCATTATCTACTCCCTTCCCTTTCTCAGCATAATTGACCAGAATTTTTCAGTTTTTGAGGATGTTCTAAGGGAAAACGGTATAGAGCCTATAAGCCCAATTCTTTTAAAGCACCATCACCTGACAGATGTGAATTATAGATGGAAAGAAGGTGAAGAGGATTTTGAATTTGATGCTTCAAATATCCTGATTGAGGGCTGGAACTCCGAGATTGTCGTTACAACTTTCATACAGCTTTTTCATACTTTAATTTCTAACAAGAACCGGAGCATAAGAAAGTTTCATCGAATTGCAGGAAGCATAGTGATACTCGATGAGGTTCAGGCGATTCCACATAAATACTGGCTTCTTATGCACGAGGTTATCCAAGTTCTTGCCGAGAAATTTAATACTTATTTCATCTTCGTTACCGCTACAGAGCCTTTGATCTTTAAAAGAGAAGAAGTAAGGTCTCTGGTCAATAGGGACAAATACTTTAGAAAGCTAAATAGAGTAACCCTAAAGCCATTTATATCGGATACGAAAACTGTAGGGGAATTTGTGGATTGGGCAATCCCCGAGGTCCTAGAAAGCGACAAGAGATTTCTTTTTATCTTTAACACAATAAGTTCGGCAAAGGAGTTTTATGACCTTCTTAAAAGCAGCGGGCTGAATCAAGAGGAAATGACATATCTTTCAACCCACGTAATTCCGAAAGAAAGGCTCAGGCGGATTGCTAAAATTAGAAATGGAAAAAAGAGGATTGCTGTTACAACACAGCTTGTTGAAGCAGGCATAGATATTGATTTTGAAGTTGTCTATCGCGATTTTGCTCCGCTTGACTCGATTAATCAATCCGCGGGAAGATGCAATAGAAACGGACTCTCCCTTGGTGGTGAAATAAGGGTTGTAAGACTTAAAGATGAAAAAACCGGTAGGGATTATTCATCATATATATACAACAAGGATTCGATACTTTTAGAAAGGACAAAGAAGATACTTTCCGGCAAAAAGGAAATCAGCGAAAGCGAGTTCCTAGATTTGGTTGATGAGTACTATAAACTCATTGCGGATGCAAAATCAGACCAGAAATCAAGAGAAATCCTTGAAGCCTTCTACAAGCTAAACTATGATGGAGATAAAGGCATTTGGTCATTTAGGCTGATAGAAGAGGACTACGAAAAAGTAGATATTTTTGTCCAGCTCGATAACGAGGCTATAGCTCTTTGGAACAAGCTCTTGGAGATCAGAGAAAAGAGAAATTTCTTTGAGAGAAAAAATGAGTTTGGCAAGATAAAAGCGAAGTTCTATGAATATGTGATCTCCGTGCCACGACGACCCAATTTGAATCTGCCTGCCTTAGACGAAGGAATTCCTTTTGTCTCACACTCTCAGCTTAATGAATACTACGACTTAGAAACAGGCTATAAATTAAAAGGAGGTGTAGTAATTTGGTAGAGCCAGGCGTTCGTGAGCCTCAGTCGAACGAAGGATTTAGAGTAAACGGCACTCTTATTGATTGTTACTATATCTGCAAGCGAGAGATGTGGCTTATGTCGAGAAATATTGTTGCAGACCAGGATAATCCATTCATCGAGCTTGGAAGGTTTATAAACGAAAGCACCTATAAAAGGGATAGAAAGCAGATTCACCTTGAAAATGTCATAATTGACCTTACCAGACTCGACGACGAGAAAATCGTAATCGGAGAGATTAAAAAGAGTTCAAGAGCGAAAGAGGCGGTACGAATGCAACTCTGCTACTACCTTTACGTTCTGCGGAGTTACGGGATAGAAGCGGAGGGGGAACTCCTTTTCCCAAAGGAGAAGAAAAAGGAAAAGGTCTTGCTCACAGATGAAACGGCAAAAGAGATTGAAAGCGTCATAGAAGAGATCAAAAAGATAGCACTGCAAGAGCTTCCACCAAAAGCGGTAAAGATCGGCTACTGTACAAACTGCGGCTACAGGGAGTTTTGTTGGAGCTGAGAGGGATAAGTATGTATGTCATGCCGAGTGAAGTGAAGTGAAGTATATCTATAGAGTAAAAACAGAGACCCTTCGCTAGGCTCAGGGTGACAGGATGACTGTTCAAACCTGAATTAATACGAAAGTGTGACAGAAACTTTTAAAAAGGGAGATAAAGAATGCCAGTTAGAAAAATGCGCATTAATATTGCTTTAGAAAAACCCTTTTATGAAACAATAAAAGCAATAGCTAAACAAGAAGGAAAGTCCATCTCACGTAAAGCAAGAGACTTCATATATGAAGCACTAGAAATTTGTGAGGACAATATTCTTGAAAACTTCGCCTTTAAACGAGAAAAAACGTTTAATCATGAAAAGGGGCTAACTCATGATAAGACTTGGGAGGAATGAAAGTATTCAGCTATGAAAACCCGAATCTTTATATTCAGTGATGGCGAACTTAAGAGAAAGGAAAACACCCTCTTTTTTGAGAACGAAAAGGGGGAGAAGAAGTTCATTCCAATTGAAGGCACACAGGAGCTTATGCTCTTTGGCGAGGTTACGCTGAACAAGCGTTTTTTGGAGTTCGCATCACAGAAAGAGATGATCCTTCACTTCTTCAACTATTACGGATACTACGTAGGAAGCTTCTATCCGAGGGAACACCTGAATTCAGGCTACATGATTCTAAAACAGGCCGAGGCCTATCTAAACCCCGAAAGAAGGTTATACCTTGCAAGAAGATTCGTAGATGGAGCTATAAGCAATATCCTTAAGGTTATTGACTACTATGCAAGAAGAAAGGAGAGTAGCAGTATAGAAGGTATAAGCGCAGGTATTAAAGAACTCGCAGAAACCCTCCCAAACCAGGCCTCAACAGAGTCGCTCATGGCAATCGAAGGCAACACAAGGGATATGTATTACTCAACCTTTGACGAGATCATAGAAGACGAGGATTTTAAATTTGAAAGCAGAACCAGACGTCCACCAAAAAACAGGATGAATGCTCTCATCAGCTTCGGCAACTCTCTTCTTTATACCACGGTTTTAAGCGAAATCTATAAAACCCATCTTGACCCAAGAATCGGATTTCTCCACACAACCAACTTTAGAAGATTCACATTAAATCTTGATGTAGCAGAGATTTTTAAACCCATCTTTGTTGATAGAATGATCTTTTCACTAATAAACAAAGGGGAACTCAAGAAGAGCCACTTTGAAAAGAGAATGGACGGAGTGGTTATGAATGAGGAAGGGATGAAGATATTTTCTAAAGAATTTGAAGAGAGGCTTCAAAAAACTATAACACACAAGAAAATCGGAAAACCAGTATCAAACCGGCGCCTTATAAGGCTTGAGCTTTACAAGCTTGAAAAATACATCTTGGGAGAAGAGGACTATAAGCCTTTTGTCTGGGAATGGTAAAATACGTCAAGATTTGATTTCGCCTGCAAGAGTATTGCCAATCTAACAGGCTCAAATATACTCCTGGGGAGGAGCGATGAGTGGGGAGTAAGGATTATATAGTTGACCTTACACTCGATGATAGAAAAGATTTTATGTCGAGACGAAAAGAGGCAAGGTTGTTAGATTCGTGGTTCAGTTTGAAACATTTGTAAACAAACAATGGCGTCCTGTCATTCGCTATGATACAGCCCATGGATATGCTCACAAGGATATACTTGATTGGCATGGTAGAGTTATAGAAAAGATTGAAATGGTTAATATCGACTACAAGAAAGCTTTACAAATTGCAAATTTAGATATTGACTCCAATTGGAAGATATACAAAAGAAGGTTTCTTAAGGGGAGACAAAATGACAAAAGATGAATTGTTTCACAAAAATTTGATATTGAGTCAAGAGTTTGACCTTTATGTATTGGAGCATCCAGAAATCTTAGAGGAAATACCAGAACACGCAAAGATAGTTTTATTACCAGAGGATGATCCTGAATTGGCTGAAATCAATCTAAGAATGGCCAGGAAAGCGCAAGAACCCGGGCAACCCATAGTATTTATCAGACTTGGAAAACTCAAACCCCTCACTTCTAGGATAACCCGATTCAAAATGGAGATAGCCGAAAACTATTAACCTGTATCAAGAAACATATATACCCTATACCCCTTAAGGAAAATGCAATCGTCATTGAATGAAACCAACTAAAGAATTGAGAGTCAGGAATGTTCATAATACTCGTTTATGACGTGGGAGAAAAAAGAGTGGCAAAGGTTCTAAAGACCGCAAGAAAATATCTATACTGGGTTCAGAATTCGGTGCTCGAAGGGGAGATCACAGAAGCCCAATACGAGAGGCTAAAACACGAGCTAAATGGTATAATAAAAAAGGAACACGACTCGCTGATTTTCTACACCTTTAGAACTACAAGGTATTCGGAGCGGGAGCTAATCGGAGTGAAAAAAGGGGGTGAAGAGCTTTTTATCTAAATTCTTCCGTCTACCTCCGATAGTGCAAAAACCCATGGGATTCGACGGAAATTGATTTTTAACAAAAATGATTGACTTAATAAGCGGATTTGCTACAATGCTAAACATATACTTTAGATTTGCTTATCGTTCTTTGACAACTGAAAATCCGCATTTTACAAGGGAGACACAGTGGGGGTTCTTAGCCTACCTATGAGGAATTGAAACTCCTGCTCTTCTTTTGGCGTGCCTCGCGGGTGCTTGGTTCTTAGCCTACCCCCGATTAAATCGGGGGCTGAGGAGTCTTTAAAGAAGACCGTGAAATCTGGCTTTAAATTCACTGAAGTAGGGTAAAATTATGGGGGAGAGGACAAGCAGTGTTCAGAGATATTTTGGTATTAGGCTTTTGGATTGGGCCCCCGATTAAATCGGGGGTAATCCCTTTTCTTATATATGGTAGGCACATAGGAATATTAATAAGTATGAAATTAGAGAGAAGCCACTATACATCTTATCATTACATTCACAAAAGAAGGCATAAAGGAAATAAATTGGAATCTATCCTAATTTGGATAGCAGTAGCACTTATTATATTAGGCATTTTGGCCATCATGGGAGTATTTGACTGAAGGAAATGGTAGAACGCAAGTTAACGAGTCTTATACCAGGCTATGTCAGGTATTCCTACTTATTGTTTTCATCCTTTGTTGGTAAAACTGTTTTAACTCATTATTTCGATTTGAGAATCTTATTCCCATTGTAGGGAGAATTCCGGGTAAAATGGGAGATACCCATGCAACGGTACCTTCAAGCTTGATAATATCATTCATAATGCTCTCTTCAAGATGGACATCACTCATATGGACTTGGATTAAAATTTTAGATCGAGGAGGAAACACCCTATGGGCTTTAATGCCAACCCCGTCCTCAGCCCCCGATTAAATCGGGGGGAGATGTATAGCCCGACAAAGCATAATCGGACAGGCCGTATTTGACTCTCTTTCTAAAAGGAATTCTCACCGATAGCCTTCGGTTTGCCATTATAGTCAAATATCGGTTTTATGGCATAAAATCAATTAGACTTTAGTTAGGTATTTTTGATGAAAAAGCTGCGCTTCCCAGAAGATGATATTACTTTAGTTCTAAGCTATATCGAGTCTGATTAGCATAGGAGATGCCCGGCCTTCTAATATCTAATCTTTAAGAATCAAAAGGAGCAAAAGGAAAATAAACATCCATAATCCGTTGTGCATATTGTGGATTTGGGTAAAATGCCAAGCATACATAAGTGCCTCGATTGAGAAAAACAAACATATAATCTCTCTCAATCACGTCTCCATTGCCTTCTGTTGAGTTTGGTACAACCAAATTGTTCTTGGGATGCTTAGCTCAATAGAGGAATTCAAGGTAAAGCCCCAGCCCCCGATTTAATCGGGGGCTTTCTCTATCATCCATCAACAAGTCTGTTAAGGAATTACTTTCAATGGCCGGAAGAGATAATAGAAACGGTTAAAAGGGATTAAAACTCATTTAGACTCAATCTCCCGAACCCATTTTAGCCTCTCTATAAAGTCTTTTATCTCATTTGACTTTACCTTCATACTGACCCTGTTTACTACAAGCCTTGCCGTAATATTAGCGATTGTCTCAATCTCGACGAGATTATTCTTTTTTAGTGTTTCCCCCGTTGCGCTTAGGTCTACTATGACATCTGAAAGCCCAACTATAGGGGCAAGCTCAACAGAGCCATAGAGCTTTATGATCTCTGCGCTTATGCCTCTTTTCGCAAAGTGCTCATGTGCAATTCTCGGATATTTTGTAGCGACCCTCAGAACCCTATTTGATGAGAAATTAAACCCCTTCGGACCCGCAACAACGAGTCTGCATTTTCCTATTCCTAGATCCAGCGGTTCATAGAGGTCGTGCTTTTCTTCAATCAAAGTATCCTTTCCCACGACTCCGCAGTCCGCTGCTCCGTACTCTACGTAAGATGGTACGTCCATAGGACGAATGATTAAAACCTTGATTCCATCCCTTGGGTATTCAAAAATGAGCTTCCTTGAACCATTCGACATCCTTCCAACGGAGAATCCGGCCTTCTTAAGTAGTGCCGAAGCCTCTTTTAGAATCCTTCCTCTTGAGATTGCAACTGTAATCACTCCTTCTCCCTCCAGATCCTTGCCCCTACGACTTCGAGCTTTTTATCGAGTCTCTCGTATCCGCGATCGAGATGATAAACCCTCGATACCTCGGTTTTTCCGCGCGCCCTAAGTCCAGCCAAAACCAAGGATGCGCTTGCTCTCAGGTCCCCTGCCATAATCGGAGCACCGCTGAGATATGGCACCCCTCTTACCACTGCGCTGTTGCCTACGAGTTTTATATCGGCTCCCATTCTTCTTAACTCCCCTGCGTGCATAAATCTCTGGGGAAATATGGTCTCGGTTATGACGCTAAGACCATCTGCAACACTCATCAGTGTCATCATCTGGGCCTGCATATCTGTAGGAAATCCCGGATAGGGAAGTGTGGTAATGTCAATACTCTTTATTCTGTCCGTGCCCCGAACTCTTATACCACCGTCCATTCTTGATATCTCCGCCCCCACTTCAATTAACTTTCCTATAAGAACGCCTGAATTTTCAAATCGGCACCTCTTTATAAAGAGGTCTCCTTGTGTAAGAGCCGAGGCAATCATTAGGGTCCCTGCCTCGATCCTATCGGGCATAACCTCGTGTCCTTCTATGGGGTGGAGTCTATCTACGCCTCGGATTGTAATTATATCTGTTCCCGCCCCTTCAATCTTTGCGCCCATCTTGTTGAGTGCATTCGCAAGCTCCGTAACCTCTGGCTCGCATGCGGCATTAAGGAGCATCGTCTCCCCTTTTGCAAATACAGAGGCGAGTATGAGATTTTCCGTGCCCGTGACGGTTGAAACATCAAACGGGATTACACCTCCGCGGAGTTTGGACACAGTAGCCCCTATGTAACCCTCTTCGATTCTAATATCTGCTCCGAGAATTCCAAGCCCCTTTAGGTGTTGATCAATTGGCCTTTCTCCGATTGCACATCCTCCGGGTAAAGACACCCTGGCGTGGCCAAATCTCGCAATAAGAGGACCAAGTACAAGCACCGAAGCGCGCATGGTTTTTACAAGCTCATACGGGGCAACCCAGCTACTCAGGCGTGTTGCATCAATTGAAAGAACGCCATTTTCATATTCAACCTCTGCCCCCAGTATTCGGAGCAATTTCGACATTGTTTTAACGTCATCTAAGTTTGGGACATTTGTAAATGTACAACGCCCTTCTGTAAGAATACATGCCGCCATAAGGGGAAGTACGGCATTCTTAGCGCCGCTTACTGTGACCTCGCCTTCGAGTCTCCTTCCGCCTTCGATGATTATCTTATCCATTTTCCCTTGACTACTCTCTCTATTCCTGATATGTCTTTTACAGAAGAAACACTTTTGAATCTGGCATAGTCGAGGATCTCAGACACACCTTCAGATTGACCGGCTCCGACTTCAACTATACACCATCCGCCGTTTTTTAAAACCCTTCTGGACTGATATACGATTTTTCTTATATAATCTAAACCGTCTTCTCCTCCGAGAAGCGATTCTTTTGGTTCAAAATCCCTCACACTAGATTCGAGTTTTGAGAAATCGTCTTTAGATATATAAGGCGGGTTTGAGAGGACTATATCAATGGATTCTTCTTTGAAGCCGCTTAAAAAATCCATTCGAACTAATGAAATCCGATCAAGGGTTCCATGCCTCCTTGAATTTATCTCTGCAATCAAAAGCGATTCAAGAGAAATATCGGTAGCCAATATCCGGGCATCCCTGCATTCACAGGCTATTGTTACTGATATACAGCCACTTCCCGTACCGGCGTCAACGACCAATGGTTGAGGGATGCTTTTAGATATCTTCAATGCCTCTTCTACAAGGATTTCGGTCTCGGGTCTTGGAATGAGAACATCAGGGGTTACAACAAAGGGCCTTGAGTAGAACTCCTTTTCACCCAGGATGTAGGCGATGGGCTCTCTTTTTAATCTTCTCTCCAGGAGTAGTTTAAACTCTTCAACCTTCTCCGACTCTACTTCCCTTTCAGGATGGGCGTAAATATCAATTGCGTTTATGCCAAGAGCTTTGGAGAGCAAAAGCGAGGATTCGAGTTCTGGATTTTCTGCGAGGGATTCTCTCAGTGAATCTCTTCCCCACAGATAAAGCCCCTTTAAAAACACATTATTTCTATATTTCATTGTTTCGGGATAGAAAGATTTTATTCAGTCTTATATGGATTTTCAAGTTGATGTGTAGATGGGGCTCAGGATTTCAATTCTGCTCTAGGGATTCTTTTTCCTTAAATAGACTCGATGCGTGCTTCGCACCTTGCATCTCGTAATGCCTTAACAACATCGTCTTTTGTGCCTCGTTCGCCTACTGCTTCCGACACCCTGATGTGGCTGCTCCCTTCTCTTATATAGCGGGCAGGTGGATGGCGAATGTCGTCCCTTTACCCAACTCGCTTATGACATCAATAAAACCTTTGTGCTGTTTAACTATACCGTGCACCTGCGCAAGTCCCAGTCCCGAACCTTTGCCTACCTCTTTTGTGGTAAAGAAGGGCTCAAAGATGTATGGCATGTGTTCCGGGACCGGCATCCGGGTCTTTTTGAATGTCTTCAATATTAACTATTTTGCCAGTGTTAATTACCTTCCAGGTTAGACCTTTGGGATAGGGTATTTTTCCAGCCTTGTTTATATAGTCTTAGGGGAGGTTTCTATGGGCTTGCAGCACTGCTTCATTCTTAGTCTCATCAACCAGATAAATATATGACATATCTACATTTCCCAGTTCAATAACCTTATCCAGTGCAACTCTATAGACCTCCTGCAGGTTAAGAGACTGATGCACTGCTTGATTAATGGCATTTAGTATTTCTAAGTCCTTATTTCTCTTATTCAAGTTTTCATATAGGGCCCTTAGCTCTTTCGTACTCTCGCGTAGTACCGCCTCGATTCGCTTGCGCTCAGTAATTTGTGTCTCCAATTCCCGATTGATTGCTTCTAGCTCTGCTGGGCTTCGCATAGCAAGTACCTTGGGAACTAAAGGCACAAGTGCCACAGCAGTGACCAACGGGAGCAGAGCGGTGATTGCTTTGATGATTCCATCCAGCCAATACGTAGGGACCCACAGAGTCCAGATTCCCATAAGATGTGTAGTACCGCACGCCGTCCCCGATTAAATCGGGGATGAATGCTCCAAACATAAGAAACATCCATGGGAAAGCCAAATCCCGTTTCTTGCGAACGAAATAGAGTAGTATGAGTGAAATCGAATAGTAAGCGAGCGTGATCAAGGAATCCGATATTACATTAAGCCACACCGCTGATGGTTTCCAGAGAAGGCAATACCCATGTGGCATAAACCCTCCTGAGCTAAAGAGGATTTTTAGAAATTCCATCATATGATTTTCTCCTTAATCCCCGATTTAATCGGGGACTCTCTAGCTTTATAACTGAGCCTAAGTACCCTGGGGATACCTTTCAAGTCGGGGGATTATCCTGTTGCTTGAATAAGCCTGGCTAATACCAAATCGAGTTTTTGATAGCGTATAATAAGATTGACTTAGTATCTTTAAATCCATCCTCCTGAATAACTTATTATATTGCTTTTGTTCTTTCAGTTCAAATTTCAATACCGAAAGCGCCGGATCGGGTCGGTTTATATAACTTTCCTGTCATGATTTGTTGCAAACATCGTTTCTTAGGGATTGCTTGCTCAATGTTAATTCCATAGATAGGCATCGTTGTGTTGTAGGGGCTGATGCCTTCATAAGCCCTATTTATCATTTGGTGAAAGAGCCCTA
>PSLL01000086.1:0-3994 GCA_040289575.1 Candidatus Dadabacteria bacterium | reverse complement strand
CCTTTGCGGTTTCGGTGCCGGTAGCAATCGCACCATAGTGGGATTGAAACCAGGAGTGGGCGGGGCGTTACACGCGCGAAGCACACGTAGCAATCGCACCATAGTGGGATTGAAACCCGCGCGGGCGGAGCAGGCAGAGATGGCGACGGAAAGTAGCAATCGCACCATAGTGGGATTGAAACAAAATGCATCCTCCAAGGCACGGATAGACTTTTCCAGTAGCAATCGCACCATAGTGGGATTGAAACATGAACGGCAAGCCCCGCGCCGAAACGAAGGTATTCGTAGCAATCGCACCATAGTGGGATTGAAACGAAACTTGGCAAAGAGGCTTTAATGTTGTGCCTCTAGTAGCAATCGCACCATAGTGGGATTGAAACGAGATTACATGCGCGAGTACATTGATGGGCTGACGGGGTAGCAATCGCACCATAGTGGGATTGAAACGTGTGGGCGGCGCTTGAGAAGGTTGCCGCCCGCGTCAGTAGCAATCGCACCATAGTGGGATTGAAACTGTTCTGTCACCTCCCAAAGCAATTATAACGTGCTACGTAGCAATCGCACCATAGTGGGATTGAAACTCCCTCAGGATCATGATCGTCCCCAAGGTAGGCTGCGTAGCAATCGCACCATAGTGGGATTGAAACGCAACTGAAGGCGTATTTGCAGGCGTTACAGGCGCTGTAGCAATCGCACCATAGTGGGATTGAAACACGCAAGACCCGCAAGAATTACAAAATCGTTTGGGGCAGTAGCAATCGCACCATAGTGGGATTGAAACTTTTGCTTCTTACTTACCGCGGGCAGCATCATAGACAGTAGCAATCGCACCATAGTGGGATTGAAACCAATCAACGCACTCCTCGGGCTCACTACGACAATTGTGTAGCAATCGCACCATAGTGGGATTGAAACACGGGTGCCGTAACGGATATTACGCCAACAAGCGGGGTAGCAATCGCACCATAGTGGGATTGAAACCTGAACTCTTTGCTTTTCTCTTCAAGAGGACTTTCCAAGTAGCAATCGCACCATAGTGGGATTGAAACAAAAATCCGAGAAGGGGGGAGCAGCAATGGAAGTCAGTAGCAATCGCACCATAGTGGGATTGAAACTTAGAACGGACGTGTTAAGTCTTCCAGCAGGGCGTCGTAGCAATCGCACCATAGTGGGATTGAAACTCACGAGAGTCCGCGAAAATCAGCCACAACAAACCCGTAGCAATCGCACCATAGTGGGATTGAAACTATTGGGGCGACGAACGCCAGCGGCATCAAGGACATGTAGCAATCGCACCATAGTGGGATTGAAACGCGCAGGAGATCTTCACTCTCAATCTCACAGAGCATAGTAGCAATCGCACCATAGTGGGATTGAAACCTGCATTACTTCTGCTGTTGCACGTGTTGCAAAATCGTAGCAATCGCACCATAGTGGGATTGAAACCGGGCAATAGCGCACATTATAGGGGAGCAAATACAATGTAGCAATCGCACCATAGTGGGATTGAAACCCGCTACAGCACGCAGTTGACCGATCAGCAACGGGTAGCAATCGCACCATAGTGGGATTGAAACAATCGCGTTTGCTCCCCTATAATATGTACCGTGCCACCGTAGCAATCGCACCATAGTGGGATTGAAACCAAAGACTTGCCGCGCCCGCTCCCTGTCGCCCTCGCAAGTAGCAATCGCACCATAGTGGGATTGAAACTAGGAATGTTTGCATGGGCTCTTGATATACTCGGGGTAGCAATCGCACCATAGTGGGATTGAAACCCCCTCGCCGGGCTTGGGGGGCGGGACGATTTCACGTGTAGCAATCGCACCATAGTGGGATTGAAACTGGAGTGCCTTCGCAAGGAAGGCGGCTATTGGGAAGGGTAGCAATCGCACCATAGTGGGATTGAAACGCGCCAGCCTCACCGTTGTCGGTGGCACCACGCCCGCGTAGCAATCGCACCATAGTGGGATTGAAACCGGGCGTCAACATCGGGTGGCTGAACGTTTTCAATTAGTAGCAATCGCACCATAGTGGGATTGAAACTTCCGTAAACGACCAACGCTTTGCCATCTTGCGTCACCGTAGCAATCGCACCATAGTGGGATTGAAACTGCCGACCACAGTCACGATATTGCTGACGGTTCGGGTAGCAATCGCACCATAGTGGGATTGAAACATTCCACGAGAGGTGTGGGAACCAATCCGGGAACATGTAGCAATCGCACCATAGTGGGATTGAAACTCAAAACTTCCTACATCGGGGACCGCCAACAGGTTTGTAGCAATCGCACCATAGTGGGATTGAAACGACGAGGACGGGTGGGTGGGCGATGTTCATCTTATCGTAGCAATCGCACCATAGTGGGATTGAAACTCTTCCAGCTTTTCTTTGAGCAGTTTGAGCAGCAACGGTAGCAATCGCACCATAGTGGGATTGAAACCGGGAGGTCCTCCAGGACCTCCAGCGCCTGACGGGTAGCAATCGCACCATAGTGGGATTGAAACGCTGTAGGGGATGTAATGGAAACGTCTGTTAGGTCGGTAGCAATCGCACCATAGTGGGATTGAAACCGGGCTCACTACGACAATTGTCGCAGATGAGCCCGATGTAGCAATCGCACCATAGTGGGATTGAAACTGGAGGCGAGCAGATAGGTCGGGTATCACTTCTCCCAGTAGCAATCGCACCATAGTGGGATTGAAACGCGTGGGGGTAGGGCTGTCGTCGAGAAAGTTCTCGGTAGCAATCGCACCATAGTGGGATTGAAACTATAATATGTTAAATATGTGCCGCCCCGCCCGCCTTGTAGCAATCGCACCATAGTGGGATTGAAACCTCCCCTCGCTTGAGCACGAATTCAACCTCATCATGTAGCAATCGCACCATAGTGGGATTGAAACTCGCTTGGGCGACTTCCTTGAACGCTGTGTATTCTTCGTAGCAATCGCACCATAGTGGGATTGAAACGGGGCAACGATGTGTCACCAGACCCGACGCAATGTGGTAGCAATCGCACCATAGTGGGATTGAAACAGCCGCCCCCATGGGCGATACCCTGGGAGCGCGGCGCGTAGCAATCGCACCATAGTGGGATTGAAACTTGTTGCTACTCCCTCCCGCTCCTCTATCTTGCTGAGTAGCAATCGCACCATAGTGGGATTGAAACCGTCGGCAATTCACTCACGTTGAAGAAGGCGACATCTGTAGCAATCGCACCATAGTGGGATTGAAACTGGTATAATAAGTGGTGGTGGACGTTAAACCCGAATGGTAGCAATCGCACCATAGTGGGATTGAAACATTCACCCTGGAAGGCAACTACCTGTACCTCCAGTCCGTAGCAATCGCACCATAGTGGGATTGAAACTGAGGTCGTATGGGTAGACGCCTGAAAGGGAAAAGCCGGTAGCAATCGCACCATAGTGGGATTGAAACGCTCAAGAGGCGGTGTGGGTGCACGACAGCGAGTGTGGTAGCAATCGCACCATAGTGGGATTGAAACTTCGGGCATGTGCGGGCAAACGACACCATCGCCGCAAGTAGCAATCGCACCATAGTGGGATTGAAACATATCTCCAGGCAATGGGCATTCAGGGGGCGAAGATGTAGCAATCGCACCATAGTGGGATTGAAACGTGCGACAATCCCAAGCACTGTCACGCAAACCATCGCGTAGCAATCGCACCATAGTGGGATTGAAACTTGCTAGATTTTACCGCCGCCCCACGCGTGGGGCGGGTAGCAATCGCACCATAGTGGGATTGAAACAGGACGAAGACGCCGCCCGCAAGGCGGCGCGAGCGGTAGCAATCGCACCATAGTGGGATTGAAACCGTTGACGTACACTGCCAATCGGAAGTCGCTATTTTTGTAGCAATCGCACCATAGTGGGATTGAAACCTCTTTCACTTTCGCCCAAAAGTACCCCCAGTCCTTGTAGCAATCGCACCATAGTGGGATTGAAACAGGCGGGGCGGGCAAGTGTCTTTC
>PSLL01000002.1:152728-154083 GCA_040289575.1 Candidatus Dadabacteria bacterium | reverse complement strand
CATCAGCCCCTACAATACAACGATGCCTATACATGAATTAACATTGAGCAAGCAACCCCTAAGAAACGGTGTTTGCAACAAAGCAAAATAGTATAGTTTTGTTAAGAGGCTTAACTCAAGGGTTAAACAGGAGAAATTTACTCTCGTATTTGCCTTTTATACCAATCAATCGCATCTTTCAGGCGGTCGTTTCCCCAAAAGATTTCGTCACCTACGACAAATGTTGGCGCTCCGAAGATTCCAAGGGCAATAGCCTTCTCAGTCTGATTCCGAAGTAATCCCTTATTCTCAGGCGACTCTATACGTCTAATCATTTGGTGCCCATCCAGACCGAGCGATTCAATGATTCCGGATATAATTGCGGGGTCTGAAATATCTCTATCCTCTGTAAAGTTGGCGCGGAACACGGCCTTTGTAAACTCCGGACACCATCCTTCAGATGCTGCAATACACGCAACCCGCGCCGCAAGGACTCCATTTCTTGGAAACTGAGTCGGCCTCTTAAACGGAATCCCATACTTCATGCATAGACGCTCCATGTCGCGCCACATATAACGGCCCTTTGCCGGATAAATGTTAAATGGCGATGTTTCCCATCCCTGGCTGCGGAATATGGGGCCTAGGAGAAAAGGCTTCCACTCAACCTGCACACCCGCATCCTTTGCCACACGCTCAATACGCATTACAGAAAGGTATGAGTATGTGCTTGCAAACTCAAACCAGAACTGAATAGGTTGATGTGTCATGTTTCTCCTTCATAGAAAAACTCAGAAAGATACACACGATAGGCTATCGGCACGAATCACGGACTCTTGTCCAAATGCGCTTTTGTAGGCGTCTCTAATCTGTTCAATCCGCTCGCTACTTTCACTCTCTCCAAAAGGGTAGATCAATATAATCAGCCTTGACTTCTCCCGAATAATCTCTCCCTTTGAGTCTTTAAATTGACCCGTGCCGACTAATAAAGTCAACTCGTCTTGAAAACGTGGCGTAATCTCACTCTTGAGGAAACGCTCAAATTCCTCATCAGTCACCATTGATCCGTCCGGTTTTAATGAGCCAAAAAATAGCTCCGTTCTCCTAAAAAGCTCCCCGGAGATCCCCTGATTCTTGCATATCCGATTCCTGCTGAGAACATCCTTATGCTGATTTGTATGAACACCCGATACCGACACGCAACTGAAAACGAATGCCGATAGCAGAATGACTTGGATGAAAACTTTGTTCATTTTGGCAAGTGACTTCAGGGGATTGTTACTTATCGTCAATAGGCAGATTGAAAGCGCAACGCCTCAGCCAAATCGAGCTGTTTGAGTTGCGTAGTGTAGGCTTGTTTGCGTCGCAGCCACCTCTCA
>PSLL01000002.1:146878-152706 GCA_040289575.1 Candidatus Dadabacteria bacterium | reverse complement strand
TAGATGCCCTTCCAATAGCTGAAATCCGCGCGAGTCTCGTCGTAATCATCATAGCGCGTCAACTTGCCAGACATAAGAGCCGCATAAAAGTCTTCGCTAAGAACGCCATACTTCTCTTCATAAAGGATCAAGCGGTGTTCTGAGCCTGCCTGTCGCCCACAATCACATTGTAATAAGACGCAATACCCTTCCATTCACAGATTGTGCTCTTCTGGGTTCTTTTAAGATACTCTGTCTTTATGTCTTCAGTCGGGATGTAATAAACGGGCGGACTGCTCGTCTCTAGCACCCTCTTGGCTCTCCGCGTGTCTGCAATGACTACGTCGTTGAAAATGAACTTGATATGCTTCGTAGAGTCTTCGATGCGAAGGGGACAAGGATAATCCCCGACGGATTCCTTTCGTGGTTCTGACTCAATTCGTTTCCGTTCCATATTTATCGAACATAGAGGTATTGCACGCTGAACCTATTTTGATTATCCGTCCATACATGCTCGACCCGAAATGTATCGCCAACGAGTTGCTCGAATTCCTCAGGCGTGTACTTATACGAGTATTCAGTCAATATGGTCTCGTCTTTCCTGAATAGGATTTCGGCATCGCCTATGCGCACATACTGGTCTTTGAGGCTGACCAGATATATCTCTATCCTTCCTTGACGGTTGTTATAGAATGCGAGATGCCTCCACTGATTCAGGCGAAAATCGGCGCCGAGTTCTCGGTTTAATCGTTCAAGCATATTGAGGTTGAATGCAGCCGTAACCCCCTTCTTATCATTATATGCGGCTTCCAGAGTCTTTTTGTCCTTCTTGAGATCAACCCCGATTAAGAGTCCGCCCCCATTGCCTGAGATCTTGGCAATGCGTTTTAGTAAAGCGGTGGCCTGTTCAGGTGTGAAATTACCAATCGATGAACCGGGATAATAAACGACCTTATGAGACCAGGGGAAGCGCAAAAGGGGCAAATCGAAGGGCCGTGTGTAATCGGCAAATACAGGGACAATCTTAACGTGTGGGTAATCCTCTGCGAGTGCGGTTACAGATCTCAATAGATGTTTGGCAGAAATATCAATTGGCACATAACCGGCTGGCTCTTGGAGATGGTCTAATAAAAGCCTTATCTTCAGGCTGCTGCCACTGCCGAACTCTATTAGGAGACACCTCCTGCCGAGAAGGACCGAGATTTCACCAATGTATCTATTCATAATCGCCATCTCGGTTCGGGTAAGATAGTATTCTTCAAGCTCGCAGATTTGATCAAATAGTGCCGAGCCCCTCTCGTCATAAAGGAGCTTGCATGGGAGCTCCTTTTGTGGTTTTTGGAGGCCTCCTATCACCTTGGATAAAAGGTCATTCTCTTCGGGTTCAAATCTCTGCAGCGTTAAGAGGTTCTTACGCATCTTTAGCAAGCCTGATTCCCATAAATTGCCAGCGCGCATTGGGCGGAAAGAAATTCCGATATGTCTTTCGTATATGAGACCTCGGTGTTGCACACGAGCCTCCCCGGAGGACCATCTGGTTTGACATGAATTTTCCGTTGTATTCTCCTAAAGCGCCGGGCAGGGTTTTGTATCCGGGATAAGGCACGTACGGACTGCGCGTCCACTCCCATACATCTCCAAACATCTGACTAATCGTCCTGCTTGACTTCTTATCAGATAGAGCTACGGGATGATAAATGCCGTTATCTACAAAATTCCCCTCAACTGGAATATTAGATGCGGCAATCTCCCATTCGGATTCAGAAGGCAGTCTTGCGCCCGCCCACCGGGCGTATGCATCTGCCTCGTAGTAGCTCACGTGGCACACAGGCTCATTCGGATCTAATTCGCGCATGCCGGAGAGGGCGAAAATCCACCAGCCCCCATCTATCTTCTCCCAGTACTGAGGGGCACACCAGCCATTTGCCTCGACTGCATGCCAGCCGTCTGATAGCCAGAGCTCAGGTCTCCTATAGCCGCCATCTTCCATGAATTCGAGATACTCCCCATTTGTCACAAGGCGGGATGACAATTGGAACGATTCGAGGAACTCCCTATGTCGGGGCAGTTCATTATCAAATGCAAAACCGTCTCCTTCGTGTCCTATAAAATATAACCCCACAGAAAACGGCACCCAATTCATTTTGGGCACGGATGAAACTTTAGGATTAACAAGATTTACATAGACAGGTCGGAGCGGATTGACTGAGAATACGTGCTTAATGTCCGTGACTATCAATTCCTGGTGTTGCTGTTCGTGATGTATACCGATTTCAATTACGGGCGCGATCTCCTCGATTTGCGCTTTACTTGATTCTTTAAGAAATCCAAGCATGCTCTGGTCTACATGGTGCCTATAATGATAGACCTCCTCTACAGTCGGTCTCGATAAAAGCCCGCGCTCTGGACGGGCGTGCCTTTTTCCAACCTGTATGTAGTATGAATTAAAAAGGTAGCTATACTGTGGATGGGGGGGCTTATAATGGGGATTTATCTTAGAGAGCACGAAGGTTTCAAAAAACCAGCTTGTATGTGCAAGGTGCCATTTTGTCGGGCTTACGTCGGACATGGATTGAATTACATAATCTTCGGTGCAGAGCGGTTTGCAAAGTGCCTCGGTAAATTCGCGAACAGTTCGATAGCTATCAATAAGAAAACGGTTATGATCCACGTTTTGTTTTTTTTCTTCATCCTGATTGTGTTTCCTTGTTCTGTTTTGCATCTTTTATGAACTCCTCTTGGCGTTGTTATTGAAAATAGAACTTACTAAAAGTCTAAATGATATTTCAGATAAATTCATTTTTTAACTCTGGAAAAATTGTAGCGGCGAATTGATGACCTTAAAAACTAAATCGTAATGGGTCGAGTTGAGGTAATTGACAAAGTACTCTCTCTAAGGTTTCATTCCTCTATGTACTTAACGGGAATCCAGAAATATTCAGTGGTTATGGATTCCTGCTTTCGCGGGAATGACAGCATTGGCTCTTTACCGAATTATATTCTCAAACATCATCAACATGCTCTACTAAACAAATGAAATCTATTTACCCCTTAGACGCTCCTCAAGGTGGTAAGGATTCATTTGCCTATGGTAGATTATTCTATAGAATCACATAATATAAAGGAAAGATACATGGAAGAAAAAAATTGACAGATTAAAAGGGATACTGAGTAATTTAGAATCTGTTCTCGTGGCTTTTTCAGGAGGGGTGGACAGCACGTTTCTTCTTAAGGTCGCATACGACGTTCTTGGTGAAAATACCGTCGCCCTTATCGCAATCTCCCCGTCTTATCCAGCTTTTGAACTGGAAGAGGCAAGGGAGATTGCAAAAGGGATCGGCGTGAGGCTCATAACGGAAAACTCCAATGAACTCGACATCCTCGGATATGTGGAGAATTCCCCAAGAAGATGCTTTTTCTGTAAAACGGAGCTCTTCAGTATTTGCTTTAGTAAAGCAAGAGAGCTAGGGATAAGGAATGTAATCTACGGTGCAACCCTCTCGGATTTGGGCGATTTCAGACCGGGAATGGATGCCGCAAAGGAAATGGGGGCAAGGGCGCCACTCCTTGAGGCCGGACTTACCAAGGATGAGATTCGGGAACTGAGCCGCAGATTGGGACTCCCCACATGGAATAAACCACAGATGGCGTGTCTTTCTTCGAGAATCCCTTATGGCACTAGGGTTACAGAGGACAGGCTCAAGACCATAGCCCTCTCCGAACTGTTTTTAAGACAGATCGGTCTCAGGCAATTTCGTGTTAGATACCATGAAAAGATTGCGCGTATTGAAATTGATGAGGGCGAGTTCGAAAAGGTCCTAAGCCGAGATTTAAGAACCAGGATCTCAAAGCGATTGAAAGAACTGGGGTTTACTTATGTCACGGTTGATATAGATGGGTATAGAACCGGAAGCATGAATGAGGCTATCATTAAAGACCGATAAAGAAGCCAATCTTGCAACAGTCTCTTGTAAATCCGCTACGTATCTGCAGATATTAATAGGCGCGCCGCTGAGACTCTTTCTTCTATCTATTCCTTTTCCAATAATGATTTAAAATCTTCATACATATCTATAACTTCATTTCTGGATTTCCCAAAAACAGCCAATGTGAATTTGTCATACTCCAGGCAACCGGTATTGTAAGGAACTAATCCTTTCCCAGTCTTAGTATTGAAGAATAGGTGCCCATACAATTCATTGAGTTCGCTAAATGAACCTGCCTTTGTCTTTACATTTGCCGAAAGAAATGCCTCTATGTATGGTCCCCCTTTCTGTTTTCTGTTAAGGTGATCCATTAGGGATTTGGAATAGGTTGCCGCATTAGTCCTTGGATTGATTTCAGCAAGAAAATGGTTGAATTCCCCTGTTTTCGGATGAACATACTCCCCAAAATCAAAGCCTACCAGTCCACGGTATCCCTCGGTTTGTAGCCATTTTGATATTCTCTGTGCTGAATTCACCATGTCATTTATGGTCTTGGCACTCGGGGGATAAATATTGCCCTCGTGCACCAGTTTATCACTCAAAAGCTGATCTGTAATACCGACACATAATATCCTGCCATTGCCCAGTTCTATGTGCATGAGGATATTTGGAGAGACAATGACATCAACCATTACCTCCACTATATATATCCTGTTATCAATCCTTCCTGATATATTGCTCAGTGTTTTTTTAATGCTCTCGGGGTTGTTTTCAACGATGAAAAGCGAAGACCCTGAGGCGCCGTAAGACCCTTTAACAACCACCCTTCCGGTTTTATGAATGTAACGATTGAAGGCGGCCTCGATAGGTGTTAGATCAAGTGGCCTTCCATCTCTCCCTAATCGCAGTTCTATTATATCCCCTTCGGGGACAGGTACACCAAGCTCAAGTGCTTTTGCCCTAACATTGTGCTTATGGTTAACATAATCAACTAAATCCGAATTCCCTCCGATCAAATGGACTCTTCTACCCAGTACCTCTTCCAAAATCTTTGACAACTTAAATTCTCTGTATGTCGCGATAAAGGGGTTCAAAATAATCTTTTTATTTCGTTTGGTCAGATTTCGAATCTTTAAAAGTGCCTCATAATTTCCCATTAATAGATCTGAGAGGTTAGTGCTCGAATTTGGATGAACATTCTCCGATACCACGACAATATTTCCATTCCTAGGACCGATTCCGAGGCTGCGGAGAAATTGTATATACCGTTTATCCACCGCTTCTGCGACACACACAATATCATCTCGTCTAGCAAATACCAAAGACCTTTCGGGATATTTTTCTAATCCAGACGCGATCATGGCAATTTCGGCAATATTCTCTAGTGAATTAACGCTATGGACGAATATCTGGGTAGTATTGAAACCGCCTAGTATTTCAATAATCGGACTTATTCCATTTATTCTGTCAAATTCGGTTTGGGTATGCATTTAAGGAAAATTTAAATATGGTTCACGGTTTATTGTATGGGGAGACTCCAGACCGACTTGTCTGATTGTGATTCCAGTCAATTCCGTCGTAATCAGATTTCACAAATGAGCGGGAAACTCGGAACTTACCGCTCGGTTCAAGTCGGATTTCAGGCACGAGAATCACGCGAAACTCCACCCCCCGTCCCAGTAGAGCAGATATAGACTCCTCTATTAGGACCAGCTTTTGTGGTGTGGGAGTGGAGGAGGGCACCACTCTTAAGATGATCCTATCCTCCTGTTTTTGGATCAACTGATATTGACGGATCCAAGAGACCCAATCTCGCGCGAGGATCAGTGAAATTTCGTAGGGATGTATCACGCGGCCGCCGGGGAGCAGAAAGTAGTCAATCATCCGCCCCTGAACCGCCCGTATAGTCGAAAACGGCTGTCC
>PSLL01000002.1:116194-146829 GCA_040289575.1 Candidatus Dadabacteria bacterium | reverse complement strand
GAGCCTGTATCGAATTAAGGGCATCGCAAGAGAATGGAGGTTTGTTCCTACCACTTCGCCCCGCTCGCCTGTAGCCACAGGACGACCGTCATTGATGACCTCGACGATCATGCCGTCATCACACGTATGGAATTCACCTGTGTCTTTGCATTCCCACGCGATAAGGTTGAATTCGTGGCTGCCGTATATATCAAAAACGGGTGATGCAAAAGCCTCGGTGATTTGATGCCGCATAAGTGGGGTAAGCACCTCCCCGCCAACCGCGACGAATCTGGGTCGGATCATCCGGCTGTCAATATCACTGATGAGTTCTGCAACCTTCGCCAGCACTCCCGCATACCCCGCCACCACATGGGGACGGAGATTTTGCAGGGTTTGCACGATTTCGCCCAGGGGTAACATGGCATGAATTCCAGTCTTGGGATAGAGACCCAGTGCATTAAAAGCTCGGCGTAAGAGCTGATTATCACTGGGGTGCAGCGGTCCGATATTGAGAATATCGGCTTGCCTATCCCTAATTCGCAGTCCGTAGTAATGCATGGCGCGCTTGCAAAGCGCCCCCAGGTAACGCTCCTCGAACCATGTTCGCCGTATGGTGAACGGCTCGCCTGAGGAACCGCTGGTTGTGCGGACAATGAGGTGCTTAGGATTCACATCACGGGCTACAATATCTTTTACTGGCAGCGATTGGAGATCCTTCTTTAGAATATTTCTTCGTATCCTTCGGCGAGGTTTTCAAAACTCGGGACTCCGAGCTTGTCTAAGAAGGCGAGCTTTACTACCCCCGTGGGACCGTTTCTCTGTTTCCCTATTATTATCTCAGCAATCCCGTTTTTTTTGTCGGGCTCCTTTTCGTATGCATCGGCTCTGTGTATGAAAATAACAACATCGGCATCCTGTTCTAGGGCTCCGCTTTCACGAAGGTCAGAGAGTTGAGGGACCCTATTGGCGCGGGCTTCCGTTTGACGGCTGAGTTGAGAGACGGCTATCACGGGAATATCTAATTCCTTTGCTAGGGCTTTAAGAGACCCGGAGATTTCTGCAATCTCGCGCTCTCTTGTTTCCGTCTTTCTGCTTCCGCGCATAAGCTGGAGGTAGTCAACAATAATAAGGTCTAACCCTTTCTCCCTCTTCTGTCTCCTTGCCTTTGCGCGGAGCTCCAGTATGCCGATTGCGGGTGTATCGTCAATATAGATTTTTGCCCGGCGGAATATATCGGCCGCATTTACAAGCTTTGCCAGTTCCTCATCCTTTATATATCCGCTTCTTATCTTTGAGTAGTCTACCTTTGCTCTACTCGATAGCATTCTAAGCATAAGCTGGTCTTTTGTCATCTCGAGAGAAAATATCCCTACGGGGTTTCTATTCTCTATTGCCGCGTGGGCGGCTATATTGAGGCAGAACGAGGTTTTTCCAAGCCCTGGTCTTGCCGCAACAATTATCAAATCCGAGGGCTGAAGCCCAGATGTCATATGGTCTAATTTTTCAAATCCTGTCGGAACCCCCGTGATAAGCTCTTTTCTCTCATGTAGGGTTTCTATGATTTCAAGTGCCTTTGCGGCAAGCTCTCTGGTCTCATAAAAACTCGGCTTTATCTTGTGCTGAGATATATCAAAAATCGCCTTCTCCGCCATGTCAACGGCTTCATCAGCGCTCATGCCCCCTTCGTAGCTGCGATTTGCAATCTCGGTTGCGGCAATGACAAGGCGTCTTAATATAGCCTTTTCCTTAACGAGCCTTGCATAATACTCAACATTCACAGTAGAGGGCACGACACCGGTGAGATAAGTAAGATAGCTGCTTCCACCCACCTCTTCGAGGAGTTGCCCCTTGGACTTCATATAGTTAAAGACCGTGAGTATATCTACAGGTTTACCGTTTTTGTCAAGTTCAACGATTGCGCTAAATATCTTCCTATGCGCCTCTTTATAGAAATCATCAACCGTTAGAATCTCAACAACTTGGCTTATGACACTGCTGTCTATAAGGATAGCCCCCAGCGTTGACTGCTCTGCATCTTCATTCTGTGGAAGGGGTCTAAGGGGTGAGGTTGCCATATTACCCTAGAGTTTATACCTGCACGGAAGAACCTTCAATATACCATGACATAAGATGTAAAAGATACTGACCGCAGAGGATATAGCGGGAATAAAACACAAAGATTCATTTGTTAAATCCCTTTTCTGTATCCCCTGTGGCTAAGAGCATTATCTAAATTCAAGTCCGGGTAATCAGATTCCCAAAGATAGTCTATCAGCAAGCCTTCTATCCAGACCGGCTCGGATTATCTTCTGCTTAGCCGATTCTATATCGTACTCCAGTCTTATGAATCTCACTGTCGCCTCTTTAGAGTCATATATGAGAAAAGAGGAACGGGGATCTCTATCGCGCGGCTGTCCAACGCTTCCGGGATTTATCAGATACTTTGCTTCCGGTTTTATCTTAAACTCATATTCGAAGCGGCATTGCACATCGCCGCCAATCAAAACATAATATGTCCTCACGTGTGTATGGCCAAAAAAACAGATATTCCGTTTATTCATCAAATTAAATTCACCAAAGGTATCATAGACTGAGAGTATATATAAATCAGGGTCGGATATTGCACCGTGGACTATGAGAAAGCCGTCAATCTCCCCCATTTCCGGGAGGTTATAGAGAAATTCCCTGTTTTCAGCCGTAAGGACAGCCCTTGTCCAGAGTGCCGCCTCTTTTGCTATGGAATTAAAATCGAAAGGCTCTTTTTTCCCACATGCGACAGCATCATGATTGCCTATTATAGATTCGATTTTTCTTTCCCTTATTATCTCCACGCACTCATTCGGGTTTGCGCCGTAGCCTACAATATCTCCGAGGCAGATGGTTCTATCCGTGCCGAGTTTGTCTATTTCTTCAAATACACTTTTCAGTGCTTCAAGGTTTGAGTGAATATCAGAAATTATTGCGTAATTCATTTTTGCTATCTATATATTTGACTGCGGACAAAGGATTAATTCGGGTTTATTCTACGATTACAACGCCTATGTCCATGACATTTGTTCCTGTAGGGCCTGTTTTAACCAGGTCTCCCAATTTCTCGAAGAATGTATAAGAGTCGTTCTGAATAAGGGACATCCTTGCGCTGAGGTTTATTTCCCTCCCACGCTCTCTTGTCCTTCCGTCGCAGATTGCCCCGGCCGCATCCGTCGGGCCATCAATTCCATCCGTGCCGCAAAAAAGACCCACGATTTGATGGTGTCCCATTATCTCCATTGAAAAAGAGAGGGCGAGTTCCATATTTCTTCCTCCTTTTCCACCTCCTGTAACGGTAACCGTTGTTTCTCCTCCAAAGATCATGCAGGCGGGCTTCTTTACAGGAATATCGAACCTTTCTATATCGAGTGCCATCGCGGCCACGGCTTTTGCAATCTCCCTTGCTTCGCTCTTTATCTGGGAGGAAATGAGAATAGTATTGTATCCAAGTTGGGCGGCTCTCTTTTCCGCTGCAAGAAGCGATTTAAAATTATTCCCCACAATCACTGTCTGAACCCTGTCGGGATCGAACTCTCCTCTTTTTAGGGTTTCGGGAATCCTCCCTCTCCTACCTTCTTCGAGATGGACGATTACCTGAGGTGGAATCTTGTGTTCAAGCCTGAATTCTTCTATAACGCGCCATGCGTCCTCAAATGTCGTCGGATCGGGAACTGTCGGACCCGAAGCAATTGCATCAAGCCTGTCACCTACAACATCTGAAAGTATAAGTGTTATAACCTGAGCGGGAAGGGTTATTTTAAGCAGACCCCCTCCTTTGATCTGGGAGATGTGTTTCCTTACAGCGTTAAACCCATAGGTATCTACCCCGGATTTAAGGAGCATTTCAGTGACTTTTCTCTTATCTTCAATTGAAAGTCCCGGAGCGGGCATTGCAAGAAGCGCGCTTCCACCTCCTGAGATTAGAAAAATCACCAGGTCTTCCTTACCGACGCTCTCAAGGAGTTTCACCACTTCTCTTGCGGCATTGAGACTCCTTACATCCGGGACGGGATGGCTTGAGATGAGAAATCTTATCCTTGAGAAGGCAAATGCAGGTCGTGAGTTTGACACTACAATCCCATCCGTTATCCTCCCGCCTAAGACATTTTCGAGAGTCTTTGCCATAAGTGGGGCGGCTTTTCCGAAGGCGATAACAAAGATTGATTTGTATTTTTTTAAATCATATTCCCTTACGTCAACGCTGAGGGTATCTCCATTGAGGCTTATATGTTCGAGCAAGCACCTTCCCGGGCTTGCTGCTTCTATTGCCTCTTTAAAAATTTCAAGCGCATGATCTCTGGTTTGGGAATTCATTTTTTCGGATTTCGGATTGCGAGAATAGTTTATTTAGCCACGAAATACACAGGATGCATGATTCATGATAAAAAACATCATGAATCATGCATCATTTGTTTAATCCCTCAGCAGTTTTTCAATCAACTCATCTATCTTTTTTCTCGTAAGATTCTCACAGAGTTCATCATCAACGAGCATAACGGGAGCGGTTCCGCATGAGGCTAGGCATTCGGCTTCAAGGAACGTAATCTTTCCATCCGGTGTTGTCTCTCCCGTATGAATTCCGAGTTTTTCCGAAAGATAGTGCTCTACGTGTTCTGCACCCCTCAGAGCACAAGAGAGGGTTCTACAGAGCCAGATTACGTGCCGTCCAACGGGTTTTGTGAAAAACATCGTATAGAAAGTCGCCACGTTCTGAACGCTCGCGGGAGGAATGCGGAGAATCTCGGCCACCTCTTTCATGGACTCCAAAGAGAGCCAGCCGTATCTATTTTGAACCTCGCGGAGAACGGGAATAAGAGCGGATTTCTTTGTTTCAGATTTAGACACAATCTCGTCTATCTTTTCTCTAAGCTCAACGGGAAATGACACTTTCTATTTCTCCTTATATCTCAACGAATAATAAGTAGTTAAGCTATCACGGTTTAGAAAAGAGTGCAAGCGAAAACCTCTTTGGCTGCGACTAAACTGAACGCGGAAGATATCTTATAGTCTCTAAAAGTATCTCACCTTACATTGTAATATATAAAAATTCTATTGAATTTAACCTATTTCTCAATGCGGAGCCTTCTCCGCTTCAATAACCTTCACATCATATCTTTTTACCTTGGCGTTGGTGGAGCCTACGATGTCGATGAACTCGAGATTAAAAGGAGCGGTCTTGCCGGGCGCAACTGTGTCGCTGTCTATCGGAGAGGAGATAGAAGAGACGAGATTTCCATTTTCATCACAGACCTTTCCCTCTACTATGACTTTCCCCAAGGTTAAATTCGATTTGTTCTCTATAATGCCGGGGATGTGAAGGTGACCTGCCGAACACTGATACATTGGTTGCAACTTCGCCTCAATCTGAGATGAATAATCCTCTTTTAAATATACCGGACTTGGAAGCAGCAAAAAGAGAAATATTAAAACAGCCGAAATATAAACTCCTATTTTCATTATTGTGAACCTTCGGTAGTGGTCTTTTACTCATACATTTCTCTTAACATCATTATCTCACTGAGAATAACTCCTTATCAACACATGCCGAGAGGAGATAAATTTGCCTTTTTTTGCCAAAAATATGATAAATATTTAAAGAGGAAATAATCATGTTAGAGGCCTTTAAGAGAATCTTTAAAACCGGCGAATCTGTAAACCCTAAAAGAGATGAGGAAAAGAAATTAGAGATAGCAACGTGTGTGATTCTGCTTGAGGCAGCTACAGCGGATTCTAAACTCTCCAAAGAAGAATTACAGAAAATTATTGATCTTCTAAAGACCAAATTTAAGATGACTGATTCATCGGCAAATGAGCTTATTGAGGCATCCAAGAGAGAGCGTGAAAGCTCTCCCAGTCTTTGGCACTTCACCAATCTGATTAACGAAAACCTCAGCTTGGATGAGAAATACGATTTAATGGAAATGATATGGAATGTAATCTACTCAGATGGAACACTCGACGATTTTGAAGACTATGTGGCTCACAAATTGCTCAACCTGCTACGTCTAGATCACTCTAAGTTTATTGAGATTAAGCTGAAAGTAAAAAATGCTAGTAATATCAAACCTGGCTAAATACCATATTTATTATTATATCACAAACCAGAATTTAGCTCTTTAGAAAAAACTTTCCTATATCTCCTACCACAGATAAAATAGATATAGATTTTTGGTGAGGTGCGAATTGTGAGAATTTCAGTTAAAAACGGAAGACGGGTTGCGATAGTCTATGGACTTAGAACGCCGTTTGTAAGGTCGGGAACGCTCTTTAGAAACCTCTCTGCTCTCGATTTGGGGAAAATCGCTACTGTTGAACTCTTAAACCGTACTGAGATTGATCCGAAAGAGATTGATGAGGTCATATTCGGCACAGTTGTTTTCTCCCCACCAACTCCAAACCTAGGAAGGGAGATTGCACTTGGTGTCGGAATTCCGTCTTCGACACCTGCATATACGGTAACGCGGGCGTGCGCCTCGGCAAACCAGGCAATCACAAATGCGGCAGATAGCATTATGAGCGGAAATGCGGATGTCGTAGTTGCAGGCGGTACAGAATCTCTTTCTGATATTCCGGTTTTATTCTCCAAAAGGTTCAGGACAGTTCTCTATAACTCGTACAAGGGGAAGAATTTTGTACAAAAAGCAAAGCCGTTTTTAGGCCTTCGTCTCCGAGACCTGGCTCCGGAGATTATGAGGCTTGTAGAGCCTTCTACAGGTCTGACAATGGGGGAGTCGGCGGAGAAAATGGCTAGAGAAAATCATATAAGCCGTGAAGACCAGGATGCATTTGCATACAGGAGTCACAGGCTTGCCCATAGAGCGACGGAAGATGGGAGATTCAAAGAAGAGATTATTCGCATCTTAGTTCCACCTGATTTTTCAACCGTTGTTGCAGCCGATAACGGAATTCGTAAAGATACAAACATTGAAGCCATCTCTAAACTCAGTCCCGTGTTTGATAGGAGATACGGCACGGTGACTGCCGGGAACTCCTCCCCTCTTATGGACGGCGCATCTGTGCTTCTCCTCATGTCAGAGAAAAAGGCTAAGGCTCTGGGTTATGAACCCCTTGGATACATCCGTTCTTATGCCTACGCTGCCCTTTCTCCCGATGATCAGCTTCTTATGGGACCTACCTATGCGACTCCAATTGCGCTTGAGCGGGCTGGGCTTTCTTTCAGTGACATTGATCTTATAGAGATGCATGAGGCGTTTGCTGCACAGGTGCTTTCAAATATCCAAGCCTTTGGTTCAAAGAAATTCGCCGAAGAAAAACTCGGCAGAAGCAACCCCATCGGAGAGATTGATATGGACAAATTTAATGTTTCAGGCGGCTCAATTGCAATTGGTCATCCGTTTGGTGCAACCGGAGGAAGGCTTACAATCAGGGCTCTCAATGAGCTCAGGCGGCGCGGCCGCAATTTCGGTTTAATTACCGTCTGCGCCGCCGGTGCCCTTGGCGTAACAATGGTTGTAGAAAGGGAATGAGTCAGGCAAAGGAGTTTCTTCCCTCTCAATGACAAATATTGGTGTGGCTTGTGTGCCCTCTTACTCTCTTGGGCAGTTCTCGATTAAATTGGGAAAGGGTCGCCTCTACAATTGTAATGACAACTACTGGAGGTTACACGGTTAATTGCAGTTTATCATATTCAACTAAATCGGAGGTAAATTAATGAATGCCTTTTCATTTGAAATAGATGCCCAGGGAATCTGCATTGTTACGATGGATCTGCCCGGTGAAAAGGTAAACAAACTCACACGCGAGGGCATGCTGGAAATAGAGAGCATCTTAAACCGCATAGAAACTGAGGGAGAAATAAGAGCTGCGGTAATTGTGAGCGCCAAAGAGGATAATTTCATTGCGGGCGGGGATATAAACGAATTCTTAAAAATCTCATCGGTTGATGAAGGAAGGATACTTAGCCTGAAGGCCCAGGAGATTTTAAATAAGATTGAAAATTCAAGGATTCCTTTTGTGGCCGCCATACACGGGGCGTGTCTTGGCGGTGGGATGGAGGTTGCCCTTGCCTGCAAATATAGAATCGCTACGGACGACCCAAAGACCATATTGGGGCTTCCTGAGGTGCAACTTGGCTTAATTCCTGGGGCAGGAGGAACCCAGAGGCTTCCTCGACTCATTGGAATTGCCCAAGCCCTCGATATGATTATTACCGGAAAGAGCATAGATTCAAAGAGAGCAAAAAAAATAGGACTCGTTGATGAGTTGGTACCGAAGGAGATTCTTCTTGATATAGCAAAAAAGAGGGCGCCTTTGATCTCTTCAAACAGACTAAAACCGGTGCGCCCGATGGTTAGAGGCTTCAGAGAACTACTGTTTGAGAAAAACCCTCTCGGCAGAAGAATACTTTTTGACAAATATCGAAAAGGGGTTGTAAAGAGGACCCATGGCAATTATCTTGCGCCGATTATGGCGCTTGAGGCTGTAGAAATTGGACTCAATCACGGCTTTAACAGAGGACTCCATGTTGAGTCCGCTCATTTCGGTGAGCTTTCCGTAAGCGAAACATCGCGGCAGTTGATCAACATTTTCTTCTCTACAAATGCAATAAAAAAAGACCCGGTTATTGAAAACAGAGACATAAAACCAAAAAGGGTAGAAAAAATCGGGGTAGTAGGAGCCGGGTTTATGGGCTCCGGAATTGCCTGCATATGTGCCGATATTGGTATTACAGTAAGAATGAAGGATAAGGATGATGCGAGCGTGGGAAAAGGATTAAGAACATGCTATGACTATTTTAGGGAGAGATACAAAAGGCAGGGCATTACAAAAATCCAGATGGAGAAGAGATTGAATCTAATCAGCGGCACATCCGATTACACGGGATTTCGCAGAGCCGATTTGGTTATGGAGACCGTATATGAAGACTTGGAATTAAAACGAAAGGTGTTAGAAGAGGTTGAATCCGTTACAATTGAGGACTGTATATTTGCTTCTAATACCTCATCTCTGCCCATCTCTCGGATTGGAATCTCCTCAAAACGCCCGGGCAATCTCATTGGGATGCACTTTTTTTCCCCTGTTCACAGGATGATGCTTCTTGAAATCGTAAGGACTCCCGACACATCAGAGAAAACAATTGCCACGGCGCTCGACCTCGGAAAGCACCTTGGAAAAATCCCGATTGTTGTAAAAGACGGGGTTGGGTTTTATACAACCAGGATTCTCGCTCCTTATATGAATGAGGCTATATATCTCCTCAATGAGGGAGCGGCGGTTGAGGATATTGACGGGGCTATGGTTGAATTTGGATTTCCGGTAGGACCCCTGATGCTGCTTGATGAAATAGGGATTGATGTAGGGGAAAAGATTGGAAGGGTCATTTATGAGGCATTTGGCAGGAGGTTAGAATACCCATCGCATATAGAGAAGCTCATTCTAGATAAAAGAATGGGAAGGAAAAACAAAAAGGGGTTTTACACTTATAACGGCAAGACAAAGGGGGTTGATAGGTCTGTTTATGACCTATTCCCGTTTAAGCAGGCAAGAGAGCATTTTCCGAAAGAAGAAATCCAGGAGAGGCTCTCACTCGGATTAGTCAACGAGGCGATACTCTGTCTTCAAGAGGGGATAATAAGAAGCCCAAGGGATGGGGATATAGGTGCCGTGATGGGGCTTGGGTTTCCCCCCTTTCTCGGCGGACCATTCAGGTACGTAGATTCAGTCGGGGCAAGTGTAGTCGTAGGTAAACTTGAGGGCCTTGCATCGAGGTTTAGTCCCCGCTTTATCCCCGCCCAACTCCTTATAGATATGGCAAGAGAAGGAAGGAGGTTTTATAAGGATTAATAGGATGCACTGCAATGCGCCCCTACAGTACAGCCCTTATTCGACTTGCAGGTATAAGCCCTTTACCAGTGTGATCTTAAATTCTGTTTTCCTAGTCCTATTGAGCTTTATTTAAATATACCTATGGAAAAATTTTGACATCGAACTGCTTTCTATGATATAAAAAGAACCTGTGCATAAAAAATTAAGGAGATGAAAATAATGTATTACCTTGTAGGATTTAACCCCAAACCCAGAGCTAGAAAAAAACAGATAGTTGAAGCTTACGAGAAATTTTCCAAGCACTTCGAGAAGAAGCTTCCACAATTTAAGCTTATGGGACTCTATGTTCGCAATGTGCTTCTTGGCTCTAGGCCCCATTATTTAGCTATTTGGGAATTTTCCAGTTACTCGGATTTGGATGAGTGGGAGAGGATATTTGCCATGGATAAAAGAGGACAAGAACTCGCAAAGGCGCTCTCGACTCTAGTAACCGATTGGGAGGCGAAGGTTATGTCAAAGTTGATTTAATTGAGATGTGAAATTTTGAAATAAGTTCTGCAGCCTTTTAGTGTCCTCTGTATAGAAGAAATGGAATCTTAAATAGCAGTGTGTAGCCGCCTATGGTAAGAAGGGCTCCAACTATAGCCAGAACTAAGCTAAAGAAGAAAATAGGGCGTGAAACAGAGAGGATTGAAATGGATGACATTACAATAGCTATCTGGAGCAGTACCTCGGCATAATCGAAATAAGAGTCCTTATCACGGTTTAGGTCTCTTTCATGCTCCAGTTTCTTAGCCTCTTCCTCTATATTCCTTTTCTCGGCATTGTAACGTTTCTCTTCTTCCCCAAACTTTGCCATAAGTGCCTCGAACTTCTGACGCACCTCGGGTTTCATGTTTGGGCCCCGCTCGGCTAGTTCCGCTTCCATATGGAGTTTCTCATTTCCATACTGGTGCTCGCGGATCACCTTTGCCTGATAGAACGCCCATTGATCTGAGGCCTTCTGCTGAGCTAGAATTGCTTCCCTTGTGGCATCCTTCCCCCCCAAAGAAGCAATGGCCAAGACAACCGCGAAAACTCCCGTAGCAAGTGCCACACGCTTTGTAAAATTCTTTCCCTTAATCTCTTCAATCTCATCTAGATTAGGAAGTTCAGTTTCCGGCATATCATTTTCTCCTCTCTTCTTTTTTATTTATACATACCAAAATCGAAACTGGTCTACTATAACAGCCAAATTAGTTTATAAAAATTTGAGGGATAATTTTATACTGTTAGTGTGTTAATAATCAATGCAGCTAATGAAAATACAATATTTATTAGCAATTGCATAAACTAAATATAGCTTAAACAATTTTGCTAATTATATCAAAGAAATAGCATAAATTAATTATTCGCAAATGCGAATAAAACACTTGACAAGCCTCTTATCGGTATTATTTTTAATCTTAGATAAACATATTGGAGTGAATTTATTATGGCAGAGAGAAAGGAGAAGGAAGAGATAAGAGTTGCCGATTTTACTGAGGTCTTTAAGGATCTTAGCGGTTTGGTAAAGGACAATTATCTTTCGAGTCTCCAAGCGATCTCATCCAATCCAACGTAGAGTATTTTCTAGAGATTGTTCTCTTGAGATATACCCTTATCATTATTAGTTCTTTGAATTAATTCATAGAAAATAAACTAAAACTTAATCGACACTTAGTAAGGCTTCTTTAAATAAACTATGAGGCGAGATATTGGTGTGTTTATCCTCGCTTTTTGAGATAGATAAAAATTAAGATAAGAAGGCAAAAAGTTATACGTGTTTGACTTAAGAGCAGTGGAATAAAAAAAGGAGAGTTATAATGAGTAAAGATAGATACGAACAGGGGTTGAAAAAACTCAATGAGATTGATGCCAAGGTTGGGGAGCAGGTGATTGAACGTTTAAAAGACATCGCTCCTGACTTGGCCCGCTATATAATTGAATTTCCCTTCGGAGATGTCTACAGCCGTCCTGGGTTAGACTTGAAATCGAGGGAAATTGCCACTATTGCAGCACTTACAGCATTAGGCAATGCCGTTTCACAGTTAAAGGTGCATATTAATGGGGCACTTAATGTTGGGGTTTCGCCTCAGGAGATTATAGAAATAATTATTCAAATGGCGGTCTATGCCGGTTTTCCGGCAGCGCTTAACGCTATGTATGCTGCAAAGGAGGTTTTTAAAGAAAGGGGTTTGATAATTGACAAAGAGAAAGAACAACGAATAAGTCATTCCTTGGATTTGATAAAGCAGAATGGAAAATCATAGACCTGGCAAGGTAAAGGTAAACGGCATCAATATATACTATGAAACTCATGGAGAGGGTGAGTCCCTTCTTCTGATTGAAGGGCTTGGCTACTCAAGCTGGATGTGGTTTAAACAGATTCCCGATTTTTCTAGGAAATACAAGGTTATCGTTTTTGATAACCGCGGGGTCGGAAATACAGATAAGCCCGATGTTGAATATACAATCGAGATGATGGCAGAAGATGCAGCGGGTCTTCTCAAAGCCCTCGGTGAAGGCCCAGCCCATGTTCTCGGAGTCTCTATGGGGGGTTTTATTGCTGAGGAGTTGGCTCTAAGGCATCCAGGTATGGTAAAGAGCCTTATTTTAGTTTCGACGAGTTTTGGGGGGAAATACACTATGCCTATGAGTTCCAATCTCTGGAACAGTTTTGCAAAGCTATGGGGATTAATGCCGTATGTGATTCAGCTTGGTGGTAAGGGTAGTGTTCCGGAGATCAGTTCCTTTGGCTTAACGCCGGAGAAGAGGATTCGATACGGGCTTTCTTTGGCCTTTACGCCCGAATACTTTAAAACCCATGATGATGAGGTTAATCGTATTGTAGATTGGCGACTTGCCAATCTACAGCCGCTCTATGCATGGAAACGCCAGTTTATAGCCGCGGTGGAATTTGATGCGGCTGATAGGGTATATCAAATAAAGGCTCCGACACTTGTGGTGACCGGCTCTGAGGATAGAATCATCCCAGCCGAAATCTCAAAGCGCCTTGCAGAAGGGATTGCGAACTCAGAGTTTATTACTCTTAAAGGAACCGGACATCTCCTTTTTATTGAAAAGGGCGATGAATTTAATAGAATCGTTCTTAATTTCTTAAATGAGATAACCAGAAAGACTAAGGAAAGAAAAGTGTGGTGGAGGAAAATCCTCTCTTTTCCCGGTGTTAAAAAACTATGTGATTTACTCAAACTCAACCAGGCTAGGGTCAATAGATTCTAATGCTTCATTTAGATACCTCTCTATTTCCCTCTCTTTTTTCTCACCCAAGATTTTGGATTGGACACTGCGGCAGAGATCCTCATTAATTCGTTTGCATAGGTATCGAATAACCGGAGCGCGGGAGGGCAAAACACTTAACTGCCGGTATCCTATTGATATTAGTGCCAGAGCTCCTGATGCTGTTCCGGCCAATTCGCCACAGACCGTAACCTCCTTTCCAAGGGATTTTGTTTTTAGAAAGATATCATTAAGTGTCCGCAGTACGGCGGGATGAAAACCGGAATAAAGGTGTCCTACAATGTTGGAATTCCTATCAACAGCTAAGAGGTACTGAGTTAGATCGTTTGTTCCTATTGAAACGAAATCAATAATGTCTTTGTAGTCATCTAATTGATGAAGGACAGCGGGCACCTCCATCATGATTCCAAGGAGCGGTAGCTCAGTATGTGGTATTTCTATCTCAGTTCCTAGCCGTTCTAATATTTCCCTTGTCGTTTCTACCTCCCATACATTGGATACCATTGGGAGAAGGATTCGAAAACAGTAGCCTTTCTTTGCCGTCAGCAAAATCGCCCTTATCTGATCCTCAAATAGATCTAGATACTCCATAGAGAATCGTATTGCTCTGAGTCCAAGAAGTGGGTTTGCCTCGTTAGGGAAGTTAAAGTAGGGAAGTAGCTTATCGGCACCTATATCCAGGGTTCGTATTGTGATGTACCCTTCAAATTGGCGTGCTAAGTCCTCATAGATTTTTATCTGTTCTTGGATTCCTGGCCATCTGCTGTATTGTGCAAAAGCAAACTCTGTCCGAAAGAGACCCACATCCTTTAAATGGTATTGTTTTGCCACTTCTATGTCGGCTGGAAACCCGATATTGGCCGTCAATTTAATCGAGGTAGAGGTATCATGAGTATCTGCTTCTTCTCTTTCAATAACCTCTTTTAGCCTAGCCAGATTACGATAGGCATTTTCATATTCAAGAACTAGGTCTTTATCGGGATTCGAAAAAATAAATCCGGTCTTTCCATCAACTAAGAGTGTTTCACCCGATTTTACAAGATTGCAAATATTTCCTATTCCCACAACGGCAGGAATCCCCAGAGACCTTGCAAGGATAGTGGTATGAGATGTCTCTCCGCCCTTCTCGGTTACTATTGCCGCAATCTTATTTTTATGAAGCATTGCCAAGAAAGAGGGGCCCAGATCATAAGCAACCACAATGGAGCCTTCCCGGGGTCTTGTAAAGATCTTTTCTCTTCCCCTAGAGCGTAAGAGGTAATAGAGAATCTTTTCCCCAAGGTCGCGAAAATCCTGTGCCCTTTCTCTAAGATAGGGATCGTCCAGGTTTTCAAACTGTCCTGCTATGGATTCAATTCCCTCTATGACACCGAGTTCTGCTGCTATACCCTTCTCTCTGATCTTTTCTATAATTGTCTTTTGAAAGGTAGAGTCCTTTAAAATCAAAAGATGGGTTTGAAATATGTTTATCTCATTCTCGGATAGTATTCCCTCTTTCTCAAGGGCTTGAATGAGATTAAGGAGATCCTTATCCACACTTACTAAGGCATCCAACAGCCTTGAGATTTCCTCTTCCACACCGTATGACTCAAGCTTATCTACTGATACCTCTTGAAACAGACCGCGAGAGAGATAGACCGTTCCTACGGCGAATCCCCCCGAAACGCCTTTGCCTTGAAATGTTCTAGTCTCATTTTTTAAAACGGATGGGGCGCGTAATCGCTCTAGTCTATCCGCTACTTCGAGGAGTCCTGCAAGGCGGGAGGCAATAATCTGAAATAGTGTTTCTTCCGCCGGATTGATTAATCGCTTCTCTTTTGTCTGCCCAACAAGGACACCTAGGCACCTGTTCTGAAGTAGAATAGGCACACCGATATAACTCTCATATTCCTCCTCACCAATATCGGGAAAATACCTATAACGGGGATGACCAGATGCCGGCATGACAATTAGAGATCGGCGTGTTTCAAATACAAGACCCGTCAGCCCCTCATCTGGTCTAAGGCGGATGGGATGATCTGAGGCTACATTCAAACCCCGTGTTGCTCTTAGAATTAACTCGTTATTTTGTTTGTCCCAAAGATAAATAGATACCACATCGAAGTGAAGCGAATCGCCTATTTTGTTGACTATATTCTTTAGGATATTATCTAAGCCTCTAGACTGATTAACAAGATCGCTAATCTCTTGGACGATTTTAAGGTGGAAATCGGCTCTTTCAACTAATGTTGCTCCACTCATAGATAAGGGGCTTTAAGGTAACTTAATTTTTCAAGTGCCTTTAAAAGTAATTCGCAAATATTATACCAAAGTGAATTATAAAATGACCTAACTTGCTGGATGATTGGGTCTCTGAGCACAGAGGAGGCTATATAATCTAAGGATTAAGATTGTCTTCTTAAGTGTAGGGTTTTTATCGTCAGTCGTATTTAATAACTAAAGCTGCTGTTTCTCCTCCAAACCTTACTTAGTGCTGGGACTATTTAAGAATTTTAGTTAGTAATCCGTTTCGATTCGGAATTTCTCTCCAACCATGAATAGAAGCATTTCTAGTGTATACTCAAGCTATCCTACCCTGAGGAGGTAAAAAACATGGCAAAGATACAACAAAAGAGTCTAAGCTCACCGGATGAAACTCGCACATTTCCCAAAGGGAAGGTGGAGATTGTTACAGTCGAAGGCGTTACATTTGGCCGAGCTACCCTTGAACCTGGATGGAAGTGGTCGGAGCATGTTAAGCCGATAGCCAAGACCAAAAGCTGTGAGGCTCCACACACCCAGTACCACGTTTCAGGACGGTTGAGGGTTAAAATGGATGACGGCACAGAATCTGAGTTTGGTCCGGGCGATGTATCTCATCTACCACCTGGGCATGATGCTTGGGTTGTTGGAGGCGAACCTGTTGTAGTGATTGATGTTACGGGTATGATTCACTACGCCGAGCAGCATAGGAGATAAAAGGGTTTGAAATACCTTTCTGCAATTGCTGGTCGGTTATATGGTTATATTTTTCACAAAGTTATTAACTAAGGAGGGCAGCATTATGGAAAAAAGAAAAGTCGCAGATTGTAGGAGATACCCAAGTGAGAACAACTGTACAGTTAGTATCAGGGGCAAAGAAGAAGAGGTGTTGCCACTTGCTATATATCATGCAGTAACTAGCCATGGTCATAAGGATACCCCTGAGCTTAGAGAGCAAATCAAATCTATTCTAGAAGATGAATGAAAAGATTCTTTAAAGAGGTTACTAGCGCCTAATATAAGAGTCAGAGTGCAATGTAGTTTTTAGGAAAGCTAATGACTTATCAGGTATTATTAATATGGAATGAAAATGGAGGTAACACATTCAACTTTGCTATCTATCATTATCATCACCAATCTTAAGGAGGCGCAGATGTTAAAAACGAGTAAGGTATTTCATATCACATTTCTACTGCTTTTATCTCTTATGATGTTAGAAATTCGTGCCTTTTCTGCACAGGCGCGTACCATCGAGATCGAGGGGCTGCAGACCCTAAAGTTTAGTGTCGACCATATCTCTGCTAAGCCTGGCGAAAAACTCACTGTAAAACTTACCAACAAGACCTCTTTGCCACCCGAGGCGATGTCCCATAACTTCGTACTGTTAAAAAAGGGTGCGGATCCCGGTGCCTTTGCCAATGCGGCACTTAACGCCAAGGACAATGGCTATATTCCTAAGGATATGATAAAGGAGATTATTGCACATACAGGGCTCGTTGCAGGTGGTCAGGCTAAGTCAGTGACTTTTCCGGTGCCGAAGGAGAGTGGGGATTACATATATATCTGTACATTTCCCGGCCACTATGCCGCTGGTATGAAGGGCACCCTGACGGTCAAATAGGCTTAGATTATAGCAGTATTGCTATTTTTATTTGAACTAACTTACTGTTTAAGTAAGTTCCTTGTGAGGTAAGTATTCTTGGCAACGGGCAGTCGGGATTAAACCGCTAATCAAGCGGATGGATAGGATATTACTGTCCTTGAGAGTAAACCCGTTTAGGTAACCTGGTATAATTTTTTTTCACCAATTGAATATTCTAAAGATTCATTTGAATAAGTCCGATGTCATATCTTGTCAGTGGAATTTAGTTCCTTTGTTAAGATGTATGGGTAATCAGGGGATTTTTCACTTACGGGCGATGGGGGATTCGAACCCCCGACCTCTGGCTTCGGAGGCCAGCACTCTATCCACTGAGCTAATCGCCCGATTTTGGAACCCCTTTTGAAATCCTCAATTCCTTCATGACAAGTTGCATATCATTCCACATGGGTTTTTTGAATGCGGGATTCCTAAGCAGCGCCGCAGGATGGTATGTGACCATGACCTTTGCCTTTCCATAGGAATGAAACTTACCTCTGAGACTCCCTAAATTTTCCTTTGTCTTTAGTATGGATTGGGCTGCAGTTGCTCCTAAACAGACAATAACATCGGGATTTATGGTTCGGAGCTCCATAAGGAGAAACGGTTCACATGACGCCATCTCATCGGGCTCGGGTTTTCTGTTCTGGAGGGGGCGGCATTTTACGACATTGGTTATATAAACATCGGATCGCTCAAGCCCCATTGCGTTTATTATTCTTGTGAGTAACTGACCGGCTCTTCCTACAAAGGGTCTCCTCTGTTTGTCTTCCTCTTCTCCAGGAGCTTCTCCAACAAACACAAGCCTTGCTTTTGGATTTCCTTCTCCAAAAACAATATTTTTGTGCAACTGATGGAGCTTACTTGTACAATTCCTATCAATCTCTTCACGAATTTCTTCAAGTGTAAGTTTTTTAGAAGGAACGTCAAAAATACCGAGTTGTTCCCGGACCTTTATTACATTCTTTTCCTTATTAGTCTCGTGTTGAGATGGGTCCTTTTTCTTCTCTCTTACCATAGCTACTACTCCCTCAAGCCCCAGAATTTTTTGGAATTCAAAGTACCTTTTTAGCTCTTCTAGTATTTCTCTTAAATTTGACTCTAGGCTCATCCAACTCAATTTACAGGTTTTAAGCTTCTAATATAATACAATGTCTTTATTACATCAACATCTTCTTTTCTTAGTGTGCTCAGTTATTCTAGGAAGAGGGTGGCCATTTGAACACAAATAACTTTGATAATTTTCAAAATGCTGTAATCTTATGAAAGAAATAGACTAAACCCAAGGAGCAAGAATAGTATGAAAATCCTTATCACAGGTGGTGCGGGTTTTATAGGCTCTTATGTGGCTGATGCGTTTATAAGAGAGGGACATAGGGTCTTAATATTGGACAATCTATTCACAGGAATAGAAGAAAACATCCCAGAAGAGGCCGATTTTATCAAATGCGATATTAGAGAACGAAAGCCTTTAGAAAGGGTCTTTTCCGACTTTAAACCCGATATAGTTAATCACCATGCGGCGCAGATAAATGTAAGACAATCGGTAGAGGATCCGGCATTTGACGCTGAGATAAACATTATCGGGACACTTAATCTACTTGAGCTTTCCATAAAGCACGGAATTAAAAGATTCATCTTCGCATCAACTGGAGGCGCAATCTATGGAGAGCCTGAGAAATTGCCAGCGAATGAAACCACGCCTCCAATGCCCATTTCACCCTATGGGGCTTCAAAGTATGCTGTTGAAACCTATCTCGGCTATTATAGAGCCGTTTACGGACTCGAATATGTTGCACTTAGATACTCAAACGTTTACGGTCCGAGACAAAACCCTCATGGAGAGGCGGGTGTCGTAGCCATTTTTTGTACCCGTATAATATCGGGAAAGCCGTGCCTGATTTTTGGTGATGGGAATCAGACACGAGACTATGTTTTTGCTGAGGATGTTGCAAGGGCAAATATACTTGCCATTGATGCACCTGTCGGAAGATACAACATTGGGACAGAAATGGAGACATCTGTAAATGAGCTTGTATTAGTACTGCGAAGGGCAGTGGGAAGGGAATTTGATGTAGAGTATTCCCCGCCCCGGCCTGGAGAGGTCCAGAGGATCTCTCTCGATATAGGGCTCGCAAGGCGGGTTCTCGGCTGGTCTCCGGATGTGAATTTAGAAGACGGGATTAGCCGAACGTGGCAGTGGTTTAGCAAAAAGATAAAATCTGTGAAACTCCGTGATTGTCCTATAGATTTCTAATACCTCACTCATAATTGGACAATGTTAGGGTATTACTACATTTTTTATAACCCATTTTAGCGAAGGAAGGATATAAATGGATTTTTCTGAACTTAGCAAAATAGCTAATGGGTTTACTCAATCGAGGATTATTCAGGTTGCGGTAAAGCTTGGAGTGTTTGACGTAATTGGAAATAAGGGAAGCTCTTCTAATGCAATTGCTAGAACACTTGGCACAAACCATAGGGCGACAGAACTCCTTCTTAACGCCCTTGTAGCCTTAGGGTTGTTAAACAAAGAAAGGAGGAAATTTTACAACACTGAGTCTTCTATTATGTATCTTGTAAAGACTTCACCTAAATACTTTGGTGGGATGATTCTTTTTGAGGGAGGGCTCTGGGATACATGGGGGAGGCTTGAGGAGGCAATTCGCACGGGAAAGCCAGCTAGGTCTCCCGATATGTTTCAAGAGAAGGAGGAGGAGACAGAAAGGTTTATAATGGCAATGCACACACTTGTCACGGCAAGGGGAGATGCGGAGGTTTTAAGCAATATGCTGGATTTTAAAGGGGTAAAAACGATAATTGACATTGGCTCTGGGCCGGGAACTTATCCAATGCAATTTCTGAAAAAATACCCCTATCTTAGAATTACAATATTTGACCTTCCAGGAACACTCAATGTAACGAGGAGGATTTTAAAGAGGGAGAAGATGTATGGGAAGATTGAGATTGTAGAAGGAGACTATAACAAGGATGAGATTCCACGGGGGTTTGATGTGGCGTTTCTTTCAAACATCATTCACAGTGAGAATGAGGAGGCGAATCAAAAGCTCATGAAAAAGGTTTATGCATCTTTGAATCGAAATGGGAGAATTATAATTAAAGACCATATCCTTGATGATACCCTTACAAGCCCTGCTGTTGGAGCTATATTTTCCATTCAAATGCTTCTTGTAACAAAAGGGCGAGATTATTCATTCTCGGAGGTCAAGGGCTGGCTAGAGGACGCGGGATTTAGAAAATCCGAGTGGATAAGGCTAAAACCTCCCCTTACATCGTCTCTTGTGATTGGATGGAAGTAGGTATCAGCAATTGCGAATCTAGGTCTATCTGTGTATCATAAATATCCTGGAGGACAAATTATGAATCGGAGATTTGACATTACGTATGATGTTAGAGTCGTTGAGAGAAACATTCGCGAAGGGGCTATAGTGAAAAAGGACTATGAGGAGTATCTAAAGAAACTCCCCGATATATCTGATAAAGGATGTCCCCTGATAGTAGATGGAGAGCCCGAAGAAAATCAGTCTCAACTAAACGCGAATGATGAGGGAGAGAACAGATGAAGTGGGATTATAAAGTAATTTCTGTAGATGAGCTTTTCCCAGATCATAACGATCACGATATAGCTGTCTCGAAACAAGCGGCGACTAACAGGAGGTCAAAAATAGGAAAGAGCTTCGAGCAGAATTTAAACCAGATTGGGGCTGATGGCTGGGAACTTGTATCTATATTCGGAGAGTTCGGGATATTTAAGAGACCAAGGGAAGGACAAAATATTTAGGAAACGGTACATCTCCTGTGTTTTTGGGTTAAAAAGGTATATGAATTTCATCCGACAGGGGTCGAGAGCTTATAGAATCTTATGCCTTTCGGTATTTCTTATCCTACTTTTCATACCTAATTCTGCATTTCCGATATTAATCTCAGCCGAAGGAGTAGAACCATTAGAAGGGAAAACCGCTGCCTCTGTAAGGGATATTGCGCTCTCAAATGCACTTATGATGGCGATAGAGAAGGCTGCGGAACAGATAAATCCAAACCTAGATGATAAATTAATACAAAAGTTAAAGAGCAAGGGACCACTTAAATATGTAAAGAGCTACAGAATCCTCGATGAAACCGCCGTTGGAGAAGGGTATAGAATCTCGGTTGAAGCCAATGTGGATTCTGAAGGGCTTAAGAACAGGCTTGGAGACCTGGCAGGCGTTTCGACCAAGCCGCTCGGAAGACCCTCTTCAATATCAATAGTAGTTCTACAAAGCCCCCAGAGCGACCCGATTATTAAAGACCTGTCACTCGCAGATATAAAAAGAGAGATTTCCACAGCGCTCATAGGCTCAGGGTACAAGATTGTAGAGCCGCTAGGAGATATCAGATTACAGGCTTATGTAAGTTTAAAGACAACGGAGAGTAAAATAGGGGGGGCCACCACATATTATGCCCTTGGAAGCGTTTTTATAAGAGTCGAGGATAAAGATGGAAAAGTAGTAACTGAGGTGAGCGAGAGTTCATATTCAAGCGGTCCCGACCTCAGACTGATCGGCCTTGAGGTAATAAGAGACGCGGGAGCCAAGGCGGCAGAAAAGCTCAAATCGGAGTTCGATAAGAGATGGGGTAATACTGGCTCTGCTGTCAGCAGCATAGGGTGGGGGAATAAAAATGGAACTATAGAAATTTCGTTTAATGATTTAGGAAGCTATAGCCAATATGAGCAAATAAATAATGCGTTATTAGCAGCACCCGAAATAAAGGGTATAGCCGAGAGGATTTTTAGATACAAAGGGGTCTCATTTCTGGTGATTTCAAGGACAAATACGGATGAACTCGCCAAAACCCTTAGGAAATTAGCCCTACGTGGTTTTTCACTGAAGCTCAATAATACTTCTTCATATGGGATTGAGTTTAGCTTAGTGGAGTAGTAAAGGAACTATTCCCATTCAATTGTACTGGGTGGTTTGGTTGAGATGTCGTAGACAACGCGGTTAATTCCTTTCACTTCATTTATAATTCTTGCTGAAACTCTCTCAAGGACTTCATAAGGAATATGTGCCCAGTTGGCGGTCATTCCATCGAGGCTTGTTACGGCTCTGAGTGCTAAGACATTTTCATAGGACCTTTCATCTCCCATAACGCCCACGGTTTTTACTGGGAGGATTACGCAAAATGCCTGCCAGATGTCTCTATATATTCCGGCCCTTTTTATCTCATCTATGAAAATAGAATCGGCAAGTCTCAATCTTTCCAGCTTTTCCTCTGTTACCTCACCAATAATTCTTATCGCAAGCCCCGGGCCAGGAAATGGATGACGCTCAAGTGTTTCCGAAGAGAGTCCGAGTTCGCGTCCTACGGCCCTTACCTCATCCTTGAATAGCTCTCTTAGAGGCTCAATCAATTTCAGATTCATCCTCTCGGGAAGGCCGCCCACGTTGTGATGTGATTTAATCTTTGCCGATGGCCCCTTTAAGCTCACGCTCTCTATAACATCTGGATAAAGGGTTCCCTGAACGAGAAACTCCGCTTTTATGGCCTTAGATTCATCTTCGAATACCCTGATAAATTCCTCTCCGATTATTTTCCTCTTCTTTTCTGGGTCTTCTACTCCACTGAGTTTATCGAGGAATCTCTTTCCTGCATCTATGTGAATTAAATTAAGCTCCAAATCCTTAAAGGTTTCTATGACCTCTTTAGCTTCACCCAGTCTCAAAAGTCCGGTGTCTACGAATACACAATGGAGCCTATCCCATATAGCGCGCTGGACGATTAGGGCGGCAACGGCTGAATCCACACCGCCTGAGAGGGCGCAGATTACATGAGAGTCTCCGACCTTTTCACGGATGTCTTTTATTGCGGTCTCTACAAACGATTTTGGCGTCCATAGTCTCCGGCATTTTGCAACCCTGAAAAGGAAATTCGAGATCATTTCTCTACCAAACTCGGTGTGTACAACCTCAGGATGAAACTGCGTGCCGAAGATCCTGCTCTGTGTATCTTTCATTGACGCAACAGGAGAGTTCTCACTCTTTGCAATTGAGACAAATCCCTTTGGGAGTTCGAGCACCTTGTCTCCATGAGACATCCATACCCTGGTTTTTTGCGGGATATTCAAAAAAATATCCGATCCGTCGGTAACCTCAATCTCTGCGGGCCCGAATTCACGCTTTGTTGAGCGTTCAACCCTTCCGCCTAGTAGGTAAGCCGTAAGTTGCATTCCATAACAGATGCCTAGAATCGGAATTTTTAGGCTAAATATGTTTGGACTGAGGGACGGCGAACCCTCATCCCACACGCTTGCGGGGCCGCCTGAGAGGATAATCGCCTTTGGCCGCATCTCTTCTATTCGCTCCAGGGGTTCGCTGAACGGCTTAATTTCGGAATAGACGCCGAGTTCGCGCACCCTCCTTGCGATGAGCTGTGTGTACTGAGACCCAAAATCAAGGACTAAAACAGTTTCACGCAATTTGAACCTTTAAAACGCTTGAGTAGATGAATAATTTAAGGGATAAGCAGGGAATAATCAAATCAGCTTGCGGGCTGCCTCTTGCTTAATCCCCTGTTCTTGACTTGAAATTGGGTTTTTGTATATAAGAATTAAAGTTTATTCGATCCTGTAGTTTGGGGCCTCTTTTGTGATTATTACGTCATGGACATGGCTTTCACGGAGTCCCGATGATGTAATCTTTATAAATTTTGCGTTCTTTCTTAGCTCCTCAACCGTGCGGCATCCGGTGTATCCCATGCCAGCTTTTAGCCCGCCTACGAGTTGATAAACCATTCCAGCAATCGGGCCTCTATAAGGAACCCTTCCTTCAATCCCTTCGGGAACGAGTTTAGACTCTATCATCTCATCCTGCGCGTACCTATCGCGGCTTCCCTTTTTCATCGCCTCAATCGAGCCCATTCCTCGATAGACCTTGTAAGTTCTCCCTTGATAGAGAACTATCTCGCCAGGAGCTTCATCTGTCCCTGCAAAGAGATTACCTATCATTACCGAATGTGCCCCTGCAGCGAGGGCTTTAACTATGTCGCCTGAATACTTTATTCCGCCATCGGCAATTACAGAAACGCCGTACTTTTCTGCCACACGCGTCGCATCTCTTATTGCCGTAATTTGCGGAACACCTATTCCTGCGATGATTCGGGTTGTGCAAATTGATCCCGGTCCTACTCCTACCTTTATTGCATCCGCGCCCGCCTTAATTAATGCCTCCGCCCCTTCAGTTGTCCCGATATTTCCCACAATTAAATTCACCTTTCGGAAATTGGACTTTGTAGAGATTGTCGCATCAATTACCCTTTTTGAGTGTGCGTGTGCGGTATCAATCACTATTACGTCACACCCTGCTTTAAGAAGCGCCTCGATCCTTTCCTCCCTATCCGGGCCAACGCCGATTGCCGCTCCGCATCTGAGCCTTCCCATCTCGTCTTTACATGCATTTGGATGCTTCTCTATTTTTTCTATGTCCTTTGTTGTTATAAGACCGCAGAGCTTGAATTCGGCGTCCACTACTGGGAGTTTTTCAATCTTATATCTGTGAAGAAGCTCTTTTGCGTCTTCGAGCGTTATTCCCTCTCTAACGGTGATGAGCCTCTCTTTGGGAGTCATTAGCTCATCAACCCTCAGGTCAAGGTTCTTCTCAAATCTCAGGTCCCTGGCTGTAATAATTCCAAGGAGTTTCCCGTCTTCTTGAGTGACAGGGAGTCCAGTTATGTTTTGTTTGAGCATAATGTCGAGCGCTTCCCCAGCCTTGTTATATGAGCGCACGGTTATTGGGTTTATTATCATTCCGCTTTCATGCTTTTTTACCTTTTCCACCTCCGCTGCCTGTTCAGACAGGCTCAGGTTCCGGTGTATTATTCCAATCCCACCCTCTTGAGCCATGGCTATGGCGGTTTTCGCCTCCGTAACGGTATCCATTGCCGCGCTTAAGAGCGGGACATTGAGTTTAATTTGAGGGGTTAAGTACGTCGAGACATTGACTTCATTTGGAAGGACCTCTGAATAGCGGGGAACCAAAAGAACATCATCAAAGGTCAGGCATTCTTCGACTTTATTCTCAAGCATGAAATGTCACCCTCTTGATTTTCCGGTCCTAATTCCCTTTCTCTCTGACCTTCCATTGTGGCGTATAGGGGTCTTTGGGAGTTTTAGCACCTTCGCCGGAGGGGCGAGTCTCGAAGGGGCTTTAACGATCTCTAGCACCTTTTTTCTCATCTCAGGAAGGGTTACCCCAAGTTCAATTTCAATCTCCTGCTCTTTATCACCCAGGTTTACGAAAACCGGAAGCACGCCAACATATGTGCTCGTATCCACCCTTTCAAACCCAAGGGCTTTGAGAAGCTTCTTGGGAAGGATTGGGAATACTAGGGTTGCAACCTCCGTTGTTTCCTCTGGGAGCAGACCATCCTGACTTACGCTTATTTTAAGCCGTGTGGATTTCATTCTGCCTTGTTCACCCCCTGGTAAAATACACTCCTATCATATATACCTCTAAGAACTGTGACTTAGCAGTAATATATAAAGCGTTATATACCTATTTTTGTCCTCTTTATGTCTACTAAAAAAGAGGAGTTGATGTCCCTTTATTATAATTATTTAGATAGTTTACTTAATTTAGGGTAAAATAGCAAGAGTCGGGGTATAAAATGGCGAGGAATTATTGAATTAAGCCCGTAATTACAGAATTATATACTATATATTAGGCTATATTTAGCTTATATGTCTATTTGTAGATATGGATTCAAAAAGATGGCTAGAATCTAGGAGCCTGCGATGGATTTTGCATATATATCTAAATTTACCAGGGAGAATCTAAGTGCGGTTTTAAATTATAATGTAACGGCCAACATATCTCATTCTGAACCTCTTTCGAAGCCCTCAACCTCAATATTATATTTTAGGCCCAGTATCCTGCTTCTCGATGGGAAAACTATGAAAAATGGTATGGACTCACCCGGTTGAATATCGTAATTAAGCCCGGCTAGCTTCCGGGGGTTATCAAAATCTATATCGCCGTTTCTTCTATTGAGCTTCATAAATATTTCTTCGAATGGAAGATTTCTAAGCTCATTGTCTGTAAATGTATTTCCTGCATAAACAACCTGCTCAAAGAGCCTCTCTCCGTTGCTTCTAAATTTACTCTTTATTCTTATATAGTTCACAGGGTACTTGGACCTATTTATAACATGTCCGGAAACTACGTAAATGAGCCCATTTCTTGTGCTTAGCCACCTATCTGAATGGTCGGATATTACTATATCATCTTTTGATGCCTGATTAAGCTTCAATGTAAGTTTGGATGAGACGGAGGCTATAGTTTCACCAAATTTGTCTTTAGGGATTAAATTTAGATTTACCATAATTACGAATCCGGAGCCCAGTATTATGATTAGAATAAAGACTACAAGAAGAATCATCCCGACCTTTTTTAGTACACTTCCCTTAGAAGTCTGTGCCTTTGGTCTTAACTTTGTTGGAAGATGGGAAGACGCTTTTGATGTGTCTTTCTTAATAATAGAGAGCTTTTCTATATCCACTGTCAACCTATCTGGTGATGATTGCCTTATTAGGGGTTTTTCAACCCCTTGGCTGGTCTCAACTGTTTTTGGCGAATTATATACCTTATTCTCTTTAACTGATTCATGGAATAGCTTAGGAAGGGCGGGGGACTCTGGGGATCCCTCATTAATTCTCAGATTTTCCCAGCTAAACTCCGAACGACCCTCTTTTTTCTCAGCCTCCAGAGTTTCCTCTGATTTCAGTTGAGCCTGCCCTAGGTCTGTAGTGAGTGTGATTGAGCTGTCTTGTTGAGTGGCCTGTCCTGAGTCCTGAGTTTCGTCCAAGGATTGAAAGGGCTCATGAGCGTCTAATTTAATAGGAGATTCTGCAGTGAGCCCTTCTTCCTTTTTGATGCCGAATTCTCTCCAGTCAAATCCGTCTATAGAATCCTTTTCTCCCTCCGTATCAACCCCCGGCTTACTCTGTGGGAAAGAGGTCTCTACCGGTATCTCACCTATCTCTTTTTCTTGAGATATTGTTTTTTGTTCTTCAGCCGATTTTTCTACGGATTGAGAAAGATCCCCTGAGTCAAAAGAGGATTCCCTCTCCTCTTTTCTCATGTCTATACTTTCCCAATTAAAGCTCTTCTCTTCACCCACAACGGTGTTAGTCTTTTCAGATTGAGTGCCAAGCTCGGGATCGGATTGCTCTCCCTCTTTTCCCATAGGGGTACCTTCCCGGGTGGAATCTTTTCCTTCATCCGCAACAGCACTAATTCCACCCCCTTTCCTAGATTGGGTACTAAACCCAGTGTCGGATTGTCCTTCTTCTATAGATATAGAGAATACATTTCCGCATTTCGAGCACCTGACCTTACTCCAGGGTTTGATCCTAGAATCATCGATCCTGAATCTCGTCTTACAGCTTTCGCATTGGACTATCATGATTTTATTTATTCCCCTTGAACTCAGCCTTGAAGGCTTGTTTCCAATCAATGATCCTTTAAAAAATTAATGTTTTATCATATTGAAGTCAAGCTTGGAAGAAAGAGGGGCTTTCAAGCGGATTTCAAACCCGCTTCTAAAGCGTTAATACCGACGGAATTAGTTCATAATGAAATACGAGTATCTGAGCCTGGACAATCTTATCCCGAATGGAAAAAGCATAGACCCCAAGCCCCTTACTTACCTCAAAAATGAGATTCAGATATGGGTTAAAGTAGGAGCGTACGGGCAGGTATAAGCTCCCAAAGCCGCAAGATAGTTATGGGGTTGCGGCTATATGGAATTATGATTTTACTTTCCTGCGCCTATGACCTGGGATTTACATGAATCGCACCCACAACCAATCATCCACCCGTAGACCCTCGATTCTTTTCGGCACCCCGGACATTCTATTCTGACCATATGACCTTCTCGACCCCTTGATTCTGATATGACATGCCACTTGCGGACCGGTGCCCCCTGACAGTCCCAACAAATCCTTGTTACAGTCATATTACCTCCTAATATCAGACGATTTGTTGTGTAAATACTTTTACATTAAATCTATAACTTGTCAATAATGCCTTGAATCAATTCGGGAGTATTTTACCAAAAAACTTGACAGAAAAATTGTACACGATAGAATTTCTTAAAATTTTAAACCTGAATTAGGGAGGTTATATGGGGTTGTATTTAAATGAACTGTAATTTCTCTTTATCTGCGCAACCGCTGCTCAATGCTCCTGGCTCTCTTCTTGTTTCGTTTTTATTCTTCCCTTTTTATTTAGCAAATATCAGATTTCAAGGAGAACTAAAATGAAGAGAGAAAAGTCAATCGAGGGTTCAAAAGCTGAATTTAATGGAGATTCTGTTGTTACTAAAACCGAGTTTCCAGAACTCCCCGCGCCAAAGAGGGGAAAGGTGAGAGATATTTATGACCTGGGAGACAGGCTTTTAATCGTAGCTACAGACCGTATCTCTGCATTTGATGTCGTCTTGCCGAACGGAATTCCACAGAAGGGAAGGGTGCTCAATCAGGTTTCAAAGTACTGGTTTAGAAAGACCCATGATATTGTTCCGAATCATCTTATCTCTACGGACGTTGATGACTATCCAGGGGCTCTTTGGAAGTATCGTGATGTTCTTGAAGGAAGGAGCATGATGGTCAAGAAGGCGCGACCGCTTCCAGTAGAGTGTATAGTGCGTGGATACCTTTCCGGGTCCGGATGGAAAGAGTATCAGAAAAGCTATTCGGTCTGTGCAATTCCCCTACCTCCCGGCCTTGTAGAGTCCTCTAAGCTCGAAGAGCCTATTTTTACACCCTCAACTAAAGCCGAAGAGGGACAGCATGATGAAAACATCTCATTTGAAAAAACGGTTGAAATCCTGGGTAAGGATTTGGCTGAGCGTGTAAAAGAGATCAGCATCGCGCTCTACAGCCGAGCAAGAGATATAGCCGAGAAAAAGGGAATAATTATCGCCGATACAAAATTTGAGTTTGGGATTGATAGGGACAGCGGAGAGTTGATACTCATAGATGAACTCCTTACACCCGATTCCTCACGATTCTGGCCAAAGGATGAGTATGAGCCGGGAAGACCACAGAGGAGCTTTGATAAACAATTTGTAAGGGACTATTTGACATCAATTGGATGGAATCAGAAACCCCCTGCCCCTTCTCTTCCGCCGGATGTTATAGAGAAAACAACTGAGAAATATGTTGAGGCTCTTATGAGGCTCACACGAGACTGAGCTTCCTCTGCTTGCGTGTGAGCGCTTTGATAGTCCCTGGTTGGATATGTATATTAACCCTCAGGGAATAACATACTGAGATGGATATGGAATTAAAACAGGATGGGTATGAATCTAGAAAAGAGGTGCTGGAGAAGGCACTGAAGATTGCAAGAAGGGAGTGGGCAAATATCGGGCTATCGCTTGAGCTTTGCGGGGATATCGGAGAGTTTCGTGAAGAGGATTTTATGGTTGGCATTATAGAAGAAGACGTGATAATTAAGGAGCCAATTATAAGCCCCACAAAATCCGTCTCGGGTTACGCCCCTACGTTTTATCCCATGTACCTTGTAAGGAATCTTACCCTGATGGATATGAAATTCTCCGATTATGGATACAAAACCGTTGAGGCTCTTTATGTCTTTATAGAGCTTACTATAAAGGCTGTAGAAAGGCTCGGCCTTGTGGGAACATTTAGCGCGGGGTTTGGAAGCGGATACGGATATGTCCGTACGGGCTGGATTGGAGAAAAGGGAAGGGCAGAGGAAAGAGAAATATTCTTTAAGATGTTCTTTAAAGGGCGCAAGAACTACGATTGGGATTTTAATTCGACTTGGGTAAAGGAGAGGCTCAAACTTATTTTTGATAGATTTATGGCATGGCAAAAAGACCCGAAGTTATATGAGAACGAAGTGAAGCCGAAAGCTAAGGTTAAGCCTATGATGGTTTGACAAATCAAATCCAAATCCCATTTTCGCCTGATACAGCCCCAACAGGGCGGACTCGTAATTCCATACAACCCTCAGGGGTTGGAAAAATCTTACCCGGATTAAATAGACCTTTTGGGTCAAAAGTGTCTTTTATTTTTTTCATAGCCTTGATGTCATCTGTACTAAAGAGCCAACTCATATATTTGTTCTTCTCAATTCCAATCCCGTGCTCACCTGTAATTGTTCCTCCCGCATCTACACAGAGTTTTAATATCTCTCCTCCGGCTTCAATAACCCTTTCTATTTCCCCCGGTTTTCTTGGATCGAAAAGAATCAGCGGATGAAGATTCCCGTCCCCTGCGTGTGCTATGTTGGCTATGAGAAGCGACCGCTCCTTTCCGATTTCTATAACTTTTCTCAGCACTTCAGGAAGCCTTGGACGGGGGACGTGTACTGGTTTGGCCTGATCTTTCCGACCGCGCCTGCAACGCTCTTCCTTCCCTTCCAAAGGAGCTGTCTTTCTCCCTCTGTCTCTGCAATTCTCACATCACACGCACGGTTCTTTGTGCACAGGTCTCTTATCAAAGGAAAAGACCTTCGGAGCGTCTCTTGAAGCCCTTCAAGTTCAATGAGAAGTACAGCCTCGGCATCCATTGGATAACCCGCATGAAATGCCTCTTCAACTGCACGGATTGAGAGTGCGTCCATCATCTCAAGTGCGGCGGGGATAATTC
>PSLL01000002.1:115889-116152 GCA_040289575.1 Candidatus Dadabacteria bacterium | reverse complement strand
CAATACTATTAAAAATCGCAATCATCGTCCCTACAGCCTCAGGTCGTCGCATGAGCCTTAGAATTATCTTTGTAACTATACCCAGCGTGCCTTCAGAGCCTACGATTATTCCTACAAGGTCGTACAGAGGGGCATCGAGCGATTTTCCTCCAATCTCTATAACCTCTCCATCTGGAAGAACCACTTCAAGACCCGTAATGTGATTTGTTGTAGCGCCATAGGCAATACAGTGGATGCCGCCTGCGTTCTCTGCGACGTTTCCG
>PSLL01000002.1:102083-115861 GCA_040289575.1 Candidatus Dadabacteria bacterium | reverse complement strand
GAGGGATCGGGGGCATAAAAGAACCCATAAGGCGCAACGACTTTTGTGAGTTCTAAATTTATCACCCCCGGCTCTACAACGGCCACACGGTTCTTTAAATCTATCTCAAGGATCCTATTCATCTTTGTAAGTGAAATCATAATACCGCCTGAGACCGGAATCGCGCCTCCACTTATCCCCGTCCCTGCACCGCGCGGAACAATCGGTATTCCCTCTTTGTTTGCGAGTTTTACTATATCCGAAACCTCAGATGTTTTAGAAGGAAAGACTACAAAATCAGGAAGGGCGCTCATCACAAACGCGTCCTGTTCATACACAATGACATCCTCTTTGTGGTACAGAACGTTCTCCTTTCCAACAATGGATTCTAGTTGTTTGATGGTTTTAGTTTTATCCATGCTAATGCCAATCCTAAATCATGTTTCTATCGAGTGTTCTATATTGAATCGCCTCTGAAATATGATGCGAACGGACACCCTCAGAATTATCCAAGTCCGCTATAGTGCGCGCGACCTTAAGTATTCTATCATAGGCCCTGGCGCTGAGTCCCAGTCTGTCTATAGCGGTCTCAAGGAGCTTTATCCCTGCCTCATCGGGCCTTGAGAATTTCTTTACATATCTTGGAGTCATCTGGGCATTTGAATGGACCCTTGTTCCTTGAAGTCTGGTTTTCTGAATCCCTCTTGCGCGATTTACTCTTTCTCTGATATCGGAAGAACCCTCTCCAGCCGATTCGCTTGAGAGTTCCCTGTATTTCACAGTAGGAACCTCTATGTGGATGTCAATCCTGTCAAGAAGGGGACCCGAAACCTTGGCTCTATATTTTTGAATTTGAATCGGGGAACACGTGCATTCCTTATGCGGGTCTCCGTAAAACCCACACGGACAAGGATTCATTGCCGCGACCAACATAAATCTCGACGGATACGTAATTGATGTTGCCGCCCTTGATATTGTCACCTTCCCGTCCTCAAGGGGCTGGCGCATGACCTCAAGGACGTTCTTTCTAAACTCCGGAAGCTCATCGAGAAACAGAACGCCGTTATGCGCGAGGCTTACCTCGCCCGGCTTTGGCACCGCACCCCCTCCAATCAGTCCCGCATCACTTATAGTGTGGTGTGGCGAGCGAAAGGGTCTTATCGCGATAAGGGCGGGGTTTGTGGGAAGAAGCCCCGCAACAGAATATATCTTTGTCGTCTCAAGGGCCTCCTCAAAATTCATATCCGGCAATATAGTGGGCAGCCTTCGGGCAAGCATCGTTTTTCCGGTTCCGGGTGGACCTATCATAAGAACATTATGTCCTCCCGCCGCCGCAACCTCCAAAGCGCGTTTTGCGTGCTCCTGTCCCTTTACCTCTTGAAAATCAATCTGGTATTGGCGGCTCTGGTTAAACACCTGATCTATGTCAATTTCAGTCGGCTTTATCCCTCGAATTCCTGAGAGAAATTCCGCAACCTCAGGCAATGACTCAACGGCAAGGACATCCACCCCATTTACAACGGCCGCCTCTTCAGCGTTTTCCTTTGGAAGTATAATCCCCCGAAGCCCCGAATCCCTTACGGAGATCGTTATAGGAAGCGCGCCCCTTATGGCCTTTATCCTTCCATCGAGAGAGAGTTCTCCAAGGATTATATAATCGCCGAGCTTCTCAGTCCCTATAAGCCCTGTGGCAGAAAGAATTCCTATTGCGATTGGAAGATCGAAAGCAGAGCCTTCTTTTCTTATGTCCGCAGGGGCGAGATTTACGGTGATCTTTTTCTGAGGGAAATCATATCCGCAGTTTTTTATTGATGCCTTCACTCTCTCTTTGCTCTCTTTTACCGCCCCTTCGGGAAGACCGACCGTAGAGAACTGCGGAAATCCGAATGCAATATCTACCTCAACCTCCACCAGGTATGCATCAATCCCAAGAACGGCGCCGCTTAGAACTTTAGAAATCATGACTGCTTGCCCACTTTTTTATATTCTATGCAATCACCCAATATACCACTAAACTCATTGCTCTGCCAAGGAAGAACAAACAGTATAATTTAGCCGTAGGGAATACAAAGAACGCAGGGGTAAAAATAACTCTCTCTGTAACCAATATTATTTTCTCTTTCGATTTTTTCGAATTTATGAAAACCTCTTGCCATGATTGCGCGTTTGTGATTTAATCAACAAAAAATAAAATGGAGGATCAATAAAGAATGGATGAAACCCTAGCCATATCGGATGAGGAGGTAGATTACTGGGGAGACCAGTATCTCAAATGGCAACAGTCAATGCCCGAAGACCTCCTCAATCGCCTTTCCGAGTTTGAGAGGCAGCAGTATTTCTGGGCGCATAACCTTACGTTTTCCGAATTTATAGGCCTGTGCCTCAGATATATGCGTAACTCGGCTTCTCTTATCAGTAGGGCTAAATAGGTCTTGTAAATAAATTCGGCCCTCCTTAGACGGTATGATGAGGAGTTGTAATAAAAATTCTAGGCGGTTTTAACAAACGAATCCGACTTTCCAAATCATGTATAATAATTGTTATGGACCCAAAAAGAATTAAATCTATAATTGAAAGTGCGATACTCGACTCTATTGTGGATGTGGAAGGGGATGGCACCCATTTTCAGGTTGTTGTTGTCTCTTCTGAGTTTGTGGGGAAGGGACTTCTTGAGCAGCATCAAATTGTCTATAAGGCTCTCGGAGGGTTTATGAATAATATTCATGCTCTATCTCTGAGAACTTATACACCTGAGCAGTGGAGACGGATGAAATAGAAAGAGAACTGACATATCTGTTTGGTTGGCTGCGGTTTAATCTCCCAAATTATAATATTAGAATTAAATCTGTAAGGAGTGAAAAATGGCAGAAGACATAATTAAAAAAATACAATCTCAGATAGACGAGAATAAGATTCTCATCTACATGAAGGGAACGAGGACAATGCCTCAGTGCGGTTATTCTGCCAGGACAGTAAGGCTTTTTGAGTCATATGGGGTTTCTTTTGAAACTGTAGATGTACTGGCTGACCCTGAACTAAGGGAGGCTCTGAAGAGATTCTCGAACTGGCCTACCTTTCCACAGGTATATATAAATGGAAAACTAATAGGCGGCTGTGACATCTGCCTTGAAATGCACCAGCGTGGCGAGTTGGAACCATTAATCAGAGAGGCCGTTAAAGAATAAATCTCAATCGGTCTTACATTAGTTAGGTGCCAACCTTAGTATCAGAAAAGAAGAATCTTTTTAGCTTCTTAAGAAACGAAAGGGGGTTTTGAGGAGAGGTTCCCTAAATACCCTCCCTCTTGGTCGCTACCCCAGATCCCGAGGTTTCCTGAACGCCTTCTCCCTTGATCCCCAATTTAGTTGGGGTTACCCCATATCCCGCTAAGCCATCCCGAATCTTTATAGAAGCCAAATAAAATCCCTTTTGCTGTATCTTCCTTTTAGCCTCGGATAACCCCCAGGCGTTTATTATACCTGCCCTCTTTTTGCCCGACGAATCGAATGCTACAAACTCAAATGTCTTCATACACATATTTTTGGCAATATTCATGCCATAATGTCGGCTCTTGTCTAATCTGCTGATAATATTTACAAAATAGCCTTGTAGGAAAGGGCTTATTCGGATAATCAGCCATTGATTGACTTGGGAGGAAAAATCAACCGACAAAATTTGTCTAAAGCATAACTATACGTGAGATATATTTGAAATCTGTCTGGCTTGCTCATTTTTATACTGTAAAATAAAAAGCGCTTATATGAAAGATACACTTCCTCTTTTTAAATCTTATCCTCAGATTGAAGAAAATATTCCTTGGATTGCAATCGGCAATTATCCAAGCCCCGTAGAGAGGCTCTCAAGCCTCGAAAGAATACTCAGAGCCGATGAAATCTGGATAAAAAGAGACGATCTTTGTCTGGTATATACGGGGGGGGGAATAATGGTAAGGAAGCTTGAGTTCATTCTAGCCTATGCCCTGAGTAAGGGAGTAAAAACCCTAATCACGATTGGAAGGCTCGGCTCGAACCATGCCCTTGCTTTAACAGCACATTCAAGGAACCTTGGGTTCAAATCTGTACTCGTTCTTTTCAATCAGCCGAACGCCTGTCAGGTTAGAAATAATCTCATACTAGACTCCTATTTCTGTGCAGAGATGCACTATTGCCGATTCCTATATGAAGATTCCTCTAATAGTCACGAGGGAATTCTTCAAGTACCTTTTATCTGGCAATAGGCCTCTTTACATCCCTGCGGGCGGAACGACACCGATTAGCACACTTGGATATGTAAATGCTGTTTTTGAACTCAAGGAACAGATAGAAAAAGAGGAGATGCCCAAGCCGGATTATATCTTTGTCCCAGCCGGAACCGGAGGGACAATGGCGGGTCTAATCATCGGCAGAGTCCTCTCAGGGCTGGATACGGAAACTATAGGGTTAAACGTTTCAACAAAACTCATTATAAACAGATTCATGGTCTCTAGGCTTGTGAATAAGACATTTAATTAAGAGATATTCCCCAAACATGACTCATCGCTATCGAAGCCAGATATAATTTTACTCGATGGCTATATTGAAAAGGAGCTATGGACATGCAACACAAAAGGCGAAAGAAGCTGTAAGGGTTGCGGCATTAGAGGAAGGGCTTCGGATTGAAGAAACATACACTGGAAAGGCATTTGCGGCCTTTCTCGATTTCATCAAGGCTAATAAATGGGTTTTTCTTTTTTTTGGCATACATTCAACTCTGTGGACTTTAGTGAGATTATAGAGAAAATTGACTACCAATCTCTTCCTAAGGAATTTTATAGTGTCTTTGCCTGTCCTCTTGATTATTAAATTACGGTTTTCTACTTCACTCGGATTCTAGACTGGCTTTTTTCATCATCCATTCTCTTCTCCGAATTCGCTTGACAATAATATCAAGTATCTATTTCCTCGTTAACTTATGGCGATTGGCAAACCGAATTACTACAGAACTCCCCAGGGAAAAAGGTACCATTCAGTCTACTGCATTCCGCCCTCGTTGTATCGCTACAAGTGTTATCAAATTCGCAACATCCCGTAGGCGGCGGGGTTGATGATGGAATGACTGTAGTTACTTCTGTAGCTGTGTTGTTGTTCAGATTAGGATCTGTCTCATTTCCTGTCACATCGGCGGTGTTGCCGATTACCCCATCTCTTATGGTCTTCACCACAATCGTTATTGTGGCACTCGCCCCGTTGGCTAGATTACCCACATTGCATGTCACTACACTTGTGCCATTACATGTACCCTGTGTGGCAGATGAAGACAAGAGCGTCACGCCTACGGGCAATATATCCGTAACAACTACTCCGGTTGCGGAACCAGGCCCATTATTTCTAATCGTAAGGATGTATGTCAAGTTGTTTCCTATCACTACAGGATCAGGTCTGGCAGATTTTGTGATTGATAAATCGGCACCGCCTCCCGGCGTGGGCGTCGCTGGAACCTCACACTGATGATTGACACAAACGCGGCTGGTGTTGCTAGAGTCACACACCTGTCCATTACAATCTGGATCGGCACAGTCTATAAGTCCATCCCCATCATCATCTATCCCATTGTCGCATATCTCAACTACGGGGATGAGTGTAATTGTCACCGTATTTTCTCCGGGGAAGATATTTACCCCCTCAGCTGTTCCCCTAAAGATCAGCTGTCCATTTGCATCAAAGGCCAGAAGCCTAAATGTCCTATTGTCCCCTACAGGAACAAATATCCTAATCTGTCCGGGGAAATTGAATGTATCCTCTATTGTGGAGAAATCACTACCCTCTACAATAATAGTTATGGTTTTAATGTCTCCGGTTGTGGGCTGTATAGATGCCTCAGTTGTGGATATCTTAGATGGAACTTGGATAGAGAGCTTTGTAGAGTTGCTTGTATTGTCTCCACCGTTATTCCCTCCACAATATATGGATGTAAAGAGGAGAATCATGAAAAGAACGCTGAGTCTTGATAGTCCCTTTCCCATTATTCGAACCCCTTTTATTTTATCGAGGCACCACTATAACGTCCACCGGAGCCTCATCCTTTTGATTAACCCCGGGAAGCAGATCAGCAGGCTGTTCTAGGGGTGCAAATGCTCCGAGCTCTGATAGGATGCCTGTATGAAGAGGCTTTTTACCGGGGTAGTCTTCTTTATATAACGAGTCTCTCGAGGGCACCTCCTCATTAACCTGAGTATCCTGTTGTAATTCATTCTTCAGTTCATCTGGGATAGGCGCAGGATTTAGCGGATTTCCGTCGGGTCCAATCGTTGTAAATTCTCCCGGCTCTAGCCTTATCTCCCTTGCCCCCGGAACAGTACCCCTTACGTAAACCTCTCTCTCAAGGGCAAAGAAAATGCCTCTGTCTGCATCTATAAAAAGTATTGTCCCCTTTACACCGGCTATGCCCTTAGGAGTAACGAACTGAACATCGGTCTCACCTTCAAATCTCTGAATAATTGCCTTGATTTTTCCTGTGACTATATTTGAGACAGACTTTCTTCTTGAAGGATTATATACAAACTCTGTGATTTCAAATTTGGTGTTTGCGCCCAGAGAGATCAGTGTATCATCATTAAATAGAATCTTCGCCCCTGAGTTCTCTCCTGTTTGGAACCTGTCACCTAAAAATACCTTGGCTCCTTGATCTACCTGCTCACTTACCCCGCCGCTTATTACGGTAACCTGACCCTTGACTGCAGTTATAATCCCTATAGATTCTGACTTTTGCTGTGCGTATGCGCTGCCAATCCATAAAGCCGATATTAAAGCGATTATACAGACCTTTACCATTTCAACTTTAGGTAGGGGGTTCGTAGAGAATATAGGGAAAGGTGCCTTAAATAAATACCCCTTGAACCCTCTGGCTCCTCTGGTGAGAAGCTCTATGAATTTCTCCTCTACCATATCCGTCTCCTTCTAGAACCTTGCACTAAGTGTGGCTGAAAATATACTTCTTGAATATTTAAACGGCTCAGGTCCAGGAAAATCGCTGCTTGATAGGTTGGTTATGTGTTGATAGCCGAGGTCTAAAAAAAGCAGTTTATAGAGCCTCTTTGAGACCACAACTCTTACATTGATCTGGTTATCCACCCTGTTAAACGGGTCGTGATAGTAGTCCTGCCTGTAATAGTAGAAGTTTACCAATGATGTAAATCCGAATGGGAAAAAGGCGACGATGTCGAGAAAACCCTCCGGGGCAACGTAATCAAAATTGCGTCTTCCCTGAATGTCTCTTGCGCTGTTTATAGCTATATTAAATCCGGGCCTGAGACTCAGCCTCCCGTTATAGAGATTAAAGACCTGGGCTATGGTGAAGTTGTTATTTGCGGCGTCTCTTTCAGGGAAATCCTTAAAGTTGTCATACCTGAACTCATAAGAAAATTCGGTGCTTGTATAGTTTGTTATCCCCACAGATACGGCGGGGATAACTGAGTGGGACTGAGAGAAAAGATCATGGGCGGGGGACCCGTTTATAAGAACGAGGTCATAAATATAATTCAGTGATAGAGCCAGAGGCACTCCGCCCAAAGAGGTTTTTTTCCTACCATAGAGATTAACCCTGTGGTTTTGGATGTTGAATTCATCCAGATTTCTATGAAAGGAGAGGTAGGCTGTATAATCCCCTCCTATTACGAGATCGGGTTTAAGAATAGGTTTGTATCCCAGGTTTAGGAAGAAGATTCCGCGCACGTCTTTCTGATTTGTAATCTCTATCTCATCCGGTTCGAGTACGACGTTGGTGTCGTACTGCACGCCTGAGCTGACCGTGCCGTAGTATTTTTTGCCGAGCCTCGATATTACATCTAGGTATTCCTGAGCGGCTGCGCCTGTATCCGTTCTTGCCCCCAGCCTTCGTGCCAGCTCAAAGTCAATTCTTGCCTCTCTGTAGTTGGCAAGTTCATATCGGCTAAGTCCCGCATAGAAGTGGGACTGAAGCGATAGATCGGGGTCGAGTGTGGGCGCTTTGTCGAAGGCACTAATCGCCTCTTTATAATTCTTGAGCCTGAATTCGGTGTATCCCAGGTTGTAGTATGCGATGCCGCTCTTAGGGTTTTCGCGAATCGTCTCTTTAAATTCACTGAGTGCCTGATTGAGGTTCCCCGCTGCCAAGTAGGCGGTTCCAAGATCGAGATGTATTCCCTTTGTATTTGGATTGAGGCTCTTTGCCTTATCCAGGTATTTTATAGACTCGCTATACCTGTTTAATCTCAAGAGACAAAGCCCGAGTAGGTGGTTAGCAGTCACACTCTGTGGATTTTCCGCCAGCGCATCTTCAAGGGGTTTTATCGCCCCCTTGCAATCCTTTTTAAGGTATGCAGCAAGGCCTCTATTGAGTTTAAATTCAAATTGAGCCAGGGCGGCGTGGGAAATAGTATATACTAGCAAAAAAATCAGAGAAAACCACCTATAGCCGCCCAATCCTCACTATCCTCCTTTAAGAAACCGGAATTAAACCGATATAAAGCGTTTTCCTCTGACACTGACTCTACTTGATTTTATCTATAATTGTCAAGTGGTTCTTGTAATTGTTCTTTTATTTACTTTTCCTTAGCGATGTAAACGCCGTCCCAATTAGGTGGCGGCGGTTGGGATATATACTCCAGACAGCGTTTATGGTAGAGGACTGAGGGTTTATCTTCGGGAAACATCTTTAGAATCTCGGCGAACTTTTTCATAGCCTCGTAGAAATCCTGTGATTGGTAGAGATTCCTGGCTTCGGTAAAAAGATTGACCAGCGACTCCTTTTGTCCCTCGCCAGATGTGCCAATAAGCTCAAATATAGAGACGGGTTTTTCTTTTCCTTTTACCTGGACCAGATCAAGCTCCCTTATTAGGAATTGAGAGGAGTCAACCTCATCGAGGGTGGATTTGCTGATAATAATCTGTGTGCCATAGAGCTTGTTTAGACCCTCAAGACGCGAAGCTAAGTTAACCGTATCGCCTATTGCCGTATAGTCGAACCTAATATTGGCTCCCATGTTTCCTACAATAGCCTCTCCTGTGTTGATCCCTATACCGATAGAGATATTGGGCCATTCCTTCTCTTTCCATTTTGGATAGAGCTTTTTCAACTCTTCTATCATTTTGAGGGCAGCCCGGCAGGCGCGCATTGGATGGTCAGGAACATCGAGCGGAGCACCGAAGATCGCCATTATGGCATCCCCAATGTATTTATCGAGTGTGCCTCGCTCATTCATAACAATTTGAGTCATAGGGCTTAGATACTCATTAAGGAGGGAGACGAGTGCATCAGGAGGCATTGTCTCAGAAAGGGAAGTAAAGCCGCGAATATCAGAGAAAAGCAACGTGATTCTCCTCTTCTCACCCCCCAGCTTGAGTTTATCCGGGTCTTGAAGGATTTGGGCGACAAGCTCTGGAGAGACATAACTGCTGAAGGCCTTACGCAGATACCGACTCCTTCTCTCCGCGATGAGGTTGCGGTACCCTTCATAGAAAACATAAGCGAGTCCCAGGGATAGGGTGGGATAGAGGGCGCTTATGATAAGGTTTAATCGTGTGAAAAGTGTATAATTCCCGAATAAATGGATGAATAGAAGGGCTAAAAAGATGCCGGTTGCAATAAGCGTTTTTCCAACGCGCATAATCAGGAGAACGAGAACCATTGGCAATACTAGGATAAGAACAATATCCAGTGCCTCGGTCAAATCATTTTTGATGAGGAACCGGCCGTCGAGTATGTTCCCTGCTACTGTGGCGTGTATTTCAACGCCCGGAAATGTAGGATCAAATGGGGTAGACCTCAGATCCGAGACCCCTATCTCGGTAGTGCCAACAAAGACCAGCTTATCTTTCAGTGCATCATGCGGAATCCTTCCTGAGAGTACGTCTACAACTGAGTATGTCGAAAATGTTCCGCTGGGACCGTAATAGTTGATGAGAAACTCTCCTCTCTCATCTGTAGGTATCCTCGTTCGTCCAATATAAAGACCATCTACGCCGTAAGAAGCCACCTTGAGCAGGATTTCTTCTTCAAGAAAATGCCTTAGGCTCTCAATGTCTAATGATGGGTAGATTTCACCTTTGTATATCATAATGAGTTGGGCACGACGAAAGACCCCGTCTGTATCGGCATTAGGAAAGTTGAAAAACCCAAATCCTTGAGCATGGGCTCCGATTTGAGGGATGTTTGTTTCTATGAAAGGAAACTCTCCTAGAAAGTTTGGTTCGGGCTTTCCAAGAAAATTTATGAGTTTAACGTTTGAGCGGCTAAGCTGATTAAGCGATTCAGAGGAGGGCTCCTGTGTAGCGCTTTCGCGGAAGAAATAACCTAATATAATACCTCTACCCTTTTCCAGAGCCGCACCAAAGGCTCTATCGGCGTCATCAGATTCCGGCTCTGAAAATGTCATATCAAATGCTGTTATCTTGGGTCTGTAATCGGCAAGCTTCTCTACAAACTCGGCGAGGCGGCGGCGTGACCAGGGCCACCTTCCCAATTGATTAATACTCTTCTCATCGATAGCTACAATGACTACACCGGGACCCGGCTTTACATTTCCCCGCAGCTTAAAACGGAAGTCGCTATATCTGAGGTCAACCTCTCTTAGAAAGGTGGGCGACCACCTGTAGATGCACAGCGTGAGCAGTGCCGAGACAAGGCCGATTCCAGTAGATATGAGAAACAGGCTCCTGTTGCCCTTTTTCATCTCTAATTAGGATGCAAAATGCAAGGTGTTTTTATCCTGCATCCTGCATCTCTTTACAAATTTATCTCCATCCCGTCTTCAAGCACCTTAATGGGTAATTTATTTGATAGATTCCTCAGCTCTGAAATGATCTCTTCTCTATAGAGTGGCTTTATATGAGATATATAGATCTCTACATCCCTGCGTTTTAGCTTTTTTAATTCCTCATTAACCAGGTGCGGAGTGAGATGTCCCGATATTCTGGCCATCTCTTCCATGTAACTGGGGAAAGAGGCCTCTATAATTATGGCGCGTAGCCTCTTTTTATCCTGAACCCTCTTCCAGAAGATGTCTGTAATGTGTGTGTCTCCGGTAAAAGCAAATGCGGTTTCGCCGTCGTCTATTATGTAGCCAACAGCTGGCACCACATGGTTTACAGGGATTGGCAATACGTTGTATGAACCTACATTTGTGCTCTTCAGAGGCTTGAGAATTTTATATGAAAACTTAGCTTCTTGTGTATTTGGGATCTGAAGAACATCCGGCCATATACGCCAGTTGAATATATGGGATGAAATGTCTTTTATAGCGTCTTCTATACCGCAGAGGACAACAGGCTCTTTCCGTAAATCGAAGGCCGCGCCTGCTATAAATGGGAGGTCTCCTACATGATCGAGATGGGCGTGTGTAATGAGAATATGATTTATCTCGGCGCTTTTTCTCAGACCGAGAACCTCAGTAGCGGTACCAGCATCGAGTAGAAGGCTCTCATCAACTAGAAAGCCCGTGGGTCTTGAATTCTTTCCCCTGCCACCGCCGCAACCGAGAATAGAGATTTTCATCTTAAGTCGTCTTATGCTACCAGCATAGCCGGATCTTATCAAGTGCATAAGGAAATAGAATTAATCCCTTTTTCTTTCTATAAGAGGTATTATAAGGCCAAGCGCAAATTCATCTGGGGGTACCTATTTTTCCTCTATCACCTTGCGAAGCGTATCCGTTAGCTCTTCTATGGTGTAGGGCTTAGGGAGGACACCTCTAAAACCGTATCTCCTGAATTCCGACATAACTGAATCGTTTGAATAACCGCTTGACACTATGGCTTTAATCTCCGGGTCAATGCTGATTAGTTTCTCTATTGCCTCTTTACCTCCGATTCCGCCCGGAACAGTTAAATCTATTATGACCACGTCAAAGGGTTTGTTTATCTCTTTGGCTTTTCTATACAACCTTATTGCCTCTGCTCCATCCGATGCACACTCGACTTCATATCCGATACGGCTGAGGGCGCGTCCCGCTGCTGTCCTTATTATCCTCTCATCATCCATGATGAGTATCTTCCCCTTTCCGCTCGGCGTTTTCTTCTGTTCTATTCTTTCTTCTTCTGCCCTCCTCGTAGATGCAGGTATGTAGATATAGAACTTAGTGCCTCTGCCAAGCTCTGATTCTACATCTATGTATCCGTTGTGGTTCCTTATTATTGAGTATGCCACTGCAAGTCCGAGTCCGCTGCCCCTCTGCTTTGTCATAAAGTATGGGTCAAATATCTTTGGAAGATGCTCTTTTGGTATTCCTATACCGTAATCCTCTACTATTATTCTTGTATACCTTGACCCTTCGCTATCTACTGCCCCCTTAATTACGTTATCCGCCACTACTCTAATCAGACCGCCTTGGGGCATTGCCTGGTCTGCATTGATTAGTAGATTGGTAATGACTTGAGCTATCTGTTCTCGGTCTACCTCTGCATCCCATAGACCTCCTTCTATGCTAACATTACATTTCACATTAGAGCCGCTGAGGGCAAAAGAAACCGATTCTCTTATAATTTGTCCAATAGATGTCAGCTTCTTAATGGGTGTCCCTCCTCTTGAGAATGTGAGCAGTTGCTGTGTAAGTTGCTTTGCCTGTGTGCACGCTCTCTCGGCCTCTATAAGATTCTCATAAGCATAGGCGCTTATATGCGGATCCATCTTTGTAGAGGAGATTGTGGTCATAATTCCGGTGAGCAGGTTATTAAAGTCATGGGCAATCCCGCCTGCCAGAACCCCTAAAGACTCCAGTTTATCTAGTCTAAGGCTCTCCTCTTCAATCCTCTTCCTTTCTGTTATGTCATTGAATGTGACTACTGCACCTACTATTTTGTCTCCCTCTCGAACTGGGGCAGTTATGTACTCAACAGAGAAGCTTGTACCATTCTCCCTCCAAAACACCTCATTGTATATATAATATGTAGCTCCATCCTTAAGCGATAAATAAACCGGACATTCTTCCCAAGGATATATAGTTCCGTCAGGTCTTGAGTGATGTACAATCATGTGTCGAGGCTTACCGATAAGTTCGTTGGCTTCCAAACCAAATATCCTGACCACAGTGGGGTTAAGAAAACTTATATCCCCATTTATGTCAACCCCACATATACCCTCACCGGCTGAATTTAAGACCAGTTCCATTTGATGGCTGATCTGCTCGAGTGCCTCCTCCGCCTTCTTGCGTTCGGCGATTTCCGCCTGTAACTCTTTATTTATCTCCTCGAGCTTGGCGGTACGCTCCTGAATCAGGGCTTCTAATTCATTGTGTGCCTTCCTCAGGGTCTCTGCATACCGGGCATTGTTAATTGCTATCTCTATCTGCTGGGCTATGGTTTTTAGTAGGTTTGTTTCCACTCTATTGAAGGCGTTTTTCTTCAAGGAATTTATGTTTATTACCCCTACTGTCTTGCCTTCAGAAGAAATGGGTATAGATAAATAACTCTTTATTCCCAATTCCTTTAGAATAGGGTCAATGACCGTATCCTTGCCTATATCAGTGACATACACGGGTTTTCCCTCTGTAATCACATTCCATATAGGGTTCTTTGAACGGGAGATTTGCCGTATGCGCTCAACGAACCAATCGGGAAGGCCACTGTGGGTTTTCAGAACTGCCTCTTCTCCTTCAACCAGGAAGATCGAAATATACTTTATCTTGGGCATATTCCTAATCGTGACCTGGACGGTATTTTCCAATATCTTCTGGAGATTGATTGATGAATACTCTGAATTACGGCGCTAATGATTGCGTCATAATCTTTGCCTTTTCCATAAGTATCATCTCCCATCTGCAAACAGGTCTTAGCCAACTTTTATTATAT
>PSLL01000002.1:71740-102041 GCA_040289575.1 Candidatus Dadabacteria bacterium | reverse complement strand
AAGGTATGAAGTGGTTACAACAGAAACTTTTTGCAGCGCCAACTCAGCGAGATTGACATAAAAATCCGGAAATCATAAATCCAAATAATACGCGGGATAGCGACCATTGATGGGCATTGGAAGGGTGTCATAACGGAGAAATTAGACATCGGATTCGGCGGTGCAGATTCGGGAAGATACATTCACGGTGCAAATAGAACAAATCGGCGCACAGCGATTGAGGCTAAGCGACTTATTATCAAACGCCCCATTTCTCCGTCGCATGCCATGCGCGAATGACCTCAGACACAGTCCACGCCTGAGCGATGCAACCTCTGGGCGTCACAGGGGCATCGCCGTCATAGATTTCGCTTAGTGTTCCGACTCCGCGCGCAACCATCTGATTTGACATGGGCTTTAGGATCTCGCGTGCCTGCAAGGGGTCGTTGTATACGCGCAGATATGCAAGGACAAATGGGCCGATCAGCCATCCCCATACCGTTCCCTGATGGTATGTGCTGTCCCTATGAAACTGATCCCCGCCGTAATGGCCCTTGTACTGTGGATGATCGGGGGCAAGGCCGCGAAGGCCATATGATGTAAGAAGAGACCGTGCGCAGGCGTTCACTACGCCCCTCTGCTGATCTGGTGTAATCGGACTCTGGGGCAAGGACACGGCAAATATCTGGTTTGGTCTAAGTGTTGGATCGTCCCCATCCGGCCCGTCTATAACGTCGTAGCAATATCCCGATTTATCATTCCAGAACCGCCTAAATCCTGAGAGAGTAATCTCAGCCATCATATCGTATTTCTTATATGGCTTTCCTATCAGCCGGGCGAAGTTCACCATTGTTCTAATGGTATTGTACCAAAGGGCATTTACCTCCACCGGTTTACCGATGCGTGGTGTGGTCACCCAATCGCCGATTTTAGCGTCCATCCATGTGAGCTGTACCCGTTTTTCTCCGGCATAGAGCAGTCCATCATTTGGGTCTACGTGAATGTTGTATCTTGTTCCCCGATAGTGCCAGTCAATGATTTCCGCAAGTATTGGAAATAGTTCTCTTACCAGATCATCGTCCCCCGTTGCGTCATGGTATATGCGGATTGCTTCAAAATACCAGAGCGTTGCATCCACCGTATTGTATTTGGGCGACTCTCCGGCGTCCGGAAATCGGTTGGGCAACATCCCCTGATCTACGTATCGGGCGTATGTGCGGAGTATAAAGCGTGCTACCTCTGGTCGGCCTGTAGAGATTGTAAGACCCGGCAGGCTAATCATTGTATCGCGCCCCCAATCTGAAAACCAATGGTAGCCCGCGATTATGCTCTTGCCATAAGGCTCATCGGACAGTGGACGGCTCACAATAAACTGATCAGCGGCAAGGACAAGGTGATTTATCCATTCCGGGGTTTCATTCATACATTTTGGTCTTCGGGCCTTCCAGGTTTCAATTAATTTTTGCTCGTGAGCACGTCGGAGTTCCAGTTCCGCTTCACCATCTAAATCTGGGTGTGCTTCGATACTTGCGGCAAATGTGAGTGATTCTCCGGGGTTGATGGTAATTCTGAATGTAGCCGCATGCAGATGGTCTGTACGATCATTCAGTCCTCTATATCTTTCTTGAGCCAGGTCAAACCCGAAATACCAATCATGCGCAGAAATGGCCTCGGCCCTATCTGTTAAAAGGTAGAGGGGGAGGGCGCCCGAGAAGGCCGTCACGCAGAAGCCGTTTTGGACGGGGTCAATTTTCATCCACCATTCTCTACCGTGCGTTGTACTGTGATAATCGCAATAGTTGACGAGCGCTTTAATAATCAATTTAATGGGCATTGTTGCACGGCGTAGTGTGTAGTGAATATAAGTTGTATTGGCGCCGAGCTTCATCCACACCCGCCTTTCAAGAATCGCATCCGCACATGCAAATCTCCATACAGGCGTTGTTCCTTCAAGGCCGAAACCCTCAATGTGCCTGTACCCATGGGGGTCTACTGTTCCGTCTGCCCATCGGTTTGTATGGAGGGGATATGGATTTTCGCCGTATATGGCGGTTTCATCAACCTTGGCAAGGAGCAGGGTCCGACCCAGAGGCGGATTGAGGGCTGCGACAAGCAATCCGTGATAGCGGCGCGTCATCAGTCCGGCTACGGTGCCCGATGCGTAACCGCCGATTCCGTTGGTTACAAGCCACTCCCGACTCTCGGCTAGACTCAGTTCACCACAGATTTCACGTCCGAACTCAATGGTCATGTCTAGGAATCTACCCCCGAGTTTCAAATACTGTGATTGCTCTAATATAATTTAGATGATAGAATTTTAAAAAGGGTTGCTATCCAAATAGCGTATCAAAGCAATTCCTAAGAGACCTCTTTTCCTCTTATTAACTGTGATATTATGTACGATTTTATAGAGGAGAAATGCATGTCTAAAATCGGCCTTGTAATTCCATACTGGAGCGATATTAGTAAATCTGAACTCATTGAGGTGGCAAGGCTCGCAGAAGAACTCGGATTTCATTCCATCTGGGTTCCAGAGATGTGGGGGAGGGATGCTTTTTCTCTTCTTGCATTCATTGCCATTCATACCAAGAGAATCAATCTCGGTACGGGAATTGTCTCTGTGTTTAGCCGAACCCCCGCAATAATCGCTCAGACCGTTGCAACCCTCGATGAAATCTCAGGGGGACGTATGGTTCTTGGACTGGGCACAAGCGGGCCTATTGTGATTGAAGACTGGCACGGGATAAAGTTTGAAAAACCGCTTCGGCGAACAAGGGAATACATTGAAATCATAAGAATGATACTTAATGGGAGTAGAGTGGATTATACAGGAGAGATATTTAAACTCAAAAATTTCCGCCTCCAGTTTACCCCGAGAAAAGACATCCCGATATACATTGCTTCGATTGGGCCGAAGAACATCCGTCTTACTGGGGAATTAGCAGATGGGTGGATCCCATTTTTGATTCCAAAGGGTTACATTCAAGACGCCAAAAAGGAACTCGCGGCCGGAGCATGGGCTGCGGGAAGGGATTTAGGTTGGATTAGGGTTTGTCCTTATATCCCCGCCTGTATTTCCAGTGATGCTGATTTATCAAAAAGGGTTGTTCAAGAACATATAGCCTACTATATCGGGGGAATGGGAACGTTCTACCATAATGTGATAAGCAGGTACGGGTTTAAAGATGAGGCGGATCGCATTGTGGAAGCGTGGAAAAAGGGGAGCAAAGCCCAGGCAATTCAATCTGTAAGCGATTCTATGATAGATTCAGTCGCAATTGTTGGAAGGGCTGCAGAAGGAAGAAAAAAGCTCGAAGAATTTAGATACTCAGGCGCGGATTTGCCGATTCTTATATTTCCGCCTAAGGCCCCGCGCGATATAGTAAAGGAAACAATTATGGAACTTGCGCCGGGGGGGTAATGAAAGCCACGAATTAAGATTCGAAGTCAATTTTTATCGCCTTCATTTGCAAGCCACTATAGGAACTCGCCGTAAGAGCTAAATGAATAGTTATTTCTACCTGATGCCGATATGACCTTAATCTTTACTATCTCCTTTTCAAGCTCTTCAAAAATAGCCTGTGGCTTTAGGCTATTAAACTCCGAGCTTCCCCAGGCTCTAAACATATCCTCTTCTCCTCTTACATTTAGCTGCCTATTTGAGAAAAGGGCAATGTGGTCGCTTTTGTTTTTAAAGTGGAAGAGCACTTTTCCTTTAGGGGCTTTTTTCACAAGGAGCCTTGCAATATACTCTGGGCTATACCTATTTTCTATCTTCTCCTGATCAATCTCCTTTTTAAATTTATAGAATTGATTGATAAATTGGACTATCATTCTATAAAATCCTTGAGCAGTGTTCCTACTTCAAGCTGCTTGAGCTTTCTAAGGGCGCGCTTTTCAATCTGTCTTATACGCTCTCTTGTAAGCCCATATCTGTTTCCAATCTCATCGAGTGTGTATGAGCAGTTGTATCCAATGCCAAATCTCATCTTCAGTATCTCTTCTTCCCTATCGGAGAGGCTGGAGAGCGCCTCTTCAATCTTTTTATTCATCGTAACCCTCTCTATAAGTGAATCTGCAGAGGGTCTTCTGTCGTATATAAAATCAAAACTCAAGGCATCAAGGTAAACCACACCCAAATTTGCATTCATCACGCTTTTTACCTTATCTATGCTAAGCCCGGACTCATATACAATTTCATCAATATCGGGTCTTCTACCGCTTTTATTTTGAATCATATTGGCCGTCCTATGCACCCTATTTGCCCGCTCAAGTACATGAATAGGTACTCTTATAGTTCTGGTTTGGTCAATTAGGGCACGGCATATACGCTGTGTTATCCACCAGGAGGCATAGGTTGAGAATCTGTAACCCTTTGAAGGATCGCATTTCTCTACAGCCTTAATAAGTCCAATATTCCCCTCCTGAATGAGATCGGCAAATGGGAGTCCGCGCCCTATGTATCTCTTGGCTATGCTTATGACGAGTCTGAGGTTGGCTTTTACAAACCTATCTTTGAGCGTCCTTGATCGCTTTGAATAGACTCTCATGAGTGTGTAGAGTCTCTGTATCCTTTGAGATGGAATATATATGCGGGTGGCTCTGGCTTTTCCGGTAGGGTCTTTTCTCCTAATCCTAGAACCATTCTCGGACTGCCGTATGAATTTATCAAGGAGGGTTTTTGTCTTCTTAGCCTTTGCCTCATATTTCTTTATTTTAATGGATATCTCAAGCTCCTCATTCGGAGTAAGGAGGGGTTCTCCCCCAACCTCTCTAAAGTAGGATTGGAGAAGCCTGTAGTCTTCTTCAGAGACCCACCTGTGGCCATTTCTATTCTCTGATTCGGTATCATACCGGGTGATGAAGGCTTCTGACTCATTTTGGTTTGTTAAATCGCCTTCAATTTCAAGGAAATCCATAAAAAAGCCCTCAGTTGACCTTTCGGTGGGTTAGACGAAAAGTTTTTATATATTCCCCTTTTAATTAGCCAAATAAGTTATTAAAATCTCTAATAGGTCTTAGACGGCAGTTAATGAGAAGAGTTCCCTATTTGAAGGACTCTATATTCCTCAGGCTCAATATGGATAAAAGGACACTAATGGAAGAAGATGCCCTTTTTGTTCGGGGTATATGTATGAAGAGTTTTGGTAAGAATAAAGAGCTGGCAAATGACTGCTTCTTATATGTCTGGGAGAAGCTCCATGAGAATGAGTCACGCAGAATAATGGCCTTTAAGGGGGAATCGAGCTTTCGGACATTTCTATACAGCGTTACGAATAAACTCATTATTGATTTTAGACGCACGCAATTTAGATATAGGGTTCTGCCCAAATACTTTTGGGAGTTTGATGAGATCAATCGTTATATATTTAAACTGTTTTTTTACCAAAACCTAACCCCGGGATGGATAGAGAATGCAATAAAGGCAGAGTTTAAGATCTCTCAGGATGAGGCGCAAATGAGGGTTGACGAGGTTGAAAAGAGGATAAGGGAAAGTAGGGTAAGGATAGAAAGACCCGCTCAAAATGAGCCGCTTACCTTTGATAATGAACAGAACGTTGTCTGCTCGGAGGATCCGGTATCAAACCCGGAGGAGAATATAATAACGGCGGAGATCAAACAAAGGAGGGAGAAGATCTTAGATATATTGAGGAAAGAGATTCAGAGGTTCGAAGCCGAGGACATTTTAATCCTACAGCTTTATTTCGATCATGGTTTAACTGCAAAGGAGATATCAGGAGCCATTGCGGGTGTTAAGGACAAAGGCGTATATAAAAGAATAGAGAGGGTGTTAAAGAATCTAAAGAGGCGTCTAGAGGAAAGGGGCGTAACCGAAGCGGATATAGAGGAGATATTTGAACACCTGATTTAGACGATAAGATATATAGGTTCTCCTACTTCTCTAATCTTACCTTCAATAAACCATTACTATAGAGAATTAAGACTATCCTATCCCCCTCCTTGGCCGCTTTCAGGTTTTTAATATCCTCTACAACTATATCTGATACCTTTGCACCGGATGGCAAATCTTTAATTATCTCATTTTTTAGCCCTTCCTCATTCTCCTTCTTTATAATTGTTAATAAATTCGGGGTTAAATCCAATTGCTTTATGGCAACTAAATTCCCTCCCCTTAATCTCCCTTCTGTGATGTGTCGGGGGCTTAGGTAGACATTTAGACTAAAGGCTATGAGAGCAACAAATATTAACGCAACAGGTGCCGCAACAAATGGATACCTCAATGGAGTCCGGAGCTTTTCCATAGGGTTTGCCACTTTTGGGATTTCAGAATGATGAATTGGGATGGTAAGCCTCTCCCTACACTCTCGGCAGGAGACGAAGTGCAAAACAACAGCCTTTCTCCTCTCCTCATCTATATTTCCCTCTATATAAAGGGCAAATTCCTCATCGGTCGGGCATAACCCTTTTTTTCCCTGAATCACAGAGGCAGCAACTGCTCCGAGTATTTCCTGTTCTTTTTTTAATCCCATGTCATTGATAGTCTCAGCGTATATCTATTAGACGAAAAGTTCAATGAATTTCCGACTAATTCCATACGCCTAATAGTATGAACGGAGCCCAATAAAAAGGCTGACCGTATTTATCCGGCCTTTTTAGCATATCAATCTGGACCATCCTTAATGACTGATAGTCGAATCTACCATCGGTCTTTAGGTTCTTATAAAAACTAGACATTAGCTCGGATGTGGCACGGTCGTCTATCTCCCAGAGTGTGGCAATAACTGAGGGCACACCCACCATTGTAAAAGCGAATGCTATGCTATTTAGCCCCGTTCCATTCGAGTTGGCTTCATTATGGTCTATTGCCGCATTGCATGCTGAAAGAACTACCAAGTGTGTGTTTCTTGCCGGGGGCAGCCCCGTAATATCTGAGAGGGTGAGACTCCCCGAACCCAATGGGGCTAGTAGTATTGAAGGCTCATCCTGTATAAGTCCGTGAGCTGCCAAATGTATTATCTCATTTTTCCCCCAGCTGTTTTTGAAATTGTCTTTAGTAGCATCCTTCTTTAAGAAGATGGTTGTATTAGGAAACATCTCCTTTATAACTAATACCTCTTTTTCAGAATCGGGAAGAGCGAGTTCTGGTTCCCCAAGGTCTGGATTGCCAAAAGCGGCGACCCTCCTGATTTCTCTTCTTCTATCGTTTCTCAAGGCCAGGTTCAGATAGTTGGTAGATGTGGATACCAGATAAACCAACCTCCTCTTCTCTATAAAGAAATCTAAACCACCATCTGCCCTCTCCTCACTCAAGACATGAAATGGAAGGTAATCAAGGAATCCAAACGGGATTATTGCCACTATATCCGCACCCCTTATATCATCCTCAATCGGTTTTATAAGGAGATGGTACAACCGCGTTGATATTTCTTTTAATGGTTTTATATCACTTCTATACCTGTTACTGCCGTCGTCTCGCCAATTATTTGTCGGATTGGATTTGTTCTTCTCTATCAGTATCCTAAAGAGCGTTACCGATCTTTTCAGCTCTTCTTTCGATACAGAAACGCCTTTTACAATTAAGTCCCTTCTGTTTATAACGAATATGTATGTCTGTTTATCGGTGATGAAGTACTCTACAAAAGCGACATTAAGAGGAAGTTTATTTTCTCGTTCTAAATCCAAAAGTTTTCCGGGTCGTATGCTGAGGAGTTTGTATATATCATTATGCTTGACACTTAGTTGAGAGCTTACACGATTGAACTCCTCCTTTGTCTTTGCAAGTGTTTTTACCAGGTTATCAATCTTCTCCGAGTTGGGCGAGGGTTTTGATTTTTCCTCCGCGATTTTATAGCTTATTGATGCCTCTTTGTGAAACAGTTGATTATAGAGGCTGAGAAGTCCCCTTGTCTTTTCATCAGAGGAACTTATACCGCTTCTAAGGAACGTATCGCGGAGAGCCTTGGACCTGCTCCTTTCAATGTATTCGAGAGCCTCTTCTTTCTTCCCCAATCTCAGTAGAAGCGATACGAGCCTTTCATAGACCCTTACGTTGACATCGCTAAAGAGTTGCTGTGCCTCTTTTCCACCCGTAACGTCTTCCCTTATTGACTCAAATACATCAACCGCCTCTTTATAGCTCTTTTCGGCTGATGCCAGGTCTCCCTTTTTCTCTGAATAAAGTCCCCTTCCAAATAGTGAGACTCGAATCCACTCCCTGTCTCCGAGGTCTTTATAGATTGATATGGCTTTATCTAGGTCCTCTATCGCAGAGTCCCATTCCTTCATATCGCCTTTCAGATAGCCGATGTTATTGAGGCTTCGTGCTATTCCGTCTTTAAAACCCAGTTTTTGGGATATTGCCAGTGAGGAATTATAGAGTCTTAGGGCTTCCCCATAATTCCCCTGTTTATATCTCACTTCCCCTATATAATTTAGATTCGCCGCTGTTATTAATCTATCATTCAATGACTCAGATATGTCGAGTGACTGCTTGAGGTATTTAAGGGCTTCATCATAACGCCCCAACTCTTTATATAACTCCCCTATTATACTGAGATTCATGGCAATCTCGGGCTTAAGTCCCAGCTTTTTATTTATCTTTAGCGCCCTTTTGTAATTATCCAATGCCCTTTCATAATTGCCCTGAGACCTATTGACGACCCCTATTAGATTAAGGGCGTAGGCTTTTAGGTTCTCTTCTTTTGTGCTATCGGCAATCTTAAAGGCGCGGTCTAGGTATTCGATGGAGGTTTGATAGTTTCTTAGGCGGAAATTGATTGTGCCCAGATTTATCAGTGTCTTTGCTGTCTGAAACGGATCTTTAATCTCTTCGCTAATCTTAAGAGCTCGGTTTAAAAGCCTTATTGATTCTTGATAATTGCCTAAGTAGCTACAGAGGTTGGCCATGTTATTTAGGTTGTGTGATATTCCGCTTTTATCATTCAACTCCTCCTGCACCTTCAAGGCCTTCTCAAAGTATTCAATTCCCTTTTCGTATTCTCCAATCTCTGTATACACCTTTCCTATGTAGCTATAGTTATTAACCAGCCCGGGTTTGTTATTCAATATTCTATTTATTTCCAGTGAGCGGTCGTAATATGAAAGCGAGGTTCTAAATAGTCTTTTCTCAATGAGTCCAAAACCACCTTTAGATAATATACCAGCGATTTTTATCTTATCCTCAGTTGATTTAGCATGCTCTTCAGCCTCGGAGAGCTTATATAGTGCCTTGTCATAATTCCCTTTATCATACAGGTCTGCCGCTTCTTTGACTAACTGGCTTGCCCTTTCACCTTTAATTTCGGTATCCGTATGATTTGCCCCTACACATGCACTTAGGAGTAGTATTATAAGGAGTTTAATTGGGTAATGGGTGATCCTCTTTCGACTCATCAGAGAGTAGACCATCATTTTTTAAACAGGAGTCTTAGAATTAATAGTGATTGTTTTAACCTCGTTTGTTAATATATTTATCACTGATACTGTTCTGCTTATAGAATTAGCGACATAGGCCTTAGAGCCATCTGGGGTTATGGCTATACCCAGTGGCGCAGTCCCCACATTGACCGTAGCGATGACTTGATTGGCCAATGTGTCTATTATTGAAACGGTATTGCTGAAGTAGTTGGGAACAAGAACCTCAGTGCTATCCGGGGTTATAGCTATATCAATAGGCTTTGATTCCAACTGCACTGTAGCAATAAGTGTATCGGTTTGCGTATCAATCACAGATACCGTGCTTCCGGTTTCAGGGAACGAAGACTTATCAGCTGGATTGACTATATAGACTTTAGAGCCATCCGGTGTTACCTCTATAAATCCGGGTCCAGGACCGACACCCTGTACTGTATTAGTAATCGAATTGTTTGACACATCTATTACAGACACCGTGCTGGTAAAGAAATTAGTAACATAGGCTTTAGACCCATCGGGGGTTATTGATAAATCAACGGGTCTAAAACCTACATGCACTGCGTTAAAGACCATATTATTTGATGTGTCTATTACCGATACTGTGCTTCCGGTTTGATTATTATTGCCCACATTGGTCACATAAGCCCTCGCGCCATCCGGGGTTATAGATATGGAGTTGGGTCCAGGACCGACACCGGATACTGTATCAATAACCGAATTATTTGATGTGTCTATTACCGATACCGTCTTGTCAACGAAATTAGCCACATAGGCTCTAGAGCCATCGGGGGTTATAGCTATGCTAAGGGGTGCATTTCCTACATTGACTGTGGCAATAATATCGTCGGTTGATGTGTCTATTACAGAAACTGTATTGCTTGAAAAGTTGGTTACATAAACCTTAGAGCCATCTGGGGTTATTGCTATACTGCTGGGTCTCGACCCTACGTTTAATGTGGAAATAATCTGATCGGTTGATATGTTTATTATCGATACGGTATTTGTACCGGAACTGACTACATAAGCCTTAGACCCATCTGGGGTTATTAATACATTGGTGGGCCCTGACCCCCTGGCAAAGATTGTAGCAATGACTTTATCAGTTGGTACATCTATTACCGATACTGTATCCATACTGGCAACATAGGCTCTGGAGCTATTTGGGGCTATCAATACTGCAATAGGGCTGGGTTCTACGGTGATTGTATCAATGACCTGATTGGTTGACGTATTTATCACCGATATAGTGTTGCCCGGCGAGAGGGAGTTACCTGAATTGGCTACATAGAGTTTAGAAATCTTTCCCATTCCTGTCATCGCCATACCCACAGGATTGGGTCCGACATTCACCGTATCAGTAACCTCATTGGTTGATGTCTTTATTACCGATATCGTGTCACTAATACTATTGGCCACATAGACTCTAGTGCCATCCGGGGTTATAATTATAGTCCCGGGTTTATCTCCCACTGTTATCTGAGCAACAACTGCATTTGCTGGATCTGTTACTGATTTTTTTACATCTATTACCGATACCGTATTTCCCGGCTGGTTGTCTGAGCCTGAATTAGATACATAGACCCTAGAACCATCGGGGATTATTGATACAAAGCTAGGGCTAGGCCCAATATCAGATATTGTAGTAACAACTGCATTAGTTGACACATCTATTACTGATACCGTATTATTGGCGGAATCAGCTACATATACCTTCGAACTATCCGGGGTTATGGCTATACTGCTCGGCCTGGATCCTATATTTATTGTGGCGATAACTTGATCATTTGACACATCTATTACCAATATCTTGCCCGCGTCGGGGGAGACCGCAGTGACATAAACCTTAGAGCCATCCGGGGTTATTGCTATGCTACTCGGTCTGAATCCTACATCTATTGTTACTGTAGAAATAACTCGATTGGTTGGTATATCTATTACCGATACCGTATTTCCCGGCTGGTTGCCTGAGCCTGGATTAGTCACATAAGCCTTAGTGCCGTTCGGTGTTATTGCTATATTTGTAGGCCCATTTCCAACATCTATAACGGCGATAACATCATCTATTGACAGGTCTATTACCGATACCGTATTACTAAAGCTGTCGGTTGCGTAGAGCTTGGAGCCGTCGGGGGTTATTACCATTGCCCGGAGGTTGGAACTAAAGGGAAGAACAAATGAAGGCACCGACCCTATTGCAGTAGGCCTAAGTATGATGAGCGGTGTAACGACGGGTAATATGTCTGAAGAGATGCCAGGTAGCAGAAGTAGTGAGCTGCCGGCGGCTGTGCATGAGGCGATAAGAAGGCATAAAAGGATTTTTAAATTTGATTTTAGATTTAAAAGACCTAATTTGAGTTTATGCACGTATCACCCACTTCTAATCTTTTTATTAGTTAAAAGCCCTTATATAATACATAAAAATCAGAAGAAGGTTTTATGGAGTCTTTCATTTATATTTCATATATTGACGACCCCTTATTATACTAGAACCCAATATTTAGACGAAAAGTTGACGAGGTTTCACTCAATATACACCCTAAATCCCCAACATGCCTGCCATCAGCAAACATCCTTTGGATTAATCAGCCTTATTGCCACAGGAACACAATACCTACCCCAAGGGGTTATCAGTATTACCGCCTCAAACCCAAATGTGTATCTGCTATAATCATTGACCCTGAGCTTGTGTCCCAGGGGATGCTTCTTACCTCTCTTGCCATTGGCTGTTGCATCTGCTATCAAGTACATCACCTCATCATAGGCCCCAGGTAGCCACTGAAGGACTTCTCTTGCCATATCTCCTAGCACCTCCTGTGCGTCCCACTGCCCACTCCTTATCATTGGCATCAATGACCAATACTTTATTCTCCCTGGCATCATCTGGCTCAACTCCTTTATCTTGTCCTTGCCTTGATCAATAATAAGCATTATCACCAGCCAACTAAACAGCACAAGGTGCCTTGACTGCTTGCATCGAAAATAACCCTTGAACTGGTATAAGAATCCGTATACATTCTCAGCTATGACGGTGATGCCTATCACTGTGTGCCCCCTCAGGTGTAAGTTGGATTTAGCACAAATCTACAAACACACCGAGGGGGCTTTTTTCAAGCCCTATTGATTCTTTTCCTCTTCTCTATTTGCATTTAACCCATCACTTTTGAGTATATAGGCAACCATATCTTTTGCTCTGGACTCCCTATTACCCCTCCTCAGTTATCACAAGTATGTATGATGCAAACTGTAGTCCAACACCAGGTATGCTAAGCAGAAGATTAAACTTATGCCTAAAAAAGGGTATTGCTCCACTAATTATCTGCTTATCTATCTCCTTAATAAGAGACCTTAGTTCCTTTATCAAATCTCATACATCTTCTCTGCAATCGGAGTACGAACCACTTCCCCCCCCCCTTAGAATCTTCAGTGTGCTCTGATAGGATGAAAGATTTTTTGTCAGTTGCTCCCTTGTCTTGAGTAGGGTCCTTATCTGCTTTAATACATTATCAGGTGGTTGCCACATGTGAATCTCATCAAAGAATCTGTATGCATACTCCGCTAAATGCTGGCTATCTGTTATTTCGTTCTTATGCCCATGGGTAGGGAAAGCTCGCTTCTGGCCTAACCACTTCAGAAAATCCTCAAACCCTGATGTGGAGTTCTCATAGATCTGAGAGAGGCTAAGCACCCTCCAGGGGTCTTTAGTTCCCACAGATACAGCAAATGTATCTGAACTCGTATCTACACCGATAAAAAGTCTGGCTTTTTCATCTTTTCGCCTCCGGGTAGTTAGAACTTGCTCCATACTATTAGTCTTTACAAGACTTAAATACCATAATAGTTTTGTTTCTACCCCAGGGTGGTGTCTTATTTCGCAATATAAGCTATGGCTTTGAGCGAAGCTTAGACTTACTCCACCCTGGTTTGTTATGATAAAATTAACATTCACACTATATAAAAGTCTAATGGAGCGACTTGAGGAGCGAAGCAATCTCCAGTGTCCTTAGATTGCTTCGTCACGGAGTTTACACTGAGCGAAGCGAATGCATTCCTCGCAATGACAAGCCTCGTTATGCACTATCGAAAAATAGAACTGGTATAATACAATTTCCAATATAAAAGTGGTTAAAGATAGACCCCAAGAAACTCTCTGGACTGTGCTTAGCGCAGGCCTATTTCCGATTACTTTGCTTCTTTTGTTTTTTCGATCTCGGACTTTTAGTAATGAGATTCATTAGCTCTATTTGGTCAGGATTAAGTAGCTCTTTAACCCTTTCCGTATTAACTCCGGCAACGATGATATCACCAATTTCGGTGTTTACCTCGTCATAAATACCTAATTTCTTCATTCCTTCAGCCTTCTTCTGATTATCCTCGGTGGGAGTAACATAATGAACCGAAGCAATCTTATATCGGTGAATCAAAAACAAATGGATTATCGTCATTAAGCGTTTTTTACGGAATTCTAAGTTAAAATTGTTTTGATCCCTAATAGATAGAATATTTCTGCCTTTGCGATCACGAATCGTCGCAAATATAACGTCGGCAATCTTGGTACCGGATTCATCCAAGACATTCAATTCCAGCAGTTCTGAACCTGCCGTATGAGGTCGCAATTGAACGCGCAAGTTATGCGGAAATTTGTAATGAGCCGCCCATAACTCAAGCCATTTTTCGAGAAGTCTGGGTGGAACCTCCGTTTCAACCAAATGCTGAACCTGAGTGGAGCCCTTGCCCATAGCCTTAGTTGTCGCCGTACGTCCGGAACTTGCAGCCAGAGCGGCGTCTAAGCGTGGACCTCCTACCAACGTCTGGGGTGTCCTGTATAGAGAGTTGAGTAATCTAAACTTGCGTTGCACGCGAGCCAATGCAAGCATTCCATCCTGTTTTAGAGCCGTGGCAAATTCTTCGGCCGCCAACCCGTCAATTTGATGACCTCCATATGTGATAAAGTTAAAAACGTACCCGAGTTTTCCCAATTCTTTTGGGAAATTCCGCATTTCTTCATCGGTCATTCCAGTTGTGTCCCAATTGAATGAAGGGGACAAATTGTAGGCCAACATCTTGTCTGGGTATACCGCATGGATGGCGTCAGCGAAATGTTTTGCTTCAGCCAAATCCGCTGTATTGTTTTCCATCCAAAGAATGTCAGCAAAGGGCGCAACGGCAAGTGATTTCGCGATCGCATATTCGATTCCGCCTTTGACCTGATAGTAACCTTCTGGTGTTCTTGATAATTCACAATCCCAGGTAGCTTCGATACCCATTGACCTCGCTTTTTCCTGTGCCTTATGAAGCGATACTCGTTTACAAAAATCAAGCCATTCGTCAACGGTTAGGTCGAGCTGTCTGCCTTCTTCGATCTGAAATTCCATCAAATCCGCAACGGCTTCCCCATATGTCTTAAGCTTTGATTCCACCTCCCATATTTCAACAAATTTTGTGACAACATTGTCGAGTGGCTTTGAGATACTTTTTTCCCTATCTTCTTTTAAAGCCTGAATGTTTTCATCAATATAAGACATAAGTCCTACTTGGTTGAACCACTCATAAGCGGCCTCGTATTCTTCCTCGGATATTCTGTACAACAAATGGCCGTTAACATCCTTTATCCCTTTTTCATAAAATCTTCTTAAGATGGCAAGATAGCAGTCCTTGTAACCAGGTACGTTTGTGTTAGTTGCACCTAATATGAAAGGGTGGTCGCGTTCATCGCCCCGTCCATCTAGTAAATTCGCCGCTTCCGCATCGGTCCTGGCAACTATAATCCCCGGGACTTTCATAATATCAAGCTGAAACCTGGCGGCATTCAGTCTTTTGATTTGTTCATCCACAGGAACAAGCACTTTACCGCCCTGATGCCCGCATTTTTTGGTACCTGGCTTTTGGTCTTCAATGTGGTACCCCGGCACACCAACCTCGACAAACCTCCGGATCAGGTTTCTTACATGGGCATCACCGCCATGTCCGGTATCGGCATCGGCAATTATAAAAGGCCTGTAGTCAATCTTCGGGGTAGCCTTTCGCTCCTTTTCTGTCATTTTAAACCTTGTGTATTTTTGATTTCTATCCGCCGTAAGCAACGCCCGAACGATGGTAGCCGCCTCATCTGGTACTTGACTCAAAGGGTAACTGGCCAAATCGGGTCCAGGGTCTTCTGTCGTCGAGCCTTTTGCGGACGTAGCCCATCCACCTAGATATATGGCCTCGATACCCAAACGTTTTATAGTAACCGCCTGACTCGGAGAATACGGACCAAATGTCGTAATTTGTTCTCCTTTGGCAAACAATTCCATTAACCTATTATAAAATGCCTCTGCGGCTTTTCTTGCAACCGGATAGTCTATTTCAATAGTCCCTCGCTGTTGTACAACCTGGCGTGCGGAATAAAGACGCGTAATTCCTTTAAAGCGTGGGCTCGAAAACCAGTGCTTTGTTTCATTTACTTCCTTCTCAAATAAATCCGTTTCGTCTTCTGTCGTAATTTCGGCCTGAGAAGATGGAACAAAGTCTAAATTTTCGGTGATTCTAGCTCCATCTTTTTTGAATGCTTCCATGTACATTTTTATTCTCTCTTTGGCAATTTGTAGGTCATGATTATTTAGATTGGTATTCAAAAGGTCTATATACCAAGGGGCCTTGACATCGTCAAGCACATACGCCTCGACAATCTCCCTGGCAATAGGTAGGGTCGTTCCTTTTGAATCATCATGAACATCTTTATCTTTTGCCATAAGCAGTTTTTGGTATTCTTCTTCCAATAATTTTTTAAACACATCCACCGTAAAAACGTCTTCTGCCCTTAATCCGGTTTCTTGGTCATCTTCGGTGAGTCTTGCTCCTTTGTGGATCCATTCCCACAGTATACTAAGACGAATCTCTCCCGTTGCCATGTCTTCCATCAGGTACAAGACATCATCATTACCAAAGAAGTCGGCTGGCTTTAAAGCCGCAGCCTGATATCCCTGAAGAAAGGCATTACCATACTGTAAGGCAACGCTTAAAAGATTTCGTGCTCCTCTAATTGTTCTGGGGGCCGGTTCGAGAAGCAATAACCCATCTGCATCCTCCTGCGTGTAGGTAAGGGGGGGGAAAGGCCTTCCAAGCTGGTTGTCCTCACCGACTTTTTCCCAGACGGGCCTTACGATATGAACCATCTTCCAATGCGCCACCCACTTGCCGCTGGCCCCTGCTCTCTGCTCACGCTCCGCCCCTGATACGGCTTTTTCCATGCCGCTTCTAACACCTTCTTCAGAACCGACTGGAATATTTGGCTCCATGCCCCCTTGCCAAAGTGCAAAATTGCCGTTCAAGTCAGGTGTGTTTACCGCTCGACGTACCCGGTCTTCGTAATTCCTCATATAACCGTAAGTCATCGTAATAGCTTCGATATTCGGGTTGATAAATTCCTTATCCCATGCCATCGCATCGGCAACACTATTAATGTAATCCCATCTGCCCGTATTAAATCCAACGAAATGTGTGCCCAAAACAGCCCTGATTTCCATCAACTGAAACGTCGCTTCGAGTTGTTCAACAAGAACGTAAACCTTGATCGTTCCGATGCGAAGGCCGAGATGTTCTTCAAGGGCCGAGAGCATCTCATTCCAGAGCGCCGCCTCCTCCGCAGTCTGAATCTTAGGCAGATATAAAACGATTGATGAGCCAGATCTCTGCAATACCTGATAGTTGTTTACGACATAAAGTACCAAATCGACGATTGAGGCCGAGAGCGCCACACCATTTTCATCGCGAATGTGCCGGTCGTCTAAATGCAATCCTCGAACACGGAAAATCTTCGTCGTAAAATCTAATTGTTCTTCCCAATCTTTGATGATTTTCCTCCCGAAAAACCCGAGTGCCCATTCGTTCATCTCCTTAGCAACCTGCTCGGCGGCTTTCATAAAAATTGGGTCTTTTTGAAAGGCTAGCTTTAGGTTTCTTTGATTGTCTAATGACATCGTTGTAATCTGACCAAGGGCATCTTCTCCGTCAAACATCCAACCATCCGCGCCGGAAAGTAATGCATAGGCAACATTCCGGATGCTTTTTTCAATCGGTGCATTCGGTTTTGTCCCAGGCCCAGTTCCTTGAATCCACTGTCGCTGTAGGTCCTTTGGTATTTCCGACCCAACAAACTTCCCATCCCTTGCGTCTTGCACCTTAATGTTCGTCCGCGGGATATAATCATCAGGGTCAAGAAACGTTATTCTTTGTTTGTTCCGAAACCGCTCCAGTCTTCTTTTTATCCTTTTTGCCATGAGCATTTTTTGTTCTTCATTAAACCTGGCCATATATAACAGAGCGGTCATAGCTTCCGGTGTATATACATCGGGGTACAAACTTTCTAGGTCGTCTCGAATTTCTAATTTTCTAGACCTAGTAATGTCGGTAAGATATTGATTCTCTCTTTTACGAACAGTACTCATCTCCATCTCTCCTTTGGTAGGGGGTTATTTTCTGTATCATTGCCCAAATATCGAAAAAGTAAGCGCAATATTATACCAAAATAATTCCGCATAGTCGAATCGTTAAGCTTGTATTAAAAGACTATTAAGATACAATTAACTTTTATTTCGGATAGCAAGGTCAAACCTTTCTCCTTGATTCTTACAGTCGTAGAGAGAAATCAAATCACCGTCAAGTCCTACAATGAGATGATCCAGTGATTTAATCCCGTATTTCTGCTTGATTTCTGTCTGCCTCCTGCGCTCTCTCAGAAGCTCCTCCTTATAATGCTCAAGCATTTGAATTACATGGCTTAATGCGCGATCTTTGAGGTCTTCAATGTTAACGGGTTTTTATCGGTATTTTCACCCTCTTTGAGGTCCCATATGATGGCCGGGGATATTGGTTTTACTTCTCCGCAGTCACTTAAAAACTAAAGAGCCATTTCCCCAGGCTACATTGCCTGTGCCGTCTCTAATTTCACCCTCATAGAAGAGAATGTATCCGTCCCATCCTCTCGTCAGTGTCTATGAATGTAGCTCCCTTTATGAGGAGGTCTGAAAATGCCCTCTCCACCCAGACCATAAGGGCCTCAAATAGGAGATGCCCAAATGAAACGAACTCTGCATCGGGGTTCTTAAATGCTATTTCCTTATCAAAGGTTACTTTGGGGTATCTCTTTAACAGTTCCCCGTATGACCTCTTAAAACCATCCTCTTCACCAGTCTTTCTGATTTCATATGGAATTGAATCTATGAATATGAAACCGTCTTTAATCTCTCGGAATTTTCCACCTGACTTGTCAAAAGCCTTTTTGAAAAAGCTCTGTGTATATTCGGGAATAAGCCTGTGTTCATGCGCCTGATGAGCCATTTCCTTTATACGTGTGTAGTCAATGAATCGGGTAGCAAGGCTCTCACCAAGATTTTCTTTTACCTTTGTGATGTATTCCTCATTTACCGTAGTTTCAATGTCTTGCAATATTTCGTTGATGTTTCTCGCATCGGCGGCCTCAATCAGGAGTTGTGAGAGGTTTTTATCATGCATTAACTCACCTAAACAATCGAATACCTTGTCTGATCTCAGTGTGTCCTTGATTTCTTCAAACTTTTGGAATAACTTGCTGAGCACTTTACCTTCTCTTGTATCCTATGCGACAAGGTTAAATACATGGACCTCCTTCTGCTGACCGTACCGATGGATTCTTCCCATTCTCTGCTTAAGCCGATTGGGGTTCCAGGGAATATCGTATTCCCTCGGCGAGTTTGATCCCAATTAAAGTTCTTCCTTATCACATGCCTGGGCAAAAAAGCGGTTTACCATCAAAATCTTTGAGGTCTTCTTTAACATGCCTTACAAACAAAGGGTTGTCCTTATTCTTTATGGATTCCTGAGCCATTTCGGTTGCAGCAAAGAACCCGGGCTCAATCAGATCAAGAAACAACCGAAATTTCTCAGGGTCTCCCTTATGGGGCGTCGCTGTTAAAAAACAAAAGATGTGTTGTATTATGTAAAGGCCTCTCTCCCAACATATAATAACGGCTTGTCTTTTCTAGTTTATCTCCATAGCGATAGGCACTTATCTTGTGCGCTTCATCAACAAAAATCAAAATTGGCAACAGAGATTGAAGGCATCATGGGGGATAAGCTGGTCAATATGGGATCGGGAAACTGTGGTAACACCAATAATGCGAATATATTTACCTGCATCCTCAATGATTTTGATTTCGACAGGCTCTGGCCAGTAAGCCCACTTGATAATACTCCCTTTATCAAGATTTTTCATTTCTCACCCACTACTTTGGAACTTTAAGAAGTGGGTGGTCAGATAAGTCATTTATACCAGATCAAATTTAGACCTTTACATTTTTCTTTTGACCAGCGTTACGGACTTCTTCCCTTCCCTCTCTATAAATCCCTCGATTTTACTTGTAATGCTTTCATCCCAAGCTCCTTCTTCAACTATTTTGCTAAGCCTTCTTACATTAAGCAATGACACCTCATCCCATTTCCCTGATTCCCTTATTATATTCTCAAGTTGTACCCTTTTTTCATCATTTGTATCAGGAAATCTAATCTTGGTTTCTCTCTCAACCTTTGCCACCTTTGTGCTTCCAAAAATCCTGTCTATACCTTCCCGTTCAGCATATGTAATTAAAGACCCCTTCGTTTCCTCTATCTCGGTCTCTACCCTTTTCTTCAGAGACTGAAGCTCCTCAAGCCTGTCTACAAGCTGAAACCCTTCCTCTTTTAACCCCCCTTTTTCTGGAGAGCGTTCTATTATAAAGAGATGTTTACGCAACGGGCATATTGATTGATAAGAGCACCAGATGCAGAGCGATGACTCAACTGGTGGAAACTCCGTTGCGGATTCTATCTCATTGATAAGCGCGATTTGCTCGGCCCTTAATCTGTCAATATCCTCATCGGTTCTCGATGATGATATTTCCTTGTTAAACACTAAATAATGCCAGATGAGCCTAATAGAGTGGGCGTCGCTCCACATACCTTTTACGCCTATTTGATAGAGGGCAAGCTGCTTATCCTCATCCTTATCCTTCTGAGTGGGAAGGCTCTTATTTGTCTTGTAATCGTGAATCTCATAAGTGCCATCAGGGGCAATAGCAAGACGGTCTATATAACCCTGTATCTTGCATCTTCCATCGTTATCGAGGGTAAAAGAAACCCTCTTCTCTACATGAATAGTCCTAGATTGGTTAAATGGATAGTAACTCTCATAATAGTCCCGGATACATTTCTCACCGAGTTCCCTATAATCCTCTTTGGATAGCTCCTTATTTACAAACCTTATATTATCATCCCATTCCTTTTCCCAATTCCTGTGATAGTATTCAATGACCCTTTCAAGCGGTATTATCTTGGCAGAGATTAGGCTCTTATAGAGTCTCTCAAGGGCTTTATGAACCCTTGAACCCATAAACTGCTCTATCGTTTTCATCTCTTCTGGGATTTTATCTATGTATCTGAGTTTATACCTATAGGGACACTGTTTATAAGTAGAGAGTCTTGTGTGTGAATATAGTTCCAAGGCCCTTGCCTCACCAAATCACATTGATATTAGGCGCTCTATGACAAATTCTGTTTACTCCGTTGTATGTATAATCCCCTTTTAACCCAATTATCTCCCAAAATGCGGCTCCCTGTCAACACACTCTACAAGGAATAGTGGCGGTCTTTGGGTTATCTAAGACGGGATAAGACGAGGAGCGTTTTTACCCTATCCTATATAGACATGAACTTATAATCCTAAACTTTTGATATAACTTCCCTTCCGAAGAGTTCTATGCACCTTGATACTACTTCATGGGTGCCTTTAGGGAATTTCATTGTACACAGGATATAATTAATTCCTATTTCGTCTCTATATCTCCTTGCCTCTCTTATACAATCCTCGGGGTCGCCTATTATGAATCGGTCTTCGGTCAGATAATCAAACAGCGGATCATCGGGACTCGTAAGCTCTTTTCCCCGGACAGACATCTTAACTCCTAAACTGAGAAAGAATCTATACATACTTATTATGTACTTATCTGACTCTTCATTTGCCCTTTTCTTATCCTCGGCAATATAGACCCTTCTTAGGAGTATATGACCGATGCCCTCCGGATTTCTTCCGGCCTGTCTTGCAGCATCGTTGTATGTATCAATCGTGTCTTTTATCATCTGCATTGTTCTCAATGGGCCGATAAGGAGCGGAAACCCAAGCCTTCCCGCACGTCTTATAGCAGGCTCTTCAATCGCGCCGATGTAAATCGGGATATGGGGTTTCTGTAGAGGTTTTGGTGTAACATTTAGGTTATTGAATTTATACCGTTTTCCCTCATATGAGAATTTGTCCTCTGTCCATGATTTGACGATAACATCAATTGCCTCTTCCATTCGAGAGGGTCTTTGATTAATTGATATTCCGAATCCATCAAATTCCTCTTTACGGTAGCCCAGAGCAACACCGAGGATAAGTCTTCCACCGGAGATGTTATCTACAACTGCGGCGTCTTCAGCCACTCTTATGGGATTGTGAATGGGAAGTATAAGAGCGCATGTGCCGATCTTTATCCTTTTTGTCACAGCAGACATAGCAGAAGCAATAACAAGCGGTGAGGGGCAGTATCCGTCAGGGAGAAAATGGTGCTCCGAAATCCATGCAGAATGGAAATTCATCTCTTCCGCAAGCTGTACCTGCTCAAGCGTTTGTCTGTAAATCTCAGCGTGGAAGACAGGGTTTTCGGGATGAGACTGCAAACTAAAAAGACCGATTCCAAATTTCATTTATTCACCTTTCTCACCATATTATATAGTTTCACCATTATCTCACAGCAAATAATCCGTTGTCAACACAAACTTTCCTCGACATCATTATATCGAGGATCGGGTTCATGGAATCATAAGACGCAATAGCCATTCTTTTCGGGTTATTATTGTGTTAATCTGTAATTCATAACTATGACTGATTTCGAGATTCCATCGAATCCCAAAGCACTCACTCCCGAATGGCTAACCCAGGCACTCCGTAGCACAGGAACAATAAACAACGCTACCGTCGAGTTATTCAGTATAGAGATGATTGGGGAAGGACAAGCCTTTACAGGGCAGATTGCACGGCTCCGTCTCAAATATGATATTGACGAGGGGGGTTCTCCAAAATCGCTCATATCTAAATTCCCCGCCTCCGATCCCAATCTCAGGGCTATGTGGAATCGCTATCGCCTGTATGAAAGGGAAATTAGGTTTTACAGAGAGATTGCTAAGGAAATAGACATTCGAATTCCCCGATACTACTACGGTGCTCTCAATATTGAATCCGGAGAAAGTGTCCTGGTTCTTGAGGATATTATAGATGCCCGCGTTGGCGATAATGTTATTGGCTGCTCTTTTGAGGATGCAGAACTGATTTTCCGCAACTTGGGTAGATTTCACGCCCTCTGGTGGGAGAGTCCGCAACTTGAGTATATGATGGGCTGGATTCCGGCTTTTAATCAGGGCGCCGACTATATACAGGGTTTGTATCAACAATCATGGGGTCCGTTTATAGAGAAATTCGGGGATCAATTAGGCGATTCATTTCTGGAGATCGGAACCTGGCTTGGAAGAAATATTGCAAACATCAGAAACCGCCTGGCGGAGCCTCCTCGAACCCTTATTCATGGTGATCTGCGTCTGGATAACCTGCTTTTTAGTTCATCAGAGAATGGCACATCGCTTATAGTAATTGACTGGCAGTTTATTGGACGCGGGCGCAGTATATCGGATATAGCATATTTCTTGGTATTTTGCCTGCCTCCGGAGCAGCGCCGGGCAATGGAGTGGGATCTCCTTAATATCTATCATTCGGTACTCATAGAATCCGGGATTCGGGGGTATGGATTTGACCAGTTTTTGTATGATTATAGGCTCTCTATCGTGCAAATATTGCAGCGCCTGGTGGTATCAGTAGGGATGCTCGATTTTACAAGTGAACGTGGGCAATCCCTTATGAAGGCTATATTCGAACGGTGCGCCGCGGCAGTAGACGACCACAGTGTTTATGAATTGATGTCAAAGTAGGCTGAAGTCCATGGATACCACAAAAGACATAAACCAATCCTTTGGTGGAGCTGTCAAATCTAAACGCATTAGTGATTTGGGCACGGAGCACTATTCAATAGGCTATGATCCATTGGCTATGGGGGGACTCAGCAGAAGAAGCGCATCCAGAGATGCGGCATTCTTCATGCCCTATTTGCATTCCGGTATGGACATTCTGGATTGTGGTTGTGGTCCGGGCACCATCACAGTTGATATAGCCGAGATAGTTTCGCCCGGTAGCGTTGTTGGTATAGATGTAGAGACAAACCAATTTCATATAGGAAGGACGCGTGCCTTAGAAAGGGGTGTCTCGAATATACGGTTTGAGTTGGGCAATGCCTACGATATACCATTTTCAGACGGTTCGTTTGATGCCGTCTTTGCACATGCCGTTTTATACCATCTAAGCGATCCATGCAAGGCACTCAAAGAGATATATCGGGTGTTAAGACGCGGAGGGATTATAGGCGTGCGAGATACCGATCGCGATGGACATATATTTACCCCATCTAACCCTATGATTGAGCAGGCATGGGCATTGATAGAAAATGTTATGAGTTATAAAGGCAGCAATCTCTATTTCGGTAGAACCCATAGGGCTTTGCTCCGCAAGACAGGTTTTGTTCAAATCCAGGCCTCTGCCTCCTATGATTACTATGGAACAAATGAGGCAACTCAGCGAATCAGCGAATTCTGGGGATACTTCATTCTGAAATTGCACGCGGATTTGATCATTAATCAGGGTTGGGCTAATAAATCAGAGCTTGATGAGATGGGCGCAGCCATTAGGGCTTGGGGCGAACACCCAGATGCATTCTTTGCCAGGGCCCGATGCGAGGCAGTGGGTTGGAAGAAATAGTATAGGCCGTAAAGCTAAGGTAATTGGATATAAACCGAGCCCAATTCTACTCATCAAAGAGCGGTTTTTTATGTTTGATACTCGACGCGATGCTATATCTCGATTTCCACTGCCGCAGGGGTTTTCTATCTCTCCCCCTGTTTCGACAGAGCCCGACTCCTACTCTAATAGTTTGTCTGTGCTGAAGGCGCCCCATTATTGGACAGCCGAGCCTGACCGTGGTCTGCGTGCAGGCCGCACTCCTTTTGTGAGTCTGTCTCCCACCACCATCGGCCTGCCCTCAGGTCTTCACCCGGCTTTATAGGGCGTGTGCATGGGGCACATCCGATGCTCGGATAACCCCTATCATGCAATTTATTATATGGAACGCCGTTCTTTTTTATGTAATCCAAAACCTGTTGCCAGCTCCAATCAATGATTGGATTTATCTTCACTATACCGCCGTGCTGGGCATCAATCTCGATCCTGCTTGCTACCGCCCGGGTCTGGGTTTGGTCGCTCCTCAGCCCGGTTATCCACCCGTCTAGGGTTGCCAATATCCTGTTTAATGGATTGACCTTTCTTACTCCACAGCAGAGCTTTCTATTTTCTATGCTTTTATAAAACAGGTTCATTCCATGAGCCCGAACCATCTGCTCGACTTCCTCATGATTTGGAAACATGACCTCTATATTAATTCCGTACCTATTTCTTATCTCATCCATTACATCGTATGTTTCCTGATTAAGTCTGCCCGTATCCAATGTAAAGACCCTCGCCTCCGGGTTTATCTTCATCATCATATCAATTACAACAACGTCCTCTGCCCCAAAGCTAGACGCAAGGGCAACCTTTGGATGAAGATTATTGAGTGCCCAACTGAGAACCTCCTGCGGGCTTTTACTCGCATATTCGCGATTTAACCTCTTTATCTCCTCGAGTTCCATCTTACCCTCCATAATTTTTGTATTTGTGTTTATTATCTCCATTCGTTCGCTATAGGGACAAATTCCCCTACAGAAATCTAAAGACTCTCATAAGCCTCCATCAAAATCCTTCCTACCTCCGGCCTTGTGAATTCAAGAGGCAGGTCCTGTTTCTTTTTTAGCAATTCTCTTACCTTGGTCCCGCTTAAAACAACGTGAAACTCCTGTGTGTGAGGACATGTCTTTGTCGTAGCCATCGAGGCACACTTCTTACAATAAAACGCATGGTCAAAAAAAAGAGGCGTGATCCCTATCTCCTCAGATTTGAATTCATCAAAAATCTTATGGGCATCATAGGTTCCGTAATAATTCCCCACGCCCGCATGGTCGCGTCCCACAATGAAATGCGTGCATCCATAGTTCTTTCTCATAAGCGCATGAAAGATCGCCTCTCTTGGGCCTGCATACCTCATTGCGGCAGGAAGGACGGAGAGCACCACTCTATTTTTCGGATAGTAATTTTCAATCAGTGCCTTGTAGCACTCCATCCTTACATGAGCTGGAACGTCGTCGCTTTTCGTTTCGCCGACAATTGGGTGGATTAAAAGACCGTCTGACATCTCAAGGGCACATTTCTGAAGGTACTCGTGCGCCCTGTGTATTGGGTTTCTCGTCTGAAATGCGACTACCCTCCTCCATCCCTTTTCTCTAAACAGACTCCTTGTCTGCGCAGGCTCTAGTCTGTATTCGGGAAACTCGGGATTTGGAGGGCGATTTATTAGGCTAATATTGCCACCAAGGAGCACATCCCCTTGAGAATAAACCACCTTAACTCCGGGATGGGCATCATCCGTAGTCCTATAGACCTCTTTAGCCTCTTTTTTCTTATCATAAAAGAATTTCTCTTGAAGATGCAATACGGCAATAGAATCTCCCGACCCGTCAAGGAGCAGCACATCCTCACCCTCTTTGAGATTTGCCGCTTCCTCTTTTGTTACCGGAAGTGTAATAGGAACACTCCAGGGAAGCCCATTTTTTAACCTCATATTCTCGACTACGCTTTCATAGTCGTCTTTTCCCATAAAGCCCTCGTTGGGACTCATTGCACCAATAGAGATGAGTTCCAAATCCGACACAACCCTCGGAGAAACCGAAATCTTTTTTATCTCTTTTGATCTTCTTATTAGCTCCTCTCTTTCTCGACCCACAACAACCCTGTTTATCAACCTTCCTCCGTGAGGCAGAATTGTGTTTTCCATTTCTATAAGTCTCCTTAAAAACCCAACATTGCTGTAACACCATATTTAAAAGACAACGAGGATAAAGCGTAACTCGCGCCTATGGCAAAAAAGGGATTACAAACCAAAACAAAGCAATCCGCACCACATGCCTGTTTTCAGCCGTTGCGGAAAAGCCCTGATTTGCGCATGAGAACCCTATCACCCCCGCAGTGGTAATCTCGGATAATGAAACTGGTATACCAAATACCGAGGCAATAAGTATAAGGGTTGCTCCGATAAGTTCAACAGAGATAGCCCTCAGTGTGCAGATCTCTGTGATCTCTTTTCCCACAGTCTCTAAAACCCTTCCGCCAAGGAGTATTGCTCCGAGACCCATACCCAAACCGGCAAGAATCGCCCCCAATGACGGATTTATAAAACCCATGCCAACAAGGGGACCAATGGACGTTGCGGCGTGGTTAGAGCCAGCAGAAAAGGCAATAGAGCATCCCGATAGGGTAATGAGAAAACCGAGGATTCTCCTTATCTTATCTTCCGAGTATCGGTCTGTAAGAAATTTTAGGATTCTAAAATAGATATACTTCCCAACAAGGTAATTTAAAGACCAGGCGACAAAAGGGGTAATTATCCACCAGGTAACAATCTCAAGGAACTTTTTCACATTCAGGGCATGCGAATACAGTCCCACACCCGCGACTGCACAAACAATCGCATGGGTTGTCGCAATCGGTATGCGGATTATGTTTGCCCATGAGATGAAAAATATCGCAATTATAAGAACTATCAGAACAAGATCGAAATGGGATGAAAGCACAGATTCTGGAACCAATTCCCCGCTCAGGGTTTTAATCACGCGCGCACTGGCCAAAAAGGCCCCCAGAAGAGCAAACACGGCGATTAAAATTACAGCTTCCCTTTTAGACCGCACCCCGGCTCCGTAAGCCGTAGCCATTGATGCGGCAGAATTATTGGCTCCGATGTTGAGAGCGAGAAGTGAAGAGAGAGCTATCGCAATTGGAAAAGCAACATTCATATATTAGCCTCTTTTATCTCAAACTTTAACAGTTATTGCAAAGAAGGTGCCATGAAGAAAATCCACTGTTTTCAAACAATTAGGATCATCACAGGAACGATTTCTTGATTATTTCTTAATCACCCTGTATATTTCTGCTACAATAGATAAAAAATGAAAGGTCGAGTTGTTCTATTAACCAAGGACTCAAAACTAGTAAAAGAGGTAGAGAATACACTGCCTCAGAATGTGGAATTATACACATACGGGGAGATCAAGGAAGCGTACGGCACGGACATAGTTCTCCTCGATGTGGACAGCCTTGGGATCGGCGGACTGAGCAGATTGAAAGACGAATCCTTTGTAATCATAATAACGGCTCAAAGGGGCACTAGGTATCTGATTGAATCAATGACATTTGGGGCGTTTGATTGTGTCTTTAGACCGCTCAAAGGTTCTACACTCCATGAATCCCTAGGGCGTGCGCTTGGAATAAAATCCGAGACCCAAAAGAGCGTGATTAAATTCCCCGGAGATGTAGAGGGTAGCAGCCTAACATGCGCAATAGTCGGAAACTCACATGTGCTCCATGAGATATGCAAGCTCATAGGACAGGCAGGAAGGGTTGATGTTCCTATACTGATTACAGGGGAGAGCGGAACTGGAAAGGACCTCGTTGCAGAATCAATATGGAAGGTGAGTACAAGATGGGAGAAGCCGTTTGTCGTAATAAACTGCGCGGCAATCCCCGAGACACTACTTGAGGCGGAGCTATTCGGATATGAGAAGGGAGCCTTCACTGGAGCAAACTCATTGCACATAGGGAAGTTTGAAGAAGCCGATGGCGGGGTAGTCTTCCTTGATGAGATTGGAGACATGCCGCTTTCTCTTCAGGCAAAGGTGCTTCGTGTACTTCAAAACGGCACATTTAACAGGATTGGAGATAACAGGGAATTAAAGACAGACATTCGTGTAATCGCGGCAACGAATAAAGACCTTGAAGAGATGGTTCGTCAGGGAAAATTCAGAGAAGACCTTTATTTTCGTATAAATGTTGTGAGAATTCACCTGCCCGCACTAAGGGAGAGAAAGGAAGACATACCGCTTTTGGTCGAATGCTTCACGCGCCGATACAGCAGTCAGGCAGGAAAGGAGATAAAGGGAGTGAGTAAAAAATTTTTAGACAGACTCATGGAATATGAATGGCCCGGAAATATAAGGGAGTTAGAAAACACGGTAAGAAAGGCAATTGTCTTTGCAAAGACGCCTTTTCTCACCTCTTATGACTTGAATCTTGGCGAGCCGGTTTCTTTTACAGGAGCGAAAGAGCCCGTCTCATTTACAGAACCGCTCCGCGATGCCGTAAGAAATCTCTTCCGTTCGCGCGGGAAGAATGGGAATGTATATAGCCAAATCCTCAGAGAAGCCGAGGAGATTCTCCTTCAGGAGGCACTCAACGCAAGCGGCTGGAATCGCTCTAAGGCAGCGAGACTCCTTGGTATAAATCGCCTGACGCTTAGGAGAAAACTCGAGGAGTATAATCTGGGACTTCCTAAGGGATTACCCTAGCTGCACTCCCTTCAAAAGGTAGATTTAAACGCCGAAGGGGCTGAGAAAAGTCAACGTCTTCTAATTTTCCTCAACTTCCCCTATTAAGTCTCTATGCTTAATCCTCTTTTCTTTCTCTTTATCCCTTTTTGACTCTATGATCCTCCCAGGTTTAGGGGTCTCCTTTCTAATCTTAAAGAAGCCTTCAAACCTAGACTTGGATCCACTCTGTTTCTTTTTCATAAAGAATGCCCCTTCCAGTTGAGTAATATCAAATCCGATTAATTAAGGTAGGTGTATTCCCAGAACACACCAATGATTTAAGGCCCGTTCAGGGAACAAGCTCTACATCCTACATCTCTTGTATTCTTATATAGAAACTAATCAGGCTGATTTGATATGGCAAGTCTGTAACAAAGTGAATTGTGGGCCTTCCCAGCAGCCCAAACCCAATTAAACCTTAAAGGGCAGCCTTTATTTTGCCATTCCTCCATAAGAAATCGGTCTTGTATCACCTAGGGTTTTTACAAGCATATTAACAAATTCCTCGGCATGCTCCCAGCAGAAAAAATACGTAAGTGTGACTCCACTGCCCGTAGGACCGGAGAGTTTGGAGATGGAAAACGTCTCATAATGTCTACTACATAAGTCCTTTTTACACACAGCGCATTCCTTTATAGCCTGCCTCGATCCATCATTAGTACAAGCTCCCCTTTCATCCGCGTAGTCACACTGGAAGACCTCAACAGTCACAGTTTTTTTAGCCATCTCCTGATTATCCCCCTTTTGGTTATATGAGTTTCCTTGAATGCATTAATCAATGGGATTTTTCAGATATATCTATTATATTGATCTACTGAACGGGCAGCAAGTAACTTGTAACGTTTGTTATACAACCAAATTTTAAAATAGACTACAACCTACTATTAAGGTAGGTTCGTTGTCCCCATAAGATACCTGTCGCACTCACGTGCGGCACCGCGTCCTTCATTGATTGCCCATACAACCAGACTCTGACCGCGACGCATATCACCTGCGGCAAAGACGCCTTTTACATTCGTGGAAAATCTGCCGTGCTCGGCTTTGACATTTGAGCGTTCATCTCTTTCAATTCCAAGCTGATTTAAAAGCGCATCTTCCGGGCCGAGAAACCCCATAGCCAGAAGCACCAATTGCACAGGCCATATTTTCTCTGTACCAGGGATTTCCCTAAACGCAGGTCTGCCATTATCACCTTTACGCCATTCAACCTGAACGGTATGGAGTTCTTTGACATGTCCATTTCTATCCCCGACAAATCTTTTAGTCATGACGCTATATCTGCGGGGATCACTTCCGAATACGGCAGGCG
>PSLL01000002.1:71407-71730 GCA_040289575.1 Candidatus Dadabacteria bacterium | reverse complement strand
CCGCCTCCTCCTGGCCGTAGTCAAGGCGGTATATCTTCGGCCACTGAGGCCATGGATTATCCGGGGCGCGCTCTTTGGGCGGCATTGGCAGGATTTCGAATTGGACTAAGCTCCTGCATCCATGACGCATAGCCGTAGCAACACAGTCTGTGCCTGTATCGCCTCCGCCAATAACGATTACGTCCTTATCCTTAGCGGATATATATCTGCCGTCCCGATGGTTACTATCGAGAAGGCTCTTTGTATTTGCATGGAGAAACTCCATAGCAAAGTGGATTCCCTTAAGATCGCGACCCTCTACAGCCAAATCACGCGGTTTGGTA
>PSLL01000002.1:56751-71395 GCA_040289575.1 Candidatus Dadabacteria bacterium | reverse complement strand
CCCCCGCCGCAAAGGACGACCGCATCGAATTCCCTAAGAAGCCTATCGGAAGGATAATCTTTGCCGACCTCGGTATTTGTTATAAACTTCACTCCCTCCTTTGCCAAAATATCAACCCGACGCTGAACTATTCTCTTATCAAGATGCGGATTAGGGATGCCGTACATGAGGAGTCCCCCAATACGATCGGCCCGCTCAAATACGGTTACCCAATGGCCGGCCTTATTGAGCTGTGCGGCACATGCAAGTCCGGCAGGCCCTGAGCCTACTATAGCAACCCTTTTGCCCGTGCGCCTATCAGGCGGCTCCGGAACCACCCATCCCTCTTCAAATCCCTTATCAATAATGCTGCACTCTATGCTTTTGATTGTGACTGGCGGTTCATTAATCCCCAGAACACACGCCGCCTCACACGGAGCAGGACAGATCCTTCCCGTAAATTCAGGGAAGTTGTTAGTCTTATGGAGACGGTCGAGTGCCTCCCTCCAGAGCCCTCTGTAGACCAAGTCATTCCACTCAGGAATAAGGTTGTTAACTGGGCAGCCCGATGTCATACCGCCCAATATAACCCCTGTATGGCAGAACGGTATGCCGCAATCCATACAGCGTGCCCCCTGAACACGGAGCTTTTCCTCAGGAAGGTGTAGTTCAAACTCATCCCAATCGCGAATCCGCTCGGCTGGCGGTCGCTCCGATGGAGGCTCGCGGGTGTATTCTAAGAATCCTGTGGGCTTACCCATTAATAAAAAAGCTCCAATAATCAAATCCTGTATTTAGAGTCAAATAGCCACACTCAAATCAAATAAAAATGTATATAGAACATATTCGGATATTTTTTCTGTAACCTTGCGCTCCGTCAAACACTTCCCTATTGGGCTTTGTGATTCGGGCTTAGGGATAACTCGGATTTTAAAGAAAAATCTAAATCTTTCGCCTACCGGTTCAGCTAACGCCAGTTAAAGTCCATGAAGAGAATAAGAAATTACGGCGGAACCAAGCCACAAAATAGAGATTACCAGTCAGTAATTTAATTTCCGCTGATGCGCGCAAGGTCGCGCTTATTTTCTTCAAATGCAGCCATAATGGCTTCTTCGCCACTTAAACCCGCTTGCTGAACACGCTTCATTGCTTGAATCATGCGCTTATAGTCCTTGGGCATGATCTTGACAAACCTTGGCACCATATCCTCCCATGAGGATAGAATCTCCCAAGCCCTCTGACTCTCTGTATACTCAGCGTGTCTACGAATCATCTCTCTTACTTCTAAAATCTCCTCTTCATCCTCAATCCGCTCAAGGTAGACTATATCCTGATTACACCGGCGATGGAAATCACCAGCCTCATCCAGGACATAAGCTATGCCTCCCGACATACCAGCTGCAAAGTTCCGTCCGGTCGGGCCAAGAACAACAACGCGCCCGCCCGTCATGTACTCGCATCCACGGCATTAACACCGCTATTCCTCACACAGAATCTCTCACCAGCCATGCCGCGAATATATGCCTCTCCAGATGTTGCCCCATAGAACGCAACGTTGCCGATAATGACATTTTCCTCAGGAACAAATGTCGAGCCCCTAGGAGGATAGACAATAATCTTGCCGCCCGAAAGCCCTTTGCCAATATAGTCGTTTGAATCCCCTTCAAGAATAAGAGTAATACCCCTCGGCACAAATGCGCCAAAGCTCTGCCCCGCCGAACCCTGGAAATGCAGACGAATAGTGTCATCGGGCAGTCCCTCCGCGCCGTATCGCCTTGTGAGTTCACTTCCTAAAATGGTTCCTACCACACGGTTGATATTACGAATAGGGAGTACAGCCTCAATGGGTTCGCCTCTCTCAAGAGCCGGTTTGCAGAGTTCTAATAGAACCTGATTATCAAGGGAATTCTCGAGCCCATGGTCTTGAGGAATCTGACAATATCTCCCCACATCAGGAGAAACGTTCGGCTGATAAAGAATATTTGAGAAATCGAGTCCTTTTGCCTTCCAGTGGTCTATAGCTTTTTTCATCTCGAGTTTATCCGTACGTCCAATCATCTCATTGACCGTGCGGAAGCCGAGTTGTGCCATCAGCTCGCGCATCTCCTGGGCAATAAACCGCATAAAGTTAACAACGTGATCGGGGTTTCCCTGGAACCTCTTGCGAAGCTCTGGATTCTGAGTTGCCACGCCTACGGGGCATGTATCAAGATGGCATACACGCATCATGATGCATCCAAGCACAATAAGAGGAGCCGTAGCAAACCCAAACTCCTCTGCACCGAGCAAAGCCGCTATTACGACGTCCCGTCCGGTTTTGAGTTGCCCATCGGTCTCTATTACAATTCGGCTGCGTAGATTATTGAGGAGCAGCGTTTGGTGCGTCTCAGCAAGTCCCAGCTCCCACGGCAGACCAGCATGTTGAATACTCGTCTGAGGTGATGCACCCGTTCCACCTTCATATCCGCTGATCAGAACAACATCGGCGTGCCCCTTTGCTACACCGGCGGCTATGGTACCGACACCCACCTCGGATACGAGTTTAACGCTGATTCGAGCCTGAGAATTGGCATTTTTAAGGTCGTGTATCAATTCAGCCAGGTCTTCAATTGAGTAGATATCGTGGTGCGGAGGAGGCGAAATCAACCCTACACCCGGAACCGAGTGTCGCACCTTTGCAATCCATGGATAGACCTTTGCCCCGGGAAGCTGTCCCCCTTCTCCGGGCTTTGCGCCCTGGGCTATTTTAATCTGCAGCTCCTTTGCCATTGTAAGGTACAGGCTCGTAACACCGAATCTTCCCGATGCGATCTGCTTAATTGCGCTGTTTCTCGAATCCCCATTGGGGTCGGGAATATATCTTACCGGGTCTTCTCCACCCTCACCTGTATTGCTCTTACCGCCAATGCGATTCATAGCGATTGCCAGACTCTCGTGCGCCTCTTTGCTTATAGAACCGTAGGACATAGCCCCCGTTTTGAAGCGCTTAACAATTGATTCAACTGGCTCCACCTCTTCAATTGGAATGGGTTCGGGCGCAAATTTAAACTCCAAAAGCCCGCGTATTGTACAGAGCTTTTTAGATTGGTTGTTTACAATCTCTGTATACTCCTTGAAGGCCTTGTAGTTGTTATTTCGGCATGCGTACTGGAGTTTGTGCACTGTTTCGGGGTTAAACATGTGATATTCCCCGTCCTGGCGCCACTGATATTTTCCGCCCACATCAAGCGTTTTTCCATCAACCTGGCGGTCTGGGAAGGCGTGCATATAGCGCATTCTAACCTCATCGGCAATCACATCAATCCCCACGCCTCCTATACGGGAAGGGGTCCAAGTGAAATATTTGTCAATCACACTCTGGTTGAGCCCCAGGGCCTCAAATATCTGGGCTCCACGATAGCTCTGAATCGTAGATATGCCCATCTTTGACATTACCTTGACGACTCCCTTTACAATGGCCTTGTTATATCTCTTTACAGCCTCCTTATATGTCATTCCGGTGAGCAACCCCTGACGAATCATGTCGTCCAGGGTTTCATACGCAAGATACGGATTGATTGCCCCCACGCCGTATCCAATCAGAAGCGAGAAGTGATGCACCTCGCGCGGCTCCCCCGATTCAAGAACCAATCCAACCTTTGTACGCGCACCCTCACGAATTAAATAGTGATGAAGCCCTGATACTGCAAGAAGCGCGGGTATCGGGGCATTCTCACGGTCAATTCCCCGGTCGGAGAGGATTATTATGTTTGCCCCTTCAGATATGGCATGGCTTGCCCTTTGGAATAGTTCATCCATAGCCCTTTCTAATCCGGGTCCGCCCTCAGAAACCTTAAAGAGGATTGGAAGCGTAACGGACTTAAAGCCAGGGATATTTATATGACGGAGCTTCTCGAGCTCCTCATTTGTGAGTATCGGGGTTTTAAGCTTGATTTGACGGCAGCTTTCCGGCTCTGGTTTCAGAAGATTTCTCTCTGGGCCAATCGTTGTTTCAGTTGCCGTAATCAGCTCCTCGCGTATGGCATCAATGGGGGGGTTTGTAACCTGAGCGAATAGCTGTTTAAAGTAGTTGTACAAAAGCTGTGGTCTATCGGAGAGCACCGCAATTGGTGTGTCGTTGCCCATAGATCCAACCGGCTCAACACCGTCTTTTGCCATAGGAGCCATAATGATTCGGAGGTCCTCAAATGTATACCCAAACGCCTGCTGACGCTGTATGAGCATATAGTCATTCGGTTTCGAGACATGAGGGGGTTCTGGCAAATCCTCAAGCGATACCAGATTTTCATTTAGCCACAGTCGGTATGGACACTCGGTTGAAATCCTGAGCTTTAATTCCTCATCGGATATAATGCGCCTTTGTTGTGTGTCTACTAGAAACATACGCCCCGGCTGGAGACGCCCTTTGTGGAGTACGCGCTCTGGCGGAACATCAAGCACCCCGACCTCGGATGCCATTATCACAAGCCCGTCTTTTGTGACGTAGTATCGAGATGGGCGCAAACCGTTTCTGTCAAGCACTGCGCCAACCCTTATGCCGTCTGTAAATGCAATCGAAGCGGGACCGTCCCAAGGCTCCATAAGGCAGCCGTGATACTCGTAGAATGCCTTCTTCTCATCACTCATACTCTCGTGGTTTGACCAAGGTTCCGGGATCATCATCATAACTGCATGGGGCAATGAACGGCCAGAGAGGATTAGAAACTCAAGGCAGTTATCAAACATCGCCGAGTCGCTTCCATCGGAATTGATTATTGGCAGAATCTTTTTAATATCATCTCCAAAGAGTTCAGACGCAAACATTGACTGGCGCGTGTGCATCCAGTTTATGTTCCCACGAAGTGTATTTATCTCTCCGTTGTGTATAAGGTAACGATACGGATGGGCGCGCTCCCAGCTTGGAAATGTATTTGTGCTAAAACGCGAGTGGACAACGGCAAGAGCGGTTTCCATATCGGGCTCTGTCAGTTCTGTATAGAATTCCGAAACCTGCTCCGCCATAAGCATTCCCTTGTAGACAATTGTCTTATAAGAAAGGCTGGGAATATAAAAATAGCCACCGCCTTCTATTCCCGAATATCGGATGGCATTTTCAGCGCGCTTGCGAATAACATAGAGCTTGCGCTCAAATGCCATATCATCCGCAATCTTAGAATTGCGCCCGATGAAAACCTGACGTACAAACGGCTGATGCGATTTTGCAGTATTTCCTAAGGTAGCGTTGTTTGTGGGTACTGTGCGCCATCCGAGAACGCGCTGTCCCTCCTCTTTTATAATCTCTTCAAAACGCCTCTGACAATCCCGACGAAGGGCCGGATCAGGGGGCAGAAATACCATTCCGACACCATACTCTCCGGGAGAAGGAAGAGAGATTTTCAGTCCGGCGCAAACCCTTTTGAGAAACGCATGGGGAATCTGTAGGAGAATTCCCGCCCCGTCGCCCGTGTTTGCCTCACATCCACATGCACCGCGATGGTTGAGATTTACGAGAACGGTTAAAGCCTGACGCACAATCTCGTTTGACTTCTTTCCTTTTATGTTTACAACAAATCCTATGCCGCAGGAATCATGCTCAAATTGCGGATCATAAAGGCCCTGTTTTGGAGGGAATCCCGTTGACCCCATATCACCGCCTCCTCAATTTACATCTCAGCCTCTTCATTTTAACTATGTTTGGATAAACAATCAAGAATGAGAAAAGGAAAATGAGAAAAATTATCCCCTATAGAGATTCGTTATAGGAAAACGGCGGTCCTTGCCGAATGCCCTTACGGTAATTTTTATGCCCGGTGCCGCCTGTCTGCGCTTGTACTCATTTAAATCCACCATCTTTATTACGCGCTTCACCAGATTCTCATCAAATCCCAAAGAAACAATCCCCTCTACGTTTAGATCATCCTCTATGTAATACTTGAGTATTGGATCTAGAATTTCATAAGGAGGAAGAAAATCCGTATCTTTCTGGTTCGGCCTTAGCTCCGCCGAAGGCGGTTTTTCTAAGATGGTTCGTGGAATTATATCCCTTCCCTTCCACCTGTTATAAAACTCACAAAGACGATATACGAGCGTCTTTGGCACGTCCTTTATCACAGCGAATCCTCCTGCCATATCCCCATAGAGCGTGCAGTACCCAACCCCCATTTCGCTCTTATTCCCCGTGGTGAGCACAAGCCATCCGAATTTATTAGAGAGCGCCATAAGAATATTGCCGCGAATCCTGGCCTGAAAGTTCTCCTCAGTCACGTCGTGCTCTCTCCCATGGAAAACCTGAGAGAGCATGTCAACGTAGGCATCAAATGCCTTCTCTATAGGGATAGTGAGAAGTTCGATACCAAGATTCTTAGAGAGGCTCTCGGCATCCGTAATGCTTCCTTGGGAACTGTATCTCGACGGCATCGAGACTCCGATGACGTTTTCTTTCCCCAAAGCCTCCGCCGCAACCACCGCAACCAAAGAAGAATCAATCCCACCGCTTAGACCTATTACAACCTTCTTAAATCTGTTTTTCGTAACGTAGTCCCTCGTTCCGAGAATGAGTGCCTGAAACAACTCTTCTTCTACACACATAAGTTCCTCAACCCTATGCACAATACGAGGCCGGGAATTCCTCCCGGCTTGCGATTGGGCAATCGTGATTATTTGAGATTCCTTAGATTCAATCCTGAGTGTGTATTTTTCCTTCCTCCTCCTCGGGTCATGAAGGCGAGAACGAAAAACCCTATCCGGAGATATATCCGCAATGAGAAGATCTTCTCGAAATCCGGGGGCGCGGGCTATTACTTTGCCCGTCTCTCCTATTACAACGCTATGCCCGTCAAATACAAGCTCATCCTGTCCTCCTACAAGATTGCAGAAAACTACAACCACCGAATAGTCCGATGCCCTCACAGAGAGCATCTGCTCCCTTGATTTGACCTTTGAGGCATAATAAGGGGAAGAGGAGATATTTATAATTACCTGAGCATCTCCCAGTATTGCCTGCTCTCTTGTCGGATCCCCCGGATACCATATGTCTTCACAGATGTTCACCCCAAATGTCAAGTCGCCCAATTTGTAAACAGGAGCACGAGTCCCCGATTGAAAATACCTGTTCTCATCAAAGACGCCGTAGTTCGGAAGATACCTCTTGTGATAAACATCTATTAAATCCCTATTGTGTATTATTGCGGCGGCATTATATATGTCCTCTTTTTTATCCACAAAACCGACTACTACAGTAAGCCCATCCGAAGACTCACGTATTTTATCGAGAGCCTCTAAGTTATCCTCTATGAAACTCGATTTCAGGAGTAGGTCTTCGGGCGGATACCCCGTGACGGCAAGTTCAGGAAAGCACAGAATATCTACATATAGATTCTTCGCAACCTCTATATATTCGAGAATCTTCTTCAGATTTCCCCTTAGGTCTCCGACGCATACGTCAATCTGTCCCAGCCCTACCCTGAAAGTATCCATATCTCTATAATATCATACTTATGAAAATTGCACCAAGAAAGACGCGAGATTAAAAATGTATTCTGTGATCATGCGTTTCACAATCCGCCTGTAGCCTCGTATATGATATTAGAGAGGAAGTGAAACATTATGTTTCCCCAGAGCGTCCCCGATGTGGCATACATATAGCCCATAACGATTGATGGGAAAAAGGTAAGTAGGGTTTTTGCACAGCCGACGCCGCCCAATCCGCCGCCGATGCATCCCGTAACAAAGTGCCCGACGGCAAAGAACAGACTGACTACCAAGACTCCTTTTAAATCATTTCCTATCTTTTCCTGGAGGTACCCACGAAAAAAGGCCTCTTCCGGCAAAGCAACAAGAAAGAGCTCTAATACGATAAGCGAATACGAGACCCTGCCGAGTTGCAGAGGCTTGTTCACAATAATCACGTATAGAGAAAGAATGACAACCGATACGGCAATCCCTAAAAGCACTCCATCGAGATTGGGTTTAAGCCCACTTACATTACTTTTCATTACGAATGGCGCAGAAAATAGCAAGACCGCAGAGAGCGGTATAACAAATCCTGGGAGAAATCTCCTAAGAACTGTAATCGCACATACAACAAACGCATACACCCCAAGGAGGCTTATTAATTCAAGCCTAGATTTATTCTTGGCAATACTTGTCTGATTTTCCATAAATCAGTCCGAGAAGAGAAGACAAAAACCGCCTAAAAAGATGAGACCTTAAAAATACACAAGATAGTCAGAGAGGTCAATTCTTCGACTATCTCCACCTAAACCACTCAAACTTATTAATCCACAGAACCCCCCATAGATTCACTAAAATCCCAATGCATATAGCCAGCCTGTGGTGCCACATTATCCTATCGCCGATCCCATTAACCGTTAGTAAGAGTAAAAACGGATAAAAATCCATTGCGTATCTATAACCAAACTGGGTCCATCCGGTTCCGTTTTTTGTAAAAAGAAGGAAAGCAATCGGAATAATACCAGACCAGCAGGCTAGGGTTATTTTGCTCTTTATATCAGCAAATAGGGCATAGATAAATGCGGGGGTTGTGATCCATATAGACATACCGACTAATGATGGAAGAACATATGGAGGCTCATTGGTAAAAACAGGGGGTTTTGCCAAGATGATTGAGAGATGATAACGGATATATGAAAGACTAAATGGACCCTTATTAAGTCAAGGCTCATGGGATGGGGTATCAATACCGGACATGAAATAGGCAACATCAAAGGGGGTGTGAAATCTCAAGAAATTATATGTAAAATTAACCAGAACAAATACCCCGACCCCCGAGCCGAGCCGGATAAGGGGCTTTAGATTAATCTTCCCTAAGATTGAACCCTCTTTTGATTTAAGAAGCCACATATCGGAAAGCATTATAATAAAAAACGGCAGGCTAAGTATTGTAGGAAGTCTAGACCAATAAGATGCCCCGAGGAGAAGTCCGATCAAAAATGGGCGTCGGTTTGTAAATGTCTCGTATATAGCCAGTGTAAGGAAGAGAAAAGACACTACATGGGCAAGATACCAAGCCGAACCCACTGAGGCAATATACCAGTGGATTGTACCGAAACCAAAAAGTAGTGTCATCCAGATTTGAATCCTTAAATCCTGTGTCAATCTCCCCATAAGAATATAAAACAGAGATACATTCAGACTCCCAAAAAGCACCGATCCGAGGGTCTGATTAAATGTCGGACCCCATACGGCGACAAATGGCATAAGAAGAATGGCCGGCATAGGAGGATAGATAACATAGAACCTTCCATTAGAAGGTATTAGTTCGCCGAGATAAATAGATGAGGCTTTTGTAAGACCCAATCTCCCGTGGAGAAACGCATCTGCAAGCCATGTGAAATAATTATAAGGGGTCGGAAAGCCAGGCCCCGTTGCGGAGTAAATCAAGAAAGCCAGTATAAAAAATGTGAAAGCGATAAAAAACGGGAAGCAATTACTGTTTACAAATCTCGAGAGCCCCATATCAATAAAATAATTGAACCTCCTATATTATTGAAATTGCATAGGTCAATGATAAATTAAAAAAGCCTTCTTTTCTATAAAAAAAATGAATGACCGAAGACCAACCAAAGAACTCGCCTCCATAATAGTTATCACAACGATTGGAACATTTCTCTTCTCCTACTTAGTCTTTATAATTCTACAAAATGAAATCCCTCCGTCACTGATTACAATCTGGAATCGATGGGATACAGCGCATTATCTCGATATCGCACAAAGAGGATATTCAAATACAATTATAGGTGAAAGATACCTGCGTATTGTTTTTCTTCCATTTTATCCAATTCTCATAAGGCTCTTTGCCTTTATATTTAGGGACTATATGCTCTCTGCCCTCATAGTCTCAAATCTCGCATACGCCTCTGCCGCCTTCTACCTTTATAAGCTGACCCTTTTAGATTATCCGGAAGAAACTGCTCTGAGAACGGTATTTTACTTCTCCATATTTCCGACATCTTATTTTCTACATGCCGGTTACACGGAAAGCCTTTTTCTGGCCCTTACAATCGCGAGCTTCTACTATGGAAGAAAAGGAAGATGGTGGCTTTCTGGCCTTATTGGAATGCCCGCCTCTTTAACCAGGATCACAGGGATTATATTGCTACCCGCCCTTATACTAGAGTACATATTCCAAAAGGGGTTTCACATAAGAAGCATAAAGAAGGACATTCTTTGGCTGTCTCTTATTCCACTGGGTTTTCTATTGTATCTAGCCGTTAATTACATAGCCTTCGGCAATCCTTTTGAGTTCCTCCAAATCCAAAGAGAACACTGGGCAAAGACGCTTGATCTTCCGTGGAGAGGATTCTTGGGCGCTTTGGGCAGTATCCTGTGGCGCTCACCAGCCGATTCAATACTTGTAGGCTGGGCTGAGGCCATATTCGGGATTTTGGGGTTTCTCTTAACCATATGGGTAGGTATACGCCTCCGTATTTCATACGGTATATATATGCTCATCACATGGCTGATTGTAACATCAACCTCATTTTGGCTAAGCATACCCCGTTACACACTCTCTATGTTTCCCCTTTTTATCGCCATTTCATTGTTCGGCAGAATCAGAGGGGTAAATTATTTAATCACCTTTTTTTCACTCCTGTTCTTTGGCTTGTTTCTATCCCTATTCATACAAGGGAGGTGGGCTTTTTAATGTTGTGGGCTTGGAATAATAAGGCTATATTTATAGTGCTCCGAATAATCTTCTGTAAAGTCATTGTGGGTTAGGGGGAACCCATAATAAAAATAATTTTGAGACTCGGCATTCATGAAATTTCTATCGCTCCTAAAAAGCCGCTCCCACATTTCAGTTGCTCTCATTTTCTTCATATTAACCTTCATTGTCTATTACATTACCGGTGAAGGGGGAGCAACACCATATAATTACTTTGTGCCGCTTGCACACGCCTTTCTGCATGGAAGACTATATGTTTTGGAAAAACCACTCTGGTTAAACGAGCTTATACCTATAAATGGAAGGTTCTATGTTATCTATCCTCCTATGCCGGCCATTCTTCTTCTACCGCAGGTTGCGATCTCTGGGCTTAATGCCAATCAAACACTAGCCTCTGTTTTCTGGGGGAGCTTAAATGTTTCTCTATCTTATCTGGTTATGAGACAACTCACCAACAATAGAAGATTACAGATTTGGATGTCTATTCTTTTCGGATTCGGAACGATTCACTGGTACCTCGCAAGCATTGGCAAGGGCTGGTATCTTGCCCATGTAGTGTCTTTTCTCTTCCTTACACTGGCTATATACGAGACATTTACAAACCGACGCCCATTTTTGATCGGACTTCTCCTCGGGGCATCTTATTGGTCTAGACTTCCTACAATTCTATCCCTTCCATTCTTTCTCATTATGCTCTCTGATAAGTGGCTTAAGAAATCCAACAAGCCGTCTTTCCTAAGAATTAATCTTATCCCACTCCTCAAATTGGGATTGGGTGTGGGAATATTTGTTATTTTGAACTTTGCATACAACTATCTTCGATTCGGCACACCCTTCGATATTGCCTATTCCATAGAGGCTAAATTGGAGCCGTGGTGGTATCCAAAAGGGCTTTTTAGTATCTCATATATCCCAAAGCACCTTTGGATCTTTTTTTTAAAACCACCGGTTTTCACATCTAAGCCGCCCTATGTAGTGCCCTCACTGATGGGTATGTCAATTCTAATTACGACGCCGGCTTTTATATACTCGATTTTTGCGGGAAGAAACAAGATTGCCCTTGCCTGCTGGTCGGCTATTATCCCTACAGCCCTTCTGGAGTTTACACACGGCGGGGTCGGCTGGATCCAGTTCGGCTACCGTTTTGCATTAGATTTCTATCCGTTTTTACTTATGCTTACCGCACTTGGAATAAAATCCACTTTGGGAACGGATTCTAATTTGACGCGTGAACACAAGCTACTTATTTGTCTCGGTATCCTTGTGAATCTATGGGAGTCTTGTGGATTAATAAGTTCGGGTGGGCGAGTCTTTGGGATTGATTGGAGAAGGCGAAAATCGGAACATGCAAACCAATGGGTCCGTATTTAAGGGTAAATGGTTCTCTATAATTACCCCTCTGCTTCTCTTTGCAATTACATTTCTAGCCTACTATTTTACAACCGATGGGCATCCAACCCCTTATAACAATTTTGTCCGACTCGCCGACGCATTCATTCACGGAAGGCTCTACCTTACAGAGAGGGTAAAATGGCTTGAACTAGTCCCAAAAGACGGCAAGTACTACATCGTCCCACCCCCAATGCCTGCAATTCTTCTCCTGCCATTCGTATATATCTTCGGGCTATCTACAGACCAGACCCTTGCCTCAATAATTATTGGAAGCCTGAATGTCGCTCTTATATTCTTGGTCACAGGAGAGATAACCAAAAACCGCAGTGTAAGGCTCTGGGCGACGGTAATGTTTGGATTCGGCACCATACACTGGTGGATCGCCACTGCAGGTGGTGTCTGGACTTTCTCACAGGTGACATCGGTTGGGTTTCTATTTCTCGCAATATATGCAACACTCAAAGGCCAGCACCCTTTTTTAGTCGGCCTTCTAATAGGAGCCTCATACTGGTCTCGTCTACCCACTATTTTTTCTTTACCCTTCTTCGTAGTTATGCTCTCTGATAGGTGTCTTAAAAATAAAAGGATTGACCCGAAGCCCCTTTTTTATCTAGGACTCGGAGTCGGCATATTTGTCTTTCTAAACTCCATTTATAATCTTCTCAGATTCGGCACCCCTCTAGATGTTTCCTATTATCTAATACCGGGCATACTTAAAGAACCCTGGTATAAAAAGGGCATATTTGATATTACATACATACCGCGTCATCTCAAGGTAATATTTGCGGGACTGCCAATTTTTCTCCCAAAATTCCCATATGTTATGCCCTCATGGACAGGAATGGCAATCTGGATTACAACCCCCGCATTTATCTACGCCCTATTTGCTGATATAAGAAACAGGATTACCGTCGGATGTTGGCTCTCGATTATTCCAATAGCGTTTTTGGAATTTACACACGGCACTTGGGGTTTTGCCCAATTCGGGTATAGGTTTGCTATGGATTTCTACCCATTTTTGTTCTTACTTACGGTAAAAGGAATGCGAGATAGGATAAGATGGTATCACAAGATACTCATATGCATCGGGATTTTGGTGAATCTATGGGGGGTTCTGTGGATTAATAAATTCGGATGGGTAGGGTATTAATGGGAGATTCGAGGGCTCTTACATTTCAAAGACCATGAATTTATATCCGAAGAAATTCCAGAAAACTGAAACTACTATAGCCACACATGCACCGATATTTGCCCAGAGCCTTGTGGAGATTCCACCCACAGGCCCTATAAAGTTTACGACAAAAGAGGCAGTAGCCACATTGATTCCAAATCCGACTAGGCTTATCGAAATAAAACGAATGAATTGCCTTCCCGCCCATTTGTTTTCGGTGCTCTTAAATGTCCAAAACTTATTCCACAAATAGCTGTTTATAATCCCGAATATGAAAGAGATGGATTTAAAAACGGAATAGAGATGCCCCCTTTCTATGCCTGTAAGAAATATTAAGAGATTGAGTATCCCAAAATCTATGGCTGTATTTGCAACACCAATAATAATAAACTTCCCAAACTGAAATAACACAGGGCGCCTCCGTCCTAAACAAAATGCCACATAGACCGAAAGTGTCACAAGGGCGGGAACAGATATGAGGATTAGCCACCGAGACTTTATAAAAACATCGAATATCGGAATATCTCGCTCAAGACTCTTTGAGATTAAGATGAGAAACACCGCAACAATCTCTCCAAGTATAACACTGCTTAGGATATCTGATCTTCTAAATGTGTTTATCAATTCTCATTTTAGCCGCAGAGAACGCATAGAAAGACATGTCAGCGGCTATCTCCACGATTTTAGCCAAAAGAAACGACCAAGGGAATCATTTGAAATCGGAACCGCCGCAATTATAGGATAGAAATACACAAACATACCCAAAGCGGCGACAAGATAGACGACGACAAAAACCCTTCCGTACCTAGCCCTCGCCCAGATGAGATTGAGAAAATATGCGATTATAAGAATGACAAAGGGAAGCGATGGGAGAAAATGGTAGATAAACACGAGCTTTCTCAGTGAAAGCGCCCAGGGAAGCCAGTATGCAAAAACGCTAAGTATCGCAAAGGCAAGACCAGGCAGTTCCTTGCGTATTACCTCAATCACACCCAATATGAGAAACACGCATCCCGTCCACCATATAAGCGGGTTTCCGATTGTATATATATGTGCGCTCTCCTGTCCATTACTCTCAAGGTATAAATAGACTGGTCTAAGAAGAAGGGGCCATTTCCACCATAGGGAAGCGTATGGGTGTGTCGCATTGAGGTCCTTATGGTAGGCATACATACTCTTTTGAAGGTATATGAAATCACCAAGGGAATTCCCATAAAGAAAAAACGGGAGATGAACAAGCATATATATCCCAATTGGAATTAAGATAAAAATGGATATGATTCGGGGCAGTATTTTTAAGGCTACAAAGATAGGAGAGTCTTTTCTTTGCGCATTGACCACCCATTCTCTATAGAAAATCACAAGAAACGCAATAAATCCCAGAAACTCAACGGCATACAGACCGTTCCACTTTGTAGATACGGCTGCACCTGCAA
>PSLL01000002.1:26872-56712 GCA_040289575.1 Candidatus Dadabacteria bacterium | reverse complement strand
TTAACGAGAAAAAGTGAAGATAGAAGTATAAAAACCATAACGAATATATCCACCATGGTGATGCGGCTCAATACAAAAATAAAAGACTCAAATGTAAATAGAAAAGCCGCAATAATCCCCACCCTCTTACTCTCAAAGAGCTCTTTTCCGAGAATATAAATAACGAGAGTTCCAAATCCGCCAAAAAGGGCTTGAAAAAACCGCCATCCAAAAGGCCTATCGCCAAAGATCAAAATCCCCAAGGCACTTGTCTCCTTTCCGAGTTGAGGATGCGTCCACTCATATGCAAATCCCTTTGGCGCCTCGTGCCCAAGCTCCCACGCCGCCCTATTTCCCCTTACCATCTCCTCAGCCGTAAATGCAAAGTAGATTTCATCAAAGTAGTAACCCTTTGGATTGTTTAGTCTATAGAACTTAAGCCCCAGGCTTATGATGAGTAAAAAGAAAAGTGAGATTTCAATCTTATTTTTTCCTAAAAACGCTCTAAGCGACATTCTCCTCTAAGAACCCTCCCCTCTATAAAGCCCGATTGAGTTTCTTACAAAATCTATAAGAACCGCAAAAAAAACAATCAAGAGCACTAGAACCACACTGAAGATAAAGGGCTGGAGTGAGGACGCAGGAACGATTAGATACGGTTTTGCACTCTCTGAAATGCGAGGCATCAGCTCTATATAAGAATAGAACATATTAAACACATAAACGGCTGAGATGAGAATATAGAAGAGCCAGTATATCCAAGATCGAAACGCAATCAGTGTGAAGAACACAATTGTAGGAAGGAAGTGCCTTTCATGTGCACGGGTAATAAAAAGAAAAAGGGCAAAGAGAACAAGAGCGGTAGCACAAATGGCACATATAGCATGTCGGGCGCTGTTTTGCTCCCCCCCAACACTCACCATCTCAAAATAAAAGAGCAACCCAAGCACAAGGGTATAGAAGATTACAAAAATAATAGTTCCCCAACTCTGATATGTGATACCAAGAAACCTCATCTGATCGTCCTGCCACATAGCAATCATACCCCAGAGATTGAATGCGTTAAGAGACGCATACTTATACTGATTATACGCCGTACTGAATCTCTCTCTTATGAAATAAATGGACTCTCTTAAAATCCCTTCTATGCCGTGTCCGGCTGATTTATGCCATATAAATGGCAGAACAATGATGAATGATGTAACCACTATAGCGGCGATAATCTCTACGCCGAGAATAATGGTCTTTGAATTTGCTATGCCCTTCTTTTGTTTAATAACATGCCTGAGGGCAATGAATCCAATGATTGGAAAAACCACAGCGCTCTGAGGTTTTATCATAAATGCGATCGCCGCAAATACGCCTGAGGATATAAAATTCCCCCAAAGCCCTAGTGTAATGGAAATCAGGAGTGGAAAAGTATGGACGGAATCAACCTGTCCCCAGAATGTAGAGTTTGAAAGTGAGGCTGGATTGAAAAGATAGGCAAGAGACAAAATCTTGGCGTTTTTTATACATGTGATTCTCCTGAGGACAAAAAAGATTAGAATTGAAATCCCAAGGTCCGAGAGATTCGCGGGGAGTTTAAATATGATTTTATCCGATATATTAGGAAGGGCGGAATGTATATGGTCGAGAAACCAGAGTATATAGAGATACCCCGGCATGTAATCACACCAGTATTTATCATAGAACTCAGAGAACCCCACCGTAGAGATACCTCCCGCCCACCACTTCCACACACCAAAATCCCCCTCATATGTCCAGTAAAGTGAAAGAAAGATTCTAATAATAAAACCAAATGCAATAAGGGCAAAGAAAAGCCAATTTGATTCTAAGGGCGTCCTTCTACTACCTCTACTTTTTGAATCCCTAATCTTGTCTTTGAGTTTCCAGCACTCCTTAAACATCCTGATTATCACATTAAGGTTTGCGCCCGTTTGCCTCCCAAACCGGCGCGGAAAGTGCCTTACCGGAACCTCTCGAATCGTAAAACCCTTCTGATTTAACCTAATAAGGAACTCTGCGCTAAAGAGCGCCCCTCCCGATTCTATAGGCCTTATGGCGTGATAGACGCTTCTGGGGAAAATCTTAAATGCACAGTCTATGTCCCTCAGTTTCAAACCAAAGAGAAGTCGTATAAATAGATGATAAAGCCGCGCATTCAGAGAGCGGATAAATGGGTCAGCCCTCTTTTCCCTGTATCCGACCACCACATCATAACTATCTAAAAAAGGGATGAGGCGGTCAATGTCACTGATGTCAAACTGCCCATCGCTATCCATCAAGAATATGTAATCAAGAGAAGCCCTCTCAAATCCACTGCGAAGAGCAGAACCGTAGCCGAGATTTTTCGGGTGATTCACAAGAACTATCCTTGGATTAGAAGAGGCAAGTCTCTCTACAATCTCAGGGGTTCTATCAGTCGAGCCATCATTTACGACTATAACCTCATAATCCCGGAAAGTCCCTTTGAGATAAGAAACGGCATGTGTAACAGTTTTCTCAATATTCTCCGATTCGTTATAAGCGGGGAGAACTACAGAGAGAGAAATGTCTTTTTTCATGGATTTTTTAATATATCTTACATCGCTATAGGCAATGATACAGCTATAGATGATCTAACCTTTGAATAATACACCCCTTCTCCGAGATTGAAAACATCCGTCCGCCCCCGACATTAACATCTCTGAAATAGCACTCCTTTCCTCCATTCCATTTAACCAAAATATCTACATTCTTTTCCCTACCAACCCCAAAGTGAACGGGGAGCATATCCTGCTCGCAGCACCCCCTACCGCCTGAGACCTCCCTTATATGGGCTTTGCCGGATGCAGAGACCTTAACCCTCGCTCCTATAGCGGATTTATTTGTATCCAGTCCATTCCCAATGAGTTTGATTATAAGAAATCCGTTTGATGTTCTACCGCCTTTCATAAGACCAGCTCCAATGTGTCCGTTTAAAAAGACATCCATGAATCCATCATTATTGAAGTCCCCCCAGGCGGCGGCAAACACATCAATAATAGGGGAGCTAATCCGCACCTGAGGAGCCACATCAAAGAATCTTCCATTCCCCAGGTTTCTAAAAAGCCTATTTGGGTGTACGTGATTTGTAGTAAAGAGGTCAATCCATCCATCTCCATCAAAATCAACCCACGCGCACGTCCTCCCGTCCCCTACATCTTGTGTCTTCGTCTCCTCGGTTACATCTGTAAATGTCCCGTCCCCGTTGTTCCTATAAAGCGCGTTTCTCGATGAGGATATGTTTACAACGTAGAGGTCCAAGAAACCGTCGTTATTGAAGTCCCCCGCGCACGCGGCAACCGAATTCCATTTTGGGTCTCCACCTAATTCAGCCTTATCTGTAACATCCGTAAACGTCCCATCTCCATTGTTTCTATAGAGCCTATTTGAACCTTTATTCGCTAAAAAGAGGTCGGGAAACCCATCATTATTACAATCAAACCAGAGGGCTGAATTAGTTCGGAGATTATTGAGTCTGAGTCCACTTTTTTCTGAAACCTCTTTAAACCCCCCATTCCCCTCATTGTGATATAGAAAGGATTGGCCATTGGAGTTTACTTGAAAGATGTCAAGCCTCCCGTCCCTGTCATAGTCAACCCATATAACTTGACCTATTACACCGCCTGTTTTTGTTATCCCTACCTCTTTAGATACATCGCGAAAAACGCCTCCGCCCAGATTTTTATAAAGTATAGGCGGCGCACCTGACATAATGGTTCCAACAATCAGGTCAAGAAGTCCATCATTATCAAAATCCGCCCACGCGGCGCTTCTGATCGGTTGATTGACAATTCCTGAGCGCGCCGTTACATCGGTAAACGTCCCATTGCACATATTTTTAAATAAAAAAACATTTCGAGAACTACGCCTCGTATCCGTATTTGAAACGATTAAATCCTGACACCCATCGCCGTTGAAATCCCCCCATGCCGCCGTCTGTCCAAGCCCACCAACATTCCTTATACCCGCCTTATCCGAAACGTTAGCAAAGACTGGCAAACCAATAGAACCCTCTGAACCCCTGGAACAGGACGTCAAAAATATTATGGAGGGAAGGCAAAAGACGGCAAGAATAAAATACTTTGAGCGGATCAATGTCTAGCCCTTTTTTATGCCCTCGACTAGCAGATCAGCAGCTCTCAAGCTCAATGCCTCAATTGTAAGCGCTGGAGCATCTCCACCGCCTGAAGAGGGGAAAACACTCGCGTCTGTAATAAATAGGTTTTTAATCTCATGGCTTCTGAGGTCTGGACCCACTACCGATTTGCTGGGATCTTTTCCCATCCTACATGTCCCAAACACATGGGATGCGGAGAAAAAGTCGTATGTAGAGAACTCCTCAACTATTTCTCCTGCGCCGGATGCCTTTAGAATCTCCTTTGAGGTCTTTGACATAAAATCCAGGATTTTAAGCTCTGTGTCACCGAGAAACGATTGTATCTCAGCCAGCGGAATCCCAAACTCATCCTTTTTATCCCGACTGACAGAGACAAATGTATCCCCATTGGGGAAGAATTCCCCGATTCCTCCTATGGCTATAGCATGTCCAAACCACTTCTCTACGTCCTTTACAAATTCTTCTCCCCAACCCTTATGAAAACGCAGGGCATAACTTATAGGTCCCATGGCGGTTCCAGCTGTAGGGAAAAGCCTAAGCCCGCCGGGAAACCCATTCTTAGGATTAGGCTCATTCCATTTCCATATAACGCTATCTATCGGTATGCCTCGAAAGGAATCCAGCCTCTCTGGATGGAAGGCGACGGCGTGATAGAAGACGGTTTCCATAAAATTTTTACCCACAATCCCATTGCCATTGATTCCTGAATTCAGGAGCAATCTAGGCGTCTCTACAGCCCCGCATGCAACGGCTATAAAATCCCCCTCCACGAAATGCTCTTTTTTGTCTCTATCGTAATATAGGACGCCCTTTGACTTCTTTACGCCGTCCTTTTTTTCTACATCAATTCTCGCCGCAAATGCATTTGTGAGAATCCGGCACCTTCCGGTCTTCTCGGCAAGTGGAATAAATGTAACGTCAACCGTACCCTTGTCCCTTCTCGGACAGCCCCAAACACAACCGTTGCAGTAATTACAAGGCGGCGTATCGCGATAAACATGAGAGAGAATGGCAACAGAGTTCGGCACAAGCTCAAGGCCCAGTTTTTTACACCCCTTTTCAATTATCTGACTCGCAAAGCTGAGTTTATGGGGCGGAAGTGGATATGGACTGGTGCGCGGGCGGGCGGGAATCTCCTTTGGTCCTGCAACCCCAATTATCTTCTCCACCTCCGAATAATACGGCTCAATGTCCTTATATGTTATAGGCCAATCCTCGCCCACACCAAAGAGGGTTTTCATACGAAATGCACTTGGATTGAGACGATGCCCCTCGCCCTGGAAATGAAGTGTTGTTCCCCCCACACCGACTACATGCTGGTACTCAAGGTATCTTCTATTCTCTGAGCGGTTAAGTTCGCCTGAGGCCTTATTCCATGATTTGAGATGTTTGTATTTAGGGTCTAGAACCTGATTTTTGCCAAAGTCATAGTCCATATTCCTCCTATGGGGAAAGCCCTTTGTCTCCCAGTCATTTAGATTGAGCGGATAGTCCTTTTGTGGGTCATAACGGTCTCCCGCCTCGAGTATAAGAACATTCATCCCACGCGAGGCAAGCCTCCATGCAAATGGAGCGCCTCCCGGTCCAGAGCCGATTACAATGCAGTCGTATTTCTGATTCTTCTGGGGCATTAAATTAGGGGATTAATATTAATCAAAAGGTTGCACCCTGTCAATTTTTCAGTTAGATTCTTGCCCTAATGTCATTTCGATTCAATGACAGAAAAAATAGGATTGGTATAAAAGCCCACTGTGGAGGAAATCAGATTATGAAAAGGCTTCTCCCATTTATTGTTCTAATTGTTTTATTCGCATGGGGATGCGGAAAATCAGAGAAAAAGGAAGAGACCGTTCAGATCAAAGAAACCCCCATAAAAGAGGCGGTTCAAACAAGCGCGTTGGACAGGGTTGTTGCCCGTGTTAACGGAAGACCCATATATGAAAAAGACCTGGGCGGAAGACCGCTTGAATATGTAATAACCGATGAGATCCTCTATGAAGAAGGCCTAAAACGCGGACTCGATAAAAAATTCGAGCCTCGTATTGAGCAATATAAAAAAAGCTTGATTGTAAATGCTATGAAGAATGAAATCGCGGATAAACTGCCTAAAGACGAAGAGGTAAGCGATAAAGAGATTGAGGATTACTATAAGGAAAACGAGAGCAGATTTACACACATGCGTGTAAAGCAAATGATATTTGAAGATAAGAACCTCGCCGAGGAGGCCCGTGAGAGGGCAATAAAAGGCGAGGACTTCGAGAAGATCGCATCCGATCTCTCCGCTAAATCGGGGAAAAATATACCCGTAAAGGATCTTGTATTCGGCGTGAGATACAACGAGATGTTTAAGGGGAAGAACATAGGCAGCGTAAGCGATGTTATTCAGGAAGGAGATGAATTTAAGGTCGTAAAGCTCGTTGAGGTGCGCAGGATACCGATTTTTAAAGCACGCTCATCTATACAGTATCTCATATTGGCAAAAAAGAAGAATGACGCATTGCGAGATTATACCGAAAGGTTAAGTAAAGAAGAAAACATAAAAGTGGAGATTCTCGGGAGATGAAGCCAACGAGAAGAGGATTTATAAAGACCATTGCATTTGGAATATTGGGGACAGAATTCGTCTTCCTTCCGATAAGGGCTTTTGGGAAGACGGCAGAAGATGGAATAGAGATTCAAAAGGGATATAGGATACTGAACTCAGAGACACAGAAAAGCATGGAGGCCCTTGCTGATACGCTTGTGCCGGGGGCTAAAGAAATAGGGATAAAAGTCATTTTTATGAATTATGTTTCTACTAACCTAGGAATGGGCGCGTTTTTTGATGCTGGGCTCTGGAACCTAGATACAATCTCTAAGGCCAAGTTTAGGGTGCCGTTTTACAGGTTAGAAAAGAAGGAGGATAAAAAGGTCATTATAGACCACGTAAGCGTGGCCAATAGGGTGTTTTTCCATAGATTCCGTGAAATGGTAATTAAATTCTACTACTCAAACCCAGCGGTATGGAAGAGGATTTCATACAACGGGCCCCCGCAACCGAGGGGGTTTATGGACTACTACCTTCCCCCTCAAAAGAGAAGCTAGGGAGTCATAAATTCATAAACTCTTCTATGCTTATGCCTATCTCATTTATTATTGCCCTTAGCGTTCTCTTCTTAATATCTTCCCCTTTATGTTTAGGAACCGGAATAACTGCCATCGAAATCTCTTACCCATAGCTCATGAGAGCCTTTTCCCCGCCTGTATAACCTAATCATATCTCAGCGGCGTCAATCTTGTCATAATATTTCTACAGGAAGAGTTGTAATGACTTTATCCGTTTCTGTGACTAAATCTATTAGTTCCTCTCCTCTCTCTTTTTTATACTGTAATATTATCTTTACAACATCTATCAACTCTCTAATAGCTTCTTCCGGTGTTTCTCCCTCGGCAAAAGCTCCTTGAATTAAAGGACACTTAGCAATATATAAGTATCCTCTTCAAAAGATATAACAGCTGGTATTTCTAAAAGCCTCATTCCTTCTGATTCCTCACTCAACCCTTTAGTCTTAACAACAGAATACTTAAAATACACAAAAAAGCCAGAGGGACATATCCCCTGCCCCTCTGGCTCTCATTTTTAACCTAATCTTGATATTGTAGGGGTTCAAAATTTTGAACCCCTACGCCATGTATTCTATTTCTTACTTCTGGTTCTTTCTCGATCTTCTTCTTAACACCCTAAATCCGATTGCAAATGCAGGCACTAGTGGGACCAGAACATTAGCCATAGCCGTTCCAATCTCTACAGGACCGCCAATCGAACATCCTCCACCCCCGCCACCGCTAGGCTTCTTTGTCGGTGTTGGTGATGGTTTCGGAGCTGGTACACATACTCCAGGCGCTGGGGTACCACCGGAAGGGGTAGGAAGCAGGCAGACAAACCCAGAAGGACAATCTGAATTCTTAGTACACGCTATAGGCGAAGGTGAAGGTGAAGGTGAAGGCGTTGCTGGAGCAAAGTTCTCGCTTGCTGGGAATGGGTCATCTATACCTAGCCTTGTAAAGCAGGCGTTAAGCCCGGGGCAACTCTGGAAGTTCTCTTGATCGTCAAATATACCCGGAGAATAGGTGGCACTACCGGCAACCGCTGCATATGAAGGGCGGTAGTTGTCCTTGAGTGAGATAAGGACTAGATCCGCCCCTGCTCCTGCACTACCGGGAAGTGTAGAGAAATTACCATTTAGATCACGGGGCCGAACCGCATTTAGTTTACACCCAGACGTTCCGTCTAAAGTCTTACATGAAGAAGAAGAGCCACAAAAACCTTGTGGACAATCTGAATCCACAGTACACTGGCCTCCGCTAACAGAACAAGTTCCTGATAAACAAAAATTTTGACAATCTGAGTCAAATGTACATATTGTAGTAGTCGTGGTAGCACCCGCTATACAGAGACCCTGAGCAGTCCTTGCATAAACATTTGTTCCGTATTCATCGGCACCGGAGTTTGTCACCCTAAGGTTTCCCTGAAGGAAGTTAAACCTAATTGCCTTACGGCCATTAGGGCAATTATTAACGGGTGTAATTACAATTACCCCCTCATGGCCAGCAAGAGCCCCTGTACTAATCTTCTGACCGACATTTGTAACAAGGTTTGCAAGGTCATAGACAACTGTATCGACCGGCGTATAAGAATCGCAAAAGTCCGTTATCTCTGCGCAATTCTCATCGAGTATCTGAATGTGAACGTTTACTTTACTAGAAGAGGTGTTTAAAACCTGGATTATAGAGTCCCTTCCGTTCTTTCTAGTCCACCATGATATAAGCTGTGACCCAACCTCTGTTGTGTTGAGAGATGAGTCATCATTATACAACCAGTCAAGACCGGCTACATTTGACCCTTTGAATGACTCAATCGTCCCCAGAAGACCAGCAGTAAAGTCGGATCTCGTACTCACACCCAGGTCAATCCACCCGATATTAAAGGGTATACCGTTACATACCTCTGCCCCTTGTGCCCTATCAAGTGAACCAAATCCAATGATAACAAGCATAAGGCTTGCCATCAGCATAAACTTTAATCTCAACCTCTTTAACATGATTTCTCCTCCTTTCTTAATTTATGTAAGACCCTTAAGATTCCTAATTTACAGTGGTGGTGGTGGTGGTGGTAATCCACCATTTGCCCACCATGTATCCATGGTTCCGTGTCCAGCCCCGTCATTGAGCCCTATAAATCCAACTATAAATCTCCCACTAGAAAAATCGGAAGTTAGAGTGAGCATAACTGCGCCAGTGGTGTTGGTGTCGGAGCATATACTCGCTGCCCCCTTGCTGTTTACAATTGCCTGGTTTATGCCAAGATCAGTTGCGCATGAAAACTTAACGGGAGGGCAGGAAAAAACTGCTTCCTTCTCATTGACAAGAATCGGGCTAAATGTAGCGGTGGGGGCTGATGACTCCGTTATTGTGTTTGTATCAACGCTTGAGTTGTCAACAACTATACCGACCACATCGGAAAGGGATATGCCGTTTATGTCGTTGAAATTGAATGTATAAACATTCGTTGCCAGCGTCTCCCGGTCTCCGACGTCGCTAAAGTCTTCAAAGTCCGCAGCATTTGTTCTGTATTCATAACCCGAGCTATCTATGATCCTGAAGTTCCCCGTAAGGCCGGTGTCACTATCAGCCCCAAAAGATACAACGATAAACCCAAACCCATTGTTAAAGGAAGGGGGACCGGTGAGATTACCATCATTAGAGTCGAGTTTCCTTACATTGTAGAGGTGTGTGTCATTGCCGCTATATGTATCAAAAAAATCAAACTCACTACAGCCGGTAGCTGAATTAAAGACCTGAACATGAACCGTGATTTTTTTATTAGATGTATTTGTAAGCTGGAAGAAGCTTTCTCTGCCACGCAGGTCCCAGAAGAAGTAGAGCTGTGATCCGTCTCCCAAATCGGTATCCGTAATTGTTGTAATTGTTGTAAGAGGAGCCCCGCCCCACGCCTTAATAGGGGCAAAAACAGGGATGATTAAAAGAAATGCGAGGGCCGCTAAAAGATACTTTATTCCAAAGCCTTTCTTTAACATAGAACATATCCTCCTTTTTTGATTTTTATATTCAAAGACATCAAACATAATCCTCCTCCTTTTTCTTGGGATTTTCAAACATTTTGGGGAGATCAGCGAGTTTCAGCGCTTGATGGGTTAGAACTTGGGTTGGCTTCATCCTCCACTCCTAAGTGATTTTTAGATTACCCAGTTTTTGACGTTTAGGATTACAACATATAAAAAAACCCTTGTCAAGGGGCTTTTTGCAATACTTTTAAATAACACCAATCAAAGACACTACTATCTTCTTTGTCCTCCTTAATAAACAGACCAAATTACATCACAAATAATAATCCTTGTCAAGTGCTTTTTAAAAAATTTAAAAATCGGCATGATTACTAATTATACAAAACCGATAAACGTCATTGCAAGTATCGTAGGGACTGATGCCCTCTCAGTCATAGCTATCGTTTGGTGAAAGAGCCTACATTTTGACAGAGTAGGGGCGGGTTTCAAACCCGCCCCTATTTCATTATGAAATTTCATGAGATTTTGTTGCCGACTCTCATCCAATATCAATAGCCATAGCCAGGCCCCGGCTCTGTGCCGTAGCCCGGGGTTGTCCTCTTAGACTCACATACCTCCCTTACCTCGTCCTTTACCAACTGGTCATCCTGCCAGACCCTCTCGCGCACCTTATGACACCTCGTCTGGGCATTGTAATCAAGCGGATATGCCTCAACCCTCTGAAAACCGTCTTGACTCTGATATGCAACGGGGCGTCCCTCATATGCAGCCTCTCTTGCGGCTCTTTGAGAGATTTCTGTGACTGTGCCCCCGAGGACTCCTCCAAGGATGCCTCCAATTACGGCCCCACGCCATGCATTATGCCTGTCAATCAAGGCCCCGGCAACGGCTCCTAGTCCTGTACCCACAGCTGTCCCCTGATAGGTTTGCGGGCTTGTGGCACATGAAGAAAGAAGCGAAGAAACACCAAAGACTGAAAATAGGAGACTTACGGCTATTAAAAGCGACACCAATCTCTTCATAAATCTGTCCTCCTTAAAATAATCTTTGAAAGTCTAACACACAGACCCTTCACTTCAAGATAAACATACCTCGAATATAAACACATTAATAGAAATTTTGTTTCAATTGTAGAGACACGCCATGGCGTGTCTCTACAATATGATTGACATTTGGGCATATAGATGTTTGCAACAAAGCAGTGTATTTTGTTATTGTGGGGATTGTGGCAAGTCGTCTCTAATAATTTCAAGCCATGAAGATCAGAGCCGCAATAGTTGTAATCAAAGATTGGAGGGAAAGGGCGTTCTTAAGAGCCCAGTTGATTGAAGAGGGGATAAGAACGCTTGCAGTTGAAACTATGGATGATGCCAAAGGGTGGCTTGGCGACCCCAGAATACTGCCCCTGATTATAATCTATGACACCCAATCTCAGGATAACATCTCAGGGGACATTGAATATCTCAGAGGATATTCCCACGCGCCCGTATTAATACTGACAGGCTCTTCTGAGAAAAAAACACATGAGATTGAAAATCTGGGATTTAAGAACATAATCCCAAGACCCATAACCATTGGAGGCATAACAGAGAGGGTAAAAGAAATATTGAAAGGGGCTTGAAATTATTACATACATGCAGAAATCTAGGGTAAATTTAATTAAGAGACCAAATCATTTGAGAATCTAAAAAATCTTGAGTAAAATTCTAAACTTTATGAAAAAGAATCGGCTACTCATAATAATCCTTCTTCCACTGCTCTACGTTTCATTCCTCTCCCCCAAACCCCAGGATTTGAGACAAGACCAGAGTGCAGATAGCCTGAAGGTACTTCCACTGGTGATGCACTATGTAAAGAGATACTATGCCAATCAATCCGCCATCAAGCCGAAAACCATGCTCGTTGCCGGGCTCGGAAGGCTTGAGAAAACCCTAGATGAGGTTCTTGTTGACTTCCCCGATGGAGAAAACAGCCCATCATTTAGGGTTCAGGTGCTAAAGGACGAAAAGGCATTCGATATGACAAAGGTCTCTGACCTCGATACACTGACGGACACTATTGAAGAGGTCTTTCAATTCATAAAGCCCCGACTGACGTCAAAAGACCCCTCGATTCAGAACGTTGAATATGCTGTAATAGATGGGATGCTCGAGACACTAGACCACCACTCCGGCATCATCACACCCCAGGTCTACAAGGAATTTATGGTTGAGACCGAAGGGAGCTTCGGCGGGCTTGGAATTGTAATAGGGATTAAAGACGGACAGCTTACGGTAATTGCCCCTATTGAGGGAACCCCTGCATATAACGCCGGGATAAAACCCAATGACAGAATCGTCCAGATTGAAGACGAATCCACCGTGAACATGTCCCTTATAGAGGCCGTAGGAAAGCTAAGAGGCCCCAAAGGAACAAGCGCAAATATATACATAATGAGGGAAGGGTTCTCGGAGCCTAAGAAGTTCTCAATTGTAAGGGACGTAATCAAGATTGAGAGCGTTGAAGCCTATAATCTGGGGGACGGAGTCGGGTATATAAGGATAAGGGACTTTCAGAGAAATACACTTGATAGCCTGAGAGCCGGACTAAGGAGCCTCAAGAAAAACGACAATAATCTCAAGGGAATTATACTTGACCTTAGAGGAAATCCCGGTGGGCTCCTCGATCAGGCTGAGAGGATCTCAAACCTATTTTTAAAAAGCGGAGTCATAGTCACTACATGGACTGGGGATTCTAAGAAGCCATACCATGCGGTTCCCGAAGACTACGAATTCGGCGGAAAGATTGTAATACTCGCAGACTCCGGAAGCGCGAGTGCATCCGAGATCGTAGCGGGAGCATTGAAGAACAATGAAAGGGCTGTACTTGTTGGAGAGCGGACATTTGGCAAGGGCTCGGTGCAGCAGATCTTTGATCTAAACGACGGCTCCGCACTCAAGCTCACAATAGCCCATTATCTCACACCGGGTGATATATCAATTCAAGATATAGGGATCACGCCTGATGTTGAGCTTGACCCCGTGATGGTATCGAGAGACAAACCCTTCGACATCCCTCAAGACCATATAAGGGAGCAATTAGATGGACAGAAAAGGGCAAATAATAGGGAGAAACCCATATACTCCATAATATACCTTGAAACACCAAAGGAGAATAAAAATGATGGCGAAGAAACCCCTGAAGAGGCCTTGAGTAGGGAGGAAAAGAGGAAAAAGATTGAGAGCGACTTCTCCATTAAGGTCGCTAAAGAGATTATATCCGGGTCAAATTCAATCTCTAGAAAAGAAATTCTAAGTCAGATTGAGGGCGAAATAAATCAGATTTCCAAAAATGAGGGAAAAAAGATAGAGGAGAGATGGCAGAAAGACGGCGTTGATTGGTCTGTTGGTAATAATGTATCGGGCACTCCAGGGATCTCAGTTAAGATAACGCCGTCTCCAGCCAAGGTTAAAGCCGGAGATAATCTCAGGGTCCATGCCGAGGTGGAAAACCCCGGGACGGTGACTCTTTACAGGCTGAGGGCTATGACAAGGTCCAATAATCCGGTTTTCGACGGAAAGGAGTTTATATTTGGAAAACTCGCCCCCGGCGAAAAGAGGCAGTGGAGCGTCACGTTTGAGATTCCGAAAGGAGCCATTACAAGGGAGGATGAAATCACACTCAATTTTGAAGACGCATATAAAACGACACTACCAGATTTTAGATTTAAAGTAGAGATCGATGGGCTTCCAAGACCGGCCTTTGCCTTTAATTACGAGATTGTAGACGATGGTAGGTTTGGCTCCTCAGGCAATGGCAATGGGATCCCAGAACCGGGCGAGGTCGTAGGGCTCCTTGTAAAGGTGAAGAACACCGGAAATGGGCCGTCTGAGAAAAGCATATTGACACTTAAAAACCTCTCAGGCGACGCGGTGTTCTTAAAGACAGGAAGGTTTGGACTTGATCAATTAAATCCCGGCGACATAAAAGAGGCAACATTCACATTCGCTGTGAAAAGGCCTGTATTCGATCTAGAGCTTGGGATTCTGGATGAAACCTTTAGAGAGGGGCTTACGGATAAGATTCATTTCCCCCAAGGGAATACTGCAAAGGGGGGGTTCGACGAGCCTCCATACATAACTATATTAAATCCCCCGCTCTCTACTACGTCTCAGGAGTTAGCCATAAAGGGGTCCGTAAAGGATAAAGATGGGGTCGAACTCGTAAATGTGTTCGTAGGAGATGATAAAGTCGCGCTTCTCCCATCAGCCGGCAAAGAGGTCGCAATATCTGTAAAGGTAAAACTGAATAAAGGGACCAACTTGATAACCATACTCGCAAAGGATAAGGAAGGGCTGGTCTCCAGGGAAAGCGTTGCGGTAAGAAGGGATAGCGGTTAATCGGTAAGTTTGGTTAACGGCCAGAAATCGTATCATTCGGTGAATGATCAAATTCATTCTGCATCGCGCCTCAACCGGCGCTTTGGTCGTCTTAGTTGTATCTACACTTACATTCTTTATACTGAGAGTCCTCCCAGGCGGCCCATTTGATATTGAGAAGAAAATCCCTCCAGAGATTCGCAAAAATATAGAGGAAAAATACAGGCTGGATCAGCCACTATGGAATCAGTATGCAAGGTACTTATGGGGCTTGGTGCACGGGGACTTTGGTCCATCATATAAATACGTTGACAGAACCGTTGGAGACATAATACAGGAGACCCTTCCCGTTTCTTTAAAACTGGGAATAGTCGCGCTTCTAGTCTCCATTGCAATCGGCACCACAATAGGGGTAATCTCAGCCGCGCGGCCAAGGGGGATTCTTGACCTCTTTACCGCCTCTTTTGCCATAGCCCTTGTATCGCTCCCGAGCTTTGTAGTAGGTGCGGGGCTAATCTATTTGCTCTCTGTAAAATTGGGATGGTTTCCCGCCGCACTCTGGGGAAGGCCGGAGCATATGGTGCTTCCAACCCTTACACTTGCATCCGCACCAGCCGCTTACCTTGCCCGTCTTACAAGGGGGAGCATGCTCGAGGTCTCCGAAAACCCGTTTGTAAGGACGGCAAGGGCAAAGGGACTCAGTGAGACCAGGGTGGTGATAAAACACATACTTAGAAACGCACTTATACCGGTCGTTACGGTCTTAGGGCCCATTGCGGCGTACCTCGTTACGGGGTCCTTCGTAGTAGAGTACATATTTGCAATCCCAGGAATGGGAAGATTCTTCGTGTTTGCGGTATCAAATAGGGACTATCCACTCATTATGGGGATTACAATCGTATATACAGCAATCCTCGTAACCGCCAATCTCATCGTTGATATACTCTATGTGATTTTAGACCCAAGAATAAAGTTTGAAAAGGGTAAAACCTAGACACGAATTAACAAAAATGAAATCAGGATATAGGAGCTAGAAGTCAGAAGTTTTTCCCCTATATTGTGTCTACTGTTTTCTGTATTCTTCTGTTTGTATATATTCGTGCTTACTTGTGGCTAAATAAATCTACTAATGAGAAATATCAAGCTCATTATTGAATATGACGGCACGAACTACCTGGGCTGGCAGAGACAGCCTCAAGGGGATACAATCCAGGAGGTTTTAGAAACCGCACTGGAGAGGATTACAGGGGAGAGAATAACTGTTATCGGGTCGGGAAGAACAGATTCGGGGGTTCACGCACTGGCTCAGGTGGCAAACTTCAAAACAGAATCTAAGATGACACCCATTCAGTTTCAGAAGGCACTTAACTCAATTCTTCCCAAAGACATTGTTATTAAAGAGGCGGAGGATGTGGATTTAAGTTTCCACTCACAGCTCAGTGCCAAAAGTAAGGTCTACATCTATGTGATCTTAAACCGCGATTATCCATCGGCACTCGAAAGGTTTAGAGTTTGGTTTATATCAGACCGTTTAAATCTATATCAAATGGATGAGGCCGCCCGAATGGTCATCGGCGAACACGATTTTCGCGGATTTGCCCTATCCAAGCTTGGTGTAAAGACCACGGTGCGGAGGGTTCTAAGTGCAGAACTCAGGGCAAAACCGGATGGTCGAATTGAATTTGAGATTGAGGCAACTGGGTTCCTTAAAGGTATGGTTCGGCTAATTGTCGGAACACTTGTTCAGGTAGGAAAGGGAAAAATTACACATGAGGATTTTCGAGAAATCCTAGAGTCGGGGGAAAGAAAGAATTTCGTAATTACCGCCCCCGCAATGGGACTCTTTCTTAAAGAGGTGAAATATTGAAAACTGGATAGAACTTTAAGTGGTTGACAAGCCTCTCTCAGTCGGGATAACTTATCTCAAATTCCAGAAGAAGAGACGAGGAGAATTACAATGGGATTTGAATTTATTGTATATGAAAGAGAGTCCGACAATATAGGGATTCTCACTATAAACCGTCCAAAGGTGCTCAATGCCCTTAACTGGCAGACGCTTCGCGAACTCAGAAGGTTTCTCGAAGATGTGCTTCCCAAAGAGAATCTAAAAGCCCTAATCGTTACAGGCGCAGGTGATAGGGCCTTCGTCGCTGGGGCAGACATCGGTGAGATGTCCAATATGAAAGACAGAGAATTCCAGGAATACGTAGATTTCGCACACAAGGTCTACGAGCTTATAGAGAGCGACCCAAGCCCCTGTATTGCAGCAATAAACGGATATGCCCTGGGCGGCGGCTGTGAACTTGCCCTTGCCTGCGACATTAGAATTGCCTCGGATAGGGCAAAACTCGGATTCCCTGAGGTAAAACTCGGAATATTCCCCGGATGGGGCGGAACTCAGAGGGTAACACGGGTTCTAGGGCTCGGAAAAACAAAGGAACTCGTCTTTACAGGAGAGATGATAGATGCAAAAGAGGCAGAGAGAATCGGTCTTGTAGAGAAGGTAGTCTCTCACGATAAGGTGATGGAAGAGGCCAGAAGCCTCGCCCATACAATTGCAAAAAGGGGACCAACGGCGGTGAGGCTTGCCAAAACCGCAATCAACGCAGGCTCGGAGATGGATCTCAAAAAGGCACTTCTTCTTGAAAAAACCCTCGTTTCCCTATGCTTCGACAGCGAAGACAGGGTCGAGGGTATGAGGGCGTTTCTTGAAAAAAGGGAGCCGTCTTTTAAGGGAAAGTAGAGATTATTACAACGTGCCGTAAACAATCCGTAATTTGAAGAGAAAAAAGAAGACTGTCATTGCGAGGAGTAAAACGAACGCGCTCGCAATGACAAAAAAGTGAATCGTGAAGCTTCTTAGATTTGAAAGCAAGGATGGAGATATCAGGTTCGGACTTCTCGAAGGCGACATAGTTTCCGAGATCAAGGGTGATATATTCGGAGGATATAAAGTCACCCAAATCGAGCATCGCCCAACCGAGATCAAATTCCTTCCCCCTTGCTTTCCAACCAAGATCGTAGCCGTAGGGCTTAATTACAGAGACCATGCGGCTGAGATGAAAAAGTCTCCCCCTGAAGAGCCTTTGATTTTTATGAAGCCTACTACTGCCTTAATAGGACATGAGGACAAAATCATATACCCAAAATACATGTCCTCGCGGGTTGATTACGAAGGCGAGCTTGCCGTAGTAATTGGGAAAAGGACAAAATGGGTAAGTGAGGACGATGCCCTAAATTATGTCTTTGGATACACGTGTATAAATGACGTTACGGCGCGAGACCTTCAGGCAAAAGATGTGCAATACACAAGGGCAAAGGGGTTTGACACATTTGCTCCAATGGGGCCTGTAATAGAGACAGAGCTCGACCCAAGTGATATCCAAATCTCAACGTTTCTTAACGGTGAGAGAAAACAACACTCCCGCACATCCGAGCTTATATTTAATATTCCAAGGCTCATAAGCTTTATATCAAGGGTCATGACCCTCCTTCCAGGGGATATAATCGCCACAGGAACCCCATCGGGAATAGGCCCCATGAAAAGCGGCGATGAGGTCGAGGTAGAGATTGAGGGAATAGGAATCCTGAGGAATTATGTGGAGTAAAGTATATAAGCCATCCTAATTATTCGCATTCAATATATCCCGCGCTTGTTTAGCCAACGGTTCGGTAAGTCCCATTTGAAGTGCCTTCTTGGCGTGCTCTCTCGCTTTTTCTCTCTCTCCGGTGTCAAAGTAGACCTTCGCCAAAACAAGGTGTGTATCTCCATGAGAGTCCGATATCTCTAATGCCCTTTTCAAATACCTCTGTGCCATCTCATAACCGGGGGCATAATTTTCACGTTCAGCCCTCAGGAGATAAGTAGCGCCCAAGTGATAATACACCCTTTCATCACCCGGATCATATCTGAGGGCTTTAAGAAACCATTCTTCTGCATTCTTAAGGTCCCATTTTACAAAATAAATATAACCCATCTGAAAATTCGCATCCTCGTATGTAGGATCGTAATCAAGAGCCCTAACCAACCACTCCTCCGCATTCTTATAGTCCCCTTTATCTGTATATGCAATTCCAATATCAGTTGCCGTCATAGCCCTTGCCTTCCTATTGCCCTCACCAGCAATGTTAAATGCAGTTAGAAACTCCTCGATCGCCTCATCCGTTCTTCCCACATCCCTCAGCGCCGCCCCATAGTTTATATGAGGAATAAATCGATCAGGAGACCTTTTCGATATATCTCTCCAAAAGGTCAAGTCATCTTTCCATATACCCTGCCCCCTAATTGTGAAAAACAAATAGAATAGACAAAGGGCAAAGCCCAGGGCATAGCATAATAACCTCATCCTCTCTTTCTTAAATTCTATTATTAAATAGCCTATGAGCAAGCAGTACCCAGCAGAAGGAATGTATAAGTACCGATCGGCAAGAGGCGTTGCGGTAAGCGGAATAATCGTAACAAGAGAAGAGGGTCCTAGAGTAACAAAGACCCAAAATATGCTAAATGGGGTAACATATTCCTTTCTCCGTATTGATATAAAACCGGCGACACACAAAAGCAAAATAACAAGGATCGAGGAGATCGAATAGTAAAGACCCTGTGGCACAGTTGTTATAAACGGATTTAGGTCAAAGGGGAAAAGGAGCTTTTTTATATAGAAGAGATAAGTCCGTAGAAGAACCCCTAGAGCCTGCCAAATTTGAATAATTTTATAGGTATCATTGGCAGACTGGTGCACACCTCCAATATGAGATTCGGGAGGGATTACCTTTCCCCTTAAATAGAAATAAATTAAGATTAAAACCCCATAAACAGCATACCTCAATATATTGTCGCGATTTTTAAATCTACACCTGAGCACATCAAACACTAAGACAACTACTGGAAAAACAACGGCGACTTCTTTTGAAAGAAGAGAAAGAGAAAAACAGATGCCGGTCAATATCAAGAAGCTCAATCTTCTATAAGAAAGTACGTGAAATACAAATGCCAGAAAGAGAAACAGGCTACAGAGCAAATCCATTCTTCCCGAAATCCATGAGACCGATTCAACATGAGTGGGATAAAAAGCAAAAAAAAGCGAAGATAAGAATGCCTTTGCATCTTTTCCACCCACACCGAATCCTTCAAATACAAAAAGGGCCAAAACGTAGAATAAAACTGTTGATAAGGAATAAAAAATAATATTACTTAGGTGAAATCCAAATGGAGAAAGCCCCCCAAGTTCGTGGTCTATCGCAAATGAGATAAACAGGATTGGGCGGTAATATGAAAATTCTCTATTTCCTCTAATACCAAGGAATAACCCAGAGTTTATATTAGACAATTTAAAGTAGTCGGGTCTACTCTTTATGTAATACACATCATCCCAAACAAAGTCATTTCTCAGAGAAGTGGCAAACACAATAAAACAAATAAAGAACAAAAAAATCGCAACAGGTATTTTATGCTTAACCAATCTTCCAATTGAGCCGGTCTTATCAGAGGAGGGGACTTCTGCTTTAATTTTTCCGATTTTATTTCTTTTGTCTTCCTTTCTCTTTTTAGTCGACCTTTTCATTCAACGAATTCAATCAAAACTCAAGTGTGCCCATTGGCATTGTATATTTTATACCTCAAACAAAAAATTTAAACACTTTCCTAATTGGTAGTTCATGGGTAGAATACGAAGTGATTGAAAAAAAATCAACAGGGGATATTTAAGATGCCTAAGATTCTCGTTCTTCCAGGAGATGGTATCGGAATAGAAGTAACGGGGGTAAGCGTGAACATTCTCAAGGTTATAGGGGAGAAGTACAGAATTGAATTTGAATTTGAAACCGCTTTATTTGGCGGATGCTCAATTGATGCACATGGGGTTCCGGTGACAGATGAGGTTCTAAAAAAGGCAAAATCATCTGATGCCGTTCTTCTTGGAGCAGTGGGAGGACCGAAATGGGACAATCTCGAATATGAAATAAGACCTGAAAGGGCGCTTCTTGCACTTAGAAAGGAACTAGAAGCGTATGCGAATCTGAGACCGGCCATTGTGTACCCGTCCCTTCAAGACGCATCAACCCTAAAGAGGGAGATTGTAGAAGGCGTAGACATTATGGTCGTAAGAGAACTTACGGGGGGAATATACTTCGGCACCCCCCGCGGCATCACAAAACTCCCAAACGGGGAGGAAAAAGGGATAAACACGCTTGTCTATACCACATCCGAAATTGAAAGGATTGCAAGGAGGGCTTTTGGGATCGCAAGAAAAAGAAGAAAAAGATTGACATCGGTTGATAAAGCAAACATACTCGACGTTATGGAACTCTGGAGAAAAACGGTGACCAGAATTGGAAAAGAGGAGTTTCCCGATGTCGAGCTTGAACATCTCTATGTAGATAACGCCTCAATGCAGCTTATAAGAAGACCTAAGAGCTTTGATGTGATACTAGCAGATAATATGTTTGGAGACATTCTAAGCGATGAGGCCGCACAGCTCACAGGCTCCCTTGGTATGCTTCCCTCTGCAAGCCTCGGAGACAGTGGAGCCATATATGAACCTGTTCATGGAAGCGCCCCAGACATTGCGGGAAAGGATATTGCAAACCCAATTGCCTCCATACTCTCTTCGGCGATGATGCTCAAGTATTCATTTAACATGGACAAGGCAGCAGATGAGGTTGATCGGGCTATAAGAAATGTACTCGAAAAGGGCTATAGAACAGCCGATATTTATGAGGAAGGAATGAAAAAAGTTGGGTGTAGAGAGATGGGAAGGTTGATTATAGAGGAGATTAAAAAAATTTAGTACGGGCACATTGCACCCCGCCTCTACTCCCAGATTTCAGGTAGATAAATCTGCATCTTCCTTGAACCGGTCAATCTTAACCGTATTTGGAGAAAGGATTTCTATAATCAAATCCGGCGCGCCTTGCACATTCTTCTCCGTAATAATTCCTTCCCTTTCTTTGCCGATGAAGATGATGTCTGGCTGAACTGTAGATTCATCTAAAACCACATCAATCGGTAAGGCAAAAACTTTCCATTATACTATAAATGGTGGTTATCGAACCTGCAAAAAATATCTTCTTTAATTATTCTACCACCTTCATCCGGCTCATTGAAAAGATAAAGAGCGGAGAAAAGGCTCTAAAGCTCTCCGGATTAGAAGGCTCATCTAGGTTTTATATCATCTCCGAATTGGCTAAGAGTTTGGAAAGACCCATTCTCTATCTTGTCTCTTCAAAAGAGATTGGAGAATCGGCGTCAGAGGACATTGCGTTTTATTGGGGGGAAAAACCGCCCCTTCTTCATGGAAAAAAACTGAGTTTAAATGGAGTCTTGTTCTCGTCTGTCTCAAAAGAGATAGCGGAGCGCATAAGCTGGCTGCACCTTGCAAAGGAGAAAAGAATCCTCTTAGCCGAGGCACCAGCCATAATTGAGAAGAGGATTCCAAAAGATGTTTTTTATAATTCTATAATACAGATCCAAAAGGGTAGTGAAATCCCAAGGGATAGCTTCATTTCAAATCTCATTTATATGGGCTATATACGCGTGGACTTTGTTGAGAATATAGGGGAGATGAGTTTAAGAGGTGCAATAGTTGATTTGTTCTCCCCTGGATTTGAAAACCCCATAAGATTGGAATTCATAGGGGATGAAATTGGCTCAATCAGGTACTTCAGCGTAGATGACCAAAAATCTATAGAGAAATTAGACAGCGCTGCGGTTCTTCCGGCAAGCGAATTAATACTTACTCCGGAGTCAATCAAACAATCCCTATCATATATAAGAAAAAGGGCAGAGGAGCAAGAGATACCTGCCTCTATCAAGCTCTCACTTATCGAAGAGATCAAAAAGGGGACTCGATTTCCGGAGATTGAATGGCTCCTTTCCTCATTCTATCCGAATCTAAACACTGTATTTGATTACATACCCGCCGACGCTTTAATCGTATTTGATGACTTTGAGGAAGTCTCAAAGTCAATTGAAAATTATCTTGACTCTATATCCGAAACCAAAAGCTCGTTAAAGAAATATATAAAAATTACCCCCGATGTTTCAGAACTCTATCTTTCAGAGAATCAACTTAGGAATGAGATTTCAAGATTCCAGAGGATTCTCATTGAACCAATAGAGATCCTCGAAGAGGGGATAGAAAGGATCCGGTTCAACACTGATAAAATTTCAATTAAAAGGGAGGGGTTTGACTCCCCTTTTGAGCCCCTTTTTGAGTATATTCGAGATTGGCGGGCATCCGGACTCTCCGTTCATATAGTTCTAAAGACCCAAGTCGAGTGTAAAAAAATCGAGAAAATACTCTACGAGCGCGGGGTAGAAGAGATCCAGATCCATGTTGGCGGCCTTTCATCAGGATTTGTTTTCCCCGAGGGGAAGATTGTAGTATTAACCGAGAAAGAGATATTCGGAGAGAGAAAAAGGGGAAAATCTCCAACCAAAATAAGAGACATCCCGTCGGCCTTTATAACGTCGTTTAGCGAACTAAAGCCCGGCGACTACATCGTCCATGTGGATTTCGGAATAGGAATCTTTAGAGGCCTCAGAAGACTCAAGCTTGAAAGGGTTGAGGCTGACTTCCTTGAGTGTGAATACGAAGGCGGGGATAAGGTTTATGTGCCCATAGATAAATTCAATCTCGTTCAGAGATACCTAGGAGGGGAAAAGCCTCCAAGAATTGACAGGCTGGGTCATCAAAACTGGAAGAGGGTTGTAAGGAGGGTAAAAAAGGCGGTAGAGAACATTGCAAAAGAACTCGTTGAGCTTTACGCCCGAAGAAAAACCGAAAAGGGGTTCCAATTTTCAAAAAGGGATAATCTCTTTAGGGAGTTTGAGCTTGCCTTTCCATACGAAGAGACATCGGATCAGGAAGCGGCAATTGAGGACGTTATGAGCGATATGGAATCGCCGAGGGTCATGGACAGGCTTATATGCGGTGACGTAGGGTTTGGAAAAACGGAGGTCGCAATAAGAGCGGCGTTTAAAGCCGTAATGGACGGAAAACAGGTTGCCGTTCTTGTCCCCACGACACTTCTTGCCTACCAGCACTATATTACATTTACGGAGAGACTAAAAGGGTATCCGGTAATTATAGATATGCTCTCGAGATTCAGAACGCAAAAAGAGGAGAAAGAAATACTGAAAAAGCTCGAAGACGGCGCAATAGATATTATAATAGGAACACACAAGCTCCTAGGAAATAGAGTCAAATTTAAAAACCTTGGCCTTACAATAATTGATGAAGAGCAGAGATTTGGTGCGGCACACAAAGAGAGATTAAGGAATTTAAAAATGGCAGTTGATGTACTGACTCTCAGTGCAACCCCGATTCCGCGCACACTGCAGTTGTCTCTTACCGGAATTCGGGACATAAGCCTTATAAACACCCCTCCCGAAGGAAGGCAGTCGGTTGAGACATATGTTTCTCAGTTCAATAGAGATTTAATCCGAGAAGCAATCTTAAGGGAGCTCAGACGCGGCGGGGCGGTGTTTTTTATTCACAATAGAATTGAGGACATCCTTAGTGTATCAGAAGAGATAAGAAAACTCGTACCTGAGGCGAGAATCGACATCACCCACGGAAGGATGGAAGAGAGGAGATTAGAAAAGAGCATATCCAAATTCATACATGGAGAAACCGATGTCCTCGTTACAACCGCGATTGTGGAATCCGGGCTTGATATTCCAAGGGCAAATACAATAATCGTAGACGACGCACATACATTTGGCCTTGCCGACCTATATCAGCTTCGAGGAAGGGTGGGAAGGTCTGAGAAGAAGGCTTACGCCTATTTCCTCATTCCGAGCATGAGTGTGCTTATGCCGAATGCAAAGAGAAGGCTCAAGGCAATTGCTGAGCTGAGCGACCTTGGCTCCGGATTTAAGCTTGCGCTATCAGACCTCGAGATTCGGGGGGCGGGAAACCTATTCGGCACAGAGCAGTCGGGGCATATCGCAGACGTGGGGCTTGAGCTTTATTTAGATATGCTTGATAAGGCAATTAAAAGGCTCAAAAATGAAGAAACGCAAATAGAATACGAGCCGGAAATAAGGCTAAATCTCCCCGCCTTTCTTCCCGACGACTATATCTGGGAAGGCACGGAGAGGCTGCTTTTTTATAAAAAAATCTCTTCCATTTCATCGGAGAAAGAACTCAATGAAATCAAAGGCGAACTCACAGACAGATTCGGGGATATACCGGAGCCTGCCTTGAATCTCTTTGAAGCGGTAGAGATAAAACTCCTAATGAAAGAGGTACTCGCCCAAAGGATAGAGATAAAAGACGAAGAAACAGTTATAATCCTTCTCCAAAAATCGCCCATTTATCATCGTTTTAGGCCAAGCGGGAGGTTGAGAATTTTCCATAAACCGGCAGAAGCTATAGGTGAGATAAAAAGACAGCTTAGGCAACTAAATAGAATGAGGTTATAAAAGAGATTTGCTTGAGTGACATGTGTCTGCTCTCCTGAAATCGGGAATCGAATTTTTATAGTTCACATTAATATCCATGTATAAATCTGTTTCTCAAATAAACGCTGAAAATCCATACACTGAGGAGATACCAGAATGAAAATATTTATCACTCTCCTATCCCTGATAACACTCATCCTTAGCTGTAGCGACTTCGATAACTTCTACAGGCAAAGAAGCGCAAGAACCATTGATAAAGGCTCCGCAGTGGTAGCAAAAGTAGGAGGAGAAGAGATTACAAAAGGAGATTTAGTTAAATCCCTTGAGATCCTCCCCCCCAACCAGCGGATGATTTACCTATCATCCCCTCAAAGATTAAAGGAGTACCTAGATTCATACATAAATCAAATGGTCTTATACAAAGAGGCCGAAAGGGAAGGGATTGATAAAAGAGAGGATATTAAAGAGAGCTTGGAGAGGTACAGGAGGCGGCTTTTAATTCAGACTATCAGTCAAGAGGCCATAAACCAGAAAATCAGTGAAAAGGATATAGAGAACTATTATAAACAAAACTCAAAGAACCTCGAAGAGATTAGAATAAGCCATATATTCATTAAAATAGACCCGGCAAAAGGAATTACAAAGGATAAGGCAAGGGCCAAAGCCGATATTGTCGCGAAAAGGGCTAAGTCGAGAGAAAAATTTGAAAACCTAGTAGATGAATTCTCCGATGACTCGGTATCAAAAAAGCGCGGAGGAGATATTGGATATATATCAAGGGGTGGACTTTCTCCCGAATTTGAAAATAAAATCTTCAGTCTCAAAGAGGGAGAAATAAGCAACCCCATAGAGGCAGAAAACGGATTCCATATAATAAAAGTAACTGAGGGAGTGAGGATTCCGCCGCTTGATCAGGTTAAAGGCAGGATCGAAATTGATTTGAAAAAAAAGGTATTTTCGGAATATACTAAAAGTCTTAGGGAAAAAATGGGAGTAGAGATTTTTGAAGATAACCTAAAGGAGATAAGTACAAGATGAAAAAGATATTTAAATTGAATTTATTCCTTCTAGTTTCTCTGGGGGTTTTCTCATTTTCAAAACCATCAATCTCAGGAGAGGTTATAGATAGAGTTGTTGCCGTTGTAAATGACGATGTAATAACGCTCTCTGAGCTAAAAGAAGAAACCCAAAGCGTCAATCAGAGTCCGGGTCCGGGCGGGCCTCAAACACAGGATCAGGTTCTAGAGAATATGATAGAGGTAAAACTGCTTGAGCAGGAAGCAAAGAAGCTAGGGATTCAGGTAACGGAAAAGGATGTGGATGCAGCCATAGATGGCGTAAAGGCAAAATTTAATCTAACGGATGAACAGTTGGCCGAGGTCTTAAAGAAACAAAATCTCACTCTTCAGGCCTTTAGAGAACAATGGAGAAGGCAACTCCTTGCCAATAAGCTCATCGGTGCCCAGGTCCAGGGGCAAATCGCCGTAACAGAGGACGAGATAAAAAAATATTATGAAGAAAATAGAGGAAAGCTGGAATCCTCATCGGAGGTAAGAATCGCCCACATTTTAATCCCCGTCGCATCACCAGACGATGAAGAACAGGCACAGAAACTCGCCCAAGAGGTGGCTAAACTAGCCAAGTCGGGAAAGGATTTCGGAGAGCTTGCAAAGAAATATTCTAAAGACGCCTCATCGGCCGAGAAGGGCGGAGACCTGGGTTATTTTAAAAAGGGGGAGTTGGCAGAGGTGGTTGAAAAAGCGATAGAAGAGGCTCCTGTTGGAGAGATTGTAGGCCCCATTAGGTCTTCCGATGGGTATCATATAGTAAAGGTCATTGACAAAAGAAAATCGGAAACAACTTCCCTTGATAAATCTAAAGAGGATGAAATAAGAGAAACGCTCTACCAGCAGAAGGTTGAAAATGCTATAAAGGCATGGTTCGAAGATGTAAAGAAAACGGCATACATTGAGAAGAAGCCTTAAGTTTACGGTATATAAACAACCGATCTCCCTTTTAATGTTAAGACACCTCCGACATATATGACTCTATAGGAGGACATGTACAGACCAGATGTCTGTCGCCATAGGCGTTGTCTATCCTTCCAACACTCGGCCAGAATTTATTACTCTTAACAAAAGAAAGCGGATAAACGGCTTTCGCTCTCGAATAGGGATGGCTCCAATTATCTGAGACGGCTTCGGCTAGTATATGAGGGGCGTTCTTTAATACATTGTCATTAATATCCGCAATGCCGTCGGCGATCTCTTTTATCTCATCGCGAATTGCTATCATCGCATCGCAGAAGCGATCGAGTTCACCTTTGGACTCGCTTTCGGTCGGCTCTATCATCATCGTTCCCGCAACTGGCCATGATATGGTCGGAGGGTGGAAGCCATAGTCCATGAGCCTTTTTGCAACGTCCTCCACCTCGATCCCCAGGGATTTAAACTGACGAAGGTCCAGAATCATTTCATGTGCTACCCTTCCACTTTTGCCTTTATAGAGAACCGAATAGTGTTTCTCTAGTCTGGATTTTATGTAATTGGCATTCAAAATGGCGTATTTAGTCGCATCTGTCATCCCGCGGCTCCCAAGCAGCTTAATATAGGCGTAAGAGACCAGCAGGATACTCGCGCTCCCCCAAGGCGCCGAGGCAACGGCAGAGATTGATTTTTTACCCCCTATGGAAACCAATGGATGGCCGGGAAGGTAGGGTGCTAAATGGGCTGCAACGCAAATGGGTCCCACTCCTGGACCGCCCCCCCCATGGGGGATGCTGAAGGTTTTATGTAGATTTATGTGACAAACATCCGCTCCTATAATGGCGGGGTTTGTAAGCCCAACCTGGGCATTCATATTCGCCCCGTCCATATAAACCTGACCGCCCTGGTCGTGAACGATAGTGCATATCTCTCTAATCCCTTCCTCAAAAACGCCATGTGTAGAGGGATAAGTAACCATAATTGCAGACAGGGTGTCTCTATATTGCAGGGCCTTGGTCTTTAGGTCCTCTAAATCAATATTGCCTTCATCATCACATCCTACAATCACAACCCTCATTCCCGCCATTGCCGCGCTCGCAGGATTTGTACCATGGGCAGAAGAAGGAACCAATACTACGTTTCTTTGACCTTGACCTATATCCCTGTGATAGGCTCTTATAACCATAAGCCCAGTGTACTCTCCCTGTGCCCCCGAGTTGGGCTGCAAAGAGACGGCGCTAAATCCTGTAATTTCACATAGGGCGCTTTCCAATTCCCTAAATATCTGAAGATAACCCTGTGCCTGATCCTGGGGCACGAATGGATGTAACCTTGAGAACTCAGCCCAGCCCAACGGAATCATCTCGGTGGTTGCATTGAGTTTCATTGTGCAAGAGCCCAGAGGTATCATTGAGGTGTTTAAAGAAAGGTCCCTATTCTCGAGGCTCTTTATGTACCTGAGCATTTTGGTTTCGGAATGGTATTTATTAAAAATCGGATGCGTAAGGAAATCGCTCATGCGTGTCAATTTCTTGGGATACTTAACCTCTATTTTCTCAGGTACATTATTAGGAATTTGGTAGTCCCGTCCTATTGATCTTGCAAGAATCTGAGATATTTGCCAAATATCCTCTATCTGTGTCGTCTCATCAATTGAAATGCCTATATGCCGACTGTCTATGTATCTAAAATTAATCTGTGCGTCATTTGCAATTGATCGAACTTTATCGGCTAAATGGTCTCCTAAATCCACCTTTAGAGTATCAAAGAAAAGAGAATTAGTCTGTTTAAATCCCAATTTACTCAGTTCAAACTCCAGAATCTTGGCTAAACTATGTATTCTCTCCGCAATCGCTCTTAACCCCTTAGGCCCATGATAAACAGCATACATGCCAGCCATAATGGCAGGAAGCGCCTCCGCGGTGCATATATTGGATGTCGCTTTTTCTCTCCTTATATGCTGCTCCCTTGTCTGAAGCGCCATTCTGTATGCGGTATTGCCGTGAGAATCAACTGAGACCCCGATGATTCTTCCCGGTATCTGACGTTTAAATTCATCCCGCGTCGCAAAATATGCAGCATGTGGCCCGCCGTATCCAAGGGGCACCCCGAATCTCTGTGTTGAACCCAACACAACATCGGCGCCGAACTCCCCCGGAGGCATAAGAAGCACGAGACTGAGAATGTCAGCAGCCACCGCTACGAGCGCCCCCGATTTGTGTGCATCCTGAATGAAATCCGAGAAGTCAAAAATCTCGCCGGATTCATCCGGGTATTGAACGATGGCTCCGAAGATCATGTTATTAAACTCTAAACTGCTATGGTCGCCAATCATAAGTTCAATTTCTAGGGCATCGGCCCTCGTTTTTAAAACGTCTATAGTCTGCGGAAAACACCTCTCTGAGACAAAGAAAACATTTGCATCTCTAGCGCTCTTACCCCTTAGCCGCGCAATCATTGTCATAGCCTCTGCCGCTGCAGTTCCCTCATCGAGAAGAGAGGCATTGGCAACCTCCATTTTGGTTAAATCGGACACCATAGTCTGAAAGTTAAGGAGTGCCTCAAGACGCCCCTGAGAGATTTCTGCCTGATAAGGGGTGTATGGTGTATACCAGCCGGGGTTTTCAAAAACGTTTCGTCTAATTACCCCAGGAGTGATGCAGTCATAATAACCTAAACCGATGTATGATTTAAAGACCCGGTTTTTCCGCGCTACCCTACCTAAGTCCTCCAAGAAACGGTACTCGCTTACCGCATTGGGAAGATTCAAAGGCTTTTCAAGACGGATCGCTGATGGAATGGTCTCATCAATAAGCGATTCAATGGAGTCGGCACCTATGGTTTTGAGCATCTCCTTTGTCTCGACCTCATTTGGACCAATGTGCCTTCGAACAAAAGAATCTC
>PSLL01000002.1:0-26863 GCA_040289575.1 Candidatus Dadabacteria bacterium | reverse complement strand
TCCCTCTTCCAACCTAATTTTCATAACTTCTCTGATTCCTTTTCAACAAATTCAGTGTATTCATCGCTGTCCATGAGGTCCTGAATCTCACCGACATCATAAGGCTTTACTTTTATCATCCATCCCTCACCGTAAGGGTCCTCGTTTATAACCTCAGGAGAATCAAGCAGAGCCTCGTTTACCTCCACTACCTCACCACTTATGGGAGCGTATAGATCCGAGACCGATTTGGTAGATTCCACCGCTCCAAATGGATTGCCCTTTGTAACCTCATCCCCTTCACTTGGAAGCTCAATATAGACGATCTCCCCAAGGGCATCCTGTGCATAGTCGGTAATCCCAATTACAACTAAATCGTCTTCGAGTCTTACCCATTCATGCTCCTTTGTGTATTTAAGCTCATCAAGAATCTCTACCATTTTTTCCTCTCCTTTTCTGACTTCTTATAAAAAGGAATCGGGACGATTTTCGCCCTTCTCTTGGTTCCACGAATCTCTATTTCAACCTCACCGTTATGCTTCACGCCGGTCTTTAAGTAACCCATTGCGATGGGCTTCTGAAGACTCGGAGATAGAGTTCCACTTGTAACCGCGCCCAATACGTCGTTGTCCCTTAAGATGCCATATCCCTGCCTAGGGATTCCGCGCTCAATCATCTCAAAACCGGCGAGCTTTTTTCTAACCCCTTTCTCCATTGAATTGATAATAGATTCTCTCCCAATGAAATCCCCCTTACCGATTTTTACAAACCTAATAAGCCCCGCCTCAATCGGATTAATGTCCTCGTCAATCTCATGACCGTAGAGCGGATATGCCATCTCAATCCTCAATGTATCCCTAGCCCCAAGCCCACAAGGCAAAATCCCAAATGGCCTTCCCTTATCCATTATTTTATCCCAGAGCTCCGTTGCCCTATCCCAGGGAAGAAAAATCTCAAATCCGTCCTCTCCCGTATATCCCGTCCTTGCAACAATGAGATCAGCCCCATTCCATTTTAGCGGCTGAAAGTAGAATCTTCTAAGCGATTCGAGACTCATTTTAAAAATGCCGTTTAATATACCCTGGGAATTCGGTCCCTGAAGAGCAATTTGAGAAAACTCAGGGCTTCTATTTAATACCTCGGCCTTGAATCTGCTTCCGGCATCCCTAATCCATTCGTAGTCTTTTAGAGTGTTTACAGCATTGACGCAGATGAAAAAGTGTTCATCTGAGAATTTATAAACGATTACATCATCTATTATGCCGCCCTCTGGATTACAAAGAAGCGTATACCCAGCTTGAAGGCTCTTGAGACTGGCTATATCGTTTGTGGTAACCCACTGGCAGAGGGATGCCGCTTCTCTGCCGTGAATCTCAATCTCCCCCATGTGACTCACATCAAACAGCCCAGCTGAGTTTCTCACCGCGAGATGCTCATCACGAATTCCTGTGTATTCTACAGGCATCTCCCATCCGGCAAACTCTACAATCTTTCCCCCCAGTTGCCTGTGAACCTCATAAAGCGCGGTTCGACTCATACCATTATGAGTTAACATTAGAATAAAAAGTTGTCAACAATTCAAGGAATGCCAGTATATCAAGTATTTATTTTTATATATTATCCCCCTATGTTATCATCTTCACATGACTAAGTCAGAGAGAATTAAAGGATTTTACGATGCCCTCTACAGGCGCCTTGGTCCTCAGGGTTGGTGGCCCGCGGATACGGAGCTTGAGTGCATATTAGGAGCAATTCTTACACAAAACACAGCGTGGAAAAATGTAGAGAAGGCGCTGGGAAACCTAAAAAAAGAAGGATTAATTTCAGTAGAAAAATTGGCTTTGATTCCGCCCCCCGCGCTTGCCGAACTTATACGCCCCTCAGGGTATTTCAATCAAAAGGCGATAAAGATTAAAAACTTCATAGAATTTCTTATGGAAAACTACGACGGCGATATTCGGAAAATGTTTGAGGAAGATATAGAGAGCCTAAGGGAAAAACTCCTCGGTATAAGGGGCATTGGCCCTGAGACGGCGGACATTATTCTCCTTTATGCCGCAAAGAAACCAATATTCGTTGTGGATGCCTACACATACAGGGTTCTATCAAGGCATGGTCTAATTCCAGAAGATAGCACTTATGGAGAAATTCAGGAGGTTTTTATGGACTCTCTTCCCAAGGATGCCCAACTCTTTAACGAATACCATGCCCTCATTGTAAGGTTGGGGAAAGAATGGTGCAAGAAGAATCCAGTGTGTGAGGGATGTCCTCTGGAATATGATCCCCATACAATCTAATACCAACACCGGCACTTTGAAGAAAACGGATATATTGTTAAATCTTTAGCCCAGATTCGCCTTTGCTATATCTACAACCGCCTTAAAGCTCTCAGGGTCTCTTACGGCCATCTCGGCGAGATTCTTTCTGTCAATCTCGACCCCCACCCTCTTTAACGCCCCCATAAACTCGCTATATGAGAGACCGAAGGGCCTTACGGCTGCGTTGATTCTTATAACCCAGAGCCTTCTAAAATCGCGCCTTCTCTGACGCCTGTCTCTATATGAATAAGCAAGGGCACGGAGAACAGTCTCTTTTGCCCTTCTTATAAGGTTCTTTCTTCTCCCCCAGTAGCCTTTTGAGAGTTTCAGTAACCTTTTTCTTCTCTTCCTTGAAGGAACCCCAGCTTTTATCCTCATTTATTTCTCCTTTTTCCTTCACTCCATATATCGCAAGTAATAACCATTAGCCACGAATTTACACGAATAAGCACGAATCTATACGAACAAAAGAATACAGTAAACAGTAGACAGTATACAGGGAAAAAACCTCAAGCACCTGTTTCCTGTATTCTATATTCTGTATACTGTATCCTGTATTTAAAGATAAGGCACGACTTTTCTTACCCTTTTTGCCTCCGCCCCCTCAATATAGTCGGCGGAGCGAAGCCTTCTCATCCTCTTTCTGCCCTTTTTCTCATTTGAATGGCTCTTTCCACCACGTGCCCTTTTTATCTTACCCGTTGCGGTAACTTTATAAAACCTCTTTGCCGCGCTTCTATTTGTTTTTAATTTTGGCATATTGTTTTCCCTACGCTTTTTTCTTTGGCACAATAACCATTATAAGGTTCTTTCCCTCAAATTTTGGGAATGAATCAATTGCGCCGATGTCGGATACCTTTTCAATTATCTTATCTGCAAGCTCCTTTCCAAACTCAGGATGTGTAATCTCCCTGCCTCTAAAAAATATCCTCACCTTGGCTTTATGCCCCTCCTCGAGAAACTCCCTTATATGGTTAATCTTTACGTCAAGGTCATGTTCGCCAATATTTGGCCTGAAATTCACCTCTTTTACCAACTGTACCTTCTGCTTTTTAGCCCCAGTCTGCTTTTTAAGCTCATACTTATACTTGCCATAATCCATCAATCTGCATACAGGAGGATTTGCATTCGGGGCAACCTCTACAAGATCGAATCCCTGCTCCTGAGCCATCCTCAGGGCTTCACGAACCGGAATAACGCCTATTTGCTTTCCATCCGCCGCAATTACCCTCACTTCTCTTGCTCTTATCCTCTCATTTACCCGGACTTCGGGCTCTTTAGCTATGCTTCTCTACCTCCCTCCACATGTATGGATCATTTTCTTCTTTGATTAAATTCAAGAACTCCTCAACGCCCATTGAAGGAAGATTCTTTCCCCCTCGCTTTCTCGGCGCGACGGTCTGAGTCTCAACCTCCTTATCGCCAATAATCAGAAGGTAAGGAATCTTCTCAACCTGAGCCTCCCTTACTTTAAGTCCAAGCTTTTCATTCCTAAAATCCCTCTCAACCCTTAGGTCATGCCTTTTTAAAGACTCATACACACCCTCGGCGTATGAGATTTGCCCCTCTCCGATTGTGGCAACCCGAACCTGAACGGGGGCGAGCCATAGCGGAAAAGCACCGCCATAGTGCTCGATTAAAATCCCAAAGAACCTCTCAAACGAGCCAAATATCGCCCGATGTATCATAATCGGCGTATGGCGTTTGTTATCATCCCCTACGAAGCTTATGTCGAACCTTTCGGGAAGGTTAAAATCTACCTGAATCGTAGAGCACTGCCAAGCCCTCCCCAAGGCGTCCTTTATTTTTAGGTCAATCTTGGGGCCATAAAATGCCCCACCGCCCTCATCTGTGTCGTATATAAGACCTTTGGTCCGAAGGGCACCGCGAAGCGCCGCTGTAGCCTTTTCCCAGTTCTCTTCGCTCCCCACAAATTTTTCAGGGTGGGTAGAGAGATAAACCTCATATTCATCAAACCCAAATGTCTTGAGAAACCTCACCGTTAAATCAAGCACAGAGAGCACCTCCTCCTCAATCTGATCGGGTCTGCAGAATATGTGGGCATCGTCCTGTGAAAAACCCCTGACCCTGAGCAGTCCATGAAGAACCCCCGAACGCTCATATCTGTAGACAGTGCCAATCTCAGCCCATCTAAGAGGCAGGTCTCTATAGCTCCTCACCTTGGATTTATAAATCATAATGTGAAAAGGGCATGTCATAGGCTTAATCTGATAATCAACGTTTTCCACCTCCAACGGTGAGTACATATTTTCACGGTAGAAATCGAGGTGGCCGCTTGTCTTCCAGAGGTCGAGTTTTGCAATGTGCGGAGTAAAAAGAATGTCATACCCGGAGCGCTCATGTTCCTTGCGCCAAAAGTCTTCAATAACACGCCTTATCCTTGCCCCTTTTGGATGCCATAGCACAAGCCCCGGACCGATTTCGTCCTCAATGCTAAAAAGCTCAAGCTCGCGTCCTAACCTCCTGTGGTCGCGTTTTTTGGCCTCTTCAAGCCTTGATAGATAATCCTTTAAATCCTCCTCATTGGAGAAAGCGGTGCCGTATATCCTCTGAAGCATTGCGTTTCTTTCATCGCCGCGCCAATAAGCCCCGGCAACGCTGAGGAGCTTAAATGCCTTGACAAACCCGGTTGATGGAGCGTGGGGTCCCCTACAAAGGTCATACCAATTGCCTTGACTATAGATTGTAATCTGCTCATCGGGTGGAAGGTCATTTATAATCTCGACCTTGTATTTCTCTCCATCCCTTTTGAAAATATCAATAGCCTCGTCTCTCGATATCTTCCTTCTAATTAGGGGCTTGTTCTCTTCTACAATCCCCTTCATTTTCCATTCAATCCTCTCTAAATCCTCAGGTGTAAATCCGCGCGGGAAATCAAAATCATAATAGAACCCGTTTTCTATAACGGGGCCTATTGTAACCTTGGCCTCGGGGAAAAGCTCTGTTACAGCCTCCGCCATAACATGTGCTGCGGTGTGTCTTATAAGGTCAAGCCCCGATGGAGAGTTGAGAGAAACTGGCTCAAGCGTGGAATCCGAATCTATTTCGAACCAGAAATCCACGAGCCTTCCGTTTAATTTCGCGCCAATAATACCGTCCCTAATCCCAATGGACTCGAATACCTCTCCGACGGTTGCCCCTTTCGAAAATGTCTTTACTACTCCATCTGGAAGTTTTATTTGTATCTCACTCATGTTTGTAAAAACAGTTGATAGTTAAGGGCAAATCTCCCATTTATGACTCAAGAGAGTATGTAAAGCTGTCATTCCCGCGTGTACTTAGCGGAAATCCATTATCATTTATGTATTCCCCCATCAAGTCGGGGGTTAATGCATTCGGGCATAACAATGTATAGAATGTGTGCAACATCAGTTATTAGCTTTCAATGTATATTACATGGTGAGCGCGGCAGGATTTGAACCTGCGACCTCTTGCGCGTCAAGCAAGCGCTCTCCCCCTGAGCTACGCGCTCAGATTAAAACCGTAGCAATTTATTTTACTTAGATGTAACGCCGACTGTCAAGAAGACAGTACAATTCTATCCCACTTTAGTCACAGAGAATTACAGAGAAACAACGTTTGTCAAATAACCTCAGTCCATAGTAACTCTCCATTACACGCTAAGATTGGAAACTCATTTAAATACCTGTAAAATAGAATTGGTGATGAAAAAAATTCCGAGGGCGCTGACAATTGCAGGTTCGGATTCGGGAGGTGGTGCTGGGATTCAGGCCGATATAAAGACCTTTACGGCATTCGGGGTATTTGGTATGTCCGCAATCACCTCGATTACCGCTCAAAATACAGAGTCGGTCTTGGGTATTTACGATTTGCCTCCAGAATTTGTAAAACTTCAGATTGATGCGGTCTTAGGCGACATCGGAGCAGATGCCACAAAAACAGGGATGCTCTCAAATGAGGGTATAATTTCAGCCGTCGCCGAGAAGATTAAAGAATACCGAATCGAAAAACTGGTGGTAGATCCTGTAATGAGGGCAAAAAGCGGGGATAGACTCTTAAAAAACGAATCAGAAAGCGCACTTACCCAAGAGCTTCTACCCTTAGCTTTTATCGTTACTCCCAACATTCCTGAGGCCGAGGCACTCTCAGGAATAGAAATCTCATCGATCGCGGATATGAGAGAGGCGGCAAAAAGGATAAAATCGCTTGGCCCCGGATATGTCCTCTTAAAAGGCGGCCATATTGAACAGACATCCGAGTCAATAGATATTCTCTATGATGGAGAGGATTTTTATAATTTCTCTTTCCCGAGGATAGAGACAAAAAACACCCACGGCACAGGATGTACGTATTCTGCCGCAATATGCGCGGGGCTTGCAAATGGGCTCGGTGCAATAGAAGCGATAAGAGAGGCAAAGGGCTATGTTACAGAGGCGATAAGGGGATCTTTTAACCTAGGCAAGGGACACGGACCGTTGAACCACTTTTGGAGATTTAAATAAAGGAAGAAGCTAAAGATGGCAGAGATAATAGACGGAAAAAGGGTCGCAGAGCATATAAGAAAAGAGGTCAGAGATGGCGTGAAAAAACTCAAAGAGGAAACGGGAATTATTCCCGGGCTTGCCGCTGTTCTTGTGGGCAATAACCCAGCATCTCAAATCTATGTGAGGAATAAAAGAAAGGCCTGTGAAGAGGTAGGAATTTATTCAGAAGAGCACGATCTCCCGGAAGAGACTACTGAAAGCAATTTGCTCTCACTTGTTGAGAGGCTAAATCATGACGAAAAGATTCACGGAATACTCGTTCAGCTCCCTCTTCCCAAGCAGATTAGCGAAGCAAAAATCCTGAGGGCAGTCTCTCCGCTAAAGGATATTGACGGATTTCACCCTGAAAACATAGGGCTTCTGGTTGAGGGCAATCCTAGATTTATCCCCTGCACGCCATATGGCATAATCAAACTCCTGGATTACTACAATATAGAAATACAGGGCAAGGAGGCGGTTGTTGTAGGAAGAAGCAACATAGTCGGAAAGCCCGTCTCAATTCTCCTTCTCTACCGCCATGCAACAGTTACAATCTGCCATTCCCGAACTAGGGCACTTCCAGAGGTCATACGAAGAGCCGATATATTAGTAGCCGCAATGGGACACGCAAGGTTTATCACAGAGGATATGGTAAAAGAAGGTGCGGTTGTAATTGATGTGGGAATAAACCGCCTCCCCGATGGGAAACTATCTGGGGATGTGGATTTTGAAAGGGTGAAAGATAAAGCGTCTTATATTACTCCCGTTCCTGGTGGGGTTGGGCCTATGACAATAGGGATGCTTCTCTGGAATACATTTTCATCCGCGAAAAATTTGAAAGTCACCGGAGATTAGGTGCTATCTGTGTATAACTTTTAGGTTTATGAAGCATAGTTATCCACTCTAGTTAAGAGTTCACATTAAGTTTTTATATTAATACCCCTAATATTCTTGTTTCTATTCCACTAAAAGAATCTTCCTTCTTGTGGATAAACCAAGGAGAAGTATGTTTTATGGTTGTGAATAAGCTGTGGATTTCTGTGGATAAGTTGTGGAAAACTCACCCACTCTTACCACACGCTTTTCATCTTTCAGATTATTTAGCAACTCACAAATAGAAGCCTTTAGAACAGGGTGGATGAAGCCGGGAGCAATTTCACAAAGCGGCTCAAGAACAAATCGTCTAAGGTGCGCTCTCGGATGCGGAATAATTAAGTCATCGGTTTCAACCACAAGATCGTTATAAAAAACGATGTCTAAGTCAATCACCCTTGGTCCCTGCTTCTCAATCTGCTCCCTTCCAATTGCAGTCTCTATAGATTGAAGAAATGTTAGAAGGTCAAAAGGAGAAAGGGAGGTTTCAATCTCTAATACACAATTTATAAAGTCGGGCTGGTCTTCTTTATCCACAGGCTCGGTTTCATAAATGGATGACAGGGCCGTAATCCTTGCAAAGTCGGAGATCGCCTCAACAGCCCTGATACAGTTTTCAATCCTCTTACCCAGATTTGAACCTATTGATATAAAGGCTACAGTCATCTTAGATAAACATTCTAAACTAAAATTTTGACTACCTACAAAGGATTTTATAAAATTTAATAGGGGATGATAGTATGACGGTATTATCAGAAGAGGAAATTAATGAAAAGCTAAGAGCGTTAGAAGGATGGCAATTAAAAGGAAAGGAAATTCATAAGGTCTATACACATAAAACTTTTAAGGACGCGATTGCTTTTGTGAATAAAGTCGCAGACCTGGCCGAGAGAGCAAATCATCATCCGGATTTTCTAATTCAGTATAATAAGGTTACACTCACCCTCTCTACACACAGCAAAGGCGGCGTAACCGAAAGTGATATCAAACTCGCAAAGCAGATTGAAGAAGCAAAATGAGGTTTGAGTAGCGGCAACTTATGAATTATCCTTTCTTCTTTATAATCTCGTACTCCCCTTCTTTAAGAGTGATGGTTCGACCATCTTTCTCCAGCCCGGCCTTCTTCCTTCCGGATGAAAAGAGCGGACGGACGATTATAAATCCTATAACAGCAGCTCCGAGCATAAGGCCAACAAAAAGACCCAAAACAGCAAGTATGACAAAGACAAGCAGTCCAAAGAGAACGAGCGGAAGAAAAGATAAAGGCAGATTCTGTTTATAAATATAAGTTCTACGATTCATATTCAATCTGTTTCTCCCTTTGAGTTGCAAGTATCTGGCCGCGAATAAACACAAATGTCCACGAATTATTTTTCTGAATATAGAATCAAAATTTATTCGTGGACATTTGTGCCCATTTGTGGCTAAAGATAAAATCCTCAAATCGGCACCTTTACTTTTTCAAGAACCTCCCTAAGTGCCTCCTCCTTTCCTTTTCCCATCATGCGGTCGTGCTTGAGTATAATCCTGTGTGCAAGAACCGGCACCACCATCTCCTTTACGTCATCCGGAATGCAGTATGTCCTGCCCTCAATAAGCGCCCTCGATTGAGCCGCGCGTTTAAGAGCTATGGCACCCCTTGGACTCACCCCGAGTTCAAATATCTTAGGGTTTCTGGTCTCCTTTATTATTACAAGTATATAATCCAAAATAGAATCGTCTACGCGAACCTTCTCCACTATAGCCTGAAGGAGCATTACCTCCTCTTTCGATATAACCGGCTGAATCCCGTCCCAGGGTCTTGCCGGAGTGAACCTTAAGAGAATCTCCTTTTCGCCTTCATAGTCGGGATACCCGATGCTTATCCTCATAGAGAACCTATCGAGCTGGTTTTCAGGGAGGGGAAATGTACCTCTATATTCAAAAGGGTTTTGTGTGGCAATTACCATAAACGGTTTTGGGAGTTCGTAAGTCTTTCCGTCAACCGTTACCTTGGATTCACTCATCGCTTCGAGTAGTGCGCTCTGGGTCTTGGGAGTAGCGCGGTTTATTTCATCAGCAACAATTATATTTGCAAAGATGGGACCGGGCTTAAAACCAAACTCTCCGGTCTTTTGGTCGAGAATTGAAACCCCTATAATATCCGATGGAAGAAGGTCACTTGTAAATTGAATCCTCTTAAATGATAGATCGGTTGACCTCGCAAGGGCCTGAGCCAGTGTTGTTTTCCCCACACCGGGAACATCCTCAATCAGCATGTGCCCGCGGGAGAGGAAGGCAATAAGAGCGGCTCTTACAGCCTCCGGCTTTCCCCTTATAACCATTTCAATATTCTTCTCGAGGCTCTTAATCTTCTTTATAATCTCCAAGTCCAATACAAATACCTCCTACGCCGCCCCGCAGCATTTCTTGTATTTCTTTCCGCTTCCGCACGGACACGGATCATTTCTTCCAACCTTTCTCTCGCGCTTTACAGGGGACTTTTTCCCCTCACTGCCCTCGCCCCGGCTCAGAACCATACGCTGCTGCTCAATTCTCCTCCTCCTCTCAAGCCTCTCCATATCCACTTGGCTCACTGGCTTTACTCTAAATAACTTCTCGCAAACCTCCTCTCTAAACCGATCCATCATGGCTGAAAACGTTTCATACCCCTCTTTCTTGTACTCATAGAGCGGGTCCTTTTGGGCATAACCCCTCAGCCCTATTCCCTCCCTTAGATGGTCCATACCAAGCAGGTGGTCTTTCCAGAGGTAGTCAAGCGTCTGAAGCATTATGAATCTCTCAATCTGCCTCATAGTCTCGGAGCCTATCTGAGACTCCTTCTCCTCATAAGAGCTACGAATCTTCTCTCTCAAAATCTCGATTATATCCCGACTCTTGAGACCATCTGTGTAGCCATCAAAATTAACCTGTAAATTGAAACTCCTGTATATGGCATCGGAGAGCCCTTTTAAATCCGGCTCTTGTGAATTCGACTTTTCAGGGACATAAATCGGCACTATCTCTTCTATCAACTCATCTGCCATCTCGTATAGGGTTTCCTTGAGGTTCTCACCCGAGAGGATCTCTTTTCTCTTTGTATAGACCACATCCCTTTGTGTGTTTAAGACGTCGTCGTATTCAAGCAGATGCTTTCTTATATCGAAGTTTCTCGCCTCAACCCGCTTCTGAGCGTTCTCTATGGATTTTGAGATGAGTTTATGCTCAATAGGCTCGCCCTCTTGCCATCCCAACCTGTCCATAATTTTTGATATCTTCTCGGATGCAAAAATCCTCATCAAATCATCTTCAAGCGATACATAAAACCGAGATGAGCCCGGATCGCCCTGTCTTCCAGACCTACCTCTCAGCTGATTATCAATTCTTCGGGCTTCATGGCGCTCTGTACCAATTATGTGTAGCCCGCCCAGTTCAACGACCCTTTTCCTCTCTTCTTCACAAATAGACTTGGCCTCAAGCATGGCCTCCTCAAATTGATGAGGGTCGGCCTCGTGTAAATCCACCTTGAATTTTCTCCTTACAATGTCTTTGGCAAGGAACTCCGGGTTTCCTCCAAGGATTATATCCGTTCCTCGCCCTGCCATATTTGTAGCGATTGTAACTGCCCCTACTCTTCCAGCCTGAGCTATAATCTCAGCCTCCCTCTCATGCTGTTTTGCATTTAAGACCTGGTGGCTAATCCTCATCTTCTCAAGTATCTTGCTCAGCTTCTCGGACTTCTCAACCGATGTCGTCCCGACAAGCATGGGCCTTCCCTGTGTATTGAGCCTCTTTATTTCATCGGCAACGGCATTGAATTTCTCACGCTCCGTCTTATACACAGAATCATTGTGGTTAATCCTTATCATAGGTCTGTGTGTCGGAATTACGACAACATCTAGGTTATATATCTTTTTAAACTCTAGTGCCTCTGTGTCGGCGGTTCCCGTCATCCCGGCGAGTTTGCGGTACATCCTGAAATAGTTCTGAATCGTGATTGTCGCAAGCGTCTGATTTTCGCTCTCTATCTCAACCCCCTCTTTTGCCTCAATCGCCTGATGAAGCCCGTCGCTCCACCTCCTTCCGGGCATGAGCCTTCCTGTAAATTCATCCACTATAACGACCTGCCCGTCTTTGACTATGTAGTCCACATCGTTTTGAAAGAGGCTATGTGCGCGAAGCCCCTGAATCACATGGTGGAGCAATTCAAGGTTTACGGGGTCGTATATGTTATTTACGTTAAGCATCCTCTCAACCTTTGTCGAGCCCTCCTCTGTGAGTGTCACCTGCCGGGTCTTCTCATCAACTGTAAAGTCAATCTCCTTTTTGAGCTTCCTTACAAGGCCATCAATCTCATAATAAAGTCTAGTAGATTCCTCCGAGGGACCAGAAATAATAAGTGGCGTCCTCGCCTCATCAATGAGAATGCTGTCTACCTCGTCCACGATTGCATAATTAAGCTCTCTTTGGACATAATCATCAAGTGAGAATTTCATATTATCTCGAAGGTAATCAAAACCAAACTCATTATTCGTTCCATACGTGGCATCTGCAAGATAAGCCTCTTTCCTAGGACATTCAACGAGCCTGGTTTTAAATGCGGCAAGCGCCTCAAGGTTTCTCTCAGTGGGCACATCAACCCCAATCAACTCATTTGGCCAGACACTGAGATTATTCCTTATCGCATATTCAGCCCTTTCGGGGTCTTCCCATTCGACAAGATAGGAAATCTCGTGATTTATGACCCCGACTTTTAGTCCCAGCAGCTTATATATCGGGCCCATCCATGTGGCGTCACGCCTGGCAAGGTAGTCATTTACAGTAACAAGATGGGAGCCGTATCCCGTAATGCCGTTTAGGTATATGGGCAAAGCGGCAACGAGCGTCTTTCCTTCCCCCGTTTTCATCTCTGCGATCTTTCCCTGGTGAAGAACGATTCCGCCTATCATCTGAACATCAAAGTGGCGCATACCCAGTGTCCTTCGGGATGCCTCCCTCACTACGGCAAATGCCTCGGGAAGGATTTCCCAGAGGACATCCTCCAGTTTTGGTGGATATTCTCCTTCATCTGAATCGCCGTTGATACGTTTTTTTATCTCTTCTTTAAAATAATTGGTCTTTTTTATAAGCTCTGATGTCGGTAACCCTATAAGTTCAGGCTCAAATTCATTTATACGGGCAACAACAGAACGGAGCCTCTTGATCTCCCTTTCGTTCTGAGTACCGACAATCTTTTTCATAATATAGGAAATCATATATTCATTAAACCTCCACTAAAAAATACAAAAATCACGTAAAAGTATAAGCTGAAAACCCCCTTATAACAAGTGGAATGTAGCCGACTCAACGGGCTATTGACTATATCCAAGTGCTTTGTTGCAAGCATCTTATTGTAGGGACTGATGCCCTCATAAGCCCTATTTAAGCCCGTTCGGTGAAAGAGCACTACATTTTAGTATAGAATCTAAAGAGGTTAGAAAACCCCATCTATCGTGTTATATATTGTCTTTGCAACAGAGCAATATCTAAGAGATAGGAGCAAATCGCCGCGCGGACCTATCCCGGCCCGTGTTTTTTTGAGCTATACTATTAGGGATCAGGCAGGTTAGTTTTCCCGAACTTGCGCAGGTAATCTTCATTACGCCCCGAATTGCCATAGAATTAGACATTTGGGGGCCGGTTTTATCAGCCATTATGCTTTTTCAGAAAGCTAAGTGTAATTTCATTAAACTCTTGGGTCTTTTCGTAGAGCGAGGCGTGAGATGCGCCCTTAAAGACAACGAGCTCCGAATTTTTGACTCCGTTTTTCATCTTGTCAGCGAACCTGGCAACTGATGTAATCATATCAAACTCACCAAATGTAAGAAGTGTCGGCGCGGTAATGTTTCCTAGCTTGTCCTCAACATCATGGGAAAGAACTGCTCCGCACTGCCCCATGAATCCAGCCAGAGACTGTGCAGGCCTGCTCTTGACAAAGTCAACAAGCCCCATAATGGGGCTTGGGTTTGTAGCAAAAAGCTCTGGCGTAAGACACCAAACGAAGATATAACCGATAGCCGTATCAACGACACTCTGCTTGACTCTTGCCGTTTCCATCCAGCCGTTGACGAGAATTGTTATGAAAAGGTCGGTCTTTGTCCAACCGCTATGCACTGAGAGAGACTTGGCTCTATTTGGATACTTTGCTCCAAACTGGAGCGTTGTTGCCGCTCCAAGTGAAACCCCGGCTATGTGGGCTTTCTCAATCCCCAGCGCATCCATAAATGCGGCTACATCGTCTGCGTATTGCTCCGTACTGTAGGGTCTCCAAGGGGCATCGCTTAGACCTGCTCCGCGAGGGTCTATTGAATAGACTGTGAAGTGCTTTGAATACTCGGGGAACTGGAATGCATAGCAGGCATTGTCCGCAGCCAGAAAAGGAATCATGATAAGCGGCTCTCCACTTCCAGTCACTTCGTAGTTGATATTGATACCGTTTGCGTGAACCTTGGGCATTGATTTTATAACCTCCTGATTGCTTTATTTGGTATTAATAGCGTTGCCGTGATAACTATCATTACGTCCAAAGATCAAATTCGGATTAATCTACTAAGTGAGTAGGCCCAACAACTTCATAATTTTTAGTAATGAGCGTACGCACCAAAGGCATTCCCAACGTGCCAGTTGTGCCCACAACTAGAGCACTCAAGCACCGCCTCCTTCTATATACCAATTTCTATACCTGTTCTATTGATTCTTAATGGGAAATTGACCTAATGACAAAGATCGCCAAACAGCGTGCCCAACCCAGTAATGACGTATGGCAAGAATGTGAAATGTAGGTTGACCAGTACGTCGCGCGAACAATCGGCTAAAAAGTTGAGGTTCAATCAAGCACTTTCTAGATGATCCAGACTAGGTTACATCGCACGATTTTTATTTCAGAGTGTACTTATATTATCAAGTCAATACCACCGTATCTTTTTAGACATAGGTAGGGCTCTAGCCTACTATGGAAATAGACCTGGGACTAGGATAACAAGGGTGCAGAGCGGTTAGAGTCATTATTGGCTACCTCCGGTCTTATTTTCCCATCAATGCTAGAGAGGCTGATAGGTCAAGTCATAGTTAAACCACCTTTTCTTAACCTGAAGCTCTTCTAATGTTTACAGCTTTGAATCCACGATTATATTTATCATTTTGCACATCACACTCTACTGGGTCTCCCTCCATCAGATCACTGAAATCAAGCCCCTGAAGAGCAGATACATGAAAGAAGATTTCTCTTCCGTCTTCTACCTTTATAAACCCATAGCCTCTGTCTTTCATCACTCTTTTAATCTTTCCCTTAGTCATGTTCCCTCCTTTCATGCTTGGTAGTTTTTTACTTATGAGATGAACTACTTATCTACTCTAAACAGGTTGAAATAACTATCAAAAAGCGAGGAAGCTTTCTCAATGTTTTCATGAATGAGGTCGAGGTTCTTCTTCGTAAAGCTATCTAAATTGCTTCTAACCGAGTCAATATAACTCTTCTGAAGAGCTAGGGGGTATTTAAAGTAGCTATTTGTATCCTTTGAATTCCTATTCCAACCTGGATACTTATCATAGAACTCTACTACGGAATTAATGTAATCCTGCTGAAAACTAAGCCACTGCTCAATCTGAGTGTTTAAAAACTTTAAATTACTTTCCCAAAGAGATATAGGTAGCTTGAAACTCTTTATATAATTCTCTCTGACAAATCCTGTAGTTTCATCTACTACCACTTCAGTAAAATCCTCTACTACTTTTGGTACTCTTATCCTGTTACCCATTTGGATGGTTCTCCTTCGTTTGAATTATCTTCTATTCCGGAGGGATCTGTGGGGGAATTAGATTATCTCATACTGGTGTTAGTAGAGATAATATTAGAAGATTAAATAACGATAACACAGTTGGAAGCTTTTATCAAATTGGCAACCAACCTAATGTTTTCTTGCTGTGCATAATTAGGTCTAAATTGATGGCGGGGAGTTTCTTCATCAACGCTTCTTTTAACTCTGATTCCGTCAGGTTATGCATTGCCTCCTCTCTCTCAGTTTTTTAAGTGGCCTTCGTTAAGCATCAGTGGCACCGAGGCCAGCATGGGCAGAGCGAAGCGTATCCACCGCATGCGGGTGTTGGATGTACAAAGTATTTTAAGATTCGGTTATGGCACATACGCGGTCAAACCAACTGCGCACAACTCCAAGACCGGAATGGTAATTTCTGGTGCCAGAACCCAACCTGTCCACTTTCAATTTGGTGTGTAATACATTTGCCACATTTTCGAGATAATGAAAAAGATAACCGACTAGTATAGCTACATATAACTCGAAATCCACCGTGTTTTCGTTATACATGATTCCGCTGATACTAATCTTGTTGCTAAATTCTTCCTTTACTTGAAACAGGATTCGCCCTTGTTCTGAAAACACAAGTACCATACCACCTCTATGGACAATTGAGTCTCTTACATCTTTAAGCTGTCTGAACCAGTCGCAATCTTCAACTACTGCTGCTAAATCAACCCCAAGCCTCGTAGAATCACTAGATTCCCTTTTTAGCCATTCTTGAAGCTTTCTAAACAACTTTTTAGTACCCACTTGATCTGGCTTGGCAGCGAAAAACATTATGAGTTTGGCCAAATAGTCAAAAATCGAGCGTAGTTGAACATGAAATAAATCGATATCACAAGCGGTAAATTGCATCCCACAAGAGTTCATCGATTTGGTTCCCGGAGAAAAGTTCTTTTTGCCAATTCAAACGAAATATCAATGTCTCAAGATTCCAAATATCCTGTGTAATATAGATCAGAAGACGTCAGGGTGTTAATGGTGTTGCGTCAGAATTAGCCCCGAAACAGAGTCGAGTTTGTAAGTCCACGAAACTGCCGGCATGATAAAAAGAATCATCGGCCTCATGAATTGCAAATTGGTTAAATGTATTTGATGACAGATCCAACCTTACCCTTGCTGATTCTCGACAAGAGCGCACGAAGCTGTTCGCGAAATATCAGCCCGACCGTGATCGCCGCGGACGGCAAAGCGGCCGCTTTGGTGACTTCGGCGATAAATGTGAGAATGTCCATCTCTAATCGCTAGCCACTGATTATACGGAATTTTTTTTCTGACTAATCACCCATACAGGATATTATTTGGGATAAACAGACCTAATTCTCCCCAAGCTCTACGGAGACCACTTTGGTTGCGCCTCGTTTATTGGAGGTTATTCCAATGAGTGAATCTGCGGCCTGCATCGTTTTTTTATTGTGTGTAATAATTATAATCTGAGACTCTTTTCCTATGTTTCTAAGCAATTCTATAAACTGAGTCGTATTTGCATCGTCCAAAGGGGCATCAATCTCATCGAAGAGAAGAAATGGGGCGGGTCTTACAAATGAAGCAGACAGGACAAGAGCAATGGCAGAGAGCGCCTTTTCTCCGCCCGAGAGGAGGCCTACGGATTGGAACCTCTTTCCACTTGGCCTAACCATAATCTCAACACCCGTCTCAAGTAGGTCTTCCTGGTTTGTAAGAACGAGTTTCGCTTCACCGCCTCTAAAGAGGCGGCTAAAGACCTCCTGGAACTTTTTATTTACAACCTCAAACGTTTCGTTAAACCTCCTTTCAGACTCCCTATCAATCTTATTCATCGCCTTCCTTAAAGCCGAGATGGCGTTTATCAAGTCCTCACTCTGATCATTTAGGAACTTAAATCTCTCTTCGAGGCTCTTGTACTCATCCGGCGCAAGGAGGTTTACGAGACCAAATTTCTCTATCTTTTCTTTGAGTTCCCGAAGCCTGGCTTCTTCGCTCTTAAGATCCGCAATCTTAAATTGGGAGCTGTCAATTCGATCCATATCGAAACCGCCCTCCCGAAGGAAGTCCTTGAGGTGGTTAATTTCAATCTCAACCCCACTTAGACGGAATTCAAGAGAGCTTAAGCTCTTTTCCACCTCGGCTATTTGCCCTTCGAGTCTCTCCTTCTCTTCCTGCACGGCCTTAATTTGAGTTAAAATTACATCCCTTTTGCCTCTCTCAGCGTTTAGCTCTTCCTCCTTTTCATGAAGAGCCGCCAAAAGTCGTTGAATCTCCAATTTTGTATCTTCATCTGTTTTGATGAGATTGAGTTTATCCCTTTTCCTTTTCTCTATCTCTTCTGATTCAATGGCGATTCTCTCTTTTATCCCCTCTTGCTTCTTTCTGAGTTCATCTAAGTTCTCCTCAATACCCTTCTTCTTCTCCGAAAGCGCGGCGATCTCAATTCTCAGATTTGTAATCTCCCTATCGAGTGCCTTTTCACTTCCCTCTAATCTCTGAATGTCCTCTTTAAGACTGCCAAATTTTTCCTCAATAATTGCCTTATCATCCTCAATGGTTTTTAAATGCAAGAGCGTCTCTTTAAGCCCCGCTTCTTTTTCCTGAATCTCAGAATCAATTCCTCTTATGTCAAATCCGATTATCTCATAACGCCTCTCGATTTTTGTAATGCTGTCTTGAAGGTTGGATATGTCTTTTCTGATCTCAGCCTCTTCTATTCCAACCCTTACAGACTCCTTCTCAATATCCTCAATCGCGCCCTGGAGCTTTTCAACCTCTTCTCTGTTCATATCTATCTCTTTTAAAACCTTACTGAGCTTCATATCCAGGCTTTGAATCTGAGATGAGAGTTCTTCAATCTCCCTTTTTCTCTCAAACACCCCTTCGGTGCTGACTCCACCTGAGATTGCACCCGTAGGATGAAGCAGGTCGCCATCGGGCGTGACAAACGTTCCCTCCTCAATTTCGTCCCTCAAATTAATGGCTTCCCTAAGAGAAGAGACCACAAATACACCCCTTAGCATATCCTCAATTACGCCCCTATCTATTCCCTCAACCTTAATCATCTCCCAAAGCGGTACAGTGTCTTTTCCATTTTTCTCGAAATGCCCATTCTTCTTTCCATTATTGACAATAGGGACAAACGTACCCCTTCCAATGGATCGTTCTTTCAGTGAATCCACAGCCCTGAGCGCCTCCTCGCTCTCTTTAACGAGAACCCATTTGAGCCTATCTCCAAACGCCGCCTCAAGCGCCCGCTCATAGCCCCTTGGGACTGAAACAAAATCCGCAATTACCCCCAGAATTCCATTGCCCTTTTCTTCAATAAGAAATTTTCCTATCCCCTCGGGAAGCCACTCATACCCCATCTCAATCTGCTTAAGGGCATTAAGCCTTGAGTGGACCTCTTTAAGACACTCGCCGAGAGACGCGCTTTCCTTTTTCTTCGCCTCCCCATCTATACTCAGCACAGAAAGGCGTGAGAGCATACCCTTTTTCATCCCTTCAATTTCGACCCTGCGCTCCTGAACACCTTCTAGAATACGCTCAAGCTCTAGGATTCGAGAGAACGTCTTTTCCTTTTCATGCCCTACCTCTTCTATCTCCCTTTTTGTCCGCTCGTGTCTGGATTTTAAATCCGCTATTTCCTTTTCGTATCCGAAAGCCGTGCTCCTTAGCGCGCCGTGCTTATCAAGGGCATCAAAAAGAGCTGTCCTTGTGCTCTCAATTCCATGTCGGATTTCTATAAGCCTTGATCTAAGTCTGGAGAGTTCCTCTTCTTTTTGCATAACCTCGGTCTCTTTAGAGGATAAATCTGAGTTTATCTCTTCGAGATTCCTTTTCTTAAAATCAATCTGAATGGCCGCTCTTTCACTCTCATCATTGAGAGATTCGATCTCCTTCTCTAATTTCTCAATGAATTGATCGATTCCTGAAATTTCGCTCCTCCTTACCTCTTCAAGGGCCTCTTTTACATGCAGGTCTGATTTGATTTCATAAGCCCCTTTTTCCAAATCCTCAAGCCTGCGATCAAATAGAGATATCTCTGATCTCATACCCTCAAGAAGCGCTTCTTTTTCCCTTATTATCTCTACCAGAGAAGATAGCGCGTTCTCTAACCCCGACTTCTGTAAGAGGATAGCCCTTTTTTCCTCTTCTGCCGCGCAGAGCTTTGAACGGGTTATACCGAGTTCAAGATACCTAGCTTCATCAGAGAGGCGTTTAAACTCCTCGGCGTCCTTTGCCTGATGGCTGAGGGCTACCATCTGGCGATTTACCTCATCTATTACGTCCTTTACCCGCCTTAGGTTTTCCCTTGTAGACTCAATCCGCCTTTCGGTCTCGCGGCGCCTTATTCTGTATTTTATAATTCCGGCGACCTCCTCTATTATTGCTCTTCTGTCCTCAGGCTTTGCCGTAATTAAATGCTCAATCCTCCCCTGGTCTATTGTGGAATAAGCCCTCGTCCCAGCACCAGTATCCATAAACATCTCGGTTATGTCCTTTAGCCTGCAAGGGGTACCATTTATGTAATACTCACTTTCCCCCGAACGAAATAGCCTACGCTTGACTACGACCTCATTAAATCCCTCCCCCGAAACATCCGTGAGCAAGAGTGAAACCTCAGCCATACCGAGGGGCTTTAAGGCTTCGCTGCCGTTGGATACCATATCTTCCATCCCCTCGGCCCTCAGGCGCCTGGGGTTCTGTTCCCCAAGAACCCAGCGTATTGCATCGAGTACATTGGATTTCCCGCATCCATTGGGGCCTACTATGGCGTTTATTCCACTTTGAAAATAGATGGTAGTCTTTTCATAGAATGATTTAAAGCCGACGATCTCGAGGGATTTGATTCTCATTTCTTAGAAATCGAATAGTATCACAATTAAAGCAAATTGTAAAGAAGTAAATATAAATTATTGTATGCCTTAAAAATTAACCATACAACTATCCGTAGTAGAGGTGGCTTGCAAACACCCCCATAGTCGAATGGACAATTATGATATTATTTATTGAATAAATTTGGCCAAAAACTCTTGTCTTTTTTGTCCTTGCCTTTATCTTCCTTTTTCTCAGATTTTCGCATCTGAATTAGTCTGAGTTCCCTCTTTGCCTCTATGTACTCGGGGTCATACTTCAGGGCTTTTAGAAAGCACACTTCGGCTTGGCTTTCGCTCTCCGCATACTTATAAACACATCCTAGATAATAGTAATTCTGAGGGAGACTTGGATTCAAATCAATGGCTTTTTGAAGCTGTTTTGTTACGTCGTGTACGACCCTGTCCTTATCCATCGTTCCTAAGAATATAGCCCAGGCAAGGGCTCCAATATAGGCGGATTCATTCGGGCTTAGGTTAACGGCATTCTTAAATTCCTGCCTCGCCTCCTCAAACCTTCTTTGTTTAAGTAGTACCTCTCCTTTTCTATAGGCGACCTCCGCATCATAAGAGGCTTTAACCTCTTGGAACCTTCCTATCTGAATTTGAGAATCATACTGGGCGCGCTTTTGGTCGTCAGAAAGAGTTTGATAAGCCGCTGTGATTGTCGCAAAGATATCCTCGGCCTTTTCCTTTACATCTTTGTCTAGATCGGGATGGGTATCGGGATGGAATTTCTTTGCAAGACTGAAGTAGGCAGTGCGTATCTCGTCTTTCTTAGAGTCTATACTAACACCGAGGAGTTCATAGTAGTTTTTCTGACTTAGCGCGGAGTAGAGCTTTAGAATCTCATCCGTAATCACCTTTTTCTTCTCCTTTTTTACTCTATCTGATTTAATTTCTTCTTCACAGAAGGCTTTAGATTTCTCTAATCCGACACTGCCTGTCCCCTCCAGAAGCGGTTTTGATTCAGTCTCTGCAACTTCTTCTTCGAGAGTTATTACATCCTCTTGATATGTAATAACCTCTTTGGTGACCTCCCGGTTCCCGCTCGATACATCAACGGCTTGGTCTTTTACCTCCGGATGAGGTCTTCTCGGATTCGATACCTCCAATAAATCAATCAAGTGGAGAAAATAAAGTAGCTTCAGCGCTTCTTCCCTGCTTAATCTACTTATGCTTAATACATCATTATTAACCGGTCCATCTTTAAGGAGCTGTATAAACCTCGACTCTCTAGGATTGAAACCAATGTCGCCTACTTCCGTTTTCAGATTCGGATTTAATTTGATTTCAGAACTGTCTCCATCCTTAACAGAGAAAACCTCTTCAACCCTCGATATATCAACAAATCGTTTTACACCCTCATACAAAACCTGAAGCAGATTGATTTTGTAGCCCAAGTAACCCATGATCCTACTTACAAAGCTACTTTCGGGTTTGAAAATATATGTGCCCTGGAGGCATTTAAAACCATTTATGATCTTTTCCTTTACCTGAAGCTCGAGAAAGCTATTGAGTTCGTGGGGTGATACTAAGCCCATCTCGACCAGAACATCCCCGATTCTCCGTTTGCTTTTTGCCGCAGCCTCCACAGCCCTTTCGTGGTCGGCCTTACTGACTTTTCCGCTCTTCATAAGCATCCTTCCAAGGGCTGTCTCTAAGTCCCCTCCCTCGACAAATATGGGAATCCCTTTTGCAAAATAGAGCTTGAGTTTGACCCTTGAGCTGATAACTAGAATTCCGGTACGCTTATCGCGGTATAGTTTTAATAAAAGCCTCGGATAGGAAATCTCTTCAAGATCGCCCCTTTCCTCTACACCGGATTTGGCAGAGGCGGGAGGAGATTGGCTCGAATTAAGATAAGATTCAATAAAGGCGGTCAGTGCGTCGAGGCGATCGGCTTCGATTACTATTACGGGCTTCAACTTCCCTCCGATCCTGCCCTTTTCAATATCAACCACCTCAAAGTATCCGGAGCTATTTATCTTCTCTATTAGAGCGGGACTCAGTTTATATGAAATAAGCTCTAACACTATAGCAATATCTGGTTTCTCATAAAACAGCCTGTCAAATCCCTCTTTATAATTTAATGCTACTGTGGTAATGAAACCCCTTGATTTAAGAAACCGCTCTATGGGTAAAAAAGAATCCCTGTCTGAACCGATTATAAGCGCCCTTTTTGTCCCCATTATGTTCTACTCCATAACATCGTGGAGGAGATTTCAAACCTGTCCTTACCACGATTACCCCTGAGGAGAGATAAGATTCTGATTAATCGCAATCTTTGATGTCTGCCTTAGTTCTCGAATCAAGTCTATATAGAGGTGCCTTCTCATTTGGGAAAGTTCATTCTCTCTCAGTTCGGCCTTTTTTTCTATAAACTCTCTATGATCGGCCTCACGCCTCTCTTTAAGGGACACTACATAGAATTTATCGCCGGTGACATAGACACGGGGAGCCAAGGGGCTCTTATCAGTCAGCAAAAAGGCGTCCACTTTTAATTCATCAGAATTGACCTTGGGAACAGAGTCAACACGGGAGAAGTATCCAGTCTCATCCAGATGAAGCCCAAGTGAAATCGCCGCTTTCTCTAAGCCTTCACCGGATTGTGCAATTTTAAGAATCTCTTTCGCCTTTGCCTCGGCAATTTCTTTTGCCTTCGCATCAGTGAGATGCTCCCGAATCTCATCCTCTGCCTCTTTCAGACTCTTTTCTCTCGAGGGTATTACATCGGCAACATCAATAGCATATACCTTGTCTCCGGATTGAGAAACGGTCTTTTCTCCCTTTTTAACTGAAAATGCCCTTTCTACAACCTGAGGCGGAATCCCAGTCGGGTTCGAATTTGCTGAAAATGGACCCACCTCATCCGCTCCCTTCAACCCATTAGACTTTGCTATCTCATCTAGAGATTCCTTGTTAAGCAGCCCTTGAAGGTTCTGGACAAACTCTCTAAACAGGGCATCTGCACCCCGCTTTTTAATCTTTGTCTCAATCTCCTCCTTTACCCCGGACAATGGGCGAGTTTCCCCTCCGGTTTTGAACTCATCCAGATGTGCATTGTAATATGACGCGATTTCATCCGGGAACACGTTTACCTTATTTTCAAAATCCTTAGGGCTAATGACAATGTAACGAATCTTTCTAAGCTCCGGGGTCTTGAATTCACCCTTATGGCTTTCATAATATCTCTTTATGTCATCCTCGCTCAACGGAAAATGACCCCTAAAATCCCCTGGCGAAAAACTCACAAAGTAGAGATTCACCTTTTCGTTCCGGATTCTATATATGTTAAAAAGCTCATTATCCGTAAGGCTTGCCGTCTCGAATATAAAATTCACAAGCTTCTGAGCGAGGAGTTCGTCTCTATACCTTTTTTCAAATTCGGATACGCTTTCATTTAAGCCCTGCTCTACAAGGCTCCTATAGGCTTGTCCCCCTATGAATCTTCCGTCTACCTGAAAGGCTGGGTCAGACTTTATGGATTCACTGAGTTCCTGATCCGTAACCCTGAATCCAAGCTCCTTAGCCTTCTGAGACAGGAGTTTCAGATCAATTAGTTGATCGAGCACGGCAATATCAATAAAGTTGTAATTCAAAGCTCCTTCAGGAGCGCCGCTCTGTTGGTACTGCCTGCGAAGACGATCTCTCGCTCTGTAGAAATCTAAAATAGGTATCCCCTCCCCGTTTACCTCTGCGGCATTGCCCTGAGCGACTTTTCCCCCAAAGCCGAATCGGCTATAGTTAAATCCGAATCCCACAACAAACGTTATTGCGAGTAAAATCAATATGCCTTTTACAAACCAACCCTGGCTTTTTCTTAATAAATCGAGAAGCATTATGAGAACCCCTTATTGTACTAAAATCTATACCAGTTAGGGAAAAGTTTCAAGAATGACATTGTGTCGAATAATTCGGGTCTGACGGGTTGAATTTGGCTATCAAAGGAGATTCAAAATTAACCGTGCCTAATATCACTTATCATACCCTCCAGAAACCTAATCAATCCATCCGAAATTGGATTTAATCCAGAGGATTTTCCTATTAAACCCAGGACGACCTGCCGAGCGCCTGTGGGGTTTATTGTAGTCAATCAATGCAGGCAAGTCCAAAAAAAACTCTATTGACAAGTTCCATCCATATGTTTTAAAATTAGTACTGACTGGTTGGTACTAATTTTTTAGGGTAAGCCCAAAATGAAAAGTAGGGAGAAAATCATCCAAGCCGCCACATATCTATTACACAAAAATGGTTATCAGACAACAACAGTAGATGAAATCGCACAGACAACAGGAGTAACAAAGAGCAACCTCTACTACTATTTCAGGAGCAAAGAAGAGCTGGCTCTTGAGGCCCTAGATAGGAGGATGAAACAGTTTGAATCCAATGTTATTTTCCCTACGCTCGGCGAGATTTCTCTTTCTCCTAAAAAGCGACTTCAGCGGTTCTACAATCGGGTAGCTAACTTCCACAGAAGTCTTAAATGCAAATACGGCTGTCCGTTTGGAAATCTGGCAATTGAGATGAGCGATGTGAGTGAGAGATTCAGAAGGCAATTGAGCGTCTTCTTCAGAAAATGGGAAAAGGCGATTGAAAAATGTATAGATGAGGGGATTAGAGAAGGCGAGTTCAGATGCGATATAAGTCCTAGATTAACAGCTCAACTTATTCTCTCTCAGGTTGAAGGGGCAATTATTATGGTCAAGACACATAAAACCTTAGAGCCGATTACTGAAGGAGCCAAAGCCGTCTTGAAACTATTAGAACCCAATTAAAGAGAAAAGGAGGTTTTAAAATGACAGAATATATGTTTAAGAAAGATATAACTCAAGATATTGGTCTCTTTAAAAAGATAAACTCCGATCTCTATCAGGCATGGATGGGTTTCCATGATAGTGTGTTTACAGACGGGGCACTCAGCAAAAAAGAAAAAGAACTCATAGCCGTGGCTGGCGCTCACATTACAAGGTGCCCTTATTGCATTAGAGGAAGAGTATTGAATTCTAAAAGGCACGGGGCAACAGACGGGGAGATCGTAGAGGCGATTTATGTGGCAATGCGTTTTGCTATGGGAGCACCGTTTGCGTATTCAAGCATAGCAATGGAGGCTTACGAGGCTATAGAGAATGGAATACCTCTTACAGAAGGGCATTTCTTTAAAAAAGATATAACACATGAAATCGCCCATTTTAGGGAGGCAAGCGGAGATATATCGAAGCCTTTTATGGCTTTTCACGAAAAGGTCTTTGCGGACGGCGTACTTAGCAAAAAGATGAAAAGGGGTCTTATGGGGCTTGCCTGCGCCCACATGACACGGTGTCCGTACTGTATTAGGGGATGTGTAAAAGACGCGCTGAGTCTCGGAGCAACAAAGCAGGAGATGGCAGAGGCAATAAATGTGGGAATGGTCATGGCGGCAGGGGCATGCTACGCACATACCTCAATAGCAATGGAAACGCTCGCAAATGTAAAAGCCAGAGAAGAAGAAAAGGTTAAAGCGACATCGGGAGGCAGGGAGGTCACAGCCAGTCCAGAAATGAAGGCAAAACCGGACATAGATTGCGGATGCTAAATATTTAACGACGATAATAAGTGGAGGCATGTTACATGCCCCTTCATCTTTGTGCTACTAATCAAATTCCGTCTAGCTAATATCATAAAATCAGATATAGAAATTATCAATAATCCCCTGTAAATTGTTGATAAATGAAATTCGCCCTCATTCCTGTAAAGGACCTATCAAGAGCAAAGGAGAGGCTTTCTTCAGTTCTTTCTCAACCTAATAGAACCGCCCTTGCTTATGCGATGCTAGAGGATGTGCTTAGAGCCATGAAAAGCTCAAGGCTTCTAGATCGGCTTTTTGTCGTAACATTGGATGAAAACGCAATAGAGCTTGCCAATAGCCTGGATGTAGAAATTATCAAGGAGGTAAAACAAGAGGGTGAGAGCACATCGGTAGATTATGCGTCAAAAATCTGTAAAAACATGGGGGCACAATCAGTTCTCGTTATTCCGGGAGATGCACCGCTTATAACACATGAGGACGTAGATTTTATTTTAGAAAAAGAAAAACCCCATCCTTCGGTTATACTCGTACCTGCAAGAGATGGGATGGGAACAAATGCAATACTCAGAAAACCGCCCGATGTGATTCCCTCGCGATTTGGATATGACAGCTTTAAAAAGCACATTTACGAATCAAGACAAAAAAATATACCCTTTGAAGTCTACAACCTCCCAAGGATTGCCCTCGACATAGATGGGCCTGAAGACCTAGTTTTATTTGCATCAAGAAAGAGCCATACAAAAGCCTATGAGAAACTAATCAGAATAGGTTATATAAAAGACCCATAGTGTTGGAATAGATACTCCTTTGAACTCCCTTTATTACAAAATTTTACGTTGTGTAGATTCCGTATTGTAATTGTAGTCTGGGGCGAATCGGCAGTACCATCCGATTCGCCCTACAAGGGATTTTAATTAGAACTCCTCATCCATGTGAGGAT
>PSLL01000036.1:0-22570 GCA_040289575.1 Candidatus Dadabacteria bacterium | reverse complement strand
CCCCCCCTGAGAATCTACTTACAGGTGACATTTTCCCCTTGTATTGACAGGTTAATTATCCCATAGAATAAAGAACAGACAGAAATACCTGATCGGGATCGAGCCGAGGCCGAGGAACAAAATAATCTATTGTGCGACAATTAAATTGACTGAATCCAATTGCCATCCTCATAATGGAAGGTTTGTGTGCTGCTGTCCGATTCTGAAAAGAAACCTTCTGATTTTACTATGCTCAATAGTTTATCCATGACCTTTTCTGATGCCTCAAGCAGGGTCTTTTCGTCTCTTGAGGAGACCTTGAACTCAATTGATCTGAAATCCCCTACAAAATGAAAAATTAGGGAAGGGATTTCTACAGAGTTTGGGTTGGCAAGGGCATTTAAAAAGGCGCCGCTTATAGAATTACACAGGTCTTCGCTCAGTGCCCTAAGTAGAATCTCGGGGAGCATTCCCATTAGGAACTTTATATAAATCCGTATCTGGGGTGTGTTGTGTTTGAATATTGTCTCCAACTCTGGATTCTCAGATAACAAAAAGTTCTTCATAAGCGCCCTTTTCATTACTTCAAGTTGGGCTTCTTTGTAATAGGTTTTATCTTCAACTAAAAACGTTTCAATCATGTGTTATAACCTCTCTTGCTACGGTGTTTATTACTACTTGCACCTCTATCTATTTAGATAGAATAGCAGTCCTATGCCAATAGTGGAGAACTTTATAGAAGGCAAAACGTCTTGCTGGTTTAGAGAGAAATAGACAGCAGGAACAATCCCCTCGAAGCCGCCTTTCTGAAAAAGTGAGCTATCTAATGCGATTATATCATCCGCGCGATTCCACAGAAGATCATTAGGGTCTGATCCATAAAGTCCATCTAGGACCTTGCGGAGCACACTGAACTCTTCACCCAGAGTATTGACAGCCTGTGGATTTAATTGCCCCCTCAAGTTTCCCTTTTCTTCCTCTGCTAGGGTTAGAGAGGAAGCAAAAAGAAGAACACCTATGATCGGGATCATAAAAAATAAAAATCTTTTTTTACTCACCATCTCTTACCTCTTAGACTGACTCCGGAGTCAAATTGGATTTAAATCAGATACAAGATCCGAAATCCAGCTTTTGTTCTCTCTGGTCTAGCCTTCTTTTAGCTTATGTTCAAACTCATCTATTGGAATTGCTACGAGTGTCATAAGCTGAACCGTACCGCGAGAGCCTAGGTCAATCGAGACCTTTGATATGGTCTCATTATCCGGGGCTTCGACAATGTTTACAAAGTCATACGGCCCTAGCACTGCATATTGGGCAACCACCCTGACACCCATCTTCTCCAGTTCTTTATTTACCTCTTTAATCCTCTCTGGCCTCATTCTTACTGTTTTTCTTCCCTCATCTGTGAGGGTACTTAGCATTATGTACGTAGCCATCTGATTCCTCCTCATTTAGGGTTTTAAGGCAATAGGGCAATTAAGATAATATTACTATATAGAAATTTTTGCAAGGGATTTTTTTCCTTTCTATCTATCATTCTTTGTTTGACTTTTTAACGCAAGAAGGTATATTTTGAGTCTTTGCGAAAAATTCTTGTGGAACAAAGGAGGAGAGATTGAAGGCTCTAGGGAGGCATCTGTTGGCGGAATACCATGGGTGCGACCCTGAAATTCTAAACAGTTTGGAGAAAATCAAATGGCATATGCTTGAGGCGGCCTCTCGATGTGGAGCTACCGTGCTGGAAAGCTCGTTTCATTACTTTTCGCCCCAGGGGGTGAGTGGGGTGGTGGTGATTGCCGAATCTCATATCGCAATTCACACATGGCCTGAATACAGATATGCAGCTGTGGACATATTTACCTGCGGTACAAAGGTTGATCCTTGGGTGGCATTTCACCATCTTAAACTGAGTCTCGACTCCAGAGAGTGTAGTGTTCGTGAAATTATTAGGGGTGAAGTTCCTCATCTGGAGGGCCGATTGAGTCTCAGATCCATCTAGCTATGGATGACTGGTTGTGTTCGAAAACTATAATTGGTATTGCCTCTGAAGGGGTTAACGGCGGTTTATTAATTGGCCGCGCGAGAGTCTCCAACACGGGTCAAACTCTTTCAATGCACATCCCATGTGCGCGCAGGGGGGTATTTTTTCTAACCATCCTGATTTGAGCTTTAATATGGGTTCAAATCTGCTTTTTAATAAATCAGAGTTAACGGAAGGTTATGACGAAAATATAGAGAATATGAATTATCCGCTTTCGATTTCACTATATCTAGGCTTGTATAACCTGATTTACACAAGTTAAAGAGCCTTTTTGACCATTCTTTCTATTTCACTTTTAGGTACGGCTCCTATAATCTGGTCGAGGGCTTTTCCATCCTTGAATATAATAAGTGTAGGGATACTTCTTATTCCATAAGCCATCGTGGTCTCTTGATTATCATCAACATTGAGCTTTCCTACCTTTAGACGTCCCGAATATGAGTTTGCAATCTCTTCAACTACGGGAGCTAGGATTCTGCACGGACCGCACCACGGTGCCCAGAAATCAACTAAGACCGGTTCCTCACTCTTTAGAACCTCTTTTTCAAAGGTTGAATCGCTTAACTCTACCATTTCTGCACTTGCCATTCTGGAGTTCTCCTTAATATATATTTTGGTTTAGTACAAAAATTATAGCTAATCGGGGCTATACTTCAAGTGGTCGAGGATTATACTGTTTACATGTCGAATCTTGTATTAGGCATACCATGGAGAGAAAGCACTTGTAATTTCCGAGTTTTCCAGTTATCTTGCATTCCCTGAAAAATCAAATTTTGACTATCTAAGAGGGTTAGGCTTAAATTTGTTTCCATTTAAATTGATAGAGGATGAAGGTTCTTGGACTACGTCTATCTCTTTTTTGTTATCAAAAAAGGGTGGAGCCTTTCTTCTAGCTCTAAACAAAACTAAGCCTAGACCTAAAAATCATTTTAAGGAGAAGGAGAATAAGACATGCAACTTGCCCACGTGCTTCTGGTAATTGTTTTAGGTATAAGTGTGATTTCACTCGGTTTTGCTGGGTATCTAGCTAAGTTTGTGCTTAGCAATGATACTGGAACATCGGCAATGCAGGAGATAAGCAACGCCATTAAAGAGGGTGCCGAGGCATTCCTAAAGAGGCAGTATTCAACCATAATAATGCTGAGTATTGTTCTTGCCGCTCTTATCTTCGTGCTTTATTGGTTTGCAAAGGATGATCCCGATATGGCATGGCGTACCACCGTGGCCTTTCTTTTTGGTGCCGGATGCTCGGCTCTTGCGGGCTATATAGGGATGTGGATTTCAATCAGGTCAAACATACGCACGGCAAGCGCCGTCAGATCAAGCTTGGATAGGGCACTCAAAATATCCCTCCGTGGCGGGGCGGTTTCAGGGGTTACAATAGTTGCTATGAGCCTTCTCGGAGTAGGAATCATTTTTACCCTTTATGGTGGTGCAACGGATAATACAGAGCTTATAAAAAGGGTTCCGTTTCTAATAGTTGGGTATGGATTTGGAGCGAGTTTTGTTGCTCTTTTTGCCCAGCTTGGTGGTGGGATATACACAAAAGCCGCCGATGTGGGAGCCGACCTTGTGGGAAAGGTGGAGGTCGGAATCCCGGAGGATGACCCTAGAAATCCCGCCGTTATTGCAGACCTCGTGGGCGATAATGTCGGTGATTGTGCGGGGCGTGGCGCGGACCTATTTGAATCCACAGCGGCTGAAAATATAGGCGCTATGATCCTTGGGGTTGCCCTCTTCCCTCACTTCGGTATAAAGGGGATTCTCTTTCCTCTGGTTGCGCGTGCGCTTGGACTTATTGCCTCTATGGTCGGAATCGCGATGGTAGGATTAAAAGATGATAAAGAGGACCCGATGTCTGCCCTAAATCGCGGATATTATGTTGCCTGCATACTGGCGGCTATAGGGTTCTATGTAGCCACATTTTTCCTACTTAACCATAACTTCTGGCTGTTTATTGCCGGTGTTATAGGAATTGTAACGAGCATTGTATTCGTCTTTATTACACAGTACTATACGGAGTATAGATATCGCCCTGTGAAGTTTATTGCTGAGGCGTCTCAAACGGGGCCTGCAACAAACATAATAGCCGGGCTTTCAGTCGGGCTTGAGTGCACTGCGCTTCCCGTGATTGCAATCTCGGCGGCACTCGTCGGGGCATATTACTGCGGGGTTTATGGGTTAAGGGAGTACACCGATATTTCTACAATCGGTGCTGGACTCTACGGCACCGCAATCGCCACAATGGGTATGCTCGGAACAGCTGCATACATCCTTGCCATGGATACGTTCGGGCCTATTACGGATAATGCGGGCGGAATTGTTGAGATGAGTAAACAGCCAGAAGAGATCAGGAACAAAACGGATAGGCTTGATGCTGTAGGAAACACAACCAAGGCCCTTACAAAAGGATATGCAATCGGCTCTGCGGCTCTTGCGGCATTTCTGCTCTTTTCTGCCTACTTGGATGAGATAACCCATATTACGGGTCGTGCCTTTCACTCGGTTGATATTGCTAAGGTTCAGGTTTTTGTGGGTGGTCTTCTTGGGGCAATGCTTGTTTTTCTCTTCAGTGCCCTTGCGATCAGAGCTGTTGCGCGTGCGGCTTACTATATAATCAATGATGTTCGCGCTCAGTTTAAGGAGAATCCAGGTATTCTTCAGGGGACATCAAAACCGAATTATGCAAGGTCTGTTGACATCGTTACAAAGGGCGCGCTCAAAGAGATGGTTCCTCCAGGAATTCTTGCTGTTGGTATGCCTGTATTGGTGGGGCTTGTATTCAAGCGATTTGGTCTTGGTGCTGAGACAGTGGCTGCATTTCTTATGGTCGGAACCATCAGCGGAATCCTCGTTGCAACCCTTATGAATAACGGGGGAGGCGCATGGGATAACGCAAAGAAGTTTATAGAAACTGGGATGTATGGGGGAAAGAGGTCTGATGCCCATAAAGCCGCAGTGGTGGGTGATACTGTGGGCGACCCATTTAAAGACACGGCGGGTCCCTCAATACACGTCCTTATAAAACTCCTCTCCACAATCACGCTTGTTCTTGCACCCCTATTTATTTAACTTCTAACCAAAATGTAGGGACACTTTGCAAAGTGTCCCTACAACCGATAAAATGTCTATTAATGACAGAGTTGAAAATCCAACGTTGGGAGAAGTCTGAGCCGCCAGATGAGCGTACACTAAGTGAGTGCTTTCTCCGCGAAGGTCTATCTCTATACGCCTGGTCTAATGCGCCCGGCGATACATACGCGGCCCATACCCATCCATACGATAAGGTAATATATGTTCTTCGCGGCTCGATTATTTGGGTACTACCACAGATGAATCAGGAAATTGAAACACGTGCTGGTGATCGTCTGGATTTGCCACGCGGTACCATTCATGCCGCACGCGTTGGCCCCGAAGGTGTCACCTGCCTCGAAGCGCACGAGGATTAGGTATATGTTCTAGTCTCCCAACCGTTTGGCTCCATAATTTCTTCCTAATCCATTGACTTCGGGAAGACCTGTAAGTATATTTTCACAAAAGAATTGAGGATTGCACAGTAATTAACATGAGCCATATACATATAAAAGAGGAAATCTTCATGGTTTATCCTATTTTTTGTACCCTAATATTGGCTTGTGTCTGTCTCCCTGGTCTAGTAACCCTCACGGCTGCAGAGCGGTCTGTAACTGATATATTTCGCGGGAATGGTAAGGATGCCCACCTCGCCTTCGCCACCGCACATGCCGGAGAGCCGTTCTCAGGTAAGGAGACAGTTATTGTCGTACTCACTGAAAGGAATACAGGTGGCGAACAGCACCCTGAAATCATGGCCTCCTTTGGCAAGTTCGGCAGCGCCCTTATTGTAACTTTCACACGCTCTGGGCATCTCATTGGCACTGAAGTAGCACACACGGCACATAAAAAGACGCCGTTTAGCTCTCTTGGCGAACTCAAGGTAGAGGGCTTTCATATCGAGCAGGGCAAGGTGCGAGGTAGGCTCTCGACAGGAGGCGAAGTGGAGTCCCTTGGCCAGACTTGGGAAGTCAACTTGAGCTTCCGTGCAAAACTCACCTAGATACCGAATCGAAGCTCCGCTGTTTATATCACCCTAAATCTGAAGAGATTAATCAGCCTAAAATTCTACTATAAAACTCTGAGTGTCTTAACGCCGTATTCCGCCAACTATAAGCCTGCGCCGTTTTTCTTCCGTTTCTCGTAAGTTTATCCCGAAGCTCATCGCTTTCTATAACACTGATAATCTGCTGAGCCAAAGCTTTATAGTCCATGGGAGAAATGAGTAGAGCATTTTCCCTGTCTTTCAGATACTCCGTTAAGGGTTCTAGGCCGGAGGTGATTACGGGAAGCCCCGATGCCATGGCTTCAAGCACAACAAGCCCCCATCCCTCTTTAACGGAAGGAAAGACAAGTACATCCGCCGCTCTATAGAGATTGGGCATGGAATCATCAGGGACAGCACCGAGGAGGATTATGTCTTCATTTAGTTTTAATCCTATATTCTCGATCTCGGAGAAGAATTCTTCGCGATATGCCCTGTAATCAAATAGTGTCTCGCCACCTCCAATTAGCCATACAAGACGCTCGCCTTTTGTTTTAAAATATTGACTTGCGATTTTAAATGCCCTGAGGGAGGTCAATGTATTTTTTCGAGGCTCAATTCCACCGATACTTAGAATTACATTACATCCGCTTACGGAAAAAGACTCCCTGGTTTTTTCTTTTGAAAATCCTTCTTGAATTCTGAATCTCTCCACATCCACGCCGTTATGAATGACAGTAGGACTTAATGAATACCGAAAGCGGAGTTCTTTTTCCCAAAACTTGCTGACAGTGATTAAGTAATCCGGCTCCACGATGCTTCTGATTTGACAGTCAATTAGAGACTGGGATGTAAAGTCATCTATGTGATGAACGGTTCTAACGAAGGATTTTATTAAGCCCCGATTGCGCAAATTGAGAAGGGCGTTTGCAGAGACGCAATCCTCGGCGTGATATATGTCATAATCTCTCGATGCGGAGACCAGGAAATCAGAATATGTGTTTATATACCTCTCCACCTTTTCATCTATGGTTTCTTCACGAGGAGTAGGACAGAGGATAAGGGTATGCGGGACGCTTACAGTTCTAAAAAAACCTCCTCCTGAGCTCAGGGCATATAAATGAACCTGGTGCTTAAGGCGGAATAATTCCTCAGCCAGATTTAGTGTGTGAACCACACCGCCCCTTGGCTTTGTCGAATAGGTAAGGAGTGCGATCTTAAGTGATTTCATCTATTAAATCTTCTATGCTTTTCATCTCCATCTGTGAAACTAGAAATCGAATCCCATAATAGATGCCAATTGCGATATCGGCTCCTGAAGTCTCTCCCATCTCTATTACTGTCTTTGAGACAGAAGCAACTTGGTCTGGGTCTTTTGTGATGAGGCTGTGGATCAATTCAATCACGGACTTATGTCCCTCACCGCGTCGGGCTTGATCTAAAAGGCTCTGGCTGTATATTGTGGTTTTTCCTTTTGTCATCCGACAGATCTCAGAAGAGACTCTTCTGTAGAAGCCGACCTGTTTTTTTCTATCTTTAATTAGTGTGTTTCCACATACATTCAGGCTCAGTATTAAGCCATATAAAAAGTCATCGCATGAAGGAGTAAGTCCGGGGCCAAGCCCAACGATAGATAAAGCCCCATTTATGATCATATAAGAGTCGCATCTAAACAGCCCACGCATAAGCATATCAATATAGGGCCTTGCCCTTTCCGAAAATGTGGGCTTTTGCGGTTGAAGGAAGAATTTAAGCGGGCCGTATAATTCCACATTCTCTAGGATTGGGACAAGCCCTTCTCTGCTGGGACACGCATAGATTATGTCTCTGAGTACCCTGAGATTTAGGCTTATGCCAGTTGGGCTTATAAAAGGGGTTTTAGGAGATAGGGGTATAGTCCAGTTGGAGGTTTTTGCCAATTTAATAGCAATTATATTATCTCCGAGTGTCAGGGTGCGTTTATCGAATTTTACTTTCATTCCTTCCACAACGCCAATTGATTTAAAGCTTTTATTCCCAAAGTCTTTTATCAATATGGATGCGGGACTGATATAGTTCTCGTTTTTAATTACACTAATTAGGGATTTACCCCTGGATTGTATATAGAATGCATGGTCGAAGACACTATGCACTTTAGGTTTCTTAGAATCGCTTAGTGCTTCTAGCACCTTATATCCAATAGATTTAGCTATTAGCGAGTTGAAATGGATTTCCTTGTTTATAGCCATGAAGAGGGAATCACCCTTGTCCAAATCTTTTCCAATGCGGGCGCTCTCCAGTTGGATATGAGCTGAGGAGGATCACCTTTCTGCGAACGCCCCAGGGAATTCTTGAATAAATTGGAACAAATATATTCCGCCAGAAAAACGGAATGAGTCCTTTTTCTCTATAGGGCTTCGCACAGAAATCAGGGTAACGGGTTGCCATCTCATCGGCAGCGGCTTCGAGCAGGTATTTTTGGGCGTTTTCTCTTAACCACTCGCCAAATGACTTTTTCTCTGACATTTCAAATTTCCTTTTATTTCAATCACCAATAGAGATTCGAGTTTTTTGTTATTATATGCATTCTTATAATGAGAGGTCAGCAACTACATAATTTCTCTTCATTTAGAGCACCATAGCCCTCTTTTATCAGGAAGGTTGCAATAATTAAACCGATAATTGGATCTGCCCACCACAGTTTGTAAAAATAATTAAGCCCCAATCCAATTAACAAGGCAACGGACAGCGATACACAAGCGAGTGTCTGCTTTGAGTCCATTACCAAGCTTCTACTATCTATTGATTTTCCAGTTCGATATTTCATATAAAACAAAATCGGCATTACTATAATAGAGGCAATGGCGATAATTATTCCCAAGAGACTTGGATCTGAGATCTCGCAAAAGTATAGGTTTTTTGTAGATTCATATAAAACGTAAGCTCCGAGAATAAAAAAAGCGTAAGCGATCAGTCTTATAGCCTTTGCCTCTATCCTTTCTTCTTCCTCTTTTGATATTTTTTCATGTTTTCTGAATCGCCAAACCATCACACCTGCTGAAAGAGATTCTATAAAACTGTCCAGTCCAAACCCAAATAGGGCAATGCTATCGGTTGATAAACCCGTAAAAATTGATGCTAATCCTTCTAGTATATTGTATCCTAATGTGAAATAGAACAGTAAAAGTGCTTTTTTGTAGAGCCCAGAAGTCTGGGCCTTCTGTAGGAAGGAGTAATCAAATTGACCTTTTACTGATAATTTTATATATATCGTCATTATTTCCTTTTTGCCAACTCTGCCAATCCTGCCTGAGCGGCTAGAGCAATAGGCTCCATTAAGGCTCCGATTGGAGGAGAATAGACATTCTCCATCCATGCAAAATCATTAAGCGTAGCCCCACGCTTTATTGCAAATGCGAGAAAATCTGCCCTTTCTTTAATCCCTTCACCGCCCGCCATCTGAGCACCCATCACACGAAGTGTCTTCGGGTCGGCAATGAGCTTTACAAGAATCCTGCTTACTCCGGGATAGTATCTTGCTCTCGAAATTCCCTGGGCGGCGGCAACTATATGGGGAATCCCCAGAGCCTTATTTAGTGTCTCTCCAAATGAAACCCCGCCGATCTGAACCCTTCCGCCTACCATTCCCCAGGGGACATACACGGGGTCATAAGCGCGTTCGTCGCCCGCGGCATTGGCTCCTGCAACCCTTCCCTGAGAGTAGGCATGGCTTCCTGAAAGCCCCTGAATGGGAACATCTGTTACACCGTGAATAACCTCTATGCAGTCTCCGGCCGCATAAACATCCTTTGCGGATGTTCTCATGTGGTCGTCCACGATGATTCCGCCGGTCGCTCCAATCTTTAATCCTGCTTCGCGCGAGAGGCGGTTATTTGGCTTTTTATGCGTGGCAATCACAGCCACATCGCAGGGGATTTCCCCTTCTGTTGTGACTACGGATTTTACATTCCCGTCTGAGCCATTAAACCCGAGAACCTTTGTTCCAAGATGAATCTTTGCCCCAAATTCCTCAAGGGACTTCTGAACCGGCTGCATAATGTCCGGATCAGCAACCTCAGACATAAGCCATGCTCCTTCATCTACGAGATGGGTTTCAAGCCCCCTGTGCGCGAGATTCCCCGTCATCTCGATTCCAAGCGGCGTTGCCGATACGACGACAACCCTTTTTATCTGGTCGAGAATTTTATCAAACTCCATTGCACGGCGTATGTTTTTAACATAATGAATTCCTTCCAAATCAATTCCCGGGATATTGGGTTTTTCGTATTCAAACCCTGTAGCAATAACAAGGCGATCCCACTCAAACACCTGAGAGCCGACGTTTACTGTACGGTTGTTCAGATCAATCCTCGTAACGGTTGTTTGGAGTCTTAAATCAATTCCAATCTCGGCATAGTGCTCAGGGGTTTGAAGGAATAAGCTCTTGAAGTCTGGGATCTCCCTACCGTGAACAAATGGAATGCCGCAGGGGCTGTATGCTACGTCTTCATATTCTGTGAAAAGGGTTACGTGAGCATCCGGAGCGACAGCCCTTGCCGTTGATGCCGCCGAAATTCCTGCAGCACCTCCTCCTATTACAATGATACGCAGATTATTTTGAGTCATATTAACCTCACCTCACTTGAGCTAAGACCTCATCCTCTTTACAAATCAGTTGACACCATGCGATTTTGAGATGAATTTTTTAAATCTCACATTCCCCGGATTCAATGCCCTTTCAAAATCGGGAAGTGCTGAGCACTCACCACAGCTTACACATCCCGCCTTGCTGCTCTTTGAGCCACCATCGCATTTCGAGAGTATCTTTGCGGCTTCGGTATATACATATTCCATCACATGGGACTCCGGAGGCTTTACATTTTCCATAGGTGTTCCTGCAATTGGACGAAATGGAACGATAAACGGATAAACCCCAATATCGGCACAAAGGGCAGCACCTTTTATTATGGTCTCTAGTTTTTCTCCGAGTCCTACTAAGACGTACGTGCTAACCTGCCATCTTCCAAAAACACTCACGGCCTCTTTCCACGCCCCTATATATCTATCGAACCCGATTTTTGCCTTTCCCGGGGTTATCTTCTCAAACACGCCCGGGTCGAATGTTTCAATATGAATCCCTAGCGCATCAACGCCGCAGTCTTTTAACCTCTTAAGCCAACCTAAGTCCTCGGGAGGAACTATCTGAAGCTGAATCGGAAGACCCGTTGCCTCCTTTACCTCCGAGCATATTTCGGCGTATTTCTTCAGCGCCTTTTCCTCATCTTTTGCAACTCCGGATGTAAAAACTATGTTCTTGATACCGTCGAGCTCCTTTGCACGTGATATAGTTTCAACGAGGCTTTTGGGATCCTTAAATCCCACTGTGCTTCTGTCTTTGAGCGTAAGTTCAATCCCGCAGAACTTGCATCGCCTTGAATCTTCCCAAAAGACGCATGTCTGAAGGAGGGTTGTAGCAAATGTCGTCGGGCAGTGGAGGAGTCCGATCTTACCCATAGGCACCCCCATTGATGTTGTGTGTTCGTAAAACTTAGCCGCCCCCATAAGCTCTACCTGATTAAGAGCAACGCCGTCTCGGAACACCCAGTATTCGCCGTTTATCTGATCGAGATAATATGGGGAGGAATGGACAAAATCTCCGACAACCGGAATATTCCCTTCGCTGTCGGGAAGAATCTTTAGATGGATTCCTCCGGTAGGCCCCGCTCCGCCTCTTCTTATATTTCTCGTATCGGGAATCCTCAGTCCGTAACTCTGTAGTTCTACTTTCAGGGCCTTTGAATCCATAATTCCCTCCTTATCTATCTATGCGTTCAATCCCTCTCTCCCAATTTTGGGGAAAAAGTTGAACTCACAAATCTCTATTTCAACTGTAGGGGCAAATCTAGGGTTATCCATAATAGGTAACTCCAATGATTGCCCCTATGAGAACTAGCACTTAGAGCTAATCCAGATTAATCCATTACACGGTCCATGTGCTAAACATCATTGCACCTGCCCTGTGGTGTTCAATTACTATATCCAGGATATCAGTTGGATGTATCGGCTTCACACCTTCTAACATGTCTTCTTCTCTTACACCTATGAGACAGGCGGCTGAGAAGCGACACGCATAGACCTTTATTCCTTCATTGAGCATTCTTTGGACTAGATTGGGGTAGAGCTGTATCCCTGCACCGTAGCCGTCGTCTCCTATATTGGGCCAGCCTCTGTATACGGGTATGGCAGAAGCCGGACCATAGAAAACGACACTTACGTCGTATCCCTTTTTCTTGCATCTTATGGCTGTCAGCATATTGATACCGGCCACTGAACCCTCATACGGAACAGTGTGGATAAGGAATAGCGCCTTTTCTCCGGGATTCGCCTTGTGATCCGGGAACACCTTTTCCTCGTAATTAACGATTGCCTTTCCCTTTTGCGGTCTTTCTCCTTTTACCCTTTCTACTGTCATTTTTATTCCCTCCTTAGTTTTGGTTTTATACTCAATTTGGTCAATTCCTAAGACACCAAACCAGAAGCCAGTGGAAACTTCTCTGATTTCCCTTCTTGACTTTCATCTAGAATAAAGCCTCTGGGCATTTTCCCAAAAAATCTTATTTTTTAACTCTTCTGAAATCTTTGCACCCTCAACCTTCCAATACTCTGAGGGGAAGTCTCCCCAAGGCGTATCAGAGGCAAAGAGTACATTATCGGTACCTATGCCCGTGCGCTCAATCTCATGAAGCAGCCACCGTGAGCCAAAACCAATAGCCCAAGTGGTATCCGTATAGATCTGGTAACCCTCTTTTATCAACTCAATGAACTTGGGAACAAGCCTTATGTGGCCGCTCACCCCGCCTCCCATATGGACTATATGGACCTTAATCCGCTTCCCATATTCCTTTACAAACTCAAAGGCGTTTCCCACATCGGAGCCTCCTCCGGGGCTTGTGTGGATATGGAGAACGAGGTTATTCGCCTCAGCCGCATTCACAATGCTATTCCATATTCCCCTTGTTGTATCATCCCATTCTGCGGGCTTATAGGTTCCGCCGAGAAGACATGTGGCTTTTAGTGCCACAATGCCTTTTTCTTTTACGTGCTTTAGTGCTTCTTCTGTTCGCTCCTTATCTTTTGGCATGCCTGAGACCCAAATGGCCCCTATAAGTCTGTCGGCTTTATGGACGCTATCAATCACAAGGGGATTTAGCGTAAAGGGCTGCCCTGAGTCGGGTACGCCGTAATTGGATATGACCATCGCCCGATCTATCCCATACTCGTCCATGTACTTTATGTATTCCTTTGAGGATGGGTATTCTATTACAGTTGGCTTTACGGGTTCTTTAAGGTCGTAAAACTTGTATGCAGCCAACTCGCCTATATGACTATGAGCATCAAATACCTTTCTGTTTACCTTCATCTGTCTCACCTCCTCTATCTTATTATAAAAGCAAAAAAAGAGCAATCATTTTTCAGGTTGCCTCTTTGAATCTCTATTTCGCAAGCAATGTGCCACTGTTAAGAGGCTGATTTTTTGAAAACATCTGTTTAATCCGTGCTTAATGTCTAGGCATGAGGTATTAAAAACAGGCATCGCTTTTGTTCCCCATATCTCAAGCATTGAGTATTTCCGTTCCGTCTTTTCCTTTTAATGAGTCTTCTATACCTTCCAGTGACGTTATGATCGCCTTCTTTCCGCCCGAATTGAGAAATTTAATTGCGGCTTCAATCTTCGGTCCCATACTTCCCGGTGGGAAATGCCCTTCTGACAAGTAGTGCTTGGCTTCTTTAAGAGTCATCTTACCTAGATTCTTTTGATTTGGAGTCCCATAGAAAATGGACACCTGATTTACAGATGTGACTAAAAGAAGCATATCCGCACCAATAAGGCTTGCAAGTCTCTCTGCCGCAAAATCCTTGTCAATTACCGCAGCCACTCCTTTAAGCCTTCCCTTTTTATCTTGAAGCACAGGGATTCCACCGCCCCCACACGCTATTACAACAAAATCCTTTTTTATCATCTCTCCAATTTCTTCTTTTTCAACTATGTCAACCGGCTTTGGAGACGGCACAACACGTCTCCATCCCCTTCCTGAATCCTCTCTCATTTGCCATCCCCTTTCCTTCTCGAGCTTTTCGCTCTCCTCTTTATTAAAAAATGGACCGATAAACTTTGTAGGATTCTGAAATGCAGGATCATTCTCAGAAACTACTACTTGAGTTACGAGGGCAACAACAGATTTTTTTATACTATTTTTAGTAAACGTATTTCTCAGCGTCTGCTCTATCATGTACCCTATCTGTCCTTGTGTCATTGCATCACAGACATGAAGGGGCATTGGTGGGATAGTATCGGCCAGGGATTCCTGCTGCATGAGGAGATTTCCGACCTGGGGACCATTACCGTGTGTAATCGCAACCTGATAACCCAAATCAAAAAGACTCAAAATCTCACTGCACATCTTTTCGGTTCTCATTAACTGGTCGGCATAACTGCTTTTGCCACTGAAATCCATAAGGGCATTTCCACCAAACGCTACCACAGCCACATTCATCTACTTTCTCTCCCTAGTTAAATCTCCAACCCTTTTTCCCCTCTTTTTGTAATCCATCCTGCAACCCTGGAGGCGAGGGCGTTTGTGGGAAAAACTAATACCCCGCTTTCTATTAGTTTTTCCTCCTGTGATTTTAAACCCTGGGGGTCTTTTTCCGTGCCACAGACGTGGGCCACAAAGGCTAGGGAACGCTTTTTACTCTTTGCTATTCTTTTTGCCTCTTTAATTGCCGGAATGAGGCCTCCGGCAGGGTCGGGGCTTGATACATATCCAAGAACTACATCAAAAAGTATTACAGCCGTGGTTGGGTCGGAGGCCTCTTTTATTAATCTCTCCTTTCTCAGAGTCGCATCTATCATTGGATGAGGACGCCCCGGTGTGAATTCCTCCTCGCCTAAGTCAATGCACGTATGACGTTTACTCCGATTTGAGTCATCCAATTTGTTTTCTTTATATAAAGGGGCGTTTGAATAAATCTTTCCTAAAATCGGTGTTAGAACGCATTGAGCTTCATAACAGAGAGTACCGCCCGAAAACAGACCACGAATGTATTTCTGTTTAGGATTAAGTAGTTGGATGAACCTCTTGGCCTGTTTCTTCCAATTCTTGTTAGAGATAATATAGCGCTTATCTGTGTTCCCGTCGACGAGTTTCAAAGCTTCTAAAGCCGCCTCTTCTAATGTTGAAGAAAAGCGGATGTTTGAATCTATTTTTTTATCGAACTTATTTCCAAGAAAGCACACAACGGCGGGCTTTTTGGATTCATGAACCAAATTAATTACCTTTTGCGCTACCTCCTCAGACGGCGGTTTAGAGACGAGAAGAAGGGCTTGTGTGCTTCTATCATTTTCGAGTATCCTTATCGCTTCTATTGCCATAATGCCACCGACCTTTTCGGATAGGTCTATTCCCCCTAACCCGATTGCATGAGAAATCCCTGAACCACAGTTGTGTATGAGGGTTGTGACCTCCTGCATTCCCGTTCCTGACGCAGCGATTACTCCAATCGGGCCTCGCATCACCACATTTGCAAACCCAAGCCCGATTCCATTTATTATTGCTGTGCCACATCCGGGACCCATAACCAGGAGTCCCCTTTCCCTTGCCCTTTCTTTAAGCTCTATTTCCTCTTCTATTGTCAGATTATCGCTGAAAAGGAACGTATGAAGCCCTCTTTCAATAGCTTTTGCCACTTCCAGTTTCGCGTATTGACCGGGAACGGAGATAATTGCAAGGTTCGCCTGGGGGAGAGCTTCATAAGCAGAGTCAAAGTTTTTGTATTCTATCCCTGCAGTAATCCGAACTTTGGGAAAAGCAAGAAAAGAATCAAGCTTCTCTATCGCTTCCTTTGCCGCCTTTTCGGATTCTGCTTCAATCGCTACAATCAAATCATTTGCACTTGCCGATTCGGGAATTTGCTCGATTATACCGGTGTCTCTTAGTATCCTCAGATTAGCCTCCGTTGCCATAATCGCAGAGGCTTTCTTAATGCCGGGTAGCGTACTGAGCTTCTGGCTTATCTGCATAAGCTTCATTGAGTCCTGATAATAGTTTTTCTTAATCGTGCTGACTACCGCCATTTTTTTCTTCTTTGTATCTACTACACTGCCCAATTATATTTCTCTCCAAAGGCCATAAGAGCCTTTGCAAAACACTCATAGGGGGCCTTTACAATTCCGGCTCCGATCTGTCCCGTTCCTTTGGCTTTATGAATCACCGCGCTATCTATGCTTGGAAGAATTTCTGTTTCTATGACCTTTCGAATATCAATCCCCATCGGGATCCCTTCAAAGTCCAAAGAGGGGATTGCAAATTTGGAATTTTTAGTAGTTGTAATCAAACCCATCTGTTTTGTTATATTCACGGCTTCCTGGAAGCCACCACCAGCAAATGAGGCCATAGCAGGTGCAGAAGCAATAGTGAATCCACCAAGTCCCATAGTCTCTATAATTGCGCTATCCCCTATATCAGGAGCGCCGTCATCGGGACCGTACCCCGGATTATATAGGGCATCAAGAAGAAGAGGCGAAGGAGATATAAACCAGCTATCCCCAAGTCCGCTTACGCGTATACCAAAATCCGTCCCGTTTCGAGACATGGCGGTAACTATTGTAGAATCCTCTATATCACGGGCCGCATCCATTGCGAGTTTACAGCCAGTCATAGTTATGTTGAGAAAGAAGTGACTGTTTCCGGCTATAAATCTGTAGACCTGCAGGGCAGTATCACGAGATAAATCTATTGAAAAGAGGGGCTCAATAATGCTTTTGAGAAAGATGTTCGTAGAGGCAGCGTGGCGGTTATGGCACTCATCCCCCATCTGAATCCCCTGAGCTAAGATATTCCAGATCGAGATACCCCCTGCCTTTTCAATTACCCTTTTCATCACAGGACCCAATACATCACGCATCCATCTGAGTCTCTCAAGCGTTTCATCCCCGAAAGCCCCAAACCAGAGAACCCTGCCTCCGCCTTCATTAAATGTGGAATAGACAGTTCTGCCGGATGTTAAGTCCTTTGAGACGATTACTGGCATGGAAGGGGAAATAATCCCCGTCATAGGGCCTGCCGCATCGTGATGATGGTTTGGAGAGAGTTTAATTTTATTTGCCCGAATCAGCCTCTTTGCTTCTTGATCATCACTAGCCAGCCCCTCAAAAATCAAGGCTCCTCTAATGGCTCTCTTCATCGGGTCGCACATCCTTTCCCATTCAATTGGAGGCCCTGCATGGAGTATGGTATTGGGGGTCATATTGGGTATGGCGTTGAGTGCGGTATTCACATCAACAAGAGCTGGCTCAACAGAGAGTATTCTCTCTATAGCAACCGCATTTGCCTCATTAATCCGCTCTCCCAGGTACATTTTCTCTCTTGATTTTCCCTGAATTTTGGTTTTGGCAGCCACGTAATCGAGTTCCTCACGAGGGCGGGACAGCGAGCACCCATATTAGCTTTGCTCGAACGTCGCCTATATTTCTCCATCTATGTTCTGCAATCGTTCTAAAGTGAAGGCTATCGCCGGGGTTAAGTACATATACCTTGTTATTTACCTGGAACTCCATTTTCCCCTCGATGCAGTAGACCAGTTCCTCTCCGCGATGGCTCATAGGTTTTCTGCCGCTTGACGCCCCAATCTCAACCACCGCATAAGCCGCAGTCATAATGAAATCACCGTATTTTTTCGCGGAAACGCATTGTAAATCTAGCCCTTTTTTAAAGGTGAATATTGACTCACGCTTACCCGAAGGGACAAAGACGGCGTCCTCTTCCTCTTCTTCTATAAAGAAGCTGACCTTCTTTCCCAGGGCGTCTGCTATTTTCATCATGGTAGTTATTGTTGGGGTTATGCCATTTGACTCAATCCTGTGAATCCCAGCTGCAGAGATACCGGATTTTTGAGCTAAGTCCTGAAGAGACCAACCCTTTTCAATGCGAAGGGCCTTTATTTTTTCTCCCAGCTTTGATATAATTCTGTCTACCTGATTTTTCTCTTCGGCCATACATTTACCTATTAGCCGATGTTAGAATTTATTTTTTTTATCTTTTCAATTCCAATCAAGGGCTCTGTTTTAAAGTCCCAAAAGAGGTTTTTTTCGACCGAATCCTTAACGAAAGAGACCTGACAATCAGAGGTTACTTTTCCAATTCGCTCACACACTAAATTAAATTTTCTGAAAATCTCTTTTACCTTTGGGGTGTTGCGCGGTCTTAGAGAAAGAACAAATCCAAAACTCGGGAACGTAATCAGCCAATCTTTTAGAGAGACATTAGAGGGCCTAGGGATTTTATCAATGTAGATCTCCGCTCCCTTGTGGGAACACTCAAGGAGCATTAATGTTGAGCCTATGAGTCCAGCCATACTTATGTCCTTTCCTGCATCTGCCAGTTCATCCTCGGATATTTGAGGCATGAGGTTCAACTGGGTTAGAACCTCTTCTCCGCTCAGGTTGCTCGAAGAATCCCAGAAATTAAAACTGGAGTAGAATTTCCCATTGAGATTGGAGACAAAAACCAGGTCATCATCTACCTCGGCGCCAAAGCTCGAAATCAACCTCTTGGCCTTACCAAGTATAGAGACAGAGAGCGAAAAGCAGCCCGATTCAAGGGTCAAATGTCCACCGACTACAGGAACCTTGTAACGTAATGCATTGTCTCTGATTCCATGGAGTACTTTCTCAGCCTCTTCGGAATCTGATGCGAAGAGCACATCTACGATCGCTATAGGCCTGCCGCCCATGGCGTATATATCATTTACATTTGTAAGAACGGATGTGCGCCCAGCAAGGTAAGGATTTGATTTTAAAAGAGGGGGATAAACGCCTTCTGCGGCAAGAAGCAGGTAACCGTCTTGGGTTTTAATAGATGCCGCATCATCGCCAATAAGTATATCGCTGCCGTCAACCCGAGAGACCTGGGGTAATAGGCGCCAGAGGTGTTTTAACCTTGTCTTTTGGTCTAATCGGGGAGAAGAGCGTAAAGCCGAGATTAGCTCATGCATTTGTTTTCCTTATTAGCTACGAATTCGTGTTCATTCGTGACTAAATGCGTTTCTTAAACTGAATCCAAATCCGCTTCCATTAACTGATGGGGAAGACCTTGGTAGATGACTGGTTCTCCCACTGTTTTCCATCCCAATCTTTCGAAGAATCTCACGTTCTGAGGTTGAATGTACGCAAGGAATCTCTCACACCCATTGGATTTCACCGTTTTTACGGCAAGTCTCACGAGTCCTGGTCCCACCTGACCGTTTCGATAGGCCGGGGCGGCTCCAAGCCGTCCGCCGAACCACGTGTTTTCTTCCTTTTTATAACACCTGACCGCACCTACCACCCTTCCAGTTGATTTATCAATTGCAACTATATGCACCGCATCCCTGTCGTATTGGTCAACATCGGTTTCGGAAAATATCCTCTGTTCTTGGACAAAAACCTCGTGGCGAAGGCAAAAATACTCTTCTAGTTCCTTTGCGGTTTCGGCAATCTTGAATGTAAATTCTCCCATCTCCGCCTCCAGAGGATTTGTGGAAGAAAATATCCTCTAATAAATTAGAATCGGGGACTTCTGTTTGTTATTTACTATATTCACCATTTTATCAACTTTGATAAATGCAGTCAAGGACTTTTTTCGCGGGAGTTGCATTTGTGCCACCTACCTATTTGTGTAGAATATCTCTATGCCATTTGGCGTCTACGTTCACATTCCGTATTGCGTAAAGAAATGTCCCTACTGCGATTTCAATTCGTATGGCGTAGGAAAACGTGTACCGGAGAAAGAATATACGGAGTCAATTCTTAAAGAACTCGATCTCTACAGAGGATCAATTGAAGGGGTTCCCATCAGTTCAATATTTTTTGGGGGTGGAACGCCGTCTTTATTTTCCCCGGAGAGTATAGGAAAAATAACAGGCGAAATCCTAAAGTTAGCTTCTCCTTTAGATGCGGTTGAAGTCTCTTTGGAGGTAAATCCAAAAACGGCAAATCTAGGGAAGCTAAGTGGTTTACGTGACGCGGGGATAAATAGAATCAGTGTCGGAGTGCAATCCTTTTCAGAAAGAAAGCTTAAACTGCTCGGGAGAATAAATACACCCGATAATAGCAGAAGGATATTAGATGACATAGTTAAAGCGGGGTTTGACAATTTCAATCTTGACCTTATGTTCGGAGTCTCTTTTGAAACCATTGACGAGTGGAGAGTGGATTTAGAAGAGGCGCTTAGATTTAATACGACTCATATCTCTGCCTACTGCCTTACGGTAGAAGATAATACGGAATTTGGAATACTTTACTCGAATGGCAAACTGCCGCTTCTTGATGAAGATGCACTCACAGAGATGCTCTCTTTCACATCTGGTTTTCTAGAAAATAACGACTACAGGCGATATGAGATTTCAAACTTTGCAAAGCCGGGGTTTGAGTGCAGACATAACCTACTTTACTGGAAGGGGGAGGACTATATTGGACTTGGCGCCGGTGCCCATTCGCATATTTCTTCAAGTAGATTAAGTCCTTGGGGAGTTAGATGGGCTAACTTAAATAATCCGGACGTTTATATGAAAGCAGTTTTAGAAGGCAAAAGGCCTCTTGCATTTACGGAGTATCTCGAAAAAGAGGAAGCCATTGAGGATAAGATTCTTATGGGACTCAGGCTTCAAGAGGGAATCAGTCTTACAAGTATCAAAGAGAGATTTGGAATAAAACTACGCTCTGATAAATTAGATTCACTCATAGATGGCGGTTTTTTGGTATTATCCGGTGATTTGATTCGACTGAGTAGAAATGGAGTTCTCGTTTCAAACGAACTCATTATGAGGGTTATTGACTCTTTGATTCTTAAGTAAGGATAAAATTATTTTTTTGATTTTAATGTATACTCAATTCCATCTAATTCTATATAAAATCTATCTCCTTTCTGCTTCAGGTACTTAGTGATTTCATAGTAGGCAGGTCTTGAGAATCTGGCTTCGAATTCACCGTTCTTTACCTTAGTATAAGGTATGTTTTGTTGATTCAACCAAAGTGCACTGAAATCGAGTTTCTCCTCGGTCTCGTCGTTTAGGATCAAATAAAGCCCGTCGGTGCGTTTGTCTATCATCTTAACCACAAATGGGGTATCTTCTACATGAGCATAAACCCTTCCTCTTCCTTCATCTATGTAATATCTGCCCTCTTCGTCGCGTCTTAATAATTTATTGTTGTAAAGGTATGTCCATCTGTGAAGAATAGGAATCCCGTCCTGATACCAGTTTCCCTCTTTGTCAATGTATATTCTGGGCTGAAATTTATCCATTTTTTCTGTTTCTTTCATTTCTTACTCACCAATTACCTTCACGATTATTCTTTTCCTTCTTTGTCCGTCAAATTCGGCATAAAAAACCCTCTGCCATGGACCAAGGTCTAAATCTCCCTTTGTAATCGGCACGATTACCTGGTGGTGCATTATGAGATTCTTGAGATGGGCATCACCGTTATCTTCTCCAGTTCTATGGTGCTTGTAGTCTTTCCGATATGGAGCCAGTCTTTCAAGCCACTCCCAGATGTCCTTGAATAGCCCTCCTTCTAGATCATTTATGTAGACCGCCGCCGTTATATGCATGGCAGATACTAAAGCAAACCCCTCCTGTACACCGCTCTTTTTTACAATCTCTCTTACTGTGTCTGTGATATGTACTATTTCTCTCTTCTTTTTTGTATTAAACCATATATATTCCGTGTGGCTTTTCATGATTTCCCTCTATGATTTGCATGATGCGTACAAGAACCTAGCTTTTATTCGGTGTCCGTTCACTATTTCTGAGATACTTACGGAGCAATTCACTTCGTCCCCTCAGATATATATCCCTTAATGACTGCTCTTTCGACTTGAACTCTTCATATGACATCTCGGATTTTCCCGATATATATTCGTTAATGAGTTTATTTCTTATCTCCAGGTAATCTCTCCAGAGTCTATCTTGGGCTTTTTGATATTCGGTATATATATCTGGTTTTGTCTCTTTTCCAAGTTCGTCTAATCTAGGGGAGATGTCAAAATAATCCCTTTCATCGGACATTATTAAAGGGGCGTTGAAAAAAGAAGAGAAGGAAATAGACATAAAAACAATAAATATCACTCGACTCAATTCATCGTCCTCCGATTAGGTAAAAATAATTATAAACTTCTATTCTTCATTTTTAAAGTTCATCTTGATTAAAAGTCGGTAAAAATACCTCTGGATTTTAGAAACCCAAATGAACCCTGGGAAACTTGGTTTAACTTCATATACAAATTGAAAAAGCCTTATCAACTCGACCATCAGCCCCAGTGAAGATTACCAAAGGTTACTTGATTGCGCGTACTGGACTATGACAGAGAAGTCAGAGGGCTTCCGAAAAGCACTCCTAGCATCCAGAGACGCTGTGCTTACACATTAAAATTTAGGACAAAAAGGAGGAGGTATGATGATATGAGAAATATTACTGC
>PSLL01000085.1:0-4130 GCA_040289575.1 Candidatus Dadabacteria bacterium | reverse complement strand
TAATTAGGGTAAAAAAGAGGAAGGTCTTTGGAACTCATTTGGGAAACGTCTTTCTTGGGGATGCAATAGGCAAGAGATATGGAGAGGCGATTTATTCACAAACGGGAAATCCATTTATTCTCCTTGAACCTACGCTCGAAGATAGAATGATGAAGGTAAAGAGACTTACTCAAATAGTCTATCCAAAGGATGCGGCTTTAATCTTAGTTAAGGCCGGGGTTCAATCAGGGATGCGTGTAATTGAATGCGGAGCGGGCTCAGGTGCGCTCACTATCGCCCTTGCAAATGCCGTATCCCCAGCGGGAAGGGTTTATACATACGACAGGAGGGAGGATTTCTTGGATAATGCCAGAAAAAACGTGGATGAAGCCGGATTTTCCAATCTTGTGGAATTTAAACTAAGGGAAGTGTCCGATGGGTTTGATGAGACGGAGGTAGACATCGTCGTCCTTGATCTCCCTTCACCCTGGGAGGGTGTTCCAGCCGCATCGCGGGCAATTAGGGGTGGAGGAAGGGTTGCAAGCCTGTCCCCGACATATAACCAGGTTGAAAAAACGGTTGAGAGTCTGAAAAGTGAGGGGTTTGTTTACATTGAAACCATAGAGGTCTTGGTTCGAGGGATACTCGTCCGCCCCGATAAAACCAGACCGTTTGAAAGGATGGTGAGTCACACGGGGTTTCTCACGTTTGGAAGAAGGGCATTTCATCTTAAAAATGAAGATAAAATCAAGTCCTGAAGATTTTGTTGTTGAAGAGATCTTAACGCTTCCTGAGTTTTCGCCTTCAGGCGAATATGTCATATACAGATTAGAAAAAAGAGGGCTTTCTACACTTGAAGTCGTAAATCGGCTCGCTCATAAATACAAGATACGCGACAGAGAGATAAATTTTGCCGGAATGAAGGATAAATATGCCCTTACCTCTCAATACCTGAGCATAAGGGGGAAAAGACTCAAAGAAATTAGGGAGAAGAATTTTGCCCTTACTTCCATTGGAAGAGCTGTTCGCCCAATAGGTCCAGACCTACTGAAGAAAAACAAGTTTACAATTACGCTCAGGAGTTTGGATGGAGCACAGATTCCTGTTTTGATAGATAGCCTAAGTGAGGTCTCCCGGTGGGGCTTTCCAAACTACTTTGGAGAGCAGAGATTCGGCTCCGCAAGGCACGGAGAGGGGTTTTTGGCAAAGCGTTTGATTCTAGGGGACTTTGAGGGTGCTCTAAGGCTATATCTTGCCAGTTGGTCTTCAGAGGATAGGTCTGCTGTGAAGGGGTTTAAAAAATTCGTATCCTCCCATTGGGGAAACTGGGGGGAGTGTTTAAGGATTGCTCCACGCTCAAATGAAAGGAGCGTTATTGCGTATCTCAAGGATCACCCCGGGGATTTTATAAAAGCGGTAAATCTGATAAATCCCAGGATGCTCTCCCTATATATAGCCGCTTATCAGAGCTACCTCTGGAATGAAATGGCATCTGAATTTATAAGGGTAAATTTGCCGGAAGACGGGCTGATAAGATTTCCATATGTGGCGGGAGAAATGGTGTTTTACAGAACCATTCCTGAGAACCTATTCAGTGAGTTTAGATGCATTGAAATTCCGCTTTTAGACCACAGAGTAGAATTTCCAGATGGTAAAATAAGGGAGATTGCGGAGGGGATAATTAGCCGAGAGGGTATTACAATTGGGGATTTCAGACTCAATAAGATTAAAAGGGCCTTTTTCAAATCGGCTCTAAGGAGGCTTATCGCATTTCCAGAGGACTTGGAAATCTCCAATCCGACTCATGATGAGATTTATCCAAATAAGTTTAAAATTACAATCTCTTTTTTCCTCCATTCGGGCACGTATGCTACTGTGCTTTTAAGAAGGGTGCAGACAGAAAAGGGAGGCTGAATTTCCATTGGGCTAAAGTATAATTATGGTGTGCGGCTTTGGGGGGGATATGTGAACTACTTTTCTAAGGAGGTGTATTTATGGATTTTAGAAATGGCATTAATGAGCTGATTAAGTTTAAAAGCGAGAGGTATCCTATTGTGTCTCTCTATTTGAAACTGGGGCCCAAGGAGAGAGAAAATTTTAAGTACAAAATAACCCTAAAGGGCATGATAAAAGAAGAAAGGGACAGGCTCCATAAAGGGGATCTCACAAAGGAGGCCCTTGAATCCGTAGAGGCGGATTTTAGAAGGATTTCAGATTTCATTGAGAACACAGACTCGCTTACAGCCTGCAGAGGAGTTGCCGTTTTTTCTTCTTCTGGGGAGGGAGTCTGGAGGGTATTTAAACTCCCTTTGGTTTACCGCAACCGATTGGTTGCCGATTGGTCTCCACTTGTAAGGCAGCTTGTCACAATAAACGATGAATTCGGAGATATAGTTGCCGTGATTATTGACAGAAAAAGGGCCCGACTTTTTAGAATAGGTCTAAATGGAGTAGACGAGATATTAGACTACTTTTATCCGGAGGCTACTCGTAGTACAAAGTTTCAGGCTCGGGAGGGGAAATCTATACAGAGGGTAACGCGTATAGGTGGCGGAGAAATTGCCCACGGCTACGGGGAATACAGCTTTAATAGGATGATAGAGGATGAAATGCAGAGGCATCTTAAATACGTTTCTGAGAGGTTATTTGATTATTACAAAGAAAACAGGTTCGATTGGCTGATTATGGGCGGTGCTGAACAGGCGTTGGCGGATTTTCCAAATCATCTCCACACGTATTTAAAACAAAGATCTCTGGGAACAATTACTGTAGATATAAACACGATCAAACCGGATGAGATTGCAGAGAGGGCGTTAGACCTTCTGGAGAGGAGGGAGCGTAAAAATGAGGAAAAGCTCCTAGAAGAGTTTGGTGAAAAACTCCGAGTTGGACTTGCAGTAAACGGGATTAGAGACACATTGAAAGCCCTTATGATGGGGCAGGTAGGAATACTTCTGGTTGTGGAAGGGTTTACACATCCGGGATTTAAGTGCCCTGAGTCCGGCGTTTTAGTTTTGGAAAAAAGGGATAATCTTTGCCCGGAGGGGAAAACACCTATACCTGTTGTAGATATTGTGGATGATGCTATAGAAGAGGCTCTTGGGCAAAGGGCGGAGATAGAGATAATATTTAATGAGGAAAGGAAAAGACTGGACGGTATAGGAGCGATTCTCAGGTTCAAATTGTGAGATCCAAAAGAGACTCCCAAATATCTGTCTTACTTGCACTGCTTAGGAGATCGGGTTTCTCTAGAAGGTATAGAGGGCTATACCTACTTCTGGCCATTATTTTTCTGGGCTTACCGCTTTATTTTAAGTTCGGACCGAAGACTCAACTCGACGGCGGCAAGTACACGGTGGCGGATGTGATTGATGGCGATACAATTGCACTCAATGGAGTCAATACACATATCAGATATTTAGAGATAGATGCCCCTGAGATTCTTCATAGCGACTCGCCTGGAGACCCGCTTGCCGAGGAGGCGAGGGATTTAAATAGAAGACTCGTTTCAGGGCGCAGGATCAGGCTCGAATTTGATAAGGAAAAATACGATCCATATGGCAGGGGGCTTGCGTATGTTTTTGCGGACGGCGTTTTTGTCAATGAGGAGATTGTAAGGGAGGGGCTGGCAAGGGCATTTATAATAAAGCCCAATGAAAAATATGCAGATAGGATTCTCAGAGCCGAAGAAGAGGCGAAGAGACAGAGAAAGGGGATCTGGGGTGATCTCGGCAGACTCAAACCGCCGCCGGAGGACGTAAATTTTCTCATAAAGCCCTCTCAGGCCCCACGCTACATTGACCAGCGGGTGGTTGTAAGGGGCAAGATAACCGATTCTCGTAAGTCTAATAAGGTGATTGTTCTTAAGATGGAAGGTAGCCTTGATATAGCTATATTCCCCGATAGCTGGGAGAACTTTAGGTTCTTTGGCATAAATCCCGAGACATATTATGTGGGCAGACCAGTTGAGGTAATAGGGAAGGTAAGGATGTATAAGGGCAGGCCAGAGATAGTGATAAATCACCCAATGTCAATTAGAACCCTTGGATGAATTTGGCTCGTTATAGTTCACTTCGAGTAGAAGGGCTTTTAATAAAAGGGTCAGAGGAGTTAGGGATTTGTCTGACCTCTGATCAGGTTTCTCTTTTTCT
>PSLL01000084.1:0-4409 GCA_040289575.1 Candidatus Dadabacteria bacterium | reverse complement strand
GAGGCGATTGGAGGATGGACGTTAAACCATGAGAGACAAGCAAAATAGTCATGAGTAAAACTTCGTTATTCAGCGAACTGCGTAAGTCTTACAACTATTACGAGGTCTACGACCGGCTCTGTTCAATCTACGGGTGGCTGACGGGCTGTTAAGTGGCGGGTGATGACTCTTGGTTTGGCGTTATATTCTCTGCCAACCGGACAGCTAGCTTTTATTAGTTGCCCATTTGCACAATTGTCTAATATGTATTCAGACGATATGACTCCTGTAATTGGCATGATTATAATAGGAGTTGCTGTTGCAGTGGCTCTTTTTTGGGTTTATGCAGTTCCGCCGATAGTTGCATGGTGGAAAGTTAACTGGTATTGGGTAGTAATCGGTTTTGTCATAACTGTCGGATTGGGCGGTTTTGGGTTTTACAAACGGTCGATCGGTTCGGCATCATCGTCAACTTATAACAACACATCATCTAGCTACTCTTCTGACCCTGTTATCACTCATAGATACATAGCCGAAGAACCTGACGATAGTCCATCGCTTACACTTCTTAATTCTGTTATTAAAGAGATTAATGACTTTCGGCCATTTAGTTGGTACAAATTTGAAAGACAATATCAGATAGATTTGGCGAGGCATTTGAAAAAGTCATTCAGCCAAGTACAATTGGAACAGCAAATTGGCAGCTCCCGACCTGACATAGTTGTAGAAAAGATTGCAATTGAGATTAAGGGACCAACGATTAGCAGGGCATTACAAACAATTTCCGACGAGATATTATAATAATTTTGACGCTGTTGTAATAGTATTATTTGACGTTCAAGTCACAGGACAATACTATGACGAATGGCTTTCAGGGATTGAACGGCATTATCCACGTGTCAAAGTCATAAGGAAAGATAGGTAAGTTAACCCCATCCCCACATATTAGGACTGACCGGGCTTTTCCATGGATTACGTGTTAGCCGAAAACAGCGCGGACAAACCGTCTCGTTCTTTGATATTTGTTTTCCGCAATAGCCGCACTTTACCATAAGATAATTACTGTCTGTTCAGCTCTAAGGCTTGCGAAAGACATTTAGCTGTCAGTTTTGCATCGCCGCCTGCTGGATGACGGTCATCCACTTGTTATGACCCTCGATCTTTATGCCTGCCAGTTCTGCCGGTGTTTTCCCCACTAATCCTTGATGTTCTCTAAAGTAGTTATGATAAAGCTGATAGCCTGTTAGTATCGCCGTATCCATTTTCTTTATCCCTCTCATGGTCTTTTCTCTATCTCGTATTTCGCCGTTTAGCCTCTCCATTTTGTTATTGTTGTGATCGCCCTTCAGGTGGATGTGGCGGATGTGTTTTGTGCGCGGTGTCGCCATGGTGAAGTACTCTTTAACACATGCTTCTTGGAAATTCTGCGCTCCATCGCTGATTAATGTAAGTGGTCTTTTGCCTGCAATTTCTTTTGCTTCTCTGAATAGCGGTCTTACGTCTTGGGTGTATTTGGTATCGGCTACCTGCTGGGCGATCATAAAGCGAGTCTCGTCATCCATGATTGCATAGAGATATTTCGTGTTACCCCTGACTTTGAGGAATATTTCGTCAGTGCGCCAAGTGTCAGACACCTTTGGAGCGATCCTTTCGAGGTAGCCTTACATCAATTCGACATAGCGGTTAATCCAGTTGTAAACGGTGACATGGCTAATCTCAAGACCTTGCAGCTTGACAAATTTCTGAACGTTCCTGAGAGATTCGCCCGTAAAGTAAAGTTGCATTGCTGTCGTTATTATCTGTGGGCTGGCCTGCTTCTTTTCAAAGCCGATATTGAACGAAAACCGCTTGCAGCACTCCTTGCACTTGTAACGCTGGACATCGCCGTAGCTGTTGTGCCTGATTGCATCCTTGACAATGTTAGCAGAATTGCAGAACTTGCAGACAAGCATACTGATTGCAGATATGACCGTCTTGGCTGTTTCCTGAACTTCGCGCCTTAGCTCTTGGCTGTACTCGATGGCGATAATATGCTTACACTTGACGCTACGATATTGATGGTCATGACATGTGCACTTCCAGTCATAGTTGTTTTGAACGACTACATAAGAGCCGTTTCCAGATTGCGATCTGACTTGATATGTGTTTTCATCAATCCTTGAGATTGCATCTTTGGTAAAGGCTATCTTGTGGGCTTTCTCTTCGCGTGTCAGGGTATATGGCTGTTCGATGTCTGGTTTTCTGTGAACCATTAGGCACCTAATACTACAAACACCTTGGTTATAAACCTTTAGGTGCCTAATTGCTAGCGGTAGAATTAGGTGCCTATGTTTATTAAGAAGTCTTGCGCACCCACTCTAGGATGAAGCTGCAAAAGCAATTCAACCGCAAGGTGGGGAATAAGGAGTATAACAAATGGGTTGTTGTACTACCACAAGAAGAAATAGAGAAGCTTGGCTGGAAAGATGGAATAGACCTTGAAAGTAGTACTAAAGATGGAAAGATGGTGCTGAAACCCAAAACAATCGGCAATAACTAGCCACTGATTCTTTCCTTAGCATCAGCAGGCGCAGCTTTCATTTCCTCTTTCTTTGGATGATTGTTTGCGTTAGGATAAAGATAGGTACGTATCTTGTGCATTACCCTATCGATTGTCTTTCTCTCTTGACTGCTTATTCTTTTATAGCTTGATTCAAGCATATCCATTACTACATCGTCTACATGCCAATGCTCAACCTGTGCTTTGCCATCTTTTTCTACAATGTGAAGCACGTAAAGGTCAGTAGTCTCACCAACTCCGCTGATTCTTTCCGCGGTACGCTTTGTATTGTATACTCTGACCAATCCCTGAATGTGATCGATATTTGGGTGATAGGAATATTTTGTCATCTCTGTAAAGGCAAGTTGTGCACCATTTCCGATCGCAGCAAACCCCATGTAATCATGAGGTTTGTATTTTCCATCTTGGTCAATTACATAGATATGAGGTGTAGGCTCTAAACTAAAAAGTAGAAACTCACATGCAAAATTATATTCATAGATTTCAATTTCATGTATGATTGACTGTACCAAAGTATCGGATAGCTCACGCGACTTGCTAAGAAATTCTGGATACGTCAACCCATATCGTTTTATCACATCTCTTTCAATGTCTGCTTTCTTGGACTCGTCAAGAACCAAAGCAAATTGCTCGATTATCTCATTTATTCGGGGATTTTCATCTAGCCGTTGAACTACCTTAGAGATTATCATGTCACTTTTCAGAGTGTCGCTTGACGACATTATGACATAGCAGTAGTCGGTAAGAGCGCGTATCTTTGGCATTCCATGTTCAAATTTAATGCCCGCTGTGATCTGTCTGTCTGCCGAAAATACGATTTTCGGTGAATCAGTGTCTGCGCTACATATAGCTGCTATGCCCATCGTCATAAAGTTGCTATATTGTAGGTGCCTAATAAACACAGCTGGTTGAGACGGTCGTTTTTGTTTGACTAACAAGCTAAATTATAGGCACCTAAGATAGCTAAAAGCTTATCGGTGGCTCATCACCCGCCACTTAACAGCCCGTCAGCCACCCGTAGATTGAACAGAGCCCTACGACCACATAGTCAAGGTCCGCGAGATAGGGCTTGAAAAGGCCTTCAAAGAGCTGAAAGCGCTCTAGCTCTGTCTCCCTATCTGCAAGATATGCTTGTGCCGGTCAGGCGGCCTCTTGCTGCTGCCGCATGTTGCCGGTGGAGGCAGGAGAAGAAGGGGAAGGCGTGATAGATTCTTTCCTTCGGTATATCCTCTCCCTTGCCATCACGGTCTCGAACATCCTGGTCGGCTCGCCCATGAGCGCCTCAGACTGCCCAAGGATGAAAAACCCGCGGGACCTGAGGCTCTGGTAGAACTTGGTCTGTATCTTGTTCTGGGTCTCCTTGTCAAAGTACATCAGCACGTTTCGGCAAAAGACCGCGTCGATGGCTTTGGGCGGCGTCATGGTGGAAAGGTTGCCCTGCTCGAAACTTGTCATCGCCTTGAGCCTTGGCGACACCTGGTATTTGCCGTCTGCCGTGCGGACGAAATACTTGGCCATTATCTCTGGCGGGACGTTCTTCAGGCTTGCCTGCGCGTAGACGCCTGCCCTGGCCGTGTCGAGGGCCTTGGCGCTGACGTCTGTGGCTATTACCTTGCACCTGAGGCCCTGCAACGACTCGGCGGCCTCGGCAAAGAGCAGCGCTATCGTGTACGGCTCCTCTCCAGAGGCGCAGCCTGCGCTCCACACCCTGACCTCCCTGCCCAGCGCCTGCGCCTGAGAGTACAGCTCGGGTATTATCTTGGAGTAGAACGCCTCGTAAAAGTGAAAGTCCCTAAAGAACTCGGTGATGTTTATAGAAAACGTCGCCAGCAGCGCCTGGAACTCTGTCGCGTCGCTGTCGAGAAGCCTG
>PSLL01000083.1:0-4415 GCA_040289575.1 Candidatus Dadabacteria bacterium | reverse complement strand
CGCATTGGCAAACGTGGGGGTGACTATGAGGGAGTCAAGGAACGGAAGGCAATCGAGACTCTCCGCAACAAGGGATGGCAGATCGAGGTAAGAACCGAGAGCGAGCTCACCTGTTCAACTAGCATGCCGCCGGCATCGTACCCCGTGAGAGCCTTCAATACCACTTGCAGCATTCTCCACGCTGGCAGGGTCATCGCAGTGGAAGTGACGGCGCCTTCACAAAAGGAAATGGCATTGATGGATGCGGTACGCAAGCTTGTACAGAAAGCGTTCAGTCGCTTGTGAAGCATGCCTCCGGCCGATGAGTAATGACTATTTCGCAAATATCGCATGTCTTTCATCTGTCTGCCCCAGTCGTGATGGGATAAGTTGGCTTAACCATCGATCCAGCAGTGGTGCTGCGCGCCACCACTGATCCTGGGCGTTATATGCCACTATAACTCACTTTAGTTATCAATGCCTTAGGGTTACCCCTACACTACCATCCTTTTTCTAATTCTCACCACCGCACACATAAAGGTAAGCACTCCAAATACCAAAAGCCAAGCGGCATCTTCAACCATGCTCCATTTGAGTCTCCCCATAATGAGTCCACGCGAGAACTCTACGGAGTGATAGAGGGGGGTGAACGACGCAATGTCTTGTATCCATTTGGGCATCGTAGAGATCGGAAACATTATTCCTGAGAGAAAATAAAGGGGACCGATAAAGAGTGTAAGATAGTAACTGAAAAAATCCCAGGATCGGGTAAAAGACGTAAAGAGCATTGCCATAGACGCAAAAACAAACCCTGTAAGAAAGATGACAATTGGAAGGAGTAGCGCCGTAGTAGAGGGAATGAGCCTAAAAAGGGCGAGAATAAACGTTACAAGGATGCTTGAGAAGAGAGCCTTTGTCGTGCCGTAGAGAACCTCTCCTACAACTACCTCATCAATCTCTACGGGTGTTGAGATTATAGCGTCGTATGTTTTTTGAAGCGTCATTCTGGCATAAGCTCCATATGTACATTCAAACGTTGCGGCGTTTGTTGCGGCATAAACGATTAGTCCAGGAGCGATAAACTGCAGGTAGCTCATTCCGTTTACATTCCGAATCAAGGGGGTAAATCCGAAGCCCAAAGCAAGGAGAAAGATGAGGGGCTCTACGACATTTGCAACTATGCTCGACTTATAAAACTTCGTCCAAACAATTATATTTCTATACCACACCCACTGGAATCTGTGGCTTATATTCGGCAGTATCTCTGATACACTCATTTTGATTTTCCTCTTCTAATTTGTTTTTTTGACCGTTGATTTCAAAAGGGAGGACTTAGGCTACATCTCCTCCGCCATCTTTAATTTGATCTCTATTAATTTATCAAGTTTTTATGAAATAATTCATCTTTAGTCATCTTATGTGCCTTACCCTCTTGGTAAAAGTATATTAAAGCACACTGGAATAACAAGCCTTTATAATCTTGAGACTTTGTTTGATATATTAGCCGCTAGTATATTATTCTGTAATAAAGGAAATTAAGAAATTCTGTTATGGGCACAACCAAACCAATATCGAGTTTAAGCATTGACCGATATGTAGCTTCGGCGTTAAAACGTGCTGAATACATTCAGAATGATGATGGAACGTGGACGGTTAAAATCTTGGTCTTATTACGTTTGGAGTGACAAAAGAGGAAGCTAAGGAGATGGTAGAGGATACATTTAGAGGTTGGATAGAGATGGCTAAACGGTTTAGAGATGAAATTCTCCAAATAGACGGTTGTGCAAATTTATAATACCTCGTTTTTCCTTTCTTGACAAAATCAGATTCTGACCTAAAGATTTCTGCGTGTCAAAATCCCATCTAGAGAAATCCGCGGCTGATTCTAGCGTAGGAGCAATAGAGAGGTTCTTTGGTTTTAAGGAGAAAGGGGCATCTTTTAAGACCGAGGTTATTGCTGGTCTTACCACATTTATGACTATGGCCTACATAATTTTTGTACAGCCGGCGGTTCTCTCCCAGGCCGGTATGGATTTCGGTGCGGTTACGATGGCAACGTGTTTGTCGGCTGCTACTGGGACGCTTATAATGGGGCTTTATGCGAACTATCCTATTGGTGTTGCCTCGGGAATGGGAGAGAACTTCTTCTTTGTCTTTACAGTAGTACTTAGTATGGGTTTTGCATGGCAAAAGGCCCTTGGTGCGGTCTTTATTTCGGGGGTTTTATTTATTGTCTTAACCATTTTTAGGATCAGAGAGATGATTATTGATGCCGTTCCTCAATCACTCAAGGATTCCATAGCGGGCGGGATCGGACTTTTCATTGCTTTTATAGGTCTTCTTCAATCGGGGATTATAGAGAAGAGTCCGGGAGGAATATTAAGCCTGGGTGACTTAAGAAAGGTACCCGTGATTCTTTCAATCTTCGGATTAGTAGTTACGGCTATTTTAATGGCAAGGAGGATTAGCGGGGCTATTTTGATAGGGATTCTCATCTCTGCTATCCTGGGGCTTTTTCTTGGGATTATCCATTATTCCGGAAGCGTTGTTTCCTTTCCTCCCTCTCTTTCGCCTACATTTCTTAAGATGGATATAAAAGGTGCACTTGAGACCGACTTTGTAACCGTCACTATTGTTTTTCTCTTCATGGTTATGTTTGATACAATAGGAACACTGATAGGGGTAGCAGAGGTGGCTGGTTTTTTGAAAAACGGCAGGCTTCCTAGAGCCAGCAGGGCACTAATGGCCGATGCTTTAGGAACAGTTGTAGGGGCTGCCTTAGGTACCTCAACTGTTACTGCTTATATTGAGAGCACAACCGGTGTTTCTCAGGGTGGAAGGACAGGATTTGTCGCCGTGATTCTTTCAATCCTTTTTCTAATCTCTATTCCGTTTTATCCACTTGTGAGGATGATAGGAGTCGGCTACGAGATCTCTCATGGCGTCTTTATATATCCCCTTACCGCTCCTGCCCTCATTATCGTAGGGAGCCTCATGATTCAATCGGTTAAGAATGTGAAATGGGATGACCTTACTGAGGGAATTCCCGCATTTCTTACACTTATCGGAATACCATTTACATTCAGCATTGCAGATGGCCTTTGTTTTGGGTTTATATCCTATCCCCTACTGAAACTCCTTTCTGGAAAAGGGAAGACCGTTTCTTGGCTTATATATCTCTTGGGGGTTCTTTCCATAGCTCGGTACATCTTTTTAAACATAAAATAAGTAGGCGAATTCTTCAGAGACTCCTTATGCAGATGCTTGACACCCGAAATTGGATAAAGTTTAATACTGGAGGTTCTGCCAAAAAATTTAGGAGGGAAGGAGGAATCATGGGCTTACCAAACAAAATAAAATGGCATATCGCGGGCGAGGAGATTGCAAATTGCAACTGCGCGTGGGGATGTCCTTGTCAGTTCAATGCCCTGCCAACCCATGGCCGTTGTGAGGGTGTGGCTATCTGGCAGATCCGAGAGGGACACTTCGGCGATACTCGGCTTGATGGCACACGGGTCGCCGGGATTGCCTGGTGGCCTGGAGCAATACATGAGGGTAACGGCATTATACAAATGGTTATTGACGAACAGGCCACGCCTGATCAGCGAAGGGCATTGATTGCTCTTTGGAGTGGCACTATGGGGGGTGCATTCTTTGAAATCTTCGCAGCGGTTTGCCCCAATCGGCCGGAGCCGATCTTTGCGCCGATTTTCATCGAAATGGATCGCGATCGGCGGACGGCTACTGCACGGATTCTGGGTCTTCTCGAGAGCAAGGTTGAACCAATCAAAAACCCCGTAACGGGCGAAGAGCACAGGGCACGGATCGTCCTTCCCAACGGCTTTGAATATAAGGAGGCCGAGATGGCCAATGCGGTTACACTTCGCGTTACGGCGGGGGGCAAGCTCACCTTCCATTATGGAAACTCGTACGCCCATCTCAATACCTTTGATTGGAGCAACTGAGGTTTCACAAGTATCTAGGCTTATTGGTTGAAGTAGGTCAAGACCAATAATTACTAAACATGGATCGCATCCAGTCATATAGACAAGAGCGGGTTATAATATCCGCTTTGGTATTGCTTTCAGCATTTGCATGGGTGGTAACGTTCTACTATTCACATAGTATGGACTCACAACAGATGTCCACGCAGATGTCAGGAATGGAACAAAAGCCTTCTTTAATTTTAGAAGCCTTGCTCTTTCTCAGTATGTGGATTGTTATGATGGTTGCGATGATGTTCCCCGCTGCGGCACCAGTGGTGATTATTTTCTCAAATCTACACCAAAACCGAAAAACCAAGAACGAGGGTTTTATCCCTACGTGGGTGTTTGTTGGGGGGTATCTCCTTGTCTGGACATTATTTGGTGTTTTGGCCTATTTTGTAGACCTCATTGTTGGGCATCTAGGTATGAGCCTTCCCAATCTGCATAAAT
>PSLL01000082.1:2105-4463 GCA_040289575.1 Candidatus Dadabacteria bacterium | reverse complement strand
GGCGCGCCCGTGCCCGGTCTGCAACTGTGGCGGCTGCCCGCCAGCGGCAATGTGAGGAAGGATGGCAGCGCGTTGCCTTGGAACAAGAGCGGTGCGCAGTCGCGGATCGAAGCCGCCTGCGTGGCGCAGATCGTTGCGCGCCTGCGCGTGCTGGGCGGCATCGCTCAAAAATTTCGTGGTGTGTGTGAAGTCGGGGTCGAGCATATTCAAGCGCTGTTTGGCCTCGACGAGATTATTATCGGATGCGTAGGCGGCGTACTCTTCAGGTTCAAGCTGGAGGTCTGAGGGCGCGTTGGATGATTGTAGATAAATCCCAGCGAACACACCCAGCAAAAAACCGTCAACAACAGCAAACAGGGTGAAGCCCAGCACGATGCAGCCGAAGCGGCGCATGTCCATAGTGGGAGCACCACCTAATTATGAACTACGAGCCAATTTGTGTACGGCGTCCATCCTGGTGTAGGTGATGAATTATCATATCGCGCTCTGGTGATATACCAATTAGTTCCGCCTACCGTTCGATGCACAAGAATACTGCAGTCAGGCCCGCTGTATGCGAGTGGGGTCGCATCACCATGATATTCATACATCTCATACTGTATTGCCCCAGTCGCGCAATACTCTAAGGTTGTGGCATCCGATCCGCGTATGTAGCTGGCGACGATGTGCGGTGTGCCTTGGTACCCATCGCTAAATAACTCAATATGGCGATCACAGCTAATCGCGCAGGTGTACACGCTTGGATCAACAGTATTTGCTTGAATCAAATACGTGTGCTGGCCGGCATCATACGACTGATTCTGAAAAGAGAGGAAATCATTCACCATTGGGCTGTATATAGTGGACCCAACAATTTAGACAATCGGGAGGGGCGATTTGCAGTGGTAAAATCGTCCCATGTCCAAGCGTTATTCAGCGGCTTTCAAGGCGCAAATCGTACTCGAACTGCTCAAGGAAGAACGCTCGGTCGCGCATGGCGTGCATCCCAATCAGCTTTACCTTTGGAAAGCCCAGGCGCTCAAGAATATGCCACGACTCTTCGATGAGCAGAGCGCCAAGGCTGCCGACACTCAACACGAACAAAAACTGCACGAACTGTACGCCGAGATCGGCCGGCTGACCACGCAGGTCAACTGGCTCAAAAAAAATCTGGCATCGACTACGTCGAGCAATGAGCGACTGGCCTGGGTCGAACGGGAGCCGGCCAGCTTGGCGCTGAGCGTGCAGGCCGAGCTGCTCAGTCTCAGCCGCAGCAGTCTATACTACCAGCCGGTCGGGCTCTCCGCGGCGGAGGTGGCCCTCAAGCATCGCATCGACGAGCTGTACACGGCGCATCCGTTTTACGGTTCACGGCGCATCAGCGTGGCGTTGCGGCCTGAGTTCGTCGTCAACCGCAAAGCCGTGCAGCGCCACATGCAGGAAATGGGAATTGCGGGTCGTCTTGAGCGCCGTCGATTGTGCGTTGCGGCAAGCCAAGCCGCAGATCTGGAACAGCGACCAGGGCAGCCATTTCACCAGCCCACAATATCTCAAGCGCTTGACCGATGCTGAGGTACGGATCAGCATGGATGGCAAGGGCCGCGCGCTGGACAACATCTTCGTCGAGCGTCTTTGGCGGAGCGTGAAATATGAAAACGTCTACTTACACGACTATGGCAATCCGCGAGAGGCACGCCACGGACTCGCCGACTATCTCGCCTTCTACAATCATGAACGACCGCACCAGTCGTTGGGCTACCGCACACCGGCTCAGGTCTACTACGCAAACAACTCGTCGCCAAACGCGATGGCCGTTGTTCAGGCAGCAGCTCTAGCTTAAAAAATGAACCCGGCGCTGTGTCCATTATGCGCCAGACCGGCCTAATTCCCTACCCTATCCTGAAAGGAGAAGTTCCACCGCAAATTGACCCCTCAAACTGTCTTGACAATGGGGTCCACCATAATTCTTCGTGCAGTTACAAATGTGCGGCGATAAGGGAAACGCCTTGTACCTATATGAATTACGTGGGACCATGGTATTTTTATCCTCTGAAACATAAACGAAATGGAAAGACCTTGGTCATCTAAACAGATCTCCGGATATTGGTTAAATATCGCAACACCATAGATGATCCCACCGAAAAATAAGATGAAAGATAGGCACCCAGCGGCAATGTTAACTTGTCCATTCCGCAAAGGAATTGTTATTATTGCTGCGGCAATCAAGGTCAGAAACAAGAAACTCAGTAATCCAATGACCTTGCTTAACCACACGCGAATTTGGCCTATCGCTGTATGATGGTAACAGTGAGTAGTGTTCATCATTTCGATATCCAATTCAAGAGGTTCTGGCCGAGGTCGTGTAATAGAATTCCTCCT
>PSLL01000082.1:1495-1889 GCA_040289575.1 Candidatus Dadabacteria bacterium | reverse complement strand
ACCACTCCAGAAATATTCACCGTTCGCGCCGAGTCCCCATGTAAAGTTTGCGCCAGCTGCTCCAAAGCCACCTTGGAACTCATCATTCGTCCCAAGCTTTGGTATAAGCATTAAACCAACGACAACTTTACCACCTTCACCGAGTAATACGCCTGCTTGGGGGCCCATTGAATACGCTAACTTGACCTGCTTTCAGATTTAAGACCATATCCAAGGAAGTCCCCGCTGTACCGATAAGTCCACCTGATACCGTTACGCGTGCTCCAATAGCATCACCCTGATAAACGGCACCCGTTGTCGCTGCTACACCACGCAGAGCCTTTAGCATTGTAGCAACCACCTTCAATTGGTTCTGGTCATTTGCTTTCCCGCGCAACAAATCTAAGAGATTCTT
>PSLL01000082.1:440-1399 GCA_040289575.1 Candidatus Dadabacteria bacterium | reverse complement strand
CTCCAATGTCCGCTGGGATCAATGTAACGAAGGGGACTATTGTACACATAACTGAACCGATTCAACGCCTGCGGGTTGCCCGCGCCAGGCACAATCGTATCCGCACTGAGGAAGCGGCCAAGCAGTGGGTCGTAGAATCTCGCCTGGTAGTCGTACAGCTCGTAGTTGGCTGGTCCCAGCGCGTTCTCTTGTCTTTGCCCCGTAAAGCGGTAGTCGGTCGGCGTAACTCCCGATTGATAACGTGTCCCACCATACGGGAAGTAACGCGACTGCGAAACAATGCCGCTGCTGTTATTGGTGACCAGGCTGGTCGAACCGAGATGGTCGCCGTGCAAGGAGGATAGCAATTGCCATTGTTGGTGAGAACGCACAGGGCAACTCGTTTGCTGCACTCTACGTGATGGGCGCGCGCTGGACCACCTGTTGTCAGATAGCTAGCAAGCTAATCACGTATTTCAATTTCTAAGTTGTACCATTGATTTATTGACTCTCCCTCGATAATAATACGGAGTAAACGCTCATAGATGTCGATTGCTTTGTAACGAATATTGGGGTTGTCTGATTTAACCTGTAGCGGAAACACAACCAAGGGGCCCCCACTCTGGCCATTATCTTTTACTTGCCACCACCCATCCTTGGAATATCTTATAACTTCACCCACATACGCTACAACCTCTTGGACCAGGTCTCGATCAATATGGGAAGCAACATCAAGTGCTTGCTGAATTAATTTTTCTATTTCGGATTTAATAAATTCATCAAGGAGCTTCAAGCTGGACACAGAAAGATCTAAACCCCATGCAAGTGAAGGACTTCGCATACGGAGCCTTTGAACTAAGTTGGTAACATTCTGCAAGAACTGCTTTTGGTCAGCTATATACATATCTCTAGTTGTGGCAGTTAAACCTGGTAGTTCTTTTTTCATGTTGATCTCACTCTAGATATTTCAAGATTACTAA
>PSLL01000082.1:0-427 GCA_040289575.1 Candidatus Dadabacteria bacterium | reverse complement strand
GTTTTAGTAGATCGGACTCAAGTGTTGTATTTTTTCGGATCCACAACTCTACTTTCAGCGAATTGCGTCGAGCATATTCGATGAAATCTGGTAGATTCTCAGTTAACCCTACGTGCGCTCTGTCCTTAACCTCCACAAGCTTACCAGGTGTCAATCTTGGGTCAAATTCCGGAATACGGGTTTTAGTTTTCGATGTGAAGTAGTCTGCTTTCAACTCAACTCGATTGGGTCCGGCATTTCGAGGTACATTAATCTGCTCTGACACCCAATCTTCAGCAGCACGGCCAGGTGGCGGTTCTTTTTTCCCAAAGAAATCCTCGAAGCCCGGCAAAGGAAGTTGTTTAGCGAACTGAAGAATCTTCGCACCCGCCTGCACAACGTCAATTGCCTGTGAGGCATGACTAGCAGCTTGTAATACTGCCTCTCC
>PSLL01000081.1:3571-4542 GCA_040289575.1 Candidatus Dadabacteria bacterium | reverse complement strand
CCCACATTCCCTGCGCCGATTACTGAAATCTTAGGTCTACTCATCTTTTTACCTCTGTTTATTTTTTTATTTAAAAAGTTCCCGTTTAGAATAATTTATATATAATGCGTGTCAAGTTTAGACTACTTGGGATTTTGTGGATAAAATTTAGACTAGTAACAGATTAACTCCCTTAAATCTTTGCATATATTTATATTAATACTGTGTTAATGTTCCGTCTATCTTTGCCCTTTTCACAGCGTATTCGAAAATCAGTATGCTAATTGGGAGTGCAATGACTGAAAACACCGCTAATCCCAATATATTGGGCATTAACTCACTTAATGAATATCCTCTAAGTAGCGCTAATCTCATTCCTTCCAAAGAATACGTAACTGGCAGGAGATAAGAAAACTTCTGTAACCAACTCGGCAAGATTGAGATAGGATAATACAGCCCTCCTAAGAGTCCAGAAATATTAGTAAATATCCAGCTTATTGGGTCTCCTCTCTTCATTACCATAATGAAGCTTGCCGAGATTATACCCAAACTGCTGAAAGATATAATCGTCAGGATAAGAATAACCAAGGCCCCCAATATACTTGCATTGCCCACACTGACGTCAAATACAAAAACCCCTAGCAGTAGGTACACCCCCACCCTAAAAGACGCCCATATAAAACTGTAAAGAGAAGAAGAGATTATAATAGTTGAGATCTCTGTTTGGGTCACAAGTAGGACTTCTAGTGTTCCAAGCATCTGCCCTTCTCTAATACTTTCTGAAAGACTCTGCATCGATACCCTGAGATAGCTAAAAAACGCAATTCCAATAAGAACAAATGAAAAATAGTTCCCTCCGTATGGCTTAAGGTACTTTACTCCAAAATCCCCTATGAGCTTTGATATAAAGAAAAACACTAAGACAGAAGTAAATATGCCAATAAGCTGCATAAAGAATGAAAATTTGTAACTCGTATCAGTTATAAAATCTC
>PSLL01000081.1:0-3545 GCA_040289575.1 Candidatus Dadabacteria bacterium | reverse complement strand
AAGCAATCGGTTTTTCTAGAGAAATAGACAAGCCTTACCCTCCGATTTCCTTATCCTTCGCTCTCCACAATCTTTGAAAACAACTCACCCAAAGAGATCTCCTTTTCATAAAGGGAATAGATTTCTCCGTTCATATTTACTATTTCTTTAATTACTTGAGATACGGCTCCCCCTTCCTTAGTTTGAATCTCAAGCTCAGTGCCCTTTGTTAGAGAAACATTTGGTATAGGCATAACCTCCTTAATAAATGGCATATTACGAATCCTTTTTAATAAACCGTTCTCCGGGGCCTTAAGTCTGATTACATATCTTTTATCTGAATTAAATCCTCTTTTTACCTCTCCGACTTCACCAGCAATTTTTACCTCCCCTTTGTGAATAATAGCGATTCGGTCGCACATCTCTTCAGCCTCTTGCAAGTTATGGGTAGCAAACACTACGGTCTTTTTTTCCCCTTCAACCAGATTTTCTTTTATGAGCTTTCTCAAGCTTTGTGCAGTAATGGGGTCTAAACTCCTGGTCGGTTCATCCATAAAAATAACCTCTGGGTCTGTAAGAAGACCCCTGGCTATTGCAAGCCTCTGCTTTGTTCCAGTAGAATAGTCTTTAAACATCCTATCGGCATCACGGGTAAGCTCCACAAGTTCCAGTAATCTCTTTATCCTCAGCTCAGAATCATAGTTACTAATATTATTAAGTTTTGAAAAAAATTTAAGGTTTTGCCTTCCTGTAAGTCGCCAATAAAAGCTCCTCTCATCACCCACTACATAACCTATCTTGCTTTTTATCTTCTTTACATCCCTCGTAATATCCAAACCATTAACAAAAGCCTTTCCCGAAGTAGGAAGAATCAATGTACAGAGAATCTTTATAAGTGTGGTTTTACCAGCACCATTTGAACCAAGAAGACCAAACAACTCCCCTCTTTTTACTTGAATACTTACATTTCTAAGAGCCGTAATCTCATTCTTTCTAAGAGGGTGTAAAAACAACTCACGGTATCTCTTTATTATCGGAAAATTTTTAGTAAGATTATATGTCTCTATGCATTGAGGCAATTTTTAATCCTCGATCACTTTAAATCGTCTCTTGTGTAGTCCGCTCACTTATCTTTGGAAAGCAATAGGTCAATTTGTAAGTCTTAGTCATCTCAATATCTCTCTCCAAAAATATATCCCCATTATAGAGGAGCCAAGCATGCCCCTCCAGCTTTTTCTTTTGTGTATCCCAATAAGGCGGCTTCTCGTTGTACCTTACCCCAAAACATATCTGAACGTTCATCCCAAATTTACGTAAAAAATGGTACAGAACCAGAGAGCGCTTAAGACACGTAGTCTTATATATCCAAAGGTTACGGCTCAATATGTAATCCGTGAACTTTATTACCTTCTGCTCTATATCTGGATTGGTATATTGTCTCAAATCCTCGGGTGTTAGCACATACATAAGCTTGGGCAGAGACAAAAGCCTAATAATTACTGGCAGAACCGTTATAAGAAGAAGTATTTGGATAAACAGCTTTACCTCCTCAAATGAACTGAAATTAGATTTTATCCTTTTTATGATTTTCATCTTGACTACTTATCTGATAAATAAGACTAATTACCTTCTTAGGGTTTTCATATATATCCCTACCGCTTAGAAATTCAAAGCCCACGGTTTGTTTAACGAGTTTCTCCAACGCCGTTATCTGATTTCTTGATACTATACTATCGGCCGACAATACGGTCTGTTTAAGCAGTCTCGTATATACCTCCATACGACTAATCGGATACAATTGGCTTTCCCCATTAGTGTTGATCATTGGAAATATTATCACATCGGGTCTTATGTAAGGAATAAATGAGCCTGAGAAGGTCTGTGATATATCCACCGATACCTTGGCTCCGTCTGTAATATGTAGGCCATTTCCTCTAAATATATCCGCGAAGCGTTCGGCTAAGTCCAGGTCTATATGGAAGCTTGTATAAAGCGGGCAAACGATTATTTTCCCATTTAGCTCTCTAATGAAGAGAGAGTCATCAGAGACGTATCTGAATCCCTCACGAACGAGGCTTAAGGATGTAGTGGTCTTCCCGCATCCGCCATCTCCTGAAATCAGATACCCTATTCCATTTCTATACAGGGCGGCGGAGTAAATATAGATTGTGGTATTTAAGAATCTCTACAATCGAGACACCTATAAGGGAAAATAGCCTTATTGGGTCATCCAAGGCCTCTTTTCTAATAAATCCCTTTGCATTCCTTGTACTCGGGTTTAAGCAAATAATAGAGCCGTCTTCGGAGACAAAATAGATTCCTTTATCATCACTGTAAGAGGTTACAAATGGGGTTTTGAATACCTGAACTGATTCGGCCGGAACAGAGAGAGGGTCTAATACTATATATAGCTCGAATTCCAGAGGCTCTATTTCAGATAGTTTTTCTCCGCTATAGAGGGAACTAAAGCAACTCGATATTAGTGAATCCAGCTGATTTTCACAAAGGACATTTATACCAACACCTTGAACTATGTATGAACTCTTCTTCAAATGATATATCTTCCTTATCCTCGGGAACCTATTTATTGGTTAAATAATCCCTAGACTCCATCCTCCATACATCAGCAGTCAACTAGATCAAATAGCCTCTCAAACCGAGTTCTTTTATCATTTGCATAATCCCAACGTTATAATCTCCTCCAAGATCCCGCATCCATTGCTATCACTGTTTTTGTGCGTGTTATAAGGAGATAGTGTGAGGTTTATGAGGCTTAAGTTCTCGCCCTTGGTCAGATCTGGTTCCTGCCATTCCTTCTTATCCATTCTTGCCTCCACCAAATTGATAAATACCATTCCACTCTTATCCGACAAACTAGCCATCCGCTTTGTTCGGTATAATCAAACGCTCTTTCTCTAGTTCTTCCAATAGCTCGACTACACTTGCCTTTGCTCTTTCTGTATCAATCTCATATTCGCTGGCCAATCTCTTTGCTATTTCCAGAGGATCTTGCACCTCACCCATAATCTGCCAGATTCTAAGCCCTGTTTCATTCAAGCTATAGTAGTATTTACTATCTAAGTTTAAGAGAACCGCACCATCATCCAATTCTGTGCATACTACCGATGGATTCTTCTGATATGTTCTGGATTTATCCATTAATATTAGGAACATACTCCTCCTTTTTTTGCTGTAAATAAAACCACTTTGATGACAGAAAGTAAATTAGACCTTGGTTGGATTTTCAACATAATACCAAAGTTGTAATTAAAGTTGTAATTCTAGACTTAGAAGTTTGTGCTTTTTCTTACTGAATTTATTAAATTTTTCTAGAACTAGTCATTTTAGGGTAGTTCTATCAGGTTTTTCCTTATACGTCTGATTTTGTACTGAAATGCCTAATTGATTTTGTAGTGCGTACAACAGTGTGTGTCCACTATCAGACCGGGCAAACATCTGTTTGCTCCTATAACCGCAACCCCTAACGCTCCTGCTCCCTCAATGCCCCATCCATATTCGATACTATTGCCTCTGCAAACTCAGAGCACTTAAGAAGGGTTGCACCC
>PSLL01000080.1:1478-4601 GCA_040289575.1 Candidatus Dadabacteria bacterium | reverse complement strand
CATGCGCGTGGATAACCTACTTACAGGGCAGGAGGACTTTTCGGATAGGCTCTTATACCGTTTCTCACGCGCTTGACTATGTCCTGCCGCATCTGTGCTGAAAGTTCTGTCATCGTACGCTGTTCAAAGTGATCCTTCACTTTGACTGGTATGTATGTTGAAGCCTGTTTGTAGTCGTAGTTGTACGGATCTTGTTGTGAAAGCGTATGGTTGTACAGCCACTTTGCTTCGAGAAACATCTTTGAAATCCTAAAAGACAGGTCCTTGCCTATGTGAGAGCTGTCCAGTTTCAGCATGTAGACCCGGCAGATCATCTGCCTGTGTCTGGCTAACGTGGCTTTTCTGGCAGCAGCTCTCCTGCTTGCAGCAGTCTGTACTTCTGCCTACGGCTGTTCGAGCATGAAAACAAAGCCAGCGTTACCTTTTAAGCAAAAGTTTGACGGGAACCAAATTCATCCCACCTCTAAAGAGTGTGGGCTTTCTCTGGTTCCCATACCCTCCATCAGGGTAATCGGAGCAGACCGCTCCTGTGCTATGGCCGTCCCCTCGCATACTTGACATAGTCATTCCGGTGGAAAGGTTCCTGGGGACGGGTCATAGCTTTATCGAGCGATCAGGGTTGACAAAAGAGTGAGAAGGTAGTTATTCACAGCCCTCCATTTGGGTAAAACTTTATTAGATCTCCTGTTGGGAGAAGGAATAACATACCATATTGCTTTTGACCAGATCTTTTATTGATATTCTTTTCATCGGTCTCGTCGTGGTTGCTATCATAATTACAGCAATAGTGTTGGCCAAAGTTATTACTGGCTATTTTTCGAGTAATAAACTTGATGTCAATACATCAGATAGGAGGGAATCACTTGATAATCCATCAGCTGGTAGCAATGATGGCAAACCTCTTAATAATATAATCAAGGACTCAGACACTAACAAAGAACCCGTGCCTGATGCTCAGCTCGTTGAGCCAGATGGCGGTGGACTTACTAGCCATCCAATGATAAATTCACTATACAATTCATCACCAATCGTCCTTCCAATTACTTGGGGCGCAGTTGCGGGCACTCTGATATGGAAAGGAAAGACCAAGTCACAATGGCGAAAAGAAGGCTATGATTATGATACTTTCAGACTTGTCGTAAGGATGCGGGGAAGCTCCACAAGAATTAGGGTTTTGAATGCAATACTAGACAAACCCAAAAACAAACTACAGCTCGCAAAAGAACTTGGAGTTGATTGGAAAACGGTGGATAATCATGTCAGAATGTTAATGGAGAGTAGATTGATTGAAGAAAAGTCCATCGATATTTCCAAGTGTTATCTCATAACAGAAAACGGACGAAAAGTTCTCTCATTGTTATCTAACGATGAAAGGCTTAGCTAGAGCGAAGATATACTGTTGTGATCCTATTTGGATAAATTCTTAAATATACTCCAGGTATAGAGCAATGCTGGCGAAACAATTGGACGACATAGCACGTCGAATGAGTTTGATTGCCATTGTTGCAACGTCTGCAATAATGGTAACAACACTTTCACACCAGCAACAAGCATACGCATACCATTACGGCGGACAAAAATGGTCGACAGGGTACTTCCAACACTGCACTGACAACACAATAAGCTCTTTGAACGTAGACGGAAGCACAAACCAAAGTACTAAAGTAACAAACGCCATATCTTCGGCATCAAGCAGCTGGTATCAAACAGGAGGATCACAGTACAAGCCAACATTTACATTTGGATGCATAGACCCGCGATTCGACAATTTCTGGGGCGCAGCGAATCTTGGCTCATCACTCACTCCTGCAGTAACTACAAGTACATTCAGCGGTAGCACAATAACCAGATCATACACGCAATTTAACACAAGTAATTTGTGGACATCTACTGGTTGTGTGGAGGACGGAGTGCATAACAACCTCACTTATGTGGCACTACATGAATTGGGCCACAAAGTAAGATTCGTCGATGTATCAGACACAGCAGGAAAAACCTCGGTCATGGTGGTGCCATACCATTGTAACATGCAAAACTCGGTCAAAGCTGACGATAGTTCCGAAACAAAGATGGTATATCCATAACAGGAGTGAAGAAAATTGGAAAAACAATCAAAAAATAGACTAATCCTGACTGCAGGCATAATCTCGGCCATCATCATGGCAGGAATCCTGGCGAGCAACTATTCTAGACTATCGCAGACTAGCTTAGATACAGTAGCAAATGCAGCAGTTGCTCCAGATAAAGAGACTCACATAGTAGATATTGCATACAACTACGTTCCACTCAAGAAATTGGCTAAAGACTCAGGGGCAATAATAAAAGGAACAGTCCTCAATACCACGGATGTCGTCAAATACGATAATCACCAAAATCCCCTACCAAGTACGCTTGCAACGGTAAGAGTCGACAAAGTAATGAAAGGATTCAAGGATGCACAAATTGCGGCAGGCGACATCATTGAGGTTCAGGCCATAGGTAACTCCATGTACATAGCACCTGACGGAGTCGACACGAAAGCTGGAGAGAGTGCGGTATTTTTTGTAGCACAGACTGATGGCGACGACATACACAACAAAGGCTACGTTGTGTACGGTGAAGGTATGGGTAAAATGAAACTAAAGCCTGACGGAAAACTCGAATCAAAGTTCTACGGTGAAATGACTGAAGTGGAACTAGATTCAAAAATCAACGAACCCTAAGCGAAGTACCATCAATGGCGGATATCTCCGCCATTACTTTTTTTCAATTTAAACTACATCTCAGTCTGCCAGAGGCATTCAGGAAACTACAGCTGGCAAGAGGACGGTAAACAACGTTACCTACCTCCTTTGGGATCCATCTCCCAATTAGCTTCTCTATTAATCGTGCAATGAGATCGACCACCTTTCTGCGTAATGAAGGGAATACTTTGAAAGCCACTTTTACGCCCTTTATCAAAACCACAGGCGCAAACTGCTGAAATTGCGGATGAAAGCTTGAGGGATTTGTTGCCAACGCATTGACGAATCTTTCGTATTCCTGACTTATTGCCATGGCTTCGCTGCCACCGTTAAGCGACTCCAGCTGTGTTTCCTGATTCATATCTGAGCCTTCAAAGGTGTGACTTGAACCTGTGGATGG
>PSLL01000080.1:945-1427 GCA_040289575.1 Candidatus Dadabacteria bacterium | reverse complement strand
CCATGTGTTTTGGAAGACCGTGTTCAGCGCCCAGTAATAGGTCGGGCTGGCACCCTGATTTTGCTTCCATCCAACTTCTATAAGTTCGCCGTTAGCAAGCGTCAATCATGTTGGGCTTAGCAAATAACCCGTAACGGTTGTAGTCTTAATTTGATTGGTTGATCTTACTCCATTCACGCTAAACTTTGGAAAGTAGAGGTCTACCGCATAACAGTGTTGGCCGTAGGTGTTTTGGCAATTGACTGCATAGGCTTTGCCGATAAACGCTGTGCTCCCGGACATCAGAACCGCGATCGCAGTTATAGCGAGGATATCCCTAGTGGTGAGCATTGGAGATAACTAGAGTATAGTACTATTAAAAGTTACTGTAGATGTTATCTAGCAGTTTAGAGCTCATCTGAAAATCAACTTCCATATACGGTGACGCAGAGCCGAAGCCATGCAAGCCAAGGCAGTTCTCTAATTTCTTATACCTAATGAGC
>PSLL01000080.1:386-935 GCA_040289575.1 Candidatus Dadabacteria bacterium | reverse complement strand
ATATTTGCTGGCTCCAACTGTGTAAGTCCTATACCTAATGAGCAACCTTCTATATATAGAATGCCAAGAATCGGTACATTCCCTGATAGGGCTTTAGTATGTGCAGCATATCAAGGCGATAGCAAGTGTGGGACGCAAGAAGAAAAGTAGCCAGACTGCATTTTCTCCCACTATATAGAATACATGGATTATGGGCACTAGTTATAATAGCCCATTTCGTGCGAGCAGTGCTGTAACACGCCGTGCCCGCGGGAGCAAAGGAGAGAAAGAAAAGGGGGCCGAGACAGAAGAGCGCCGGCGCCATTATGGCCATCTTTGTTATTGTCGCCGGCGCCGCCCTTGCCTCAGCAGCAACTGCTCCTCTCTTGTCCCAGGGCCATCATGATAACAAAGCCTTTGCCGAGCAGCAGAAAATAACGCTGACAGGCGCCGGCGCCACCTTCCCATTTCCCCTCATAGACACCTGGCGCGTCCAGTACCAGCAAACAAGGCCGCAGGTGAACATCAACTACCAGTCGATAGGCAGCGGCGGAGGGATAAAGCAGTTTA
>PSLL01000080.1:0-292 GCA_040289575.1 Candidatus Dadabacteria bacterium | reverse complement strand
CATACCCGAGACGGTCGGCTCTATCGTCGTCTCGTACAACCTGCCCGAAGTGCAGGGCAGCGGGTTGAGGCTGACGGGCCCCCTTTTGGCCGACATATTTCTCGGCAAGGTAACGATGTGGGACGACCCTGCCATCAGGGCGCTCAACCCCGGCCTCCCCCTGCCGTCAAGGCAGATAGTGGTGGTTCACCGCTCGGATGGCTCTGGCACGACGTACGTCTGGACCGACTACCTCTCCAAAGTAAGCCCGGAGTGGAAGGAGAAGGTCGGCAAAGGCAAGTCTGTGCAGTGG
>PSLL01000079.1:0-4602 GCA_040289575.1 Candidatus Dadabacteria bacterium | reverse complement strand
GATTACTACAATAAGCTAACCCTGTAGCTTGCTATAGGGAATTGTCTAGTTAAAAGTTATAGTTCACGAGGCAGACGAAGGCGGCTACTGGGCTGAAGTTCCTTCTATTCCAGGATGTGCTACTCAAGGCAAGACATTCGAAGAACTGTTACAGAATCTCTACGAAGCGGTTGAGGGTTGTTTGTCAGTTGATGTGTTGCCTGTGCAAGTAACAGAACGTAGCCGGATACTGGAAATAGCTGTATGAAGTCAGTATCTGGTAAAGAATTTGCCAAAGTGTTAGAACATCATGGCTGGATATTGCTACGTATTCAGGGGTAGCCATCACATCTATGTAAAACAGGGAAGCAATGTATGGCTGTCTGTTCCTAGGCAATCAAACACTCAAGACAGGTTTGCTCAGGCACCTCTTGAAACTAGCAAATCTTTCTGAGGATGATCTGTGAAACCTAATCTGCGTAGAACAAATCATTAGACCGGAATTGCTCAGCACGCTTCTTATGCCGTCCTACTTCCTCAAGACTCCAGTAACAAGGGAAGGGGGGTTAATACATTCTCCAATACCGAACGCTCACACTCGTGGCTAATATATTTCATCTATTTTCCTCTGGATTGCAAGGTCCTATCGCTTCTATCAAAGAACGGCGGTGGAAGAAGGGGGAGTTTCTGTTTTTCATCCGATGTGCGCTGAAGCTCTATTTCTGAGACAAGAATGCTCGGCGCAATCGTGGAGACGGGAACGTATCCGGATTCCGCCCCACAGAAACCGTTGAACACGGCGTAGTCATCTCCGGTAGCCATTATTTTATTTATTGATATAAGCGGTGTGCCCACAACCTCTACACCCGTTGCGAGTGTCTCTTTTCCGGTTTGGGGATCAACTTTATAGATGACAAGGGGTGTTGCTTTAAATGCCTGGAAGTTGTATGACGATGTGCTTGTCTCGCCCCCTATCATCTTCTCTATTATGACTCCAAAGGGTTTATTCTGGCGCTTTACCTCATCTATGAGTAGTTTTTTCAATTGATCTCTCGTGTATTCTTTATCGGATTTGATAATCAGATTGCTCATCCTCGCCATAGGCACACGCCCATAAGATGCCCTTCCATGCCCATTTGATTTATAGAATCCGTTAATTGGAGTTCTGGAGAGGAGAAAATTCTCCAGGATTCCGTTGTTGACAAGAACTACCCTCTGTCCAGGAACCCCCTGATCATCAAACGGATAGTAGCCAAGAACGTATGTTCCATTGAACCTCTCTATCGTCGGGTCATCAATTACTGAAAGAAATGTTGGGATTATCCTCTGTCCTATCCTGTCTTTAAATGTCTGTCCGTCTTTGTCGTCAATCTGCCTTTCGCCTTCGAGACGATGCCCTACGGCTTCATGGAACATAACCCCTGCGGCCTCAGGCTCGAGTATAGCGGGAACGGTTAATGGAGAAAGAACCTCCGCCTTTCTTATCTTCAGGGTCTCATCAACCATCCCCCTTACTATTGACTTTATATCTTCTGTCGAAGGTATGTCTTTTGGAGAGATATAGTAGAGGTTTCTATAGTTTGTAAAAGCCCTTCCATCCTCAGCCCTTGTCGTTACATCGGCGCTTATAGAATAGAGAATCTCATCTTTTATGTAATTCGTCCCCTCGGTATTGACAAAATATACGGTCTCCTTTTGAGCCGATATGGATATGTCGGCATCAATCAGGTCTTTATAGTCTTTGTATACAGCTGAAATCTCTCTTATTCTGTCCTCCCACTCCTTTTGATTGAAAACCAGAGCGGCTTCCGGGTCATAGTAAACATGAACGTCTTCGTGCGACAAACTCGGCACAGCCTGATCTTTTACCTTCTCCACATAGCTCGCCTTTTTATTAAAATACTGCGTAAGGGCCTGTTTGTATGCATAATCGGTCACCTGCCATAAGATGGTTCTTATCGCATCAACATTATTATCAATCGGAACGAAAGAGGCATTCTGAAATGGCAGTCCTCCACCCGATTTTCCCACAACCGAATTATCAAAGCTATAATTCCCCACACGCACATCCACAAATAGTCGCCTTGTCCTGTCAATATCGGAAGATACAATTGCGCCGTATTTCCCCTTTACATCGTAATATGTGTTGTCTTTAATCTGATAGCTTATGAAATAAGGGGATTCATAATTGTCCATTCTGAGCTTTTCCCATGAGCGCATCAGCTCTTCTTTCATGGCCTCTATAACTACCATATCGCTTCTCCCCTCTTGGGATTTTATAAGAGAGGGGAATATTAAAAACAGAGCGGATAAAAAAATGGATAAAACTTTAAATCTCATTTTTAATTCGTCGGATACCCCGTAGATTCTCAGGAAGGCGGCAAACTGAATCCAATCGGATTCTTACCCCCCCTTTGTATTATGATTCTTCAAATATTTATAGTCTCCTTCATTGTGAATGTCAATCCCGTAAATTTTTGTTATTAGACACAGAACCATTCTCATAGAAGTCAAATGGCTCACACAGTGTTTATTTATACCAATTCCAAATCCCGCAACTAGATATGGAGCACAGTATCTCTAACAAACCGACTGAGAGAATGGGAGGATTTTCTTGAGTTAAAAAATCTAAACCTGAGAAAAGGCAGAGTGTGTGATGGATAAGATGCAAAATAGCTCAATACCCTTCTCTTATCGAGCTTTCCCATTCTAAAAATATAGCCCATATTGGGAAGCGCCTCACATGATTCATCCGATATGGAGCGTATTGAAAGAACGTGGATTCTGCTCCGAAGAGATGCCTCCACTACGCCCCAAGTTTCCATATCCACAGCTAAAGCACCTGAGGCCTCAAAGAGTTTCTTCTTCCCTTCAGGATCGTGTATGAATCTATTTTCTGTGAGTATTCCACCTCTTTTAAAGCCATTTTCGGAGCACGGCAGGTCGCTTAGGAGTTTCATCCTCTCATTCTTCTTCAAACTCAAAACCCACTCCCCCAATATAATATCTCCGACTCTAAGATCAGCATCGAGCGCTCCCCCAAATCCGGCGGATATTATTAAGTCGGGTCCAAATCTCTGTATTATGAAACCGGTTCCCTTTCGTGCCCTCCTTATTCCAACCCCCGTTTGTCCAAGAAGAAGAGGCTTCCCATAGAGTTCTCCAATAACAAATTCCATCCCTTCACAGAACCCTTTTTGGGTTTTAGAAATCTCCTTTCTAATCTCTCTTATCTCACCCCATGTTGCAGAGATAATCGCAATCAACCCGACAACTCCTTATAGGATAAACCTTCAGAAGATGGACTGAACCTAGCTCCCAAAAGGAGTATTATCGCGCTTATTGTTATCATTATCGGAGCAACCATTATTGCGGTCTTTAGGTTTGATATGTCCGAAATCCAGCCTATTGTCACGGGGGAGATTGCATCCCCAAATATATGGACTATAAATATGTTCACAGACATCGCCGTAGAGCGAATCTGTGGATGGACGGCGTTCATTATGGCGGCATTAAGGACGACGGTGAAAGATAAAAAAAAGGTAGCTAAGGATATGGCAGACCAGTAAACCCAGGGATTTCTCGATAAGATGGCGATAATCAGGATTGGGACGCCTAAAATCATCCCCACAGACGAGGTGAAAAAATAGGCTTTATCTGTAAACTTGAGAAAATAATCCCCCAAATACCCTCCGACAAGCGTGCCAATAAGTGCACCGGGGATTAATGTAAGCCCAAAGAGCTTACTTGCCATACCTACTGGCAGACCCTTTATTCGATGTAGAAATGTCGGTACCCATACGCCGAGCCCACCAAGGGCAAATCCGTAAGCCGTAAGACCCAGAACAGCCGTCATAAACTGTCTATTATGCAGGAGTGAGAGGTAAATCCTCTTTAGGTCTTTGGGGTGTATGGATTCTGGGTGATTAAATCCAAGGACTCGGTCCGCCATCCCTCTCTCTGGTTCCTTGATTCTGAGGCATAAAAGAACCATTAAAAGCCCCGGAAGCCCCACAATAAAAAAGGCCGATCGCCAGCTGTAGACCTCTCCCAAGTATCCTCCAAGTATGTACCCAAGCGCGCTTCCTATTGGAAGAGCCATTACAAAAAATGAAAGTGCCTTCCCCCTGTCCTTTTTCCCGAAAAAATCGGATATAAGGGCAGGTGCAATTACTATGTATGACGCCTCGCCTATGCTGATAAGAGATCGGGCGAGAACGAGTTGAGAGTAATTCTGCGCAAGACCCGCCCCTGCTGTAGCAAGGCTGCCGAGTCCGACGCCCAGAGCAATTATCCATTTTCTCGTCAGAATATCCCCCAGCCTCCCAAATATGGGAGACACAGAGAGATAGACTATTATAAAAGCCGAGCTTATAAAGCCGAGCTGCTTGTCGGATAGAAGCAGGTCATCCTTTATAAAAGGAAAGACAGCAAATATTATCTGTCTGTCAATATAATTTAAAAAGTTTATCCCGGTTAGGATAAGTAGTACTATATAGGCTTGAGATTGAATGTTCGATTCCATGTTGGTATTATAACACAGTCAAATCCGGCTAAATGAGAACAAAGATAAAACCCATTTTTTAGGTAAATAAATGAAATTTGGAATCGGTCTTTTTAGTT
>PSLL01000078.1:0-4621 GCA_040289575.1 Candidatus Dadabacteria bacterium | reverse complement strand
TCCAGCCGGTGGCCGGGGAGGGTCACCAGGCCGTGGGCGATCCCGTAGAGCAGGAAGGCGTCATCCGGGTCGGGCGTCAGTCCGATCCGGAGGGTCGGAACGGCAGTCGCCATCGTCTCTCCTCCCGGCTTGTTCTCGTGGGTGGGCGCCCCTGGTTTTTATCAGCAAAGGAGAGGGCTTGACAACTGTGGAGGCCCGGGGTATACTCCTTCCCGAAAACGTTTAAGTAAATATTTTTCGGCATGCCGGCGACATTGAAGGACATTGCGCAGGCCTTGGGCCTCTCGCTAGCGACGGTTTCGAAGGCGCTGGCTGATAGCCCAGAGATCAGTCCGGAGACAAAGGAGAAAGTCTGGGCGATGGCTCAGGCCTTACATTATCATCCCAATCTTGTTGCGAGAGGGCTTCGATCTCGCCGTTCGCGTACGATTGGGGTCATAGTTGATAATGTCTCCAGCGAATTTGGGTCATTAGTGGTCGCGGGAATTCAAGATGAACTGCTCCGCTGTGGTTATCAGATGTTATTAATCAGCGCCGAGAAACGCCCGGAACAGGAAAAGGCTGGGCTGGCAATGCTTCTTGAGCGAGCAGTAGATGGCTTAATTCTGGCCGATACGTGGCATCACTCTGTCGAGACCCTACCCTCAGAAGTCACGGAGAGAAACGTTCCTGTCGTCTTTGTTAACCGACGGGTTTCGATTGTTGGGGTTGATTTTGTTGGGCCGGATGACTACTATGGGGCCTACCTGGCGACCGAGCATCTGATTGGTCATGGGCATCGTCGGATTGCGCATATTGCAGGCCCTTCTGGTTGGCAGGCAACGGATGACCGTATTCGTGGCTATCAATGTGCCCTTAAAGATTATGGCCTGGTTTACGATCCAGATCTGATTATCCACGGGGACTGGGATCTGCCTTCTGGATATGCGGCTGCCAAGCAACTTCTGAGTCGAGATGAACCCCCAACGGCGATCTTTGTCGGCAATGATGTTATGGCGGCAGGCGTGCTGGATGCGGCCCGTGAATGTGGACTATCTCTTCCACATGATCTCGCTATTGTTGGTTATGACGATCGTGAGATCGCCTGTTTTTTGCGTCCGGCCCTGACCACGGTGGAACTGCCGATGTACGATATGGGATTAACAGCGGCGATGCTATTGATCGATCGGCTTGTCCGGTCGCGGGCGGAGCCGGTGGCGGTCGCAGTACGCGGACGATTAGTTTATCGTGCCTCCTGCGGGTCTCATTCGCTTCAGGATGAGGGTTATGCTTACCGTCGATGGCAGGCTCGGGGTGGCCACACAAGATCTCAAAAAGGCTATTCTGGCCCGGTGCCCATAGTGGAACCGAGTCTGAATGCGCTGCAGTAACACATTACCTGGAGGAGTGCGATGGTTGGCTCTTTTTCGCGACGCCGGTTTGTGGCTACATTGCTAGCGTTTGCCGCCGTAGGACCGCTTGCGTCATGCGCGCCGGCGGCCGCACCCACGCCGACCCCGGCGCCGGCTAAACCGGCTGAAGAGGCCAAGCCAGGGGCGCAGATGCCAACGCCGACCCCGGCTCCAGCAAAACCTGCGCAGCCAACCCCAACGGCTACTATCGCACCGGTCGAAGGGGCCCGAGTAGTACTCAGCTTCTGGTCGCGATTCGAATTCCTAAAGGAGGCGACTAATAACTACAACTTAGGACCTGGTAAGGAGAAAAAAGTCCAAGTTAATTTCACAACGGTCCCCTATGCTCAGTTCGTTGAGAAGCTGGGAGCAGCGGTAGCCACAAAGACGGCACCCGACTTGTGCAGTATTGATCTCATTCAGTGTCCATACTTTAACTCTATTGGGGCTTTTCTTGATATTACCCAAGATGTTAACGCCCTGCCTTACCGCAACGACCTCAGCAAGATCATGCTTGAGCTTGGAACCTATCAAGGTAAGACCTATCAGGTTCCCTTCTCTTCGGATAACTCGGCTCTCTTTTACAATAAGAAGCTAATTGAAAAGGCGGGTCTTGATCCGGAGAAGGGGCCAGTAACCTGGGACGACTATGTTAAATATGCAAAGCAGGCGACAAAGGCGCCAGATCAATATGGTACTGCCTATGCTAGTACCAGTGGTGGCGCCTTCATGTTTCTCTTCATGCCGTTTGTCTGGTCGAATGGTGGGGATATTCTGAGCAAGGATGGTAAAGAGGTCCTTATTAATTCTCCGGAGGCCGAGGAGGCACTGAAGCTCTGGGTTGATATGATACATGTTCACGGAGCGACTCCCAAAGATACGTGGCGTTGGGAATGGAACGATGTTGTAGCCGCCGGTAAGGCTCAAAAGATCGCTATGTGGCTTTACGGAAACTGGGGTGTAGCGCAATTTAAGAAGGAGGCGCCGGAGATTGATTTTAATGTTGTCTTGATTCCACGTCCTAACAAGCCAAACGCCAAGCATGCCTCGTTCGCTGGTGGTGATAACGCTGGTATTCTCGCTCAGACCAAATACCGGCAAGAATCGTGGGATGTTATTCAATTCTTAATGTCAGAGGCTGTCCAGATCGAGTTCCTGGCGAAGAGTGGAATTATTCCGATCCGTGAGTCGTTCTTTGATAACAAATACTTCCGAGAGGATCGGCGTTACTTGGTGTTCACTGAAGCGCTCAAGGTTGGGCGGGCCCCGTGGACACCGAAGTACAATCGTCTTTACGATCCATTGCAGACGAATATTCAGGCGGCCCTGGCAGGTCGAAAGACGCCCAAGCAGGCATTGACCGACCTAGAAACGGCGCTTAAGAAGATTCTGGCCGAGTAGATTGCTTCAAGACTATTCTCGTGGGGACTCCATCAGTGCAAACTACTCGACGTGCTTATCTTCCGGCTCACCGCGCGCTCATCCGCGCGGTGAGCCCCTACCTCTTCGTTATGCCCGCGATATTGCTCAATTGTGTCTTCTTCCTGTTGCCATGTTTGATGGTCTTTTGGATATCACTCCATGAGTGGCCTCTACTTGGTCCGCGTCCTTTTGTCGGTTTAAAGAATTACGTTTCAACTCTCAACGACCATGTTTTTCTGCAGGCTTTCTCTTTTACTACACGCTATACTCTGTTAGTTACCCCATCAATATTCGTTCCGGCGATATTACTCGCTCTCTTGTTAAACCGGCGTGTGATGGGAATCTCTATCATACGGGCCATTTACTTTACTCCGGTCATCATCTCTTTTGTCGCTGCTTCGTTGATGTGGCGTTGGATATACAATGACCTCGTTGGTATCGCTAATTATCTGCTTTCTCTGCTTGGCTTGCCAAAAGTCAACTGGTTAGGTGAGTATCCTTTGCTGAGTGTGATTATAATGATAGTATGGAAGACCGTTGGTTATTCTATGGTCCTTCTCCTGACTGGTATGCAGTCGATTCCGGCAGAACTTTACGAGGCTGCTGCAATTGACGGAGCTGGGCGCTGGATTCAGTTTCTTCGTATTACATTGCCGCTTTTGCGCCCAACTTTTGCCTTAGCGGTTACAATCTCGGTTATAGGCTCCTATCTCGGTTTTGACTTTTGGTATGTTCTTACCGGTGGTGGGCCTGAGTATGATACAACGACTGTTGTTCTCTGGATCTATCGAACGGCTTTCCAGTTCTTCCTTCTTGGTAAGGGAGCGGCAATGTCCGTCTTCTTGCTTGCTTTTCTTGTCGTCATTAGCTACCTTCAGATACGCTTTATCCGCACACGTATTGAGTACTGACTGGAGGAGCGATGCGTCCACTCTTTAGCGATGCTTATGGTCGCACTTTTTTCTACCTGTTAAATGCTCTCTTAGGAGTGGTATTTCTTTTTCCGTTCTACTGGACAGTAATTACTGCACTTAAGACTCCTGATCATATTCTTGATTACCCGCCTGGGTTTATTCCTAATCCGGCAACTCTTGAGAACTTCTACACTGTTATTTCTCGTCAGGATTTTAGATTGTGGTATTTTAACAGCCTGGTTATCGCCCTGGCAACTGTTTTCCTGGTGTTGCTTGTTTCCTCACTGGCAGGGTATGGCTTTGCAAAATTGAATTTGCGCTGGCGAGAGTTGTTGTTTTTTTCGATCCTTATCTCTTTAATGATCCCTCATCAATCGCTGCTGATTCCACTTTTTACGATTTTGCAAACCTTCGGTCTGATTAATACTCGCGAAGGCTTGACTCTTATCTATACGACTTTCAGTTTACCGGTCTCTATCTTCCTACTGCGTAACGCCTGTGAATCTATCCCGAATGATCTTGTTGAATCGGCACGTATCGACGGATGTGGCGATCTCAGGATTTGGTGGAACATTATTCTGCCTCTCATTAAACCAAGTCTGGCTACTCTCGCTATCCTGACATTTCTTGGCTCTTGGAATGAGTTTTTGGTCGCCCTTATTTTTACCACTACCGATGAGATGAAAACTGTTCCTGTTGGTCTTTCCGTTCTGCTCGGTGTGTACGGCATACATTGGGAGAACTTGACCGCTGTAACTGTGCTATCTTTTATTCCTGTTTTTGTAATCTTCGTTTTTGGTCAGCGTTTTATCGTAAGCGGCCTCACCAGTGGTGCCATAAAATAAACCAATCCCCTGTGGAGGGCATGCGTGCAGCACCTCAGTTACAACTTCC
>PSLL01000077.1:4089-4685 GCA_040289575.1 Candidatus Dadabacteria bacterium | reverse complement strand
TGGTATTAGATGGGTCCAAGGGGTGGGGATCATTCATGCGGACAGTTACAATGAGAGCAGCTTAAGAATGTTTTGCCTTCTACTACACCAACTAAAAACAGGGCTTGACCTAATATGATTGTGTATCGGCATTTAATTGGCTCACAATTATAATTTAGGAGCGACCAACTGGCTCATAACCCAAATTGGGTCTCAGCCATCTCTCTATGACTTCCACAGTCATATTCTTGCGCCTGGCGTAGTCCTCAACCTGATCGCGATCTATTTGGCCTATGTGGAAATATCTCGACTCCGGATGGGCGAAATACCAACCCGAAACGGAGCTAGGGGGATTCATAGCGAAATTCTCTGTAAGAGATATTCCAGTGTTAATTTCGGCCTGTAGTAATTCCCAGAGCAGGCTTTTCTCAGTATGGTCTGGGCAGGCAGGGTAGCCCGGGGCCGGACGGATTCCTCTATATTTTTCTCTAATCAGGTCCTCATAAGAGAGATTCTCGTCCTTGTCATATCCCCAAATTATCCGCGCTTTCTTATGCATCATCTCCGCAAGAGCCTCTGCAAAACGGTCGCCGAGTGCCTTAACCATTATGGCGGAG
>PSLL01000077.1:0-4079 GCA_040289575.1 Candidatus Dadabacteria bacterium | reverse complement strand
ATTTTTAGCCTTGAAAGTATTTGCGAAATCTTCAACCTCTTTGCCAACGGTTACTGCAAAACCCCCAATGTAATCTCCGCGGCCTGAATCCTTTGGCGCAACAAAATCCGCAAGGCAGTAGTAGATACCGTCTTCTTCCTTTTCCTTCTGCTGGCGTAGAAAATGAAAGGTTCCCAAAACCCCTTTACGCGACTCATCCATATAGACCTCGATATCATCACCGACGCTATTTGCAGGCCAGAAGCCGAGAACCGCACGTGCTCTAAAGCGTTTATTCGTGATGATTTCTTTCAGTAGTTTCTGAGCGTCTTCATAGAGTTCACGGGCTTGTATTCCATAATTTTTATGTTCAAAAATTCTTGGATAAACCCCCTTGAGTTCCCATGCCCAAAATAGCGGCGACCAGTCAATAAAAGGAACAACCTCTTCAAGCGGTATGTTATCTAAGATTTGCAAACCCAGATTCTTGGGTACATCAATATGTGTGTTTTTCCAATTTGTTTTAAATCCCTTAGCACGAGCCTTCTCTATTGAAACGAATTTCCTCTCACCCCTGCTAGAGTGTTGTTGTCTCAGCCTTTCTTGTTTATCACGGATTTGAGTCGCATATTTATCTACTTTTTCCGGGTTAAGTAGATTGTTACAAACACCGACAATGAGAGAGGCATCCTGAACGTGCTCAACAACACCGCTGTATTGAGGAGCAATTTTAATCGCAGTATGGGCTTTGCTTGTCGTGGCTCCACCGATAAGAAGAGGTATTTTAAAACCCTGTCTCTCCATCTCAGAGGCATTATAGACCATCTCATCAAGCGAAGGCGTGATAAGACCGCTCATACCTATAATATTGGCGTTCACCTCCCTTGCGGTATTCAGAATCTTTTCGCATGGAACCATGACGCCGAGATCAAAGACCTCATAATTATTGCAGGCAAGGACTACAGAGACGATATTCTTTCCAATGTCGTGCACATCGCCCTTAACTGTAGCTATAACAAACCTACCCCGAGGCCGCGTGTCTCGAATCTTGGCTTTCTCAGTCGCCATAAACGGCTGAAGATAAGCCACAGCCCTTTTCATAACGCGTGCACTCTTGACAACCTGAGGCAAAAACATCTTTCCCGACCCAAAGAGGTCTCCGACAATCTTCATTCCATCCATAAGCGGACCCTCTATAACGTCGAGCGGCTTTTCGTATTGTTGTCGGGCCTCTTCAGTATCTTGTTCTATATAATCCATAATCCCATTGACAATAGCATAGGAAAGACGTTCATTTACAGTGCCGCTTCGCCAGGATTCCTGATCCTTAGTCCTGGTTTTTCCCGCACTCTTGATCCTTTCTGCATACTCAATTAGGCGTTCGGTTGCGTCAGGTCTTCTGTTGAGAAGGACATCTTCAACCAACTCCAGCAGTTCTTTATCAATATCCTCATAGACGGCAAGCATCCCGGCATTAACGATTCCCATATCAAGTCCCGCTTTGATGGCATGGTAGAGAAAAGCAGAGTGCATGGCCTCACGAACCATATTATTGCCTCGAAATGAGAATGATATATTGCTTATTCCTCCACTTGTGCGCGCCCCAGGGCATGTGGTTTTGATCTCACGTACGGCTTCAATAAAGTCCACAGCATAATTGTTATGCTCCTCAATACCTGTAGCCACAGTAAGTATGTTTGGATCAAATATAATATCTGTCGGGTTCATACCGACCTTTTCGGTAAGGAGTTTATATGCACGCTGGCAGATGCGAACCTTATCGGCCTTATTTTCAGCCTGCCCCTTTTCATCAAAAGCCATAACTACTACAGCGGCGCCATAGCGCATTGCGAGTCGTGCCTGGTGTAGAAACTTCTCTTCGCCCTCTTTGAGGCTTATAGAATTCACAATACATTTACCCTGAGCACAACGAAGACCGGCTTCAATAACAGACCACTTAGAGCTATCAATCATAATAGGAACACGGGCGATGTCAGGCTCGGAGGCAATCAGGTTCAGGAATCGTGTCATACACGCCTCACTATCGAGCAGAGCTTCATCAAAATTAACGTCAATGATATTCGCCCCGTTTTCAACCTGCTGCCTTGCCACCGCGAGTGCGCCATCGAAATCTCCGGCTTTAATTAGTTTGGCAAACTGAGGAGACCCAGTCACATTCGTGCGCTCCCCAATCATGATAAAGGAATCACCATCTATTTTAAGAGGCTCAAGACCACTGAGGCAGGTTGTAGGAGAATGCTTGGGAATCCTTCGCGGTAGAATATTTTTCACTCTTTGTACAATGGCGCGTATATGTTCCGGAGTCGTTCCGCAACATCCGCCGACAATATTGACAAATCCACTCCGGGCAAACTCTTCCAGGAAACTGGACGTGGCATCAGGAGTCTCGTCATATCCCGTATCGCTCAGAGGGTTGGGCAGTCCCGCATTGGGATAGCAGCTTATGTAACACTCAGCAATTTTAGAAAGCTCTTCTATGTATGGGCGCATTTGTCTTGCTCCCAGGGCACAGTTTATTCCCACACTGAGTGGCTTTGCGTGCATAACAGAATACCAAAATGCCTCGACTGTCTGACCGGAAAGTGTACGCCCCGATGCGTCCGTAATCGTTACAGAGAGCATAACGGGAAGGCGTACTGGATACTCGTCAAAGAATCTCTCAATGGCAAAAATAGCCGCCTTGAGGTTGAGTGTATCAAAAGCAGTTTCGGGCAGTAGTATATCTACCCCTCCGTCAACAAGCCCCTTAATCTGCTCATAGTAAGCGTCAACCAGCTCCTCAAATGTGATGGCGCGGAAGGCAGGATTGTTTACATCGGGCGATAGAGAGAGGGTTTTGTTGGTCGGACCCAGCGACCCGGCGACAAAACATTGGCGTTCGGGATTCCCAGCCATGAATTCATCGGCTACACGGCGGGCGATTTCAGCACCAGATTTATTGAGTTCATAAATAATGTCTTCGAGTCCATAATCAGACTGGGAGATTCTTGTACTGTTAAATGTATTAGTCTCAATTATATCCGCGCCTGATTCTAGATATTTGCGATGAATATTAGCAATTATTTCCGGGCGGGTCAGGTTTAAAAGGTCATTGTCGCCCTTTAGGTCTTTAGGGTGGTCTTTAAATCTCTCACCTCTGAAATCGGCTTCTTCTAATTTATAGCGCTGAATCATAGTGCCCATAGCACCGTCCAAAAAGAGGATTCGCTCGTCCAACAGCCGTCGGAGGATTTTAGACTTTTCAATTTCAGTTTTTTTTAACATGTAAAAGATTATACCAGAATGTATTTTCTTATATTCAATTCATAGAATTTATTTTAGACTCTTATATTACCAACTTAGGATATGAGGTCTTCAGGTGATCCCTTTTCGCCTAACCAAATCGGTTGCTAAAGAGCTAATCCGATGTATAAAAAGCACTCCGTCCAGATGATCCAACTCATGTTGCACAGCTATGGCTTCAAGCCCATTGGAGAGGATTTCTACCTCCTGTCCTTCCGAATTGAGTCCTCTTACAATGGTCTTTCTCGCCCTTATTACATTTCCCAGAAAATCCGGAATACTCAGACATCCCTCCTTTAAGCCCTTTTCTCCCTCGATATAGACAATAACGGGGTTTATTAGAGCCACAAGTCTGAGGTGCAGCAACACCGACACACCCCGGTGAGGCATAGATCGTCTCGATCATGTCATTTACTATTTTCAGAATCCCCTGATTTATCTCTATTACCGGCTTATATGGACTTCTAAGAATCGGATGCGGACATCTAATCACAGGAAGAATTGCCATTGATCTAAGTTTCCTTTTTTAGTCGGAAATTGGCTTTTAAAATTTGAGCATCTCTATTTTTAATGCTAATGTCAATTGCCATTTCCTTCTCAAGAGAGGAGAATTCTCCATCGAGGAGAGTTATAGCTATATACTCAGGTACGTCTACTTCAATAATCATCGTATAGACAGGCACGTTCTGGCCAGAAACGACCTTTGTGTTTAGGTCGGTAATATTTATTCCCTTTAGAGCGAGAAGCTCAGTAATCCCTGAAATTACGCATTGGCAAAAAAGTCATTGATGAGAGGG
>PSLL01000076.1:3238-4695 GCA_040289575.1 Candidatus Dadabacteria bacterium | reverse complement strand
CGCCAGCAAGGCGCTACAGAAAGCCAAGGCCGAGGTCATTAACTTCACGACGCGCCCGGAGTTTGCTGCTATCCCGAAGCCCGAACTGACCATGACGGCGGATGCCAGTGCCAAGCTCGCCGAGACCGGCAAGCGACTCTACAAGAACAAGTATGGGTGTAACGCGTGTCACCGGATCGGGGAGGACGGCGGGATCGTCGGCCCGGCGCTCGATCGAGCCGGCTTCCGCCTGAACGCCACCTGGGGATCAAGTATCCACAGAGCATGAAGCCTGACACCCGGATGCCCAATCTCGGGCTCAGCGATGCGGATGCGAAGGCTGTCACGATGTATCTCAGCACCTTGCGCGCTCCCAGACAGGACCAGTCCGTCGCCGCACAAGCGAGTCAGTAAGAGCATGCTCAGACCTACACAAATCCGAGCCAAATTCCTGCCAGAATCCCCCATCCTACCCAGACATGTTGCTTGAACAACATAAAGGCCTGATTCGGGGAAAGCGGCTTGTGTAGCGTCACGACCTGTTGGCCCGAGAACCCAGCAATCAGCGCCAGCATGCCATAGAACCCGACATTCAATCCCGTCAGCCAGCCGGTGACCCCAAGCAGGATCAGCATCAGTCCGAGCGAGATTCCAACCGCCAGCCAGATCCAGGACCCGAACAGGATCGTGGATGATTTCACCCCGATCCGCAGGTCGTCCTCTCGATCCTGGAGTGCATAAATGCTGTCATAGGCCACGGTCCAACAGATAGTAGCGGCGTACAGCAGCCATGCGGGCGCAGCCAATTTGTTCTGGACCGCCGCCCACGCCATGATCACACCCCAGCCGAATGCCAGGCCGAGTATCGCTTGAGGAAGCTGGAGAATGCGCTTAGAGAATGGATAGATTGCTACAAGAAGAAGGGCAACGGGGCTGAGAAGCATGGTCAAAGGATTAAGAAAGAGAAGTAGGCCGGCGGCGAGTACGAGCAGTACACCGCCGGTGATGAACGCTTCAGGGAGCCTGAGGGCACCGCTGGCCAAAGGCCTGGTTTGAGTTCTGGCCACCTGCCGATCGAAGGAACGATCGGCGATATCATTCAAGACCACGCCTGCGCTTCGCATGAGGAACGAACCGGCAGCGAAGATTGCAAGCAGGGTGATAGACGGTTTGCCGTGTGAGGCGAGGACAAGTGACCAGAATGTGGGCAGCATGAGAAGCAGAGTGCCCGTCTGATTCGGGAGCCGGATCAAATGAGCCAGTGCCGACCATGAGACAGCACGGGCTCCATGCTCCTGTGAAGGATGCGCCGACGCGGGAGAGCATGAGGACGGATCGGACATGGCAGGCACGATACTGCAAGGGGTATCGACTGTCAATGTTACGGACTGCCGTAAATGGCCTCAGCGGCGTTCTTGATTCGCCGATCGTTCGGCGTGGTTCGCAATCCGTTGACCGAAGGTGATCCGGCTCTTTCC
>PSLL01000076.1:2208-3227 GCA_040289575.1 Candidatus Dadabacteria bacterium | reverse complement strand
AACGGCGGCCTTGCTGCAACGGGGAGAAACGCATCGTGGCGCGCAGCCCGAGGACGGTTAAGTGAAATGAATAATGGCGCATCATCAGGAACACAGTCTCTCTCGGTGTGGTCGAGGCGGGCATGTGGAACTGGCAGGTGGAGATAGCATCCGGGATAGGTGCGAATGATCGCTTCGAACATTTTGGGAATGACCGGTAATTGCCTTCTTGAACGGTTTCGGGTAACCTCGTCCCGTGTGGGTTGTGTACGTTCTGCCGTTGTTCCCCGCCACCGGACTTCTTTTGGCTCTCCCCATGACTCGCCTGGTATTGGTGTTCATCTTATTGATCGATCTTACTGGATGTGGCATCTCGAACCTATTCGGTCGCTCGAGCGATCCGGCAGCCGCCGCATCTCACTCGAATGATTCACAAGTCGCCGGAAATCTTCCGGCAAACATCTCGCCTGTCTTATCCTCAGCCGAACAGCCGTCCTTGTTCTTCAGGGTTATGCTGATGGATGTGAATAAGAACCAAGTCATCGAAAACGGCGAGGCCATTATCGCTGAAGCAGAGGTCAGCAATCCAGGTCCCAGAATCGCGAGGGACGTATCAATACGGATCAGTGGAACACCAATACTTGCTCAGCAATTTCCCCCTTCGATTTCAGTGGGAGACTTGCAGCCGGGAGAGACCAAGCGTGTGGAGGTGACCGGGAGGGGGCCTTCAATTGATGCCGTTCAACAGGCTGAATTGTTATTCTCGCTTGAGGCGACGTCCTTCATAGCGGCTCCACCGAACCAGAAACAATTCTTGGTCACTTTATATCCGGAGAAGACCAGAGATCTTCGGGCGTCTGTAGTGGACGTGGATCAGATTCCGAACCATACGCCCAGCTATGAGCGGCAGAAGGCCGTCGGAGTCGTGATCGGTATCGGTGCCTTCCGCAACCCCGACGTTTCCGGTGTGCAATTTGCCGTCCATGATGCCGAAGTGATGGCTCAGTATTTCCGAACGGTGATCGGGGTCCCACCCGATC
>PSLL01000076.1:1923-2194 GCA_040289575.1 Candidatus Dadabacteria bacterium | reverse complement strand
GCTGGCCACGAATGATCATGTCCTGAAAGGAGATCTCATTGATCTCTTCGAAGACTGGTTGCCACGACAGGTCGATTCGGGAAGCGAGGTGTTTATCTTTGTTGCCGGTCGAGCACTGCTTACTCCATCCACTGGGGCCGTTTCGCTTATCCCCTATGAAGCAGATGCCGCATCTGTGCAGCGCTTGTTCTCATTGCGACGGCTCTACGATGCGCTCGCACGCCTGCCTATTCGGCGGGCGGTGCTGCTGCTTGATCTGACGCTCACGGAG
>PSLL01000076.1:0-1869 GCA_040289575.1 Candidatus Dadabacteria bacterium | reverse complement strand
GTCTCCTTTTGCAGCCGGGCAGGACGGAAAAGATCCGGTCTGGAGCGCCATCCCTGCAGGTTTACAGGGAGACAAATTGGTGCAGATCATCGGGATCAGCGGCCGTCAAGAAGCGCATCAGTACGAAGAGGGCCGGCATGGGCTCTTCACATACTATTTGCTCAAGGGACTAGGCGGAGCTGCGGATAAGGATCAAAACGGTCAGGTCGTGATCGGAGAATTATGCGGGTATGTGCGTGAGCAGGTGATGAGCGTAGCCAAGGAAAAATTCCAGAATGCACAGGAGCCGATCTGCCTGCCGCCGCTCGGCCCCAAGGCAAAATTTTCTGTCTTTCCCCTGGCACGTGTGCAATAAGCTCGGGCGGCGGGCACGGCGATTGACACTTGTCCCATCACCTGGGTATGATGGCACCTGCTTAAAACCCCCTCCTGTTTCCTCGTCAGCAGTCGGTAGCCGGCGTAGCTCAGATGGCAGAGCAGCGGTTTCGTAAACCGCAGGTCCCCGGTTCGATCCCGGGCGCCGGCTCCAGCAAATCCAGTTATCTCAATGGCATTGAACTATTTCCGGCTCTCGGTTGGATTTGAAGGACTTTGAAGAGGAGGCACAGGAGATGAAACGTGGCTATGGAAAGACAGTAGTTCTGCCTGTCTCCGGAACTCTCCTCACTTAAAAATGCAGCGGCCGACTGAGTTATATGGGGGCCAGACAATTTACCTTTTCCGCATCAATCGCCATAACCCAAGCCCAGCCAGTCCGGAGGCGAGAAGGACAACGGTCGAAGGTTCCGGAACTGGAGCCACTGGAGCAGTTGAGGAACCGGTAGATGATGTTTGAGATTGACTCCCGCCGTTCCCGCCGTTTTGCTGTACCAGTTGCTCTTTATGGTCTCGGTTGAATAAGAATCCCGCCCAGACCCGCTCTACCGCAGTGAATGTGAGGACCAGGCCAACCATGGCTGTGGCTAACGCGATTCTCATGGCTTATCCTTTCTCTTTGAACGCCTATGCGTCTATTTTGAACACGTATAGCCAGTTCCTATAGCTATAAACAATTAGCCTGACGTTCTACAACTCAAGTCTTACTCAAGACTTATACGGCATTCACTTGTATCTCGGCTAGGGATAGCCCTTTTGTCAATTCACTCGATTACGGGTCCCATCTAAGCCTATGTCTCAGTGAGAGGTCCTGCCTCGTTCAAGGGAACGAAGAGTGGGGTTGTAATGTGTGGGAACGGATAGGTCACTGGGTCGAATCGAAGGCGCGCGCAAATTGGTCCTTGTTCTTCCGTCTTTCTCATGCGCTGTCAGTCCAGCAACGTTTGATCCGTCACCTTCTTGGTAGATGGTCACAAAGGTGCCAGAGGAGAAAAATCTGACTGCGCATAGTACAGGTTTCTACTCGATCGGCTGATCGCTCGTCCCGAGACCGGGTACCTCTCAAGGGCCTACAATTTTGGCCACCCTTTCGTGCGCTGTCCAATACTGGATCAGCGATACCTCCAAGTCGTGAAATTGCTGGTGGCTCATAGTCATTTTTCACTATCTGCTCACCGGCTGTATTCGACTAAGAGCGCAGGACGGAAGAAGAATAGATTAGCAATGGCCGGAAGTGTTACGAGATCCCTTGGAATGGCAGCACCATGAAGAATATTCTCACATCGCTCACTTTTGCCTCCTTGGTCGCTCTATTACCGATTGAGGTCTTGTCAAGAGGTGTGTAAATGGAATCAGGCGGCAACCTCCTGCCGGGCGACCCGATTCTTCCGGACTCCATCTACGTACTGAGTGCCGGCATAGACGGCCGGCAGCAACCGCGGCGCGTTCAGGCGCCGGAACGTCTGCTCCGCGACCTGCAGGACTTTCCAGATC
>PSLL01000012.1:71102-77287 GCA_040289575.1 Candidatus Dadabacteria bacterium | reverse complement strand
CCCTTCTGAGCTTGTTCTTAAGCCGTATTATCTGCCTTTTGGATAAACCAAGTAATGAGGTGACATCTTCACTTTGCAACTACATTTTCCCCAAATAATTTGAAACTCCGCCGGTTTTTAGGTATAAACTTCTGACTTTAAGGAGAGGCTCTTTCATGGATTTTACACACATTGCAAGAGAGGTTTCAGACAGGTCTAAGATCAAGGTTACTCCTAAGGACGTAGAGAGGCTTTTTGGCGCTCTTAGGAGAACAGGGCTTCCCTGGGAACTGGCAGACCTCTCGGACTTTCCGGTGCCTGCCGTTTTTGAATCCGTGAAAGTTCTCTCTGAAAATGGTCTTGTCTCAATCTCGGATGGCGGATTTAGGCTCACGCCCAAGGGAAGGGAGATTGCAAATGGGGCGCATCCCGTAGAGGATATTTCTTGTCCCTTCTGTGAAGGGAGAGGGATTAGTCTAGAAAGATTCTCGGGGATTAGAAGGAGATTTCTAAAGATACAGAAGCTCCGTCCCCAGGCAATCCGAAGGTTCGATCAGGGATACGTAACGCCCAAGACAACTCTTTCCCGTTTTGCCCTTTCTTATGAGAGGGGAGATGTTGTTGGAAAAGAGATAATAATTCTCGGTGATGATGATTTAATGAGCTTGGTTTTAGGCTTGAGCGGCCTTCCAAAGAGGATTACCGTTGTAGAGATTGATGAGAGGCTTATAAAATTCATAGGGGACACCGCGAAGAAAGAGGGCTTTCAGGTCGAGGTCCAGAGATTTGACCTCAGGCATCCGCTTCCTAAAGAGCACATGAAGAAGTACGATACATTTTTTACAGACCCGCCTGAGACCCTGAAAGCGGCGGACGCCTTTATAGGTCGTGGAATATCTGCGCTTCGGTCACCTGGCTCTGCGGGATATTTTGGATTTACGAGAAGGGAAGCGTCTCTTACAAAGTGGCACAGCATTCAGAAGATGCTCCTTAAATACAGAATCGTTTTTACGGATATAATTCACAACTTCAATGAATACGTAAACTGGGGCTACGAGGAGGAGACGCGCGCATGGAGGCTGTCTCCTATAAAGGAGGGACCAAAAAAAAATTGGTATCGCTCTGCCCTCTACAGATTTGAGACGCTTCCGGGGTTTAGGGGGAATTTGAAGGATTACGGCGACGAAAATATATATGAGGATGAGGAAAGCTCAACGACGTAAATAAAGTTTGAGTTTAGCCATGAATGGACACGAATAAGCACGAACAGAGAAATACAAAATACAGTAGATAGAATACGGGGGACTTCTAAATCCTGTTTCCTGTATTCTGTATCTTGATTATTTCATTCGTGGCTTAAAACTGTGTTTAATGCCTAAACGGACCGATATAAAAAAAATACTAATCATAGGTTCAGGCCCAATCATAATAGGACAGGCATGTGAGTTTGATTATTCTGGTGCTCAAGCCTGTAAAGCACTGAAAGAGGAGGGCTATGAGATTGTTCTTGTAAACAGCAATCCGGCAACCATTATGACGGATCCTGGACTTGCGCATAGAACATACATAGAGCCTCTTAACCCCGAGATTGTTAGGAAGGTAATTGAGAAGGAGTGTCCCCAGGCCCTTCTCCCTACACTGGGCGGTCAGACTGCGCTCAACATCGCGGTGGAACTTGCCAAGCCTGGGATTCTCGATAAATTCGGGGTTGAACTCATAGGGGCGAAACTCCATGCGATAGAGAAGGCGGAGAATCGAGAGCTCTTTAAAAAAGCCATGCTGGAGATCGGGCTTGATGTCCCTGAAAGCGGGACGGCTCATTCTATGGAGGAGGCTTGGGGGGTGGTCGGGAGAATTGGTTTTCCCGTTATAATCCGTCCTTCTTTTACACTTGGTGGGACCGGTGGAAGCGTTGCCTACAACAGAGAGGAGTTTGAGGAGTTTGCCAAAGCCGGTCTTGACGCCAGTCCGGTAAGAGAGATTTTAGTAGAAGAATCGGTTCTCGGATGGAAGGAGTTTGAGCTTGAAGTGATGAGGGATGGAAGGGACAACGTTGTAATAATATGCTCAATTGAGAACTTTGACCCGATGGGCGTGCATACCGGGGATAGCATTACCGTTGCACCGGCCCAGACACTCACAGATAAGGAATATCAGATGATGCGTGATGCGGCGATCCGTGTAATACGGAAGATAGGGGTTGATACAGGCGGGTCGAATATTCAATTCGCAATCAATCCGAGTGACGGACGGATGGTGATAATCGAGATGAACCCAAGGGTATCAAGAAGCTCTGCACTTGCATCAAAGGCCACTGGGTTTCCGATTGCAAGGATTGCGGCAAAACTAGCAGTGGGTTACACGCTCGATGAGATTCCAAATGACATCACCCGATACACCCCTGCGTCATTCGAGCCGACGATTGATTATGTTGTCGTAAAGATTCCAAGGTTCAATTTCGAGAAGTTTCCTCAAACCGAGCCGACGCTTACTACTCAGATGAAGTCTGTTGGAGAGGTAATGGCGATTGGAAGAACGTTCAAAGAATCCCTTCAAAAGGCTATACGCTCCCTTGAGATTGACTCATACGGTTTTGAAATCAAATCTCAAGATTTGGAGACAATACGCGCGAAGTTGAGAACCCCAAACCATGAAAGACTCTGGTATCTTGCCGATGCCTTGAGGTGCGGAATAAGCGTTGACGAGATCCATCATCTCACACGGATTGATCCCTGGTTTATTATGAATATAAAGCAGATTGTGGATATGGAGGAAGAGATAAAAAGGACAGCACAAAACGAGGTACCGATGTCAAACGGTATTCTCAGGCGTGCAAAGGAGTTCGGGTTTTCGGATGTGAGATTAGCTGAGCTTCTCGGAACCTCGGAGGATGAGATAGAGGATAAAAGGAAATCCAGCAAGATTAGATCCATATATAAAATGGTAGATACATGCGCCGCAGAGTTTGAAGCGTATACACCTTATCTCTATTCAACCTATGCAAGGGAAGATGAAGCACTTCCGACAGACAAAAAGAAGGTGGTTATTCTCGGCGGCGGTCCGAATAGGATAGGACAGGGAATAGAGTTTGACTATTGTTGCGTCCATGCCTCATTTGCACTGAAGGAAGAGGGATTTGAAACGATTATGGTAAATTGCAATCCTGAAACTGTAAGTACGGATTATGATACGTCTGACCGACTCTACTTTGAGCCACTGACTCAAGAGGATGTACTCTCAATAATCGAAAGGGAAAAGCCCTACGGCGTAATAGTCCAGCTCGGGGGACAGACGCCGCTTAAGCTTGCGATCCCACTTGAAAAAAGGGGAGCGAGTATTATAGGCACATCACCCGAGAGTATTGACCTTGCAGAAGATAGAGAAAGGTTTCGGGATTTAATACAGAGGCTTGGGCTTACACAGCCAAGAAGCGGGGTTGCAAGGAGCGAATATGAAGCCCTCTGGATCGCATCCCAAATCAGTTATCCGATTGTTGTAAGGCCTTCTTATGTGCTGGGCGGCCGCGCGATGGAGATTGTCTATACCGAGGAGGCTCTCAGGCGTTATATTAAAGAGGCTGTAAGGGTCTCTCAAAAGCATCCTGTTCTAATTGATGAGTTTCTAAAAGACGCAATCGAGGTTGATGTTGACGCCGTCTCGGATGGAAAGGCGGTTGTTATTGGCGGGGTTCTTGAGCATATTGAAGAGGCAGGGGTGCACTCAGGCGATAGTGCAATGGTTCTTCCCCCATTTTCAATCGGGGAGTATATAGTTGATGAGATAAAGCGTCAGAGCCGCGACCTTGCCCTTGCCCTTCGTGTTATCGGTCTGATGAATATTCAATTTGCTGTGAAAGGCAGGGACATTTATGTGCTTGAGGTGAATCCACGGGCGAGCCGCACAATCCCATTTGTGAGCAAGGCAATCGGGGTTCCCCTTGCAAAAATAGGGGCGAAGGTTATGGCCGGAAGGAGTCTAGAAGAACTCAATTTCACAAAAGAGATAGTTCCAAAGCACGTCTGTGTAAAGGAGTCAGTGTTTCCATTTGTGAGGTTTTCCGGCGTGGATACGATCTTAGGACCTGAGATGAAATCCACAGGAGAGGTAATGGGAATTGACATTGAGCCGAGGCGCGCGTTTGCCAAGGCTCAGATTGCCGCCGGAACAAATCTACCCCTTTCGGGAACGGCCTTTATAAGCGTAAAAGACGAGGATAAACCCCGTGCTGTCGGCATTGCAAGGAAGCTTCAGGAACTCGGTTTTAGCATTATGGCAACCCGCGGGACGGCTGCGTATCTTGAAAATTTGAAAATCGGATGCAAAATGGTAAATAAGGTTATTGAAGGAAGGCCGAACATAGCAGATCATATAAAGAACGGAGAGGTACAGCTTGTAATAAATACCACATTGGGAGAGAGGGAAATCGCCCAGTCTTATCTACTCAGGAGAACAACACTCGTGCACAATGTGCCCTATTACACGACAATCTCCGGAGCAAGAGCAGCCGTAGGGGCAATCGAGGTCCTAAAAAAAGAAGGGTTGGATGTTAGGGCTATTCAGGACTATTATAAAATGAGTTAATAACGATTTATTAGCCACAAATGGACACAAATAATCAGAATGCAGAATAGAATACAGGAAACAGAATACGGGGAAGAAACCTCAAGTCCCTGTATCCTGTCTACTATATCCTGTATTCTTCTGTTTGTGCTCATTTGTGGCTAAAGAAAAAAGTATGGAGAGAACGTAAGATGTCAACCGAAAGGGTTCCTGTTACACCTGAGGGATATAAGAAGCTTCAGGAGGAGCTAAAGAGGCTCAAAACCGTAGAGCGTCCTGAGATTATAAAGGCGATTGAGCGCGCAAGGGCATTTGGCGATCTCTCAGAGAATGCCGAGTATGAGACCGCAAAAGACAGACAGGGGTTTATTGAGGCGAGAATTAAGGAATTAGAGGGCAAAATCGCAAGAGCCGAGATCATTGATCCGTCAAAACTTCCCAACAAAGACCGTGTTATGTTTGGTGTCCGCGTGACGCTTGAGGAGATAGAATCGGGCGATAAAGTAACCTATCAACTTGTCGGTCCCGATGAATCGGAACCTGAAAATGGACTCATATCGGTAACATCTCCCATCGGACGCGCACTTCTTGGAAAGCGGGTGGACGATGAGGTCAAAGTCCAAGTCCCCGGAGGAATAAGAGAATTCGTGATTTTAAAGATCGAGTAGAAGTAATCCTTGCGGTTGCCCATTCCACCATCGTGGTCAAGGCATATCAATAAGACTGCGCACCACAAGTCCTCCTCGACTCAGAACGTGCGTATAAATCATCGTGGTTTTGACATCCTTATGCCCAAGCAGCTCCTGCACAGTTCGAATGTCATAACCGTTTTGAAGCTATTCCGAGGATTTTGGAAGCGATTCAGGAGCTGGCTGAGAACCCTTATCCGAGGGGATATCGGGTGTTAGGCCTATCTTGAAGGAGGATGTTGTGCATTCAAACAGGTTTTCTACTGCAGGTGTTCGTTCTGGATTCAAGTGTTGCTCCTTGTTGTTTGCACTTGTTTCTTTGACTTTCGTTCAGGCTCAACAGCCATCCGCGGCTTGTAAGCTTCTCCAACCGGCTGAGCTTGAGTCGGCCTTGGGAGGGAAAGCCGGAAAGTTCGCTGACCTCGGCGATGGCAGCATGTGCTATGAGCAAATCGGATCGCTCAAGGTGCTCATTCGCACGGGCAAGCGTCAGGGGGATGAAGACGGAGTCAGGGAATGGAGGGCTATTGAGCTTGCACGCGCGCAGGGTTTCCAGATTGAGGTCAAAACCGATGGAGAGCTGACGTGTTCAACTTACATTCCGCCTGCATCAAAGTCCCAGGTGGGTTTTAATACCACTTGCAGCATTCTCCATGCTGGTAGGGTCATCGCAGTAGAGGTGACGGCTCCTTCACAAAAGGAAATGGCATCTATGGATGTGGTACGCAAGCTGGCGCAAAAGGTATTCACTCGCTTGTGAATTATGCCTATGGCCAATCGGCAATCACTCTAGAAGCTACATGTCTTTTGTCTGTCTGCTACTTGATAGAGTCGCGATGGAGCACAAGCTTGGTCTAACCACCGTTTCCAGTGAACAGTGTTCTCCCGCTGTCGCAACCGTGAAAGGTTCTGAACATCAACCCTGGTCGCCCCGCTGTTCCGGCTGCCCAACACGCG
>PSLL01000012.1:58095-71092 GCA_040289575.1 Candidatus Dadabacteria bacterium | reverse complement strand
TGCACCTGCGCCGCGGCGCAGGTGCAAGCGCCATCTGTTAGAAACAGTATGAAATCCAATATCTAAAATGAATACTACTATTAAAAAGTTATATCGAACTCACATCAAGTAAGAAACCGCTTTACCTCCTCTGCGGCTCTTTTATCCATTCCAGGAACAGATGAAATCTCCTCGACAGAGGCCTCTCTTATTGTGGATACGGTGCCAAAGTGTTTAAGGAGCATTGCCTTTCGTTTCTCCCCAATTCTGGGGATGGAGTCAAGCTCTGACTCAAGAGACTTCTTTCCTCTAAGCTTCTTGTGGTAGGTGATAGCAAACCTGTGTGCCTCATCGCGCACACGCATAAGAAAGAGTAGCTCTTGAGAGATTTCGGAAAGCGGAATAGGATTTTTTCTCCCAGGAATATAGATCCTGTCAATGTCTTCTCTTATCTCTATTTCTTTTGTCGGCGTGCTCGAAATAGTATTTATTTCTGTTTCTTCCGCACTGTCTGTTAGACTTTGATGCGTCTGTCTTATATGAGTTTGGCGAAGTTTGCGTTCAGAGTACCCCTCTTCTCTTCCTTTAGCTATTGAAGCCAAGAAGACCTTTTCCAAGAGCCCCAGTTCGATTAAAACCTGATGGGCTATGTTTAGCTGTCCCTTTCCACCGTCAATCAGAATCATATCCGGAAGCTCCCAGCCATCCTGATCTGCCCTTTTAAGCCTTCTTGAAAGTACCTCGTACATCATGCCATAGTCGTTTGTGCCAAATACGGTTTTTATCTTGAATTTCCTGTACCTCTTTTTTGCGGGCCTGCCGTTTTCAAACCTCACCATTGAGGCTACGGCTAGGTTTCCCTGTATGTTTGATATATCAAAACACTCTATAGATGATGGAATCTTGGGAAGAGAAAGGGCGTCTTTAATTCTTTGGAGCGTATGGAGTTCTTTTATTTTCTCAGCGGATTTTCTCTTGAAACTCTCTTCTGCGTTTCTCATACTAATCTCAATTAATTTAGATTTGGCCCCGCGTTTTGGAACGACTATGTTTACCCTTTTCCCTGCTTTTTCAGAAAGCCATATTGAAAAAACCTCTATCCCATCAAAACGAATTGGGATTAGGACTTCACTTGGAATAAATCTCCTGTCGCCGTAAAACTGCTGTAGGAATTCATAGAGGACTTCCTTATTCTCTCCAACCGCATTGTCAAAAGAATACTCGGCCTTATCAATAATTGCTCCACCTCTTGAGAATAGGACGACGAATTCTATGTTCTTTCCTTCCCTATAAAATCCCAATATGTCCTTATCGATCAGGCTTGCCGCAATAAGTCTTTTCACGCCCAGATTCTTCTCAATGAGCCTAATCTGGTCTCTATAGTGCGCTGCATCCTCGTATCTCATCTCCTCTGAGGCCCTTTCCATATTTTGGCTGAGGAGTTTCATTATCTTCTTTGTCTCCCCTTTGAGGAACATATCTGCCTGTTTAACCACCTCTCTATATTTGTCCTCATTAACCTTTCCCGCACATGGTCCTAGGCAGAGTTTCATATAGTAGTTGAGACAGGGTCTTTGCGAGTGACGCTTAAACTTCTCATCCGTGCAATCACGGAGGGGAAATATCTTATGAATCATCCTCTTTGTTTGCCTGAGTGCCTCTCCAGACGCAAATGGACCGAAATATACTGCCCCATCATTTGAGATGCGCCTTGTATAAGAGAGCTTGGGAAAATTCTCTCTGGGATCGAGTCTTAGAGAGGCGTAGTTTTTATCGTCTTTTAATAGGATATTATATTTGGGCTTATGCTTCTTTATTAGGGCGTTCTCTAGTATCAGCGCTTCATATTCACTCTGTGTTACGAAGTAATCGAGGTCTGATACCTCTTGCATCAGGTAGGGAATCTGAGGTCTCTGGTCCCTTTCCCCATTTTGAAAGTAGGATCGTACACGACTTCTTAGGCTCTTGGCTTTTCCGATATATATTGCCTTGCCGTTTTTGTCCTTCATCAGATAGACGCCCGAAGAGGTAGAGATGAACCTTAGTGTCTCTATCAAGCTCATACAAATATTTTACATGGTTTATTTAAATCCTTGAATCTAGGATTATAATGATATAAAGGGCGGAATAATTGATGGTATTTCCTATTTTCTCTATGTGTTCTGTGGGCCGAATTAGAGAAACATAGGGGCAACTTTTATAAGCAATGTCGGAAATATTAGGGCCAATAAAGTGGCTGGTTCGTATATTGAGAACACTAAAGACGACCGGGGAAGTCCTCTTGAAACCACAAGTAATATAGCGGACTAATAGTTAAATATATCAGTAATCTTCATCAATATCCATACTCGGTTGATAATCTATGTCGAATGCCCTTCTTATAGGATAAGAGTCAAGGACATAATATCCGCCTCTTACGAATATATTCAGAAGAGCAATCGGCGGACGTATAGCAAGGCTTATCAACTTAAAGGGATGAAATGCATCGGCTGGATCATAGACGGTTATCTCTCTTTCTGCCGGACCCTGAGCAAAAGCAAAAGAGGTTGATAGTGTAAGAATAAGTAGAGCATAGTAGATTATTTTCATTATCCCCCGCCTCCTTGCATCTCGATACTGGTCAAAGTATAAGCCTTTGTGTAGCTCTATGTCAAGGCATACCATCCGCTCAGTATTGGTTCTCCATTGGTGTCTTTGGAGCAGAAGAGGAAGGGAAATTAGGAAACCTCTGTCAAGGAAATAGGAATAAATGGTTGTCAGGAGACTAGACAGGTGTGTGCCCTATAAGTAGTCTAAAACCAGCCCTGTTTGTAGAACCAATATAGCATTCCTATAGGGATTAAAATGCATAGTACTAGGGCTATGGCGAAAATGAGATTATTACTAAATGGCATGTGTTGGAAATTCATTCCAAAAAAACCTGTAACAAAACCGAGTGGCAAAAAAATTGTTGCAATAATTGTGAGCCGCTTCATAACCTCATTTAGACGGTTTGATACTGTTGAGAGATAAACATCGAGCATATTTCCGGCCATATCTCGGTATGTATCAATCATGTCGTGGATTCTGATTAGGTGGTCGTGGACATCACGTATATAGAGATAATTCTTCTCTTTAATCAGGCCGGACTCATGTCTGTGAATCAGACCGAAGACTTCTCTAAGAGGGGCTATAATCTTTCTTAATCTTACTAAGTTCTGTTTAAACAAAAATAGCTTTTTGAGGGATTCGGGGTTTGGAGAAGAGACCATTCTATCTTCAAGCTCGTCAATATCATCCTCAATTTTATCCAGGAGTGGAAAGTATCTCTCTACCAGAGAGTCGCTCAGCATGTAAAAGATAAAATCACATCCCTTATCGAGTGTCTGAGGATCATCCTTACATCTCTTGAAGCAGTTATCCACAATTTCCATAGGTTTATCGTGAACCGATACTATAAAGCGCGGGCCCAAGAAGATATGAAGCTCATCTGTCTCTATCCTTTGGTCATTTTCGAGACGGCAGAGGTGAAGGACAAAGAAGATGTAACCGTCATATTCTTCGAGTTTGGAGCGCTGATTCAGATTGATGCAATCTTCAAGTGCAAGGGGATGAAAATTAAAGACCTTGCCAAGCCACTCAACTTCTTCTTTAACTTGATTTTGGACATCCAACCAAATATGGAGATTGTCTTGAGACAGCAGTAGGAGAACTGAATCCCAGTTGTTTCCTTCTTTAATGATTTTTTCTGACTGATTCCAGGCAATAAATCTTATCGGCATTCGTTGGGTTTTTCCATTTAATTAGAATTGGAGAGCAGCACTATATCTCCTTCTTTTAGTCCACTTGTAATCTCTACATTTTCATTGTCATAAAGTCCCGTAGTTACCTCTCTTTCCTCATAAGAGCCGTTCTTCTTTACTTTGACAAAGGTGGTTCCATCCAAGTGCCTTACGGCTTTTAGTGGAAGAGCAAGGACATCCCCTTTATTATGTACAAAGATTGTAACATCCACATTGAGTCCCAGATTAAGCTTTTGGCCGGAGTCTAGTTCAATCTTGATCTCAAGGACCTTGGTGTCTACCATCTCGGCCGGGTTGTCGGCAATTATACTTTTCTTTCCCACAACGGGGCTTATCTCCGTGATTTTCCCCTTAAATTCCTCTCCGGGATAGGCGTCTGCTGTGACGACGGCAGATTGCCCTATTTTAATCTTTCTAATGTCTGTTTCGTCTATCTCGGCTCTTACTATGATTTTACTTACATCTGCTATAGTGACTATAGGAAGTAGCTTCTCAAGTGTAATGGTTTCTCCCGGATCAAGGAATCTCCTTACGATTTTCCCTGAAAATGGTGCCCTTATATATGTGTTCTCAAGAAGGGCTTGTGCATATCTAAGATCGGCTTCCGACTTTTTGATTTGTGAAAGAGTCAAATCGTATTTCATCTGGGCGCCGTCAAGCTCAGACCTTGATATGATTCCCCTTCTAAAGAGTGCATTGAACCGGGCTAAATTTTGTTTTGCCTCTTTTAACTCCGCTTCTACACCTAAGAGATTGGCCTTTGCCTGTTCGACCTGAGCTTTCATTTCATCGTTTTCGAGCACTGCTATAACGTCGCCCTTTTTGACAAAATCCCCTTCTTTGACATCAACTTCCTTTAATCTTCCGAGTGTCTTGGGAGCCAGATCAACCTCTTCAAGCGCCTCGACCTTTCCCTTTGCAGCAACAGTTAGGTCTATATTTTTCCTCTCGACCCTCACCTCATATGTGGATGAATTCTGGCCCACAGATACGGCTAGTATCAGGAAGACTACGATGAGTCCAATTATAGATATAGCTACCCTTTTATTCATTGCGTTTAGGAATAGATGACTGAATTTCCAACAGATAGTATATTCGATTTTTCTATTCATTGTATAGCTATCTAAGTAGATTTATGTCAATGTGATTATATAACAATTCTTGAATTTGCCCAGGGTTTCTTACGTTGTCCAAGGACAGCAGGAAAATCTGCCCATATCGGTTTTTATACCATGCTTTTTCTATTCCGATTCCAATGGGCTTTCAACTTGTGGTAAAATTGTGTTAATCTTCTGATACCACAAAAAATGAAACTATAGAAAAGATAAACATGAAAGTAATATTTGACCCGGAAGAGCCACTTAAATTCGCTACATCTGCAACGATTGGAATTTTTGATGGGGTTCACATTGGGCACAAGAAGATTATAAGCCTTGTGCGAAAGGACGCTCAAGATAAAGGACTCACTTCATGCGTTATAACCTTCTATCCCCATCCGCAGAAGGTGCTTCGTGGAACCGATATTCCGCTCATAGTTCCTTTGAAAGAGAGATTTAGGCTTTTAGAGAAAGAGGATGTAGAGATTACTGTTTGCTACAGTTTCACGAAAGAGTTTGCTGCCATATCGGCTGAGGATTTTATTAAAGACATACTCGTTAGAAAGTTAAACATTAAGAGCATATTTGTGGGTTCCGACTTTTTGTTTGGAAGAAAGAGAGGAGGAAACGTAGAGCTTCTCGAATCTATGGGAAAAATATATAAATTTGAAACCAGGATAGTTGAGCCTGTTGTGTTGGATGGAGAGGTGGTAAGCAGCACCCTTATAAGAAATCTCATTGAGGACGGCATGGTAAAAAAGGCTGCGAGGTTTTTAGGCGATTATTTTTCTATAGACGGGAGGATTAAAGAAGGGGAGAAAAGGGGAAGAATGCTCGGATTTCCTACGGCGAACCTAGATACCACCTGGGAGATTTTTCCGAGGAGAGGCGTCTACGTTACATGGACATATCTGGATGGAAGGAGGCTTAGGAGCATTACAAATGTGGGGTTGCGTCCCACATTTGGAGAAAATAGTCTTATTATAGAAACTCACATAATCGATTTTAGGGGTGATGTCTACGGCAAGATGATGAGAATAGAATTCGTAGACAGGCTAAGAGACGAGAGGCGTTTTGAGAGTGTTGATGCACTCATTGCACAGATTTCAAGGGATGTAGAGCGGGCCAAAGAGATTTTTGAGGAGATGCCTTGAACATAAAAGGGAGTACCAAGGTTTATGCGATATTTGGTCATCCTGTAAGCCATAGTCTCTCTCCTCGGATGCACAACGCCGCTTTTAGGGCGCTCCATCTTGATTGCGTGTATGTTCCTTTTGATGTTCAGCCCAGAGATTTTGAGACCGCCGCCCGCGCTATAAGAGCAATGGGGATCTCGGGGGTAAATATCACGATTCCACACAAAGAGAGCATAATCTTTTTCCTTGATGAAATCTCCCCCGAGGCGAGTCTCACGGGTGCCGTAAACACCGTGAAAAATGATGAGGGAAAACTCATCGGTTATAATACAGACGTAGGCGGTTTTCTCAGATCGGTAAAAGAGGACTTAGGGTTTTACCCAAGGGGATCGAGGGTTGCTGTGATTGGAGCGGGAGGGGCGGCGCGCGCGGTGATTTCGGCTCTTTGCATGAATGAGGCATCCGAGATTTACCTAATAAATAGAACCTTTGACAAGGCTAAAAGGCTAGCGACCGAATTTAAAAGGAACTTTAAAGATACCCAGATTTATGCCCTTTCTCTTGATGATAAGGAGGAGTTAGAAAAATCTCTAGGTTCGGTTTGTCTTCTTGTAAATGCAACCTCGGCGGGGATGAAGGGGATAGACTCAGTTGAGATTCCACTGGAGATTCTTTCACAAGGAGCGGCGGTTTATGATCTGGTTTATGACCCGCGTGAGACGAATCTCGTTAAACGAATGAGGGAGATGGGGCGGAGAGCCTCAGGTGGGCTTAGTATGCTCCTCTATCAGGGTGTGGAGAGCTTTAATATATGGACTGGCATGGAGGCTCCAATAGAGGTCATGAGAAAGACAATTGGGTAGGGCGATAATCTTTATCGATTAGGGTATAGGGGGTTGAAAACCAAATTCCCTATTATATCTGAATGGGAGTCGGGCACTTGACAATCTAATTTTAATATTTTAGGGTATTTGATAAGCTCTATAGGGACTTGTAAATGTAGGGAATTGTATTAGGAACCAATAGGAGTATTGACTGCGCTCTTAAAAGATTCAAAAGGCTGATAGAAAAAAGGAGGGGTTCTGTTCGAGATAAGAAAGGAAGAATTCTGAGAAAAACCAAGTCAAAGAAAGTTAAAGATTATTTACATCGAAAAAACGCTTCACAAAAATGGCCAAAAGAACGTAGATTTTTAGGGAAATAAACTCATCGTGAATTGCTCCGGAGGGGAACAATAACTTGAGGCTTTATCTTCTGGTTTCTTTTTCTCTAATTCGTTCTTTACTAAAACTAGATATAGATTTTGTAAACCCAGTTTTCAATGAGCTACTCTATCTCTGAATCAATAGTTGGGGAGATAAGAGGGAGGTTTAGCATCTTAAGCCTTATAGAAACCTATGTATCTCTTAAAAAATCAGGAAGAAACTACGTTGGACTTTGCCCGTTTCATAATGAGAAGACACCGTCTTTCTATGTAAACGACGATAAGGGAATATTCCACTGCTTTGGCTGTGGAACAGGAGGAGACATCTTTGGGTTTATGATGCGATATAACAATCTCACGTTCCCTGAAGCGGTTGAGGAACTTGCTCGTCGTGCGGGCCTCAGAATTGAGAAAAACCCTTTGCACGCCGGAAGAAAGTCGAGGAGAGATACACTTTTTAGACTCAACTTGTTTGCCTCAAGGTTCTATCACTCTATGCTGATTGACAATACTGAGGGTAGAGCGGCAAGGGATTACATGAGAAAAAGAGGAATTTCTTTGGAAACGGTGAAGGAATTTGAATTGGGGTATGCCCCCGGTAGGTGGGATGCGCTAGTGAGGTTTTTGACCGAAAAGAAGGCTCCTCTCAAGATGGCGGAAGAGGTCGGGCTTATAATCAAGAGAAAGGGGGGGAACGGGTACTACGACAGATTTCGGGAGCGGATAATGTTTCCGATAAGGGATGTTGATGGCAGGGTGATTGGATTTGGAGGAAGAGCTCTAACCCAGGAGAAGCCTAAGTACATAAACTCGCCTGAGTCGGAGATTTACCACAAAAGGAGCATTCTCTATGGGATTGATAGGGCGAGGGATTCTATAAGGAAAAGTGGGCAAGTGATAATGGTCGAAGGGTATATGGATTTTCTTTCTCTTTATTCTGCCGGAATAAAGAATGTTGTTGCCACCTTGGGTACCTCTCTTACGCGCAATCAGGTGGTACTCCTTCGGCGCTATACGGACAGGATAATAGTTGTCCTTGATGGGGATGAATCGGGGGAAAAGGCCTCTCTTAGGGGGCTTCTCGAAGTTTTTCTTGAAGAGGGGCTATTGCCACTTATGGTTCTTCTTCCTGATGGCGATGATCCGGATTCGTTCATTTCAAAAGGACGCGGCGAAGAATTTCTAAGGTTAATTGCGGGCGCTGGTTCATGGCTCGACTTTTTTATAGAGACGGTTGTAAGGGATTTTGAATCGGGAAAAATAGGCAGAGCCAAAGCGGCTCAAATGGCAATTGAAATTATTGCAAAGATTAAAAACGATATTGAGAGGAGTCATTATACAAAAAAATTAGCGGAAAAATTTGTTATGCGGGAAAATGATTTCTTATCTTTGGTTAGTCGTAGAGAATCTGAATCGGACTTTAAAAAGGCAAGAACGCAGACACGGGTGGAACTTAAAAAAGTATTTGATACTCAAGAAAGGCTTATTTTAAAGGTCCTTCTTAAATTCCCGAAGTATTCCTGCTACCTGAAGGAGGAAAATGTAGTTCATTTCATTGCCGATGGCGAGATTAAAGCTATTTTAGAGGAGATCACTTTAAATGGTCAATCTGATGTATCATCTCTCCTTTTGAAGTTTAATGATCCATCTACTCAGGAGATTATATCTGGTGCCATCTTTTCATCCGATGATATCCCAGATGAGAGTACTGCATGGAGAATGCTCAAAGACTGTATTCGTAAATTAAAGCTAAAGAGAATAGAAGACGAATTCATAATTCTAAGACTAGAAATGGATAGGGCTAGAAGGGAAAAGAATACGAGTCTGGAAGAAAAACTCATCCGGGAGTATCGAGATTTGATAGAGCGGGAGAAAAACATAAAGGGAGAGGCACATGAAGACTAAAAAGAAAAAGGCAGGGGACGAGTTTGGAACGGACGGTGAAGATGGCCTTTCGGAGTTCGTATTTGAAGATTCTCTCGATGAGGGAGAGGATTTTTTAGATAAAATCTATGAGGGCTACAACGACAATAAAGCAGAGGATGCACTATCTCTCGCTAGAGAAGTCTATACGGGTATGGGCAGAGAGATCGCAAGCGAGTACGATTTAATAAGATTCTACCTCCATGAAATAGCGGGTCACTCTCTGCTTACAAGAGACGAAGAGGTGCGTATAGCAAAAGAGATTGAGAACGGAAAACGGATCATAGCGAGGGCAATACTGAGTTCTTCGTTAATGCTCCAAGAAGTGATTAATCTCGGCGAGAAACTAAGAAAGGGGATGCTAAGCGTAAGGGATATAACGAATTCGATTGATGATGAGTCGGATGATTTAGGGGAAGAGGAAATTATTCTCAGAGTGAAGCGCGCTATAGACACAATAAAAAAATTCCATTCGGAAAATAAGAAAATATGGAAAAAAATTCCCCTAACTCCTAAAGACAGTAGGGAATCGCTAAGACAGAGGATAAAGAGGAACAACGAAAAAATAATATATTATTTAGAAGAGATTAATCTCAATAAGCATCAGATGGATAGAATTCTCTCGATTACCAGAAATTATATAAATCGGATAGAAGAGATCGAAAAGGAATTTAGAGAAGTTCAAAGATGTGGCGAAGCCCAGGCAGCGGAAATAAAGAGTGGTCTAAAAAAGAAAATCCAGAATGTTATAAAGGATGCAGGAGGGAACGTTGCGAAACTCAGGAGAGCCCTTGAGAGAATCGAACAAGGAGAGGAGAAAGCCTCTAGAGCCAGAAGGAAACTGATTGAATCCAATTTGAGACTCGTTGTAAGTATAGCGAGAAAGTACATCAACTGTGGACTTCCGTTTTTGGATCTGATTCAGGAGGGAAATATCGGACTTATGCGTGCTGTTGAGAAATTTGAATATCACAGAGGATATAAGTTCTCTACATATGCTACATGGTGGATAAGGCAGGCAATAACCAGGTCTCTCGCAGATCAGTCAAGAATAATAAGAATTCCGGTTCATATGACCGAGACTATAAATAGGCTAATCAGGGCTTCTAGGCTTCTTGTCCAGGAACTTGGTCGTGAACCATTTCCGGAGGAGATAGCAGAAAGAGTCGGAATGCCGGATGACAAAGTGGCAAGGATTCTCAAAATCGCAAAAGACCCAATCTCACTTGAGACCCCGATTGGAGATGAGGAGGATGGCAAGCTTATGGATTTTATAGAGGATAAAACCACGACCTCCCCGCTTGAGGCTCTTCAGATGAAGGAGCTTAAGCAGATTTTAAAAGGGGCTCTCTCTTCAGTTCTCAACAGTAGAGAGGAAAAGATAGTGAGGCTTCGGTTCGGAATCGGAAAAGAAAGAGAATATACACTTGAAGAGGTAGGCCGAGAATTTAATGTAACAAGGGAGAGAATCAGACAGATTGAAGTAAAAGCAATAAAGAAATTGCGGCATCCGGGTAGAGATTTCCCTATAAGGAGTTATGTAGAGAAGAGGTAATTAGATTTTCTTTTTCTTTAACTCTTCTGCTTCTTCAAAATAGACGAGTGTGGAATCAACTGTTTTATGGCGAAGCATCTGTTTTACCTCCGAGACTGCCGCTCCGGCTTCGATTGCAAGTAGTGCCGCTGTATGCCTGAGGCTATAGGGTGTTATTCCCTTTCTTTTAATCCCTGCGAGCTTCAGGTAGTAATTTACGCGTTCCCTTATGGCACGTGTTGTAATTCTCTCTTCTTTTGCCCTATTTCCCACCCCCCAAAGAAGCGGCTCGTCTTCTTTGAGTTTCCCTCTAGCCTCAAGATACCACTCAATCACCTCCTGTGCCTGAGGAGTCAGTATTACGTACTCGTCTTTTTTATCCTTGCTCTTTCCCTGAACGAAGATCACCTGTTTTCCGCCTTTTACCTTTATATCTCCTACGTTTGCCCTTACGATTTCTATCTCACTTAGCCCACATCTTACCATAAGGTTTATCATTGCCCAGTCTCTTGCCCCTACTGGTGAAGTCTTATCAATCGCGTCGAGCAGTGCCTTTACCTCATCAGGCGTCAATGGGGCTCTGAGGTGTCTCTGAGGCCTTCCGCTTCCCCTCACTCTTTTTGCCGGATTTTGAGCGACTACTCCTTTTGAGATAAGGTAGTCGTAGAGTCTCCTTACGGATGTGAGATATGTGGAAAGCGATGTCGGAGAGAGATTTTTAGAAACCAAAAAGTCCTTATATTTTTGAATGTCCACTGTAGAGAGTCCTAGGGGAGAGTTGCCGCTTAACCACTTTGCAAACTCGCGCAGTGCCTTGAGATAGGTTTCTTTGGTTGTTTCTCTTCTATCGAGTGCCGTAATAAATTCATTTATAAGCTCTTCCATAAGAATGTAGATTAAATCATGTTTATTGGAGGATTTCAAATTTATAGTTAATGTAAGACCTACCGCCCTTGACATTTTTTTACATTCAGTTAATTTTCATAATAGAATCTGGGTGGCAATACTGAAGAGGAAACACCCGGTCCCATTCCGAACCCGGAAGTTAAGCTCTTCGAGGCCCATGATACTGCTCCCTTACGGGGGTGGGAAAGTAGGTAGCTGCCCTGATTCTTTTTTATTTTAATGGATAAAAAAACCCGCCTTGCCATTTTTGTTTCAGGGAGCGGAACCAATCTCCAAGCGATAATTGATGCCAAAATCCGGAATGTGGATATTGTATTAGTGCTCAGTAATAACCCAAGCGCTTATGCTCTAGAGAGGGCGAAAAAACACGACATTCCCGTAGAGGTTGTAGACCACAGAAACTTCCATTCAAGGGAGGAATTTGAGAGAGAAGTTCTTATGAGGCTTGAGCCTTATAATATTGATCTCATCGCTCTTGCGGGTTTTATGAGAATACTTTCTCCATTTTTTATAAGGTCTTATAAGAATAGGATAATTAATCTTCATCCTGCGCTTCTGCCCTCCTTTCCAGGCACACATGCGGCAAAGCAGGCTCTCGATTATGGTGTGAAATTTACAGGGTGTACAGTGCATTTTGTGGACGAAGGGGTTGATACGGGACCGATTATACTTCAGGCTGTGGTTCCAATTTACGATACGGATACAGAGGATAGCCTCCTTGAGAGAATACATAATGAGGAACACAGAATCTATCCCGAAGCGATAAGGCTTTTTGCCGAGGGGAAGCTGAAGATTGAGGGGAGAAGGGTTTTTATCAGAGATTGATTTTTAACAAATCCCCGGTTCCTAAAATGAACGAATGCCCGATCTGTAAGAGAAGATACACAAAAGGGGTAGAATACTGTTCTGATTGCCAAATAGGGATTGTTCGGGGATTTGGGGGATCTTCTGAAGAGAAGGCATTTGTCGAGGTTTACAGAACCGAGGATGTTGCCCTTGCGGGGTTAATTAAAGAGGTATTGGATGACCATAGAGTAATAAGCTATCTCGACAACTACTTTATCGCCCATATATATGGCCCATTTTTCTCTCCTGTAAAAGTGATGGTCTATAGAGAAGATGTTGAGGATGCTAAGGAGGTTATTAATCTATTTTTTAGTCAGGATTAGAAGGGAGCAGACCTTAGACCTACTCCTAGTACACAACCCACTTCTTTGTTTCTGAGTTATGAGAATTAAATACTCCTTCCCACCGCCTGGGCAACCGGTTTTGCCTTCTCCATAAGTAGAGAGAACTTTGAGGGCTTAAGCGACTGCCCGCCGTCGCTTTGTGCTATTTCGGGTCTGAAATGGACCTCGATTATTAACCCATCGGCCCCCGCCGCGATTGCCGCCAGTGCCATGGGAGTCACGTACTGCCAATAGCCTGTGCCATGA
>PSLL01000012.1:37095-58076 GCA_040289575.1 Candidatus Dadabacteria bacterium | reverse complement strand
GGTCGGCTATAATTGGAAGATGTGTTTTTTCCTTGAGTACGGGAATGGCATTGAGATCAAAGGTGTTTCTTGTAGCTGTCTCGAACGTCCTTATTCCTCTCTCACAGAGGACAACATTTTGATTCCCTTCGGAAAGTATATACTCGGCGGCCATAAGGAATTCATTTATTGTCGTAGACATTCCCCGTTTAAGGAGCACGGGTTTATTGCACCTTCCTACGTATCTTAGGAGGGCATAGTTCTGGGAGTTACGTGCCCCAATCTGAAGCATATCGGAGTATTCCGCTACCATATCTAAATCATGTGTATCGAGAACCTCGGTCTGTCATTTTTCTAGCCAAAGCAAGCAATTTCAGTCCTTCTTCGCCAAGCCCCTGAAATGTATATGGGGAGGTCCTCGGCTTATAGGCTCCTCCTCTTAAAATGGCTGCCCCCGCCTGCTTTACCGCCATGGCGGTCTCAATAATCTGTTCTTCGTTCTCGACAGAGCAGGGACCCGCCATTACAATGACCTTATTATCTCCAATTTTGACATTTCCAACCTTTACAACGGTGTTTTGGGGTTTTACTTCACGGCTGGCGAGTTTATAAGGCTGAAGTATTGGAACGACCTTTTCGACCCCCGGAAGTACGCTTAGGGATTCAAGGTGATACGGTTTTCCCCTCTCGTCTCCAACCGCTCCTATAACTGTCCTCAAAACCCCCTCGATTATATGGGCTTTGTATCCGAGCCCCTTTATTGCGGATATTACCTTATTAATCTCCTCCTGTGTCGCGTCGCTTTTCATTACTACAATCATTTCATTTCCCTCCGATTACATCACACATAAACTCCGAATAATACACAGATAGGATTTTATTGTCAAACTTGAATCTGTGCAGGATTGAGTATTTTACTCTTAGGGTATATATTTTATTGGCTATTTTAATAGATTGATGAGGAGGGGAGAAAATGCATCGCATAGCCTTTGTTTCCTTAATTATTATTTTGTTCTTGCCTATAAGATCAGCCCTTACACAAACAATGGGTGGAGGAGCTGAAGTTACTTCCCCGACCTCCCAGACGCCGTCTCAAGGGAACGCATCGCAGTCCGGACAGTTTGTAAACCCGCCGTACTTTCCTCAAAAAGACCTGAACCCTTTTGAGCTATCTACACTTGGGGGCAGAAACCTGGGAGAGAGAAAAGAAGGAAGCACACTTGGCATAGGAACAAAACAGAAAAGCAACGTTGAGGTTAATAAACCCAGGGAGAAAAAGGAGAGCGAAGAATCTGCCACGCAGGGAGGTGCTGAGTCTGGCACAGGGGCAAATACCACCGCGGCTGGAGCGGAGGAAACCACTCAGGCTAATCCTAATGAGTCAACCGAGGTTCCCTCTAACCCGTTGAACAAAAGCAGCGGGCTTTATACGTGGAAGGACAAAAATGGGGTAGTGCACGTGACAAATAATATCGGCTCTATCCCTGCCGAATACCAGGAGCAGACGATAAATAAAACTAAGAATGGAAAGAGCAAAGAGGGAAATGAAACTCCTCAATCAGGTGAGCAGCAGTAGTCCGACTGACGAGGAGAGAAGTTATTCGTCAAAATTCTGGATACAGATCTATCCCTATTCCTTATCCACAAGCTTTTTTAATTTCTCTTCTAAGATATCTAATCTGGCTGAGAGCTTTTTAATCTGTCCTTCAATCGTAAAAAGCGAGTCGCTTATGGCTTCGGTTTTCTTAAAGAGGATAACCCCTATCACGATTAGCGGGGTTAAGATGAATATAAAATGAAACCAGTATCCCGCCCCCTGCGACTCGCCTGCACAGCCGTTGAATGCCAGAGCAACCGGTATTAGCACAGCCTTATTTATAGAAGAAAGCCTCATCTGTAACTCGTCCTCCACCTGATTTCTTGACCAACCAATATTGAAATGCACCACCCTAAAGAATATAATAAACCACAGAAATGTTAAGGGCTATTTTAAACTGGACTCTGATTTCCATGTACACCATTATTTTTGGAATCCCTGCGACCATTGTGTCCTTTATTATGCCTGATAAGGTGCTCAGGTACTTCGTAAGACCCTGGTCGAGACTGATTCTTAAAACCTGCGGGATTAAAGTCCATTTGGAAGGCGTCGAGAACCTTCCAAAAGAGCCGTGCGTGATTATGTTCAACCATCAGAGCTATTTCGATGTATTTGCATTTGCCGCTACACTTCCTATTGACTGGAGGGCAATAATGAAAAAAGGGCTTTCTCGTGTCCCTTTTTTCGGATGGGTGGCTAAGGCAACAGGACACTACTTTGTTCTAAGAGACAGTTCCGTAAGGTCATTCCAAGAGATTGAGAGGGTTGCAGAAAGGATTCGCTCTGGTCCCTCGGTTTTAATTGCCCCGGAGGGAACGAGAAGCCCTGATGGAAAGCTCCTTCCGTTTAAGAGAGGCGGATTTGTCCTTGCTATGCGCACCGGAGCACCTGTGGTTCCAATGGCGATCCTGGGAGGCAGAGACATTACACCGAGGGGCGGAATAAGAATTAATCCAGGCCATATAAAGATTAAAATCCTTCCTCCCATTAACGTGAAGTCACTTCCGCCGGGCAGGGCTGGAAGAGATGAACTCTCAAGGCTCGTAAAGGAGGCACTGGAGAGAGCCTTAGTTGAAGATGAAAAGAATAGGTTAGCTCTATAGTTGACTGTTCACTTCTAATGACTATTATGGTGTTCTAACGAATCTTAGGTAATAAATCTCTTTTCCTTTTTCTCTGAATTCCATTTCATATTTTGTATGTGGTCTATTTGTTAAGCCGCTTACGTATCCAGGGGATGGAAACGCGCATCTGAACATTGACATTTTATCCAAAACATCCAGGATATAAGATATGTATTCTTTATGGTCACTTGCCACTTCCAGTACCCCTTCGGGTTTCATTATTAGAGAGAGTTTTTCGATAAAATCAGTGTTTATAATTCTGTGTTTCTTGTGTTTTTCTTTAGGCCAGGGGTCCGGGAAATTGATATAAACCTCAATAAAGGTGTTTGAAGGGAAGACCTCTTCTATGGCAATTTGCGCATCCATAACGAGGAATTTGACGTTCCTGATTTTTTCTCCCTCTGCTCTTCTTACGGCTTTTCTAAACCTTTTTCCTTTTATCTCTATCCCAATAAAATTCCAGTCCGCTTTTCTTCTAGCCATCTCGATTAAAAAATCGCCGTCGCCCGATCCGATCTCGAGTGCCGATTCTGTTTGATTGCCAAAGACTAGGGATAAGTTAAGGGGTAGGTAGTATTCGGTTATGTCTAAGACGGGGGGTGAAGTATTCATGTTGACATTTGGAATTATGTATGAGCGTGTTACAACCGTATTCATATTTATATGATTAATAATTCAAATCAAGAATGTGGAATATTAGTTCTTCCTCCACTCTTATTCCATAATTTCCATCAGTTTCTGCCATCTCTCCGATTTTTCTCGGAAGGGCCATCTCTATCTTTCCGCCTCTTGCTTTTTTATCGAGCTTCATTGTACCAATCATTCGATCTAAATCGGGCATGTGGGGAAGATTTGTGGGAAGTCCCGCTCGGCTGAGTATAGAGATTAACCTATCAATATCATCTCTCTTCCACAATCCGAGTTTCATGGCTATTTTCCCCTCAGCCACCATTCCCATTGATATAGCCTCGCCGTGGGATATTTTGTAATCATAGAGATTTTCAATCGCATGTCCGATTGTATGGCCAAAATTTAGAATCTTTCTTAGATTTGATTCTTTTTCGTCGAGTTCTACTACCTTGCCTTTTATTTCACAACTCCTTTTTATGATATGGATAAGGGTATCTGTAGCAAATGAGAATACACGCTCGATATTTTCTTCAAGGAACTCGAAGAACTCTTTATCCTTAATCACGCCGTATTTTATGACCTCTGCGAGTCCTCCTCCTATTTCCTTTTTTGGAAGAGTTCTTAGGGTTTTAACATCTATATAGACTCTCCTGGGCTGATAAAAAACGCCAATTAGGTTTTTCCCAAATTGGGTATCAACCCCGGTTTTTCCCCCTATTGAGCTGTCAACGGAGGCTACAAGCGTAGTCGGAATCTGGATATATGGAATCCCACGATTGTAGGTTGCGGCAACAAACCCCGCAACGTCTCCTACGACTCCACCACCCAGTGCAATCACAGCTGAGTCTCTTCCAATCTTGAGTTTCGACATTTTATCCTCAATCTTGGATTTAGTTTTTCTGCTTTTGTGTTCTTCTCCCGCGGGAAAGGATATAAGATGTGTATTTAGACCTGTGGTTTTAAACTCTCTAAGTAATCTCTTTCCATAAAGAGAAGAGACAACGGAGTCCGTTATTATCACGTAAGAATAAGCGAGTTTTTCTTCTGCCAAATCTAATGAGACCCTTTTAAGGATTTCCTCTCCAATTAGTATTTCATAAGACCTGTCTTCTATTTTCTTTAGATTTACTTTTACCCTTTCCATTTTATTAAACTGTATCCTAATTAATGGATCTTGGAGAAAATATCCTCACCCTCGGTCCCACTTCAAGTCTTATATCCACTGGCTCCTGCGTTTCATAAATCTCCCCGTCAATTATGTACCCTATGTTTCCCTCTACCCTTAAGCTCTTTGTTGATTGATTCAGAAAGTTTTCGGATTCGTCGGGTTTAAGCCCTATATATAGAGCCCTTGGGAGTTGATAGCGTACTTTTTTAAAATACGCAAGCGTTACATAGACCATACTGAACTGTTCTCCTGCCCGTGCCTCCTCGAAGAAGATTCTAAATCCAAAAACGAGTCTCTTTACAGTTGATGCGACTAAAAAAAGATGATTTCTGATTGGAAGCTCTCTATCGTCAACATAGACCCTTGATTCTACCTCTTGAAAAAGGTCGTGATTCATATTTGTCAATGATATTATGCCCGTTTTAAAGATGAGCTTCAGCGCGGTACTTACGGTTGCACCTTCTTTGTAGTAGTGTTTGATAAACTTATATGGAAATCCATCGAGCCAACAAAATCCATAATTATGGTGTTTGAATCTTGAGTCAATTATCCGGATGAGCCCGCGCTCGGTTGTATGGATTTTATCTTTCTCCAGGGATTGAATTAGTTTTCGGCAGACGGCTATCTGGTTTCCCGAAATCCCCGCATCGGCTGAGAGCATATTCATCGTCCCGCCCCTTAGAGGAGCGATTATTGGTAACTCTTCACATCCGAAGAGGTTTATGTAACGGGAGATTGTATAGCTTATTGTCCCGTCTCCGCCGCTAATGCAGAGGATCTTTATCCCTTCTTTATGAAATTCCCTTAGAGCTATCGGCACATCATCTATGCTGTCTGTGACGCGGACGAGTGCATTTGAACCGAGGATTTTTTTTATTGCATCGAGCTGATTTACTGCCCCCTTTCTATTTGTTTGTGCAAATGGGTTAAATATAACGCCAATGGGTTTCATATTAAAAATTCTAACACAGACCAGACGGGATGGGGTTTTAATTTCTCTCTACCTTTGAGTTCGGTGAGTTCAATGAGGAAGGAGTATCCCACGATTTCTCCACCGAGTTTCTTTACCAGATTGCCAACTGCCGCAGCGGTTCCCCCCGTTGCGAGAAGGTCATCAACGAGGACGACTCTGCTGCCTCCCGAGATTGCGTCTCTATGTACTTCGAGCACATCCTTTCCGTATTCCAGGTCGTATGAGGCGTTTATTTTTTCAAAGGGGAGTTTCCCTAGTTTTCTTACAATCACAAGCCCAGTGCCGAGTTTGTATGCAAGGGCTGAGGCGAATATAAAACCCCTCGCCTCGATGCCAATCAAATATTCTACTCCCTTTCCGGTGAGTACCTCAGCCATTGAATCTATTGCCCGCCCGAAGGCCTTTGCATTCTGAAGAAGGGGTGTTATATCATGAAATATTATTCCCTCTTTCGGGAAATTCGGTATGTCTCTTATGTATCTCCTGAGGTCTTCCATAGACTTCTCCCCTTAATTATTGGCCAAATTGCTAGGCAAATATTTTAATGGATTTACCGGTTTTCCATTCTTTCTGATTTCGAAGTGAAGATGGGGGCCGCTTGCGTCTCCGCTTGAGCCTACCTCCGCAATAATATCCCCTATTTTTACGCATTCTCCCGTTCTTACAAGGTTTTTCTTATTGTGTGCGTAAATGGTTCTTATTCCGTATCCATGGTCTATAATTACAACTCTCCCATAACCTGAATATCCCTCAAGACTCCCGGCACTTGCAATTACCAAACCATCGGCTGCGGCTCTAATTGGGGTTCCTTTGGGGGCGGGTATGTCTATGCCCGGGTGAAAGCCCAATAGGCCTCTTCTGCCGAATGGGGAGGAGATTCTGCCCACAAGGGGCCAGAATAAACCTGAAGCCACGCGCCCCGGAATAATTATTATTTGACCGGGAGAGATTTGTAATGGGTTTTCAATCCCATTTGTCTTTTCGATCTCTTCCAAACTGACGCCATAGGTTCTTGATATTGTGTAAAGGGTTTCTCCATGTTCTACTACATGGGAGGTTTCACTTGATGTAAATAAAATGCCTTTGCGAGTGCAATCTTCCACACTCTTGAAGACAGGAGACTGGCGCTCTACACAGGCTTCGTTAGCCGTGACGACAAGCGAGACTAAAAGCCAGATCCACCGCCTCTTTGGGATCTGTAACCTTTTTAATATCCGAGGATACCTCCCATGTGTTTATTCCTATAACCGGGATTCCTAACTTCAGTGCAGCCGCAATCTCTATTAGTGTTCCATAACTCCCGCCTATTGCAATCACGGCGCTGCTTGAGCGGACGATTATAATGTTTCTTGCATGGCTCATTGCTGTAACTATGGGGATGTCAACGTAAGAATTGGCATCCAATGCGTTAAAGCCGGGGATTATCCCTATTGTCAGTCCACCTTCTGATTTTGCCCCCCGGCATGCGGCCTCCATTACGCCTCCAAGCCCGCCGCAGATGAGTGTGCCATTTCTTTTCGCAATCTCCCTCCCTACTTTTTCCGCAATCTCGGATTCTTGAGCAGTAGCCTCAGCCGCTCCTATAACGCCAATCATAAAGTTCATTGAACCTTAAGTATCCTCTCTAGCCACAGATTACACATGTGTATTCTCTTTGTTTCTATTTTACACCTGTTTTCGATCTTATGAAATATCATTAAATCAGCGACCATCTAGTTTTTCGTTTGTGTGAATACTCTATCCTTTTAAATCTCGATTCAATCTCTCAATAAAATCATAGTCTGTAAGATCGAGTTTGATTGGCGTTACAGATACATACCCCTCATTGACAGCCATTATATCAGAGTTTTCAATGTCTAAAAAACCGAGTTCATTTCCGCCTATCCAATAGTATTTTCTTCCTCTCGGGTCAACATTTTCTACTATAGGCTCTCCGTATACGCGCTTTCCCTGTCTTGTTACTTTGATTCCCTTGATCTCTTCTTTTGGAAGACTCGGGATGTTTAAATTAATAAAAGTTCCTTTAGGAAGCCCCGTTCTTAAGACGTATTTTGCAATCAAGAGGGCATAATAAGCGGCTGTGTCGAATCGAAAGCCGTTTTTATTGACGACCGAGACCGCGATTGAAGGGATCCCGAGAAGGGTTCCTTCTATTGCTGCGCTTACCGTGCCTGAATATGTAATGTCGTCCCCTAGGTTTTCGCCCTTATTTATTCCCGATACTACAAGGTTTGGCCTTCTGTCTTTTAGGATTCCATTTACCGCAAGGTTCACACAATCGGTAGGCGTGCCGTCAACACTATATGTGTTTTGTGCGATCTCTTCCATACGAAGAGGGCGATAGAGGCTAAGTGCGTGACTTGCCGCACTTTGATCCCTATCGGGGGCGACAATAAACACCTCACCTATTGTTCTTAGAACCTCAGCAAGCACACGAAGCCCCTCTGAGTTTATTCCGTCATCATTTGATATGAGAATCCGCATTGGCATATGACTTTTAATGAGCCACGAATATGTGGCTAGATTCGATTAACATTAAAAATGGTCGGGGTGACCGGATTCGAACCGGTGACCCCCGGCCCCCCATGCCGGTGCGCTACCAACTGCGCCACACCCCGTTCTTCTTGATTCAGTTTAAGGGGGAAAGTATATATATCTGAATTTGAGAATCTAGTCCAATTGCTTCTTAATAGATTTTAATTCACTTAGGATTTCACGCAATAGCTCATTTACTCTTGTACTTACACGTTTTTGATTCATCTCCTCTCTGAGCCTTTTCTTTGCTCCCGCTATTGTAAAATTTTGATCGTAAAGCATATGTTTGATTTTCATAACGAGGAGGATTGTTTCCCTATCATAGAGCCTTTGTGATTTTCTCCTTATTGGCTGGATTTCCTGAAACTCGCTTTCCCAGTACCTCAGCACATAGGGTTTCACACCCGTGTATTCACTTACCTCTCCGATTCTAAAATAGATTTTGTCAGGGAGCTTAATCTCCGCCACGTCGCTCAACATGGAATACAAACTAGATTAAATCAAAAAAAATGTCAAGGGTTTTTATGTGCTGGGTATCAGAGTCGGTTAATTACTGGCTTTCTCCCTATATGTAGGTCATGCTCACAATTGCTATTGACAAATTTTTTTAATGGAATTATTATCTTCATTGAAAACGGTGAAAATATATTATGCCTACTAAGATTAATATGGTGAAATATGGGAAAATGGTTGGCACAAGAGAGGAGGGTAGGAACGCCCAGAGGGAGATAGTTCAGGCTATTGAAAATATGCCGGAGGAGGAGAACTTAACCCTTAACCTCGACGGAGTGAAGGTGTTTAGCGGTTCATTTGCTGATGAGGCGGTGGTGACCCCTTACCAGAGGTTGATCAGCGGCGAATACGGTGAGAAATATATGGTTCTTGAGTGCGACAATAAGGAGGTTCTGGGCGATATAGAAGCAAAGCTTGAAAAGAGAAGGCTCTCTATGCTTGTCTTAGATGGGGTTAAGGGCTGGTATGTCGTTGGAGGGTTGAAAAAACATTTAAAAGAAACCCTAGATGAGGTTATAAAGAATAAAAGGATAACCGCAAATGATTTGGCGGAGAAACTGGGTATTAGTCTTACTAACTGTAATAATCGCCTTTCTACGCTTCATAAGATGGGTCTTATTAAAAGAGAAAGGGTAAATAATCCGGCGGGCGGTATCTTTTATATCTACAAGTCTCTGATTTGAGTCTCATATTTTTCCAGACACTTAGAACGCATAAGTCCCAAGTAAGAAATCATCATCCATAATAAACCTCATGTAAAATTATAAAGATTTGACTTGGCTGAGGGTTTTCTCCTTCAAGTGTTTTATCTTTCGCCGACATTGCATCTTTTTATATTTGGCAATTTGAGTATAATCATGGTATTTCTTTTATATATTTGGTTTAAGGAGATAAAGAGATAGATTACGTAGAGCTTGATAGAAAGATCACAAAAATCTTTAACCTATCTCAGGGATGTGTTTTTGTCCTTAGTGTTCATCGTGATGGAGGGTCATTAGAATTTGTCTATCCTCCTGAGTTCAAAGGAAACGTCTTTCCTGTGGATAGTAAGAGTATAGTTGGGCGTACAGTTGTCGCCAGGCGCTCTTACATATCAAATAATGTTCCTCAGGAGAGGGGCTTCGTCATCTTGGATTGGCTTATCAATAGAGGAAGTATTCCGGTTCAAAAGGTGATTACGTACCCAGTTATGTTGGCTGACAAGGTAGTTGCAGTTCTTCAAATTGTCAGAAAAGGAGCGAATCTTTCTGAGTCAGGACCAGACTTTCGGAATGAGGATTTGGAGAAGATAAGATCTGTTCTCGATGATTTTATCACTCCCCACACCGTGAAGTCAGCCGGGGGAGAGTAGGTTGAATTATATAAGGGTTGCTGAAGAGGCAGCTAAGGAAGCGGGAAAGATTCTCATAGAGAATCTTGGAAAGATAAGGGAGATTGAGTATAAGGCCAAAAATAGTCTAGTTACCAAGGTAGACATGCTCTCTGAGAGTCTCATAATCAAGATCATAGAATCGAATTTCCCTTCGCACGGTATTCTGGCTGAGGAGAGAGGAAAAAGCAAAGGCACATCAGCATATCTCTGGATAATTGACCCTTTAGATGGTACTACTAACTACGCTCATACTTATCCGGTTTTTTCGGTGTCAATTGCACTTGAGGTTGAAGGGATTGTCAGATTAGGGGTAGTTTACGATCCTACAAGAGATGAGTTCTTCAGTGCTGAGCTTGGAAAGGGAGCCTATATGAATGGGAAAAGTATAAGAGTCTCAGAAGTGGGAACCGTGTCGGAAGGTCTAATATGCACGGGGTTTACTCATGAGAAGGAATGGATGGTAGACGAAAATCTAAGACACTTTGAGAACTTTATAAGAAACGCCCAGGCCGTAAGGCGGGACGGATCTGCCGCCCTCAACCTCTGCTACGTAGCCTGCGGGAGGTACGATGGCTTCTGGGAGCTTGGGCTTCATCCGTGGGATACTGCGGCTGGTGCTCTAATTCTTAGAGAATCCGGGGGAAAAGTAACTGATTTTTCAGGCGGGGAGTTTAACATATATGGTGAAGAAACTCTTGCGACAAATGGATTGATTCACGAAGAGATGATTAATGTGATTTCATTAGGTAGAAAAAAGCGGATTTGATTGACCTCTGATGACGCATCTATATTGAGATAACCCATCCCCCTGTTACAGGATATTGCTAAAAAGACTCAATGGGATTAAATTTAGTGTAATTTCTGATGCACGATCACCCTAGTATGGAAGGTAAAATTAAAGAAGCCAAAGGGATGATAGAGAGTGCATCGTGCATTACCGTCCTCAGGGGAGCGGGGATTTCGGCGGAAAGCGGGATTCCGACCTTTAGAGAGAAAAATGGACTCTGGAGGGAATACCGTTCGGAGGACCTTGCAACGCCTGATGCATTTGCAAGAGACACCAGGCTTGTTTGGGAATGGTATGAGTGGCGGAGGAGAATAATAAAAGATGCAAAACCAAACCTCGGGCACTATGCACTTGTCGAATTAGAAAACAGGAAATCCGACTTCACCCTTATAACCCAGAATATTGATGGTCTCCATCAGCTGTCCGGAATCAGGAACCTCATTGAGATGCAGGGAAACCTATGGCAGATAAGATGTATTGGCTATGGCCAGAAATCCTACTCTAATATGTTTAAACCTAATCTATCTGCAACCTCGATATACAGAACAGAGAGTGTAATGGGAATACCGGTTTTTCTATCGAGAACATCGTTTAAAAAGCTATTCCTGGGGTCGTAGTAGTCATCTTCATTTCCCCTGAATCCTCCCTCGGTGAAAAGATACCTGTTAATTTCGCTTATCAAGTAATAGGGATTGGTATTATGTCCTGCGCGCCTTTTAATCTCATCGGCCATCGGCTCTATTTCTCTCAGATATTTATCAATATCAAGATCAGGGTATTTTTCTTTTGCGAGAAGAAGCACAACCTCGGCAAGGTCAATGTCTTCTTCTTTTCAACTCATCATCTCGGCAAAAAGGCCTATAGCTTTGGATTGTGACATTGATATTTACTCTACTGGAATGTCCTAATATGTTATCCGTTTTTTACTGTGATCTCCAGAACATAACTCTCAAGCTTGACCACGACTGATTTGGAGTCAAAGGTCCGGCCCGCTTTTTAAGAGGAGAATAATAAAGTAAGCTTCTCTAGTTCTTCTTTTGTCAGAGGCGGAACCCAAAGAGTCGTAGCATTTTCTTCTAAATGTTTTACCGTCCTTGTTCCCGGAATTACTACGGAGACCTGAGGGTGGTGTAAGACAAACCGAATAGCCGTCTGAGGGAGGGTGCGCATTTTCTCATTTAATAGAAGGGAGAGTTGTTCTATATTGGCTTTTGCTATCCGCAGCCGGTTTCTATTGATGGGCGGACCGGTCTGAACGGCCATCTTTTGGGTAAGTAGACCCCTTGCTAACGGAACACGGGCAATAATACCAATCCCTTTTTGGTGGGATAGGGAAAGAAGCTCTTTAGCTGCCTCCTGCTCTAAGAGATTAAACACTACCTGAAGAGATGAGATACTTGAATATTTTAAACACAAATCGATGAAGTCAGCATTCCTACTTTGCTTGCGATTATTATCCGGCTACGCCGGCCTTTAAAAGCGCTTCCAATTAGTTCTTCACTATGGCCGTATCCATAGATGTCAGCAGTATCATAAAAGTTTATTCCAAGCTCAAATGCACGATACAGTAATCGGATTGATTTTCTATCATCCCTATAGAGCACACCGCCCCCAATATTTGAACATCCCAAACCTACCTCAGAAACATATAGACCTGTATTGCCAAAGGAGCGATAATTCATTTTTGTATATAACTCACAGGATTATTAGCTTTAAAATCATCATCAATTATATCCAATAGAACCTTACCATCCATATCTTGTGGAATAGGTTGACCCATAAGATATAGAATGGTGGGAGCTATATCCATAATACTTGCTCCTTCAATGGCCTTACCACGGTCTATATTTTTTCCTGATGCTACGAGAAAGCCATAAGGTCTATGTGCTCCGGTTCGCCTCTCGGGATTTTCTCCTCTAACCGTACCGATGCGGGGAGAATACAACTCTCTAATCGGCGCATCACCCCCCCCATTTTACAATGAGGTCGGGAAGATCCCATATATTCTCTCCACTGCAAAGCCTCGCTTATTCTCAATACCTCGCTCACCATCCTTTTCCCCGTGTCAGGATTTACGAGATTATCAATCTCGCTTACAAGCTCATCACACAAATCATCATATTCTCTACCTGGTTCCACAATCCCATTTGGCTCTCTGCCCTTTAGATTTATCCTTATTGCTCCGGTATAGTCGTTTGGTATACAAAAGGCACGACTCCACCTCCAGTTATTACCGGCGTAGAGCACACGTCGTGTCAACTTATCCCATATCCTCCTAGGGATGATTTGTTTTGCTATCTCAATCACATTTAATGAGAGAGAGTCCTCTAATTTCCTAATCTTATGTGTGCCCCATTTCTTTGTTGGCATAAGCCACTCAAAGTTCTTGAAAATCCTCGAACCGAAGCCGCCATTGGTGCTCTTGGGAGCATCTCCTATCATGCCCATCCTTTGGAGCACCTCGGGTAATAAATGCCATCCGCTGTAGTTGGGTTCCATTCCTGAAAGGGAAAAGATGAGAAATGTGGCATCGGGTATAGATTCCATAAATTTTGAAATCCACGAATCAATAGTTGAATACAGTTCAAGAAAGGTATTTTCAAAGTTTCTTATAACCTCAGGATTATAATCGGGATGCTTTTCATCTAGGATCTGCCAAAGCAAATGCATAGCCAATGTGTTTCAGGGAATATAGTTAGGAAGAAATCCCAAGGCCCTTGATTTAAGAGATACGCTGATATTGCACCTTTCTTCTCGGCTCCTGAGATCAGTTTCTTATATAGTTTGTTGTACTCTTTCTGTGTTTCGGGTCTTATTGACAATCGGTACTCATCGGCAAGGGGATGGAGTCCAAAATGAGATATAATGTCGCCAATGAGATTGGGAGGCCATGAGGACCTCTTCCATGCTGGATACTCCGCGCCCCAACCCACGATCTGAACACCATTCAGTCCCTTGAGAGGATATGTTTGAGGCACATCGATAACAGCAACCCGCTTTCCTGCTCGGTTGAGCGGAAACCAAAAAGGGTCTCTTTTTACCTGGTCTGCATACTTTTTATCAATTTGATAAGTTTCATTAATGAATTGCATATGTGTAAAGAACTGTCCATGCTTGGCAGGAGAGGTTCCCGTGAAGAAGGTTGGCCATATGGAGCCGCTGGATATATCTGATACGGAGTGAATTCTACCCCAAGAACCACGTTTATGAGGGAAGATATTGTCGGCAAATGACCTTCTCTGGTCCATTTCTCGATGAACTCGGGACTGGCCACATCTATTCCAACTGCGATTATTGGCTTATTTCCCTTCACACTACGATTTGTATTCATGGCTTTTCTGCTATCTCATTTATTTTCGTCACTTTTATCTCTAAAGGTATCTTGATCCCTTATAAAGCTGTCTAAAAATCCTCTAAATCGTGCCAATACCACTTTAGAATTTCCATGATACACCCCCTCTATTGTATGAAAAACGGCCTTTAATGGTATTAAAATAGCAAAGCACACCCACTGTAATAAATTTGTATGCCGTCTCATAAGTATAAAGAAGTTTTTAATTTTGTACTTCTCATATTCAGGTAAAGGTCCTCTGGCTAATCTACCTCCCCTATGATAAATTAGAGCCTCAGGTACATATAAAATTTTGAATCCTTCTTTTCTAGCCCGTAGAGAGAAATCTACATCTTCCCATCCATACGGATTAAAAATCTCGTCAAACCATCCAATCTGAGAAAAGACCTCTTTCTTGGCTAGGAATCCAAAGGCCCCACATGCACGCACATATCTAGGCAGATTATATTGCCCCTGATCAATTTCTCCAGCACCCATATCGTAGATTGAGCCAGTATAAAGGTTAACGTTTATGCCAACCGACATAATAATCTTAGATTGCGGCATCCTATAGGCTTTTGGAAAAGTAAACCCGGCCTTCTCATCATTCTTCAGAGCCTCGGTAAGCTTAGCAAGGGACGAATCTTCAACCAGAGTATCATTATCCAAGAAGAAAAGGTACTTATACTGAAAGTTCTTATCGGCATATTGAATTCCAAGATTGCGTCCTCCGGCAGCACCTAGATTATTGGTACTTCTAATTAAGTGGACTTCTGGAAAGGCTTTAGGATATAGTCTCAACCGAGCCGTCTGTTGAGCCGTTATCAATCACAATAACCTCATAAGGAGAGTAGTTCAACCTAAAGACACTTTCTAAGCATTTAAGAGTATCTTCTTTTTTATTCATATTAAGAATAATAATCGCTACAAGTTCAGAGTCTTGAGTCATGTTTATCTTTTATTAATTCCTTAATATCGGGGACTTCTTCTAGTGTTTATCAACCATGGGCTTTAAATAGTGCACGAGATTATTAGATTTAAAATCCTCATCAATTATATCCAATAGAACTTTACCGTCCATATCTTTAGGCACAGGCTGCCCCATAAGGTAAAGAATGGTAGGCGCTATATCCATAATATGTCCTTCTTCAAACATTTTTCCACGGCTTATGTTCTTGCCAGAACATAAGAGAAAACCATGGGCTCTATGCGCCCCAGTTCGTTTATCAGGACTTTCTCCACTAACGGTGCCAATGCGTGGAGAATAGAGGGCCTTAATCGGCGTATCCCTGACCCAATTTACGACGAGGTCGGGAAGCTCACATAACTGCTCTCCCTGATAAAGCTTGTCTATTCTTATTACCTCACTAACTGCTCTCTCTCCTGTGTCTACGTTTACCAAGCTGCTAAGCTCCTCTATAATTCCCTCGCAAAGCGCATCATATTCTCTACCAGACTCAACTAGCCCCTTAGGCTCGCGACCTTTAAGGTTAATTCTTATCGCTCCAGAGAAGTCATTTGGCACGCAGAAGGCTTTGCTCCATCGCCAGTCGTTCCCGCCAGTTAATAAACGGCGCGTCCAGTTATCCCAAATCTTTTGGGGAATCATTTGCTTTGCCATCTCTATTACTTTTGTTGGCACTAGGTTTTCTAACTTTTTAAGCGCGTAAGGTCCCCACCTTTTGTATGGCATCAGATGATTTATCTTCTCAATTGGAAACCGTTCGCTTTGATCTCTATCTTGCGCTGTCTTTCCCATTATGCCCATTCTTTCTAGAATTTCAGGTAGTAGATGTATTCCACTGTAGTTAGGCCCCATACCCGCTGGAGAAAAGATTAGAAAGGTGGCATCAGGGACAGCCTCAATGAGTTTTGAGATAGCCGAGTCAATCGCTGAGTAAACGTCACGAATTGCGTTTTCGAAGGTTCTGGCTATCTGAGGGTTATGATACGGATGTTTGTCATCCATTATATGCCAAAGCAGATGCCCGGCCCAATGCGGCTCTGAGAACATCGTTAAAAAGAAATCCCAAGGTTCTTTATCTAAAAGGTACATTGAAATCAATCCCTTTTTCTCTACCCCGGAAATTAATTTTTTGTGCAACTCCTCAAACTCATTTACCTTCTCAGGTCTCATTTGATACCAGGTTGCGAGTGGATGGGTTCCAAACCGTGATGTGATCTCTCGTATGAGTTCAGGGGGCCAGGAGGACATACTCCAATGCGGGGCCTCTACTCCCCAGGCTGTAATCTGAATTCCGTTAAGCCCATTGATTGGATAAGTTTGAGGAATATCAAAAATAGCGACTCCCTTTCCCGCTTGACTCAGCCAGACCCAAAATGGTTTCCTCTTAATTTGATCGGCATCTTTCTTGTAGATTTGGTATGTACCGGTCTTTAGCTGGCGATGTCCGAAAAAACAACCATGTTTAGCGGGAGAGGTTCCGGTAAAAAATGTAGGCCATAACGATCCACTGGATATATTTGCTGTAGAGTTCAACCTTCCCCAGCAGCCATGATTCATAAGCGAGGTTATTGTTGGTAAGTGTCCTTCACTTGACCACTTCAGTATTAGATCCGGGTCGGCACTATCTAATCCTATCACAACTATAGGATTGTGTCTTTGTTCCTTGTTGCTTCTATTCATAATTTTTCACCTCACTTTTTAAAGATCCCAATCAAACCTATTCCAATTTGGGGGAATCTTTTCGCCAGATATTGACAGAAAGGGTTTAGACCAATAACCCTCTTTTCACTAAATTGGCTGAATAGCTGGTTGGAGGTTAACTCATTTGTGTGGCTCTTAACGTGCTCTGTGAGCCTATCAAATTTAAGCGTTACAAGCCTCAAAAGAAATATATAAACCCTAAACAGGTGATTGTTTGGTGTTGAAAGTACAACTTGTCCCCCCGGCCTTAGGACTCTCAGTATCTCCTCAATAACCTTATGCTGGTCTTTAAAGTGTTCTATGATTTCCTCTAAAATCACTTCATCAAAACTATCATTTCTAAAAGGTAAACTGTAGGCATCTGCTCGGATAAAAATTAGGCTGGGGTAACTTTGTTGTCCAAATCTCATGATAGCCTCATTCCTGTCCAACACAGTAACCTCATGTCCTCTCTGTAAGAGGGCATTGCCAGTTCTACCCGTTCCTCCACCAATATCTAATATTCTCTCTCCCTTGCAGCTTTCAGCCAATAACCTTCTCTGAAGTCTCCTTAGCGGATTGCGCACCTCAATGTACCATTTAAAATGAGCGTCACTATTCTTTGACATTTAGTTCCAATCCTTATATTTCCAATTCCATTATCCTTTTGACAGCCTTAACTACGACTTAAAAAAGTAGTTTACTTCTTCCTAAGTTCTTGTTACCTATCTGTTGCGTACTCATCAGAAAACCCATCTTGTATCGGTATCAGTAATGGTGAACATGGATAGATGGCTACCTTAACAGGTAGATTTCGATGGCGAGATTCAAGCTCATATAGAATTTCATTCCAAGTGCTAAATAGTTTAGCTTTAGGAAAAACCGTTTTTAATTCTTCTTTTGTGATTCCAGGGGATAGCATCATAAACTCTAGATGTCTTCGCATAAGGATTTTTTTTAAAGCTTTAATCCGGCGGGCTAAATGTAGAGATTCCCTTAATTGAAGATACTTCAGCTTACGGAGGAGGCGTAGTAGAAGAGACATTGATATGGGAGATAAACCATGGTATCCCAGTCCCATTGGGCATGATGCGATTGCGATTTTTGAACTTTTGTTTTTTCCATCCATGAGTGGCCAGAATCCTCTGCTGGGGACAAACTGTAAACTGGTATCAAAAGGATATGTGTCCGAAATCACTATATTTGCATCTTCCACCGGATTTACACAGTAAAGTTTTGTGGCAAACTTCACCCCTTGCTTATGTGCCGAGATTTTATCCCCTACGAACAGGTCTACTATCTGCCGTTTTTGGTTTAAGACCACATTTACAATGAAATCAAGACCGACTCTTGATGATACCTCTTCTATCTCTAGCCTTATATTGTTTTGAAGTGATCCACCTCTTTGATTGGCTCCCTTGATATAGTTATGCATGTAGCGAACGGTTTCAATACCACATACGCCGGGCATTATTATTTTTGAGCTACCTGAAAAACCCGGCACTTGCATGGGGGTATATACATCCTACCCAGATTTTTAAATCACACTCTAAAACAGTTTGATTCACGTATATTGGTGTTCCTCTTGATGACTTCCCTAAATAAACTAAATCCTGTCTGCAATCATGCGGTATTACCTTGATTCTATGGGCAATATCCTCGCCTACCTTCTTTATAATATCCTCTATTGAAGCACTTTTATGAGTTCCACTTGCTATTACTATAATGATTGAATCCTCATTAATCCCGGCATGTTTTAATTCTTCTAGTATGAATGGAATGAGTTTGGCGGTAGGGGTGGGTCTTGTAATATCATCTATGATTATAGCAACGCAATTTCTTTTCGAGGCTAGATCTGATAATTGGGGGTTATTAATCTTTTCTCTAATTTGATTATCAGTCAGTGCCGGTATATTTTTCTTACCGACTACCACGACATCCCAAGATGAGGGGAAGTTGATTGTGATTGGCTTGTCACCATACCAGGCACCAGACAGAAGCTCAACCTCTTTCAAAGCCACGGTTCACCTCCTTTGCCTCATGCCTATTTCTGTTTGGCAAAATTAGCCTCCCCGCCTCAATTAGGCCCCCGATTCCAGCTATACCGAAACCAACGCTACGGATAAGAAGAGACAGGGCTACAGCATCCGCCGCGGAGATGCCATAGGGTCTAAGTAAAAAAACCAGTGCTCCTTCGCGAACCCCAAATCCAGAAATAGATATAGGAAGCATAGATAGGATAAAGAGAAACGCTCGAATCCAGGCGATTGTGATAAAAGGGATATTCATGTTAAGAGAAAGGACAAATAGGTAATTGGCGATTATCCCAAATAGATTACAAGCAAGTGACAGAGTGAGTATAATGCCGAGGTAGCCCAGAGAGAAATTTTGATATCGGATTAGGGATATGATCAGCTTAATGATTTTGTCACTCAATATATTTGGTATAAAAGGCAGATTGATCGGGTTGACATTATTACTTGAGATAGTTCGGGTAGAGATAAGTGTATAGACCAAGAGAAGTCCGCATAAAACGGTGCCTAAGCTTAAACCGATATAACCCCAATCGGAGGGTCTATCAAATACCCAAAATAATATCCCTAACGTACAAAGGGTTGTAATATCAACTATGTTGTCAAAAATAATGGCCGCGACAGCCTCTGCTGATTTATTATCGGGTTTAGATAACTTATGCCAACGGACTAGGCCCCCTGTTAAATATCCTCCCGGTAAAAACAATCCATAAAAAATGGTACTGAAGCTGATCCCGAGTATCTGTAAAACAGAGAGAGACATACCCTGCCTATCGGTCAAGAGCTTCATTCGGCAGGCCGCGATATATCGGGTGAGAATCCATATCAAAAACCCAATTAAAACATAGCTTAGATTGGCTGAGGTAATTGAAGCAATGACTTCTGAAAAAGGAATTTTAGTAAAGAGATAATATAGTATACCAATGGTGATGCATAATCTTAGTATCCATAAAAGCAGTCTTTTCACATTTACACCCTTTTCATACGGCTTGGCGTATGAATTAAAGCCATTGCTAACATTCCATGAATTTCGAATATATGTCAATATACCTTTTGGCTATAACTGACCAAGTGAAATTTTTCTCAACCCTCGAGCGGGCAGCTTGTCCTAATTCTCTACATAATTCAGGATTGCTGATAAGCCTATTTAATGCCTCTCTTATCGCTACGTGGTCTCTCGAGTTAATCAACAGGCCCGCATCTCCTACCACTTCGGCGCAACCTGTGTCTTTTGTCGTGATAATTGCCATACCTGCCGTCATAGCCTCTAGAAGGACAATCGGAAAGTTCTCTGACTCTGATGTAAATACAAAGATACTGGATGTCTCAAACAACTCCTTTAGCTCTCGTGATGTATTTTCAAGCCATCCACAAAATCTAACCTTTACTTTTAGGTTAATTGCCATTTGTTGTAAAGCTCTTAAATAGGGGCCGTCTCCAACTATGTTTATATCGTGTTCAATGTCCAGTCCATCCAAGGCTCTAAGAAAGTATTGAATCCCCTTCCTCTCAAACATCCTGCTTACTAGGAGAATACGCCTCTTTTTATTCCAATTTATTTGAAACTTATTTATATCTATACCATTTGGAATCACCGCGACATTGGTATCTGGACTGTGTTTAAGAACAAGCGATCTTAGGGTTTCACTGGGACAGATGATTTGCTCTGTGCCTTGTGTAACCTTGCTCCACGGTACAGAAAAAAGCCTGTGTCCCAACCTAAACCGATTAGGGTTATATCCCGGCACATCAGAGCCATGGGCTGTGATAATATAAGGAATCCCAGTTAATTTTTTTAAAATATATGAAACCAGGCCGTCTGGAAAGATAAAATGTGTGTGGTTTATATGGTAATGTTCTCGTCTTATGAGTCTCAATGCGACAGGTACGGCAGAAAGAACATAAGAGAACATCTCGTGTGTAGAACAGACTGACTCTCTTGCCCTAATGCATTGAATCCTGTGCACATTAATCCCATTGACTTGCTCATAATCGGGAAGCCCCTGAAAACCCATAGTCACAAGGTCAACACTATGTCCTAGCTTTACTAATTCACTAGACAACCCATAGACTACCTTTGCTCCCCCACCACCCAGGGGAGGGAATTCGTAGCTTAGCATTAGGACCTTCATGACTTTTTATAATCCCCTAATTCTATGCCTATGCTTTGTATTAGGTCTACTAGACCTTAGTTAGCTTATTAATACATCCTAATGTATTAATAAGTGGATTTTTTAAACCTTTAGATCTTAATGCCTCCTATTCTTAAAAACATTGATAAACAAACTCTCT
>PSLL01000012.1:21046-37062 GCA_040289575.1 Candidatus Dadabacteria bacterium | reverse complement strand
TGGCAAAGATAATTTCTATAAAAGGGAGAGAGATTCTGGATTCCCGCGGGAATCCTACAGTTGAGGTTGACGTAAGATGCGACGATGGCTCTTTTGGAAGAGCCGCCGTACCCTCGGGGGCTTCTACGGGGGAGCATGAAGTACTTGAGCTAAGAGATGGAGATAAGAAGAGATACCTGGGAAGAGGGGTTCAGAGGGCTGTAAAGAACGTAAATAATATAATTGCATCTAAGATAGTTGGTATGAATGTAACCTCTCAAACTGAGATAGATAAAGTTATGATTCAACTCGATGGAACTCAGAACAAATCTAAATTGGGAGCAAACGCCATTTTGGGTGTGTCTCTTGCTGTATCAAAGGCAGCTTCAATCTCTACCGGGCTTCCACTTTATCGGTATTTAGGCGGCGTTTCGGCGAATGTTTTGCCTGTACCGCTTATGAACATAATAAACGGTGGGGTTCATGCAGATAACAATCTCGATATTCAGGAGTTCATGATCGTTCCTCTGGGATTTAATTCCTTCTCTGAATCTATAAGAGCCGGAGTAGAGACATTTCATAGTTTGAAGTCAATACTAAAAAGGAAGGGCTATTCGACCTCAGTAGGTGATGAGGGCGGATTTGCTCCTAACTTAAAATCAAACGAGGAGGCGATTGAAAGCATACTTGAAGCCATAACTCAGGCGGGCTATAAATCGGGGGATGAGATTTCCCTTGCCATTGATGTAGCATCAAGCGAGCTTTATGAGAACGGAAAATACCTGATCGAGGATAAAAAGCTAAATAGGAATAAGATCGTGGATTTATATAAAACCTGGGTTGACAGATACCCAATTGTCTCAATTGAAGATGGAATGGCAGAAGACGACTGGGAAGGTTGGCGGATTCTTACAGAGGAACTCGGCGAAAGAGTCCAGCTCGTAGGTGACGACATTTTTGTAACCGATACCAGACGGCTTTCTAGAGGGATAAAAGAGGGGATTGCAAACTCCATTCTCATTAAAGTCAATCAGATTGGAACGCTTACAGAGGCACTTGAGACGATTGGTATGGCGGCAAGAGCCGGTTATACATACATAATCTCTCATCGTTCAGGAGAAACCGAGGATTCAACAATTGCCGATATTGCCGTTGCTACGGGATCAGGGCAGATAAAAACGGGGTCGGCATCAAGAAGCGACAGAATCGCAAAGTATAATCAGCTACTGAGAATTGAAGAGGAACTCAGAAGTGAAGCTAGATTCCTTGGGAAAGCGGCCTTTAAGCACAAAATAGATTAAGTATGGGCGTGTTGCAATGCATCCATACAACTATCTATCAACCTCTCCAAGCACTATGTCAATGCTTCCGATTGCCGCAATGACATCTGCAAGTAGCCTGCCTTCGACCATCTTGGGAAGCGCCTGGAGGTTTACAAATGAGGGTCCTCTCACGCGCATTCTGTAGGGTTTTCCTGAACCGTCGCTTACTATGTAGTAGCCCAGCTCGCCCTTGGGATTTTCAACGGCATGATAAACCTCCCCAGGGGGGGTCTTAAACCCTTCATACACAATCACAAAGTGCCTTATAAGAGACTCCATCCTCGTGTAGACAAGTTCTTTAGGGGGAAGAACAATTTGAGGAAGGTCGGCTATATAAGGGCCATCCGGGAGATTCTTTATTGCCTGGTCAATGATTCTGAGGCTCTGGTGCATCTCCTCTAGTCTGCAGAGATAGCGGGCATAGGCATCGCCATCTGTAGAAATGGGGATTTCAAAATCGTAGTTTTCATATCCCAGATATGGCATTGCCTTTCTCACATCATAGGGAATCCCGCTTCCCCTTAGTGACGGACCTGTAAGGCCCAGGTCAATTGCATCATCGGCACTTATGTATGCAACGCCCTTTGTTCTATCAACCCATATTCGATTCCTCGTGAGGAGCTTGTCAATCTCGGCTAGGGTCTTTGGAAAGGCTTTAAGAAAATTTCTTATTGCCTCTTCAAAGTTCTCAGGTAGGTCCTCGGGCAATCCTCCAACCCTTGGATATGATGTTGTCATCCTTGCCCCGCAGACCATCTCAAGTATGTCATAAATCCTCTCCCTTTCTTTGAAGCAATAGAGAAATGTGCTTACCGCACCTAAGTCCATTGCATTCGTTCCGATTCCGATAAGATGTGATTCGATTCTCCCTAATTCAAAGAGAATTACCTCTGCCACCTTTGCCTTTTCTGGGATTTCCTTTTCAATCCCCAGGAGTTTTTCTACGGTGAGAATAAAACCTATGTTATTACAGATTGATGCGAGATAATCCATCCTATCTGTATATGGAATGCACTGCTGATAGGTTATGTTCTCACAGAGTTTTTCAATTGCCCTGTGGAGGTAACCAATGTATGGGATAGCCTTTACTACAACCTCTCCCTCTAGTTGAAGCACGACACGAAGAACCCCGTGGGTAGAGGGATGCTGGGGACCCATGTTAATCATCATGGTCTTAGTTCGAATCCTTTCCTCTTTTTCGTCTACTTTCTCTGTAAGAAATTCAACTCGTTCCATTTTTTATTAGTAGCTGTAATTTGCTGTAAATTGCATTAGATTTAATTCATTCCTCTCTCAGGGCCCTTTCAAAACTCCTTTTAGATGGCTCGCGATTTCTAACATCAAAATCCTTTCTTAGGGGAAAAGCCTCATAATCCTCAGGCATTAGGATTCTTCTTAAATCGGGATGCCCTACAAACTCTATCCCGAACATGTCGTAGACCTCGCGCTCAAGCCAGTTTGCGCCGCTCCAGACTGGAGTCACGGAATCTACCTTTGAATCTTCTTCGGAGACCTCGACCTTTAATCTAATTCTTATATTCTCATCAAATTCGGAACCAAATCTGTGGAGATAATATACAACCTCAAATCTGGGAGTTTTCTTCTCAAGGTAATCTACAGCCGTAATGTCGGCTATGAATTTAAAATCAAAATCGGTTTTGAGGTGGCGACAAATCTCTCGGATTTTCTCTTTTTTGACTAAAAGCGTAGTTTCTCCTCTAAAGGTTTTTACGTCCTGAACTGTATCGGAGAAATTTGTTTTTATAGAATCGATCACGGTCTGCAATTCGAGGCTCATACAATCGGTGCCCCTTGCATCTCGATTTTTTTCTGAATCTTCATCACAGCATCAATCAGGGCCTCGGGTCTTGGTGGGCATCCACCTACATAGACATCTACGGGAAGAAATTCATCAATGCCCTGGACGACGGCGTAGCTATCGAACGGACCACCGCCGCATGTACACGAGCCCATTGCGATTACCCATTTGGGCTCGGGCATCTGGTCATAGATCTTTCTACATACGGATGCCATCTTATAGGTTATAGTGCCAGAGACTATCATGAGGTCTGACTGCCTTGGCGAGAATCTCACCACCTCCGCTCCGAATCTCGAAAGGTCAAACCGGGATGCAAAAACTCCCATCATTTCAATTGCGCAACAGGCAGTGCCAAAAGCCATAGGCCATAGGCTGTTTTTCCTCGCCCAGTTTGCAAACTCGCTTATCTTCGTTGTGATAAAACCGTCTCCGCCCAGGAAGGAGTTCATATTTACTCCCATTCAAGAGCCTCCTTCTTAAGGATATAAAAATAGCCACCCAAGATCACGACAAAGAAGGCTATAATCTCAACGAATGCCAGAGCACCGAGTTCTTTAAATACCACAGCCCAGGCATAAAGGAATACGGCCTCAACATCAAAGAGCATAAAGAGGGCGGCGATTAAATAATATCTGATTGAGAATCTCTCCCTCGCATCCCCTACGGGTGGAATGCCGCATTCATAAGGAGAGAGTTTCCTCTTTGAGTACCTCTTGGGCCCAAAAATATAAGAGATTCCAAGGAGTGCTCCGGCAAGAATTACAGAAAGGATCAATATTATTAATATTGAAATATAGTCCGTAAGCATCTAATAAATAGATTAAGGGAAGGGTAGGAATTGTCAAGAAAACCTCTCTGATTTTAAGAATCGGATTTGGGAAATACTTAGGGTGTCCTAATGCCATACCTCTTCATTTTCTTGATTAACCCTTGGCGGCTGAGTCCCAAAGCCTTTGCTGCCTGTAGCTGGTTTTGATGACACATTTGAAGGGCTTCTGAGATAAGGCGCTTCTCTAGTTCCTCTACTGTCTCTTTAAATGAGTGCGTCCTTAACATTGGTGTCCTCTCGCCGACACTGCGAATATCCTCCGGAAGATCCGCTTCGGTTATCACCCTTCGCGGGGTCAAAACTACAAGCCGCTTGATATTGTTCTCCAGCTCCCTAACATTTCCCGGCCAAGAATAGCTCATGAGATACCTGAGCGCTCCCGGAGTTAGTTTCTTAGGCTCTTTGCCCATCTCCCGGCAGTAATTACTCAGAAAATAATTCGCCAGGAGTGGGATGTCCTCCGGGATTTCTCTTAGCGCAGGCATCTGAATGTGGATTATCTTTAGGCGATAGTAAAGGTCTTTACGGAAGTTTCCTTTTTTTATCTCCGCCTCTAAATCCTTATTGGTTGCCGCGAGAACCCTTATATCCACGGGAATCTCTTTTCTTCCCCCCACACGTTCTATCACCCCTTCTTGGAGCACGCGAAGTACTTTGGCTTGTGCGGGGAGGCTCAGGTCTCCAATCTCATCTAAAAATAGAGTTCCGCCATTTGCCATCTCAAACTTACCAATCCTTCGCTCTACGCCTGTGGCTACTCCTTTTTCAATCCCGAATAGTTCACTTTCTACTAGGCTTTCGGGGAGAGCCGCGCAATTTAATGCGACGAAGGGATGGCGGACGCGTGGCTGTTATAGTGAATCGTTTTAGCAACGAGTTCCTTTCTCGTTCCGCTCTCTCCCATAATCAGGACATTGACGGAGCTATCGCTGATCTGCTCAATCAACCTCACTGTATTTTGAATTTGGGGACTTGTCCCAAGGATGTTTTGTGTTGAGAACCTCCTTTCGACCTTCATCAATAGCTGTGTGTTCTCCTGGAGAAGCTCATTGCGATGCCAGTTTAACTCTTCGACCAATTGCACTGTTTCAATGGCGGTTGATACCTGGCTGCCCAACAGTTCTAATATTCCCTCATCGTATTTATTGAAAACCCCGTTCTTTTTATTTAGTACCTGAAACGTCCCAATGACATTTCCTTCTTGATTCCTGAGTGGTACGACAAGCAGGCTCCTTGTGCGGTATCCTGTGCGTCCATCAATCCCCTTATAGAAACGCGGGTCTTTGTATGCGTCTTTCACGTTTATTATCTGCCCGGTCAGGGCAGCGGCCCCGGCAATCCCAAGGCGCGCATCAAAGCGTATCTGCGTGCCGTCAAGTGTTATTATTGACCATAACTCGTTTTTATCTCGATCCAGAAGGAAGATGCTTGCCCGATCTGCCTCCATGAGCCTCGCGGCTTCTTTAGCTATTAGGTTCAGAAGAGCCGCCAGTTCCTTTTCTGCGCTCATCTTCTGACAGATTTCTAGTATTGCGGGGAGTTTTTCTTGAATCTGGCTCGATTGGTGCGGAATGTGTTTTTTAATAGAGTGCATCACCCACCCTTCATCTGAGGGTTTTGGCTATTTTAACATGGGGGACAAATTGACGTCAACAGAATTTGGCTAATGCGGCCCGTTGGCTGTCTGAATCTGAGTTTAGCGATCTTGATTTTCTCTGTTTTAATCGAGGAATCATCTGATGTCTCTTTTGTTGACACAGTAATAACAGAGTTTACAGCTGCAATGAGCACGATATATCAATTTAAGCCATCCAGCCGAATTTGGTATGTTAACAAAGTAGACGCTTATGGAAAACCGGTTATTCCATGACACTGAGAAACCCGAGGATAAAAATAACCTAATTATCGAATCTTTCTGTGGTTTTTTATGATTTCCTTTAATTGTTGTCTCTTGCTCACGTTAGGCACGGCACTTGCAATCGTAGCCCATTATAAAACCCATTTAAAGTGAGGGCTTATCAATGGCGATTAGAGATATAGCGGTTGGGGTTTTATCTGACGAATACTTTCTTGATCCAACCCTGCCTGATGATAGAATTCTAGAAAGGGCTAAGGCATTTATAGAGGATCGGCTATAGTTTGTCGTTGCAAGACATTGTTTAGATATATTCCTGTATATGATTCTTTGATTTTGGCAACCTCTTCCGGTGTACCTTGGGCTATAATATATCCGCCTCTCTCGCCGCCCTCTGGACCTAGGTCTATTATATAATCGGCGGATTTTATGACATCGAGGTTGTGCTCAACTACAATCACAGTATTTCCTGCATCAACTAGCCTATTTAGAACCCTCAAGAGCTTTTTTATGTCCTCTATGTGGAGTCCCACAGTGGGTTCATCAAGTATGTAGAGGATGTTTTTTCCATCCTTTCTTCCGAGTTCTCTTGCGATTTTTATCCTCTGCGCCTCTCCACCTGAAAGGGTAGGGGCGGGCTGACCAAGCCTTAAATATCCAAGCCCTACATCTTGGAGTATTTTTAATTTCCTGATAAGTGTCAGGACGTCTGAGAAAAACCATATTCCCTCATCAATCGTAAGATTGAGTATCTCAGCGACGTTTTTCCCTTTGTATCTGACATCAAGCACTTCCTTTTTAAACCTCCTTCCATGACACTCTTCACAGGTTACGAAGATATCTGCAAGGAAATGCATCTCAATCTTTTGTCTGCCTTCTCCCTGACAGGTCTCACATCTGCCTCCTGGAACATTGAATGAGAAGTGCGAGGCAGAAAACCCCCTTGCACGTGCCTCCCATGTATCTGACATAACCCTTCTGATTTCATCATAAGCCTTGATATATGTCACAGGATTTGACCTTGAGCTTTTTCCTATCGGCGTCTGGTCAAGCATCACGACATCTGAAATATAGGATGTGCCTGAGATTTCTCTGCATTTGTCGACCTTTTCTAATTCGCTGTGGAAGATTCGGGCTAAGCTTGAGTAGACCACGTCATGGACGAGAGAGCTTTTTCCGGAGCCAGAAACCCCGGTCACGCATACAAAGGTCCCAAGTGGAAATGAGACTGTGATGTTTTTAAGGTTGTTCTCTGATGTGCCAATAACAGTCAGGTTTTTCTCTTTTTCCCTTCTCCTTTTTATAGGAATGGGAATTCTCTCTTTTTGTGTGAGATAGAGTCTCGTAATGGATTGATGAGAATTATTTAGAAACTTCTCGGTGGGGCCTTGATATACAACTTCTCCCCCTCTTTCTCCGGCAAGGGGACCGAGTTCGATTATGTAGTCGGCAGAACGTATCATATCAAAGTCGTGCTCAACGACTACGACTGTGTTGTTTCTATCTCTTAACTCCCTTATAATCGAAATCAGCTTGTCAATATCCCTGGGATGAAGCCCGATTGACGGCTCATCCATTATGTAGAGAACCTCAGAGAGGCTTGCCCCGAGCTGACATGCGAGATCAACCCTCTGTGCTTCGCCGCCCGAAAGTGTCTTTGTAAGCCGAGAGAGTGTAATGTATCCAAGGCCCACCTTCTGTAGAAAATCAATCCTTGATCTAATCTGTTTTAGAACCTCTCCTGCGATCTTCTCTTCATAGTCACTGAGAGTTAAGCCCTGAAAAAAAATACTCGATTCTTCTATCGGCATATCGGCAATATCGGAGATTTTCTTGCCTTCTACTTTCACCCAGAGCGCTTCTGGTCTTAGCCTAGTCCCATTGCAACTTCCACATGTAAAAGCCGATCTGTATTTGCTGAGAAAAATCCTGACGTGAAGCTTATAGCTCTTCTCTTCCAAATACCTGAAATACCCCTTTACGCCCGGAAATCTTCCCTCACCCTCAAATATAGACTTTTTTGCATCTTCAGGGAGGCTTTTAAATGGCGTGTTTATGTCTATTCCCTTTCTGCGTGCAAATTGGAGCAGCTCTTTCATTTCATCTTTGAGAGAGGGCTTTGTAAGAGGCTCAATCGCTCCCTGCGCTAGGCCCTTTTCGGGATTCGGTACTACTAGGTCCGGGTCAATATCGAGTATGTTTCCAAACCCGCGACAGGCTGGACACGCTCCTTGCGGACTATTAAAAGAAAATAGAAGTGGGGTTGGCTTATTGAATCTTCTTTGGCAGTACGGACATTCGAGATCCCTTGAATATTTCAGAACACTCCTGTCAACAAAATGGACATTGATATAATTGCTCTCAGAAAAAGCCGTTTCAATTGAATCTGTAATCCTTGACGAAGAGTTTTTATTAATAACTATTCTATCCACTACGGCTTCAGAGCCCTCTGGTATCATTGAGAGTTCTTCAACTTCAATCACTTCTCCTTGATAGATTATCCTGATAAATCCCTTGGACATTAACTCTTGGGGGGAGATACCATTTTCTCCAATGGGAAACGTTATGAGCGCTTTTTTATCCCTATTATTTTTAATCAGGTCTTCTGATATACTCTGAGGCGAATGGCGTTTTATCTCTATTTGGCAATTTGGACAGAATATCCTCCCAATCTTTGCGAAGAGAAGCCTCAGATAGTCGTATATTTCAGTGGTTGTCCCTACAGTAGAGCGCGAATTTTTTACCTGATTTCTGCTCTCAATTGCAATCACGGGAGGAAGTCCCGTGATGTCGTCCATATCCGGACGGTCAACGCGTTCAAAGAATTGTCTTGCATATGTTGAAAGGCACTCGACATACCTTCTCATCCCCTCGGCATAGAGGGTATCAAGGGCAAGAGACGATTTTCCAGATCCGCTGAGGCCCGTAATGACAGTGTACTTGTGCCAGGGAATAGAGATGTTTATATTCTTTAAATTATTCTCTCTTGCTCCTAATATATTTATTTCGCCTTTCATAGTTCTAATGAATTATACCTTCTTAATGCCTAATCATTACTATGAATCGAAATATAAAAGCTTAAAGTGGATGGTTATTCGACTCCCATAGCCTCAAAGATTCGGCGTGAGATTATAATTCTCTGTATCTGCCCTGTGCCCTCGAATATGTCAAAGACCTTCTGGTCTCTGTAGAGTTTCTCAATGAGGTTTTCTCTGAGGCATCCGTGGACTCCCATAATCTCAATTGCCTTTGATGTGACTTTTCCCACTACCTCTGCGGCGTAGGCCTTTGCCATTGATGCCTCTTTTGAATTCGGAAGCCCTTCGTCAATCATCCAGGCGGCACGCCAGCAAAGGAGCCTTGCGGCATTAATCTCTGCATCCATTTCATCGAGTGTATCCTTAAGACCACGAAATCTGGGGAGTTGACTCGAAAGGAGTTGGTTTTCTTTTGTCCAGTCTCTTACCAATTCGTAGGCCGCACGTGCTATTCCAACTGCCATAGCTGCAACAAGGGGACGCGTAGAATCAAACGTTTTCATTGCTGTTTTAAATCCCTTTTTTGCCTTTTCGCTGTAATATTCCTCGCCGCCGAGAAGGTTTTCAATCGGCACCCGACAATCTTCAAATACGAGTTCCGCTGTTTCCGATGCGCGAAGTCCCATCTTCTCTTCAATCCTTCCGGGAAGGAATCCCGGTGTCCCTTTTTCAACTACAAATACCCGATGCCCCTCTCTTCCCAATTTAGGGTCAACTGTGGCAAAAACCACGACCCATGATGCCCTTGCCCCGTTTGTGATAAAACACTTTCTTCCGTTGATTATGTATTGGTTTCCATCCCGCACGGCTGTTGTCTTTATCGCCGCGACATCTGAACCGGCTCCAGGCTCGGTAAGCGCATAGGCTCCCCATCTGGGCTCCGATATGTCTTTAAATACCCTAAAGAATCTCTCTTTCTGCTCTTTAGTCCCTATCATCTTTACGGGCGGCGCACCCAGACCCGGGCCGGGAAACGAGATGACAAACGCCGGGTCTCCCCATGCAAGCTCTTCCGATGCAATTACAGATATTCTTGCCTTCTGGGATTTTCCTTGTTTATCTTTTACAGCCTCTCCTGCCTCAATCTCTCCTAGAAGCGGATTGCCTGAGCTTATCCCCAGATTCATTACTTCAATAAGAAATTCCCTTGGCACATCTCCTTCCTTATCTACCTGGAGAGAAATCGGTCTCATCTTTTTTTCTGCAAACCAGTGGAGGAGTTGTTTTATGTTTTTTTGAGTTTGGGTAAGTTCAAAGTCAATCAACCTGAAAAGCCTCCTCTAGAGATTATCGCTATCAATTTAGTATAGCTTATACCTTTTTATCTTTTTTATCAGCCCCTGCCTCGTAAGTCCAAGAATCCGAGAGGCCTTTTGTTTATTCCCTCCGCTCCTCACATTCCCTGGCCAACTGTATCTCACCAAACACCCCATCGCATCAGGAGAAAAGCTCATAAGGCCTTTTCCAATCTCATTCCCAAAGCTATTTAAGAAATGCTTCGCAAGAACTGGAATGTCCTCCCTCATCTCACGGAGAGAAGGCATCTGAATATGAACTGCATTTAATCTGTAATATAGGTCTTCACGAAAGCTCCTTAGGGTGATTCAGGAGAGGAAGTTGGCTGAAAGGGCGAAGGTATGGATAGAGAAATGGCTAAAGTACAGATTCGAGGTTTAAAAAAGGAGGGAAATATCATGGACAAGAGAAAGGTTTTAGATTGTAGGGAACGTCCCAGTGAGAATAGCTGTACGGTTACAATTAGCGGCAAGGAGAGTGAAGTTCTGCCGCTTGCTATATACCATGTGGTAACCAGCCATGGTCATATTGATACGCCTGAACTTCGGGAACAAATCAGGGCTATGCTGGAAGATGAATAAATAAAAAGGAGGTGAGAAAGATGAAGGTAGTTTCATGCAGAGACGCGGGTGTGGACTGCGATTTTGTAGCCCGTGGTAAAACTGAGGAAGAGGTCTTGAAAAAGGCCGCTGAACACTGTCAAAAGGACCACGGTATGAAGGATATTCCGAAGGAGCTTGTCGAGAAGGTGCGCGCCCTTATTCACGACGAGTAATGACGGGAGTGTATAGTAAAAAAATTCAGAGAAGGAGGTGTTAAACATGTCATATCAATTAGAAGGACAATTGTTGGAAGTCTGTACATGCAATGTACTATGTCCTTGCTGGATTGGAGAAGACCCAGATGGCGGCACATGTGACGGGGTAGTAGCGTATCATATTGACAAAGGAACGGTAAACGGGGTGGATGTATCGAACCTCTCCTTTATCTTACTCAATCATATTCCGGGCAATATCCTGAAGGGTAACTGGCGGGTTGCCATCTATGTAGATGATAGGGCTACGCCACAGCAGCAGGAGGCCCTTTTGAATGCGTTTGGCGGTAAGCTTGGCGGGCCTCTCGCGGACCTGGCAAAGTTGGTCGGTGAAATAGTCGGCGTAGAGCGGGTGCCCATTACATTTGCTGTCAAAGAGGGGAGGGGAACCCTGCACATCGGCAGAGCCGTTGAAGCTGAACTGGTGCCGTTCCAAGGGGCGACGGGCAAATCCACAACGCTTCACGACAGCGTGTTTACAACTATTCCAGGCTCCCCTGCGTATATAGGGAAGGCCTTGAAATATAAGGCGAGGGTACCTGCCTTAGGTTTAGAGATTAACCTGCAGAACCACAACGCCATTCAGGGGCATTTCCGCTTCCAAGGCTGAGGCGCTGTGGAGAGAACTTCGGTGTAACCCTTCCCATGGAGCAAGGCTGGTTGCTCATGGGAAGGGCAAAGCCAAGGAGGTTTCAAAATATGTGGACTGTAAGTGACCGAAGACCTTTCATAACCTTGTTGATGGCACTGGTCGTCCTGACCTGGCTGGTTCTCTGGGTATGGGGGCAATCCCCTTATGGACGGTTCTTGAGCCATGAAGGGTTGGGTGAAGTAGATGTTTTTCTTAATAGGGAGCATATTCTCCTAATCCTTATCTTTGTTCTGGGCTGGACATTAATGACCATAGCTATGATGCTTCCCACAAGCCTGCCCTTAATTACTCTCTTTCATTCTATTACGCGTCGGCGGTCGGATCAGATGCTCCTCGTATCACTGCTTATTGCCGGCTATTTAACTATATGGGTACTATTTGGCTTCTTAGCCCATATAAGCGATTGGGGGCTGCATGAGACCGTTGAGCACAATACCTGGCTTGGGAGTAATACTTGGGTTCTGGGAGCAGGGCCCATTATTCTAGCTGGGGTTTATCAGTTTACCCCGCTTAAATACTACTGTCTCGACAAATGCCGCTCGCCCTTTAGCTTTATTACAGAGCACTGGCATGGAAGCCATGAGAGGGGGCAGGCCTTTCGACTGGGCGTGCACCATGGAATCTTTTGCATAGGCTGTTGCTGGGCATTAATGTTTCTTATGTTTTCGGTAGGTGCGGGGAATATTGGATGGATGCTTGCACTGGGCACTGTGATGGCTGTTGAGAAGAACATGCCTTGGGGGCGGCGGCTCAGCACGCCCCTTGGGATTGCCCTTTTGGGGTGGGGAATAATCCTTGTATTTTTAGGATTGAGATGAGTTAGTCGTATAGTGGATGGATCTTACAGAAATACCGAATCCTTGTCGTTATAAGCTTCACGAACGCGCTCGGAATGACGACTGAGACCTTCGTGTGATTTATCTTTAAGCCTATCAAAGAACTCAAATAATAAACTCAGTGTTCAACGCGACTTGATATTGTATATTGCCCGATGTAATAAATTGTATAATATTTAATCGTCTTATCTATTTTGAGGCTGTATAAGCAAAGTGAGTGTAGATTGAAACGGAAGGGGATCTTTAAATGAGAAGAGATAAAAGTAGAATAGGCGGCATAATAAAAACATTCTTCTATCTGGTGCTCTTTGCTGTCATAATTGGAGGTGTCGTATTTTTCATTCCCCGGTTTGAGTGGTATCCGCCGACTGTAAATCTAAAACTAGACTCCAACTTCATAGGGCTTCGTCCATTTAGTGTAGAGGTAAAAGACAAAGGAAGCGGGCTGAAAAGGGTTTCCGTTGTGATTAATGAAGGAGGAACTGAGTATCCGTTTATTGAAGAAGATTATTCTATGCCTGTAAAGGAAAAGAATATTACAATTGCCCTCGATCCAAAAAAAGTCGGTATAAAAGAGGGACCTGCAACGATTAGTATTACGGCTATAGATAGGTCATTGTGGAGGTTCTTTCGGGGCAATAAAACGACCGTGATCAAAAACGTTACAATAGATGTTACACCCCCAAGGCTTGAGGTGGCGGGTCGGGAGTACTATATCAATTTTGGTGGCTCGGGGCTTGTGATTTATAAGGCCTCGTCGGATACAGTAAAGAGCGGGGTTAAGGTTGGGGACTACTTCTTTCCGGGATACAAGGGTTACTTTAAGGACCCCAACATATATCTTGCGTTCTTTGCATACCCCTATAATGTGAGTCCTGATGCAAGACCTGTGGTTGTCGCAGAAGACGAAGCCGGAAACTCAAAGGAGGTGGGGTTCTCATACAGATTAAAGTATAAGAAATACAGGGAGAGTACACTTAATATAAGTGATGATTTCATAGAGAGAAAAGCGGCTCCCATTCTAGGCGGAAATTCTTCTCAAACCGGGGATTTAAAGGATATATTCCTTAAAGTGAATCGCGACATAAGACAGAAAAACGAAGCTGAGATTAAAAAAATCTGCGTAAACTCAAAGAACACGATACTTTGGAACGGGGCTTTCCATCAACTTACAAACTCAAAGGTAGAGGCAAATTTTGCGGATTATAGAACATACGTTTATAAGGGAGAGGTAATAGACCATCAGTATCATCTGGGCTATGATCTGGCTGTGACTGAGAAATCACCAATCGAGGCTGCAAACGATGGTGTGATTGTATTTGCGGATGATTTAGGAATATACGGAAATGCAGTCATAATAGACCACGGCTTCGGGATTTCGACCCTGTATGCGCACATGAGTTCAATAGGGGTAAGGGTTGGAGATACAGTTAAGAAAAAACAGATAATCGGAAGAACCGGTGAGACGGGGCTTGCGGCGGGAGATCACCTCCACTATGCGGTGCTCATACAAGGGGTTCCTGTGCTTCCAACCGAGTGGTGGGATGAGAAGTGGATAAATGACAAGATTCTAACCAGGATAAAAGAAGCAGAGGAGGAATTTTCGACACAAAACGCCCAGAGTGGCTCCATCGAACAAAGCCCTTATCAAGGTAAGGTGCAATAGGATTGATTATATATGGAAAAAACCCGGTGAAAGAGGCTATTTATCAGCCATCATCTAAGATAGAGGAAATCCTAATCTCTGAGGATAGTGAAAAGGAAAGGATATCCGAAATACTGAAACTCGCGGCGGAGAAGAGGATAAAAGTTTCTTTCCTTCCGCGCGATGCGCTCTCAAGAATTTCGGGTACATCTCATCACCAAGGGATTATAGCAAGGATTTCGGAGTTTAAGTACAAGGAAGTTGAACAGATTCTCGGATACGCAAAGGAGAAAAGAGAGAAACTCCTTTTCGTCATACTCGACCACATTGAAGACCCCCAAAACCTCGGAGGGATAATAAGGACTGTGAATGTACTAGGAGCGCATGGCATAGTAATTCCAAAGGATAGGGCAGCACCAGTGACCTCTTCTGTTATAAAGGCTTCGGCTGGAGCGGCGGGGTTTGTTCGGATTGCCAGGGTGGTGAATCTCGTTACGACAATTAATGATTTAAAGAAGAGGGGTGTTTGGATTGTAGGGGCCGATCCATCGGCTCCCAAATTGGTTTTTGAAGAGGAAATAGGCGGTCTGGATTTAGCCATTGTCATAGGAGGGGAGGGAAAGGGATTAAGAAGGCTTGTAAAAGAGGAGTGCGATTTCCTTGTATCCATTCCCAGTGTGGGGGAGGTTTCGTCTCTTAACGCATCTGTTGCAGCGGGGATAATGATATATGAGATAATGAGACAGAGAAGGATAAAAACACATACCTGAGTGTTTAGGGCATGGCATCAGCTATTGGTAAATTTTTTAAATTCTCCTTCATCTATTATTTTGATCCCTAGAGATTTAGCAACGTCGAGCTTTGAGCCTGGGTCCTTTCCTAATACTACATAATCGGTTTTTTTTGTTACGGAAGAGGAGACCCGGCCTCCCAGTTCTTCAACTATCCTCTTTGCCTCTTCTCTTGTAAGAGATTCAAGAGCACCTGTAAAGACGAATGTTTTCCCCCATAGGGGCAATTTATAAATTGCCTCCACCTTTTTGGGTTTGTATTCGATTTTTACCCCGGCATCCAGCATCTTTTTTATTACACTTCTATTTTTCTCCTCTCCGAAGAAAGTCACGATGCTTTTTGCCACTTCCGGCCCAACCGTTGGAATTTCTATTAATCTTTCTTCTGATGCTTCCATAAGAGACTCCAAGTTTGAGAAACTCTCTGCAATTATCTGGGCAAGCCTCTCACCTATATGACGGATACTGAGTCCATAAAGAAAACGACCAAATGATATTATTTTGCTTCTTTCAATCTCTTTTTCAAGATTCGATGCCGATCTCTCGGCAAATCGCTCAAGTTCAATGAAGTCTTTCTTTTTTAGATAAAAAATATCGGCTAGATCCCTTATTAGTCCCTTTTTTATTAACTGTTCTATCACCTTCTCACCGAGTCCGTCTATATCAAATGCCTTTCTTGACGCCAGGTGTTTTATCCTGCCCTTTAACTGAGCCGGGCATGAGGCATTAGGGCAATAATAGTAACTCCCTTCTGTTTGACCCAGTTCACTCAAGGCTTTTTCCACCTGAGTTCCACATGAAGGACATAACTTAGGCATACTGAAGGGTTTTTCCTTTCCGGTTCTTTTCTCAACTATTGGTTTTACTATCTCCGGGATTACGTCTCCTGCCCTTTCTACAATCACTGTGTCTCCAACCCTTATGTCTTTCTCCCTTATTATATCTTCTGTATGTAGGGTGGCACGGCTTACAGTGACGCCGCCAATCTTAACAGGCTCAAGGTTCGCAACGGGCGTAAGAAGTCCCATCCTTCCTACCTGGATGACTATGTCGCGGATTTTAGTTGTGGCTTGACGGGGTTTAAATTTATATGCGATGCACCATCTTGGGTGTTTAGCAGTTGTGCCGAGTTCACTTTGA
>PSLL01000012.1:2319-21014 GCA_040289575.1 Candidatus Dadabacteria bacterium | reverse complement strand
ATCTACCTTTATTACAACGCCGTCGGCCTCATAAGGCAGGTCGTCCCTTACCGATTCCATTTCGTGATGATAAGATATGGCTTCATTTATGCCTCTACAGTACATGATTCTCTTTTCTGTCTTGAATCCCCAATCTCGAAGCGTTTGTATGACACTCCATTGAGTATCAAATTCATACCCAATGACCTCTCCGACCCCCCAGGCATAGAAATCGAGCGGTCTTTTTGAGGTGATATTTGGGTCAAGCTGTCGAAGCGAACCGGATGCGGCGTTTCTCGGATTTGCAAATATCGGCTCTCCCGATTTGGCAAGTTCTTTGTTTAATCTCCTGAAGGCTTCGATCGGTATTATCACCTCACCCCTTACTTCTATTATTTTTGGAATGCCGTCTCGGGTATTAAGTCTAGTCGGTACGGTTTTTATAGTTTTAATGTTTGCTGTAACGTCTTCTCCAATCATTCCGTCTCCGCGGGTCGCACATTGAACCAGTATTCCGTTCTCATATGTGATGGATACAGAGACGCCGTCAAATTTGGGTTCGGCTGTGTATTCAATATCTCCTTTTATTCCGAGAATTTTTTTTACACGCTTATCAAATTCAAGGGCACCTTTTTCGGTTGAGATGTTATCTATACTCATCATTGGGACTCTGTGCTCTACGGGTTTGAATCCCTTCTCAACGGAGCCGCTTACGCGCTGAGTAGGAGAGTCTGAGGAGATTAGTTCCGGATACATAGATTCAAGGCATTTTAGTTCTTCCATAAGCGCGTCGTATTCAGCATCTGAAATCTCTGGGTTGTTCTCCACATAGTAGAGGTAATTGTGGCGTTCTATGTCACGCCTGAGTTCTTCAACCCTGCGTTTTGCCTCTTTCAAAGGAATTTGCTTTTCGGTTTTCATTTGCCTCTTTGACCGATTGCGGTATTTCTTACATCATTTAGCCATTTAGAGAGTTCATTAAGCCTCATTGTATTTAAAACATCCTTCTTTTCTACCCAGCCCCTTCTTGCCGTAGCAACACCAAGCCTTATCATATGGAGTTCATCTGGGGTATGGGAATCGGTTGATATTACTATTTTGACTCCGGCATCAACCGCTTTTCTGACATTAGTATCGTTTAAATCGAGTCTCAGATAGTGAGAGTTGACCTCAAGAGCCTTCCCGTATTCTTTGGCAGTTTTAATAATCTCATCCATATCCACATCATAGCCTTCGCGTCTCCCAATCAACCTCCCGGTGGGATGAGCGAGGAGATGAATAAAAGGGTTCTTTAGAGCCTTAACTATTCGTCTTGTCATTGATTCCATATCCATTTTAAATCCGCTGTGCACAGCCGCAATCGCAATATCTAAATCCTTTAGAACCTCGTCGGGGTAGTCGAGTGAGCCGTCGCTCTTTATATCCACCTCCGAACCCATAAGAATTTTGATTCCCTTTAACTTTTTATTTAATGCATCAACCTCTTTTTTCTTTTCGTAGAGCCTCTCAATTGAAAGACCTCCTGCAATCCTTGAGGACGGAGAGTGGTCTGTCATAGCGATGTATTCGTAGCCCAGCTCTTTTGCCCTCAGTGCCATCTCCTCAATTGTTGTTTTGCCATCGCTCCATATAGAGTGCATTTGGAGATCTCCCTTAATATCTTCGAGTTTCACAAGGTCTGGCAGTTTTCCGTATTGCGCGGCTTCAACCTCGCCTCTGTCTTCTCTAATTTCAGGAGGTATCCATTGAAGCCCCAGAGTCTTATAAATTTCCTCTTCAGTCTCTCCGGCTATCTTTTTATCCTCTCGAAATACCCCGTACTCGTTTATTTTAAGACCCCTCTCCATAGCAATTGTTCTCAGCTTTATATTATGTGCCTTTGAGCCTATAAAATATAGGAGAGCTGCCCCGTAGGATTCAGGCTCCGCCACTTGAAGGTCAACCTGAATTCCATTTTCGAGAACCACACTTCCTTTTGTATCTCCTTCTGCGAGAACCCCTTTTACAAAGGGGAGTTTTGTAAACGCCTCTACTACATGCCTTCCATCTTTAGCCGTTGTGAGAATGTCAATATCTCCTATGGTCTCCCTCATACGCCTTACCGAACCTGCTAAGGTGGTTCCTTTTGTGCCGGGAATCTTACTAATTTCGTCGACTATCTCCTCGGCTAAGGGAAGGGTAATCCCAAGGGGCATTCTTTCTCGGCTCTTTTTAAAAAGCTCAACCCCCCGTCTTATGTCTTCAACCTTCTTCTTTCCCATTCCACGAAGATTCGGAACCTTCTCCTTTTTCAGTGCCCTCTCGAGGTCTTCCAGATTTTTGACACCGAGTTCCTTATTTAATTTGCTGAGTGTCTTTGGCCCTAATCCTTGAATCCCTAAAAGTTCTGTAAATCCCTCCGGAAACCTTTTTCTTAGATTCTCATAATCCTCTACTTTTCCTGTGGAGATAAATTCCTTGATCTTCTCCGCAAGGTCTGGTCCGACCCCGGGGATTTCAGTAAGCTCGCCTCGCTCTGCCAGATCCTCGATGTCATCACCCAGTTCCCTTATATTTGCCCCTGCATTCCTATACGCCCTGATCCTAAATGGATTCTCATTAAGGATGTCCAATATGTCTGCGATCTTATCGAAAATCTCTGCGATTTCTCTATTTTTGCTCATGGCGTTTAACTAACATTTTATACGGTTTTAGTATCAATTTTCAGTTAGTCGGGCATGGCGAGCATGTGAGGTGGTTCTCTACCGATAGGCACGGTATGAATGGGATTTGGGGTGTAGCCATCAATGACTATAGTTTATACACAAAAACCGAGGTTTTTACCTTTCTACGGATGCAGTCTCTACCTCGGTAGAGTAGCTCTTTATACCTCTTAATATCCCATCGGCGATTTCATTTATATAGTTCGGATTCCTCAGTTTCTCCTCCTCACGCGGGTTGGTTATAAATGATGTTTCTACAAGAATGCTGGGTATATCGGCGCCAATGAGGACGATAAAAGGTGCCTTCTTTACGCCCTTATCTACTGCGGTTTGATATTTCCTAGAGAGGTTAGTTGTAACCGAGGTCTGAACATAGGCGGCGAGGCGTTTTGATTCATCAATCTTCGAATTAAGGAGGTATTTTTTTATTATATCTCTTAGATCGCTAATCCCTTTTGTTGTGCTGACGTTTTCACGGGCGGCGACGGCAAGCGCTTCGGGATCATTTGTGAAGCTCAGTATATAGGTCTCAATACCGTGTGCATCGCTGTCTTTAGCCGCATTGCAGTGGATTGATATAAAAAGATCGGCATGTTCCCTTTTTGCTATACCGGTTCTCTCTTCAAGCGGTATGAATCTGTCATCCTCTCTGGTAAGAATGACACGCGAAATTCCGAATTCTCTCCCAGATTGCTCTAATTTGCTCTTCAGAGCCTTGGCAATTGCAAGCGTAACGTCCTTTTCTTTAAGTCCAGTTGGTCCTATAGCTCCTGGGTCGTGTCCTCCGTGTCCGGGGTCTATTACAACGGTTCTAACCTTGAGTCCCAAAGCCCCTCTCAGAGTTGAAATATCCTTGCCGTCCAGCTTTGGAAGGCCCGCCAGGGTTTTGTCCTCCGCAGGGCCTTTCGGTTTAGAGGCAACGTTATTCTTCTCATTGCCATATATGTCCATTACGATTCTAAAGGGGTTGTGGAGAGAAAATACCTTATAATCATTGAAGCTCCTTATATAGAGGACGACTCTTACGGTATCAGGCGTATTTCTCGCAAATCTTATATCCTCAAGCAAGCCCTTCTCAATTGGCGGCATCTCGAGATCGGGATTAACAGTGGCGCCCTTTATGTCCACGTAAAGTCTTGGCGGTGTTGCTTCTACAATACCGGCCTTTAAAAAATGCGGCTCAAAAAGGGTTTCCCTATCAACATTGATTACGACCCTCGTGTATGTATCTGTTGACCAGTGCCCGATCTGGCTTATGGAGGCGAGTCCATTTGGGTTATTTTGGGTTTTAGCTTCGGTTATACTCTCTATAATCCTATTCTCAGATGGTTTATATGCCGCAAGCTCATTCAATTTAGATTTAGCCGCATCGACCATATCGCCGTTTGGAAAATTCCTAACAACCTTTTCATATTCCAAATAAGCCTGAGACTTATCCCAGCCTTCGGTGATTCTCGCTATCCTGATCTGCGCATCATCAGCAAGGTTGCTATTCGGAAAGACCTTTACAAGCTCCCTGCTGAGTTCTATGGATTTCTCAAGGTTCTCCCTTGAGTTAAACCTTATGCCCATCTCCTCATACATCTTTCCTGAAATGAATAGTGAAGTGGGAGCCTTGGGGCTTAATGGATAGGTTCTATATATACTGTAGAACGCCTGTGCGATAGTATCCCAAATTTCATAGTTGGTTATCTGCGTAGGATTTGTTTGAAGGCTTTTGTAGAGATTAAGGGCTTCTTGAAAGAGTTTTTCGTCTTTTCCCTGGACAGCCATCAGGGGCTGCAAAGAGGGAATGAGTAAAGTGGCTGCAAGCAGCGTTAAGGTAAGGGTCTTAATGCTCACCTTGAGACTAGTATTATATAGTTTTTTTACGCTTTGTAAATTCCCTATTTAGTTTTTCCATATTATAACAAAACAGACCGTTTTTGAAATTGCCGGGACTTAATGCTAAACTTTGCAAAATGAAGGTTATAATCCTTGGATGTGGCACCTCGACCGGGGTTCCAATAATTGGCTGTAGTTGCCCAACCTGTATTTCCTCTAACCCGAAGAATAAGAGAACGAGAACCTCGGTCTTTATTCAAACTCATGGAAAGAATATATTGATTGACACTGCCACAGATCTCAGATTCCAGGCTTTAGCCCATAACATAACTAGGATTGATGCGGTTCTCTATACACACTCCCATGCTGACCATACGCATGGGATAGACGAGCTTAGAACCTTTAATTTCGTTAATAAGACAGTTATACCGTGTTATGCGAGCCCCCAGACGGTTTCAAATATCAAATCAAATTTTAAGTATATATTCGATGGTTCTTATGCGTCGGGCGGTAAACCGCAGCTTGATATAGCCCCCATTACGGGGGATTTCGATTTTTATGGGATTAGAATAATTCCCATAGAGATCCATCATGCGGAGTGGCTGATATTCGGATATAGAATCGGGAAGATGGCTTATCTTACGGACTGCAGCGGAATTCCCGAGGAGTCAATAATCAAATTAAGAGGGCTTGACCTTCTCATAATAGATGCCTTGAGATATACACCCCACGTTGCGCATTTTAGTGTCAGCCAGGCTATTGAGGCTACAAACAGAATTAGACCGAAACTCGCGGTTCTTACACATATGGGGCATGAGCTTGAATACGAAGAGCTTTCAAGGCAGCTTCCTGAATATATTAGGCCTGCTTATGATGGGATGGAGTTTGAGCTTGATGAACCGTAGGAGGGCTTCGATTTAAGGGTTAATTAGACACAGGCAAACATGAATCAGAAAATGATTTTTATTTCAATTATTTGTTCGTGTTCATTTGTGTTAATTCATGGCTAAGCCGGAACCTAAAATCAGAAAGGAGCTTGCAGAATGCAGGAAGTAATTCGTGAGTTAATTCAGCCGGGCGAATCGAAGATCGTTCTCTGTGTCTTAGACGGACTCGGGGGGCTTCCTTTTGAAGGAAGAACAGAGCTTGAAGCGGCCTCAACCCCCAATTTGGATGGGCTTGCAAGGGTTGGTGCGTGCGGACTCCATATCCCTGTGGCACGCGGAATCACACCCGGAAGCGGGCCTTCTCATCTGGGGTTATTTGGATATGACCCGCTTAAATATGAGATCGGTCGCGGCGTTCTTGAGGCGCTTGGGTTGGGAATTGAACTCACTCCAAGGGACGTGGCGATACGGGGGAACTTCGCAACTGTAAAATACGATGGCGCAAGGCCTGTCATTATAGACCGGAGGGGAGGGCGGATACCAACGGAAGAGAACAGGAGAATGGCCTCAAGGATTAGGGAAAGGATTAATACCATAGATGGAGTTAAGGTTTCAATTGCATCTGGAATGGAGCACCGATTCGCCCTTGTACTTACCTTTCCTGAGCCTCTTCCGGTCGGCGCGGATGATATTTCAGATACAGACCCTCAAAAGGAGGGAAAGAGTCCTCTTAGGCCTACCCCGAGGAGAAGAGAGGCTGAGGCAGTAGCCAAAGTAGCTGAAAAATTTATAGACCTCGCCGCCGAAATTATAAGAGACGAGAAGGCTGCTAACTATCTGCTTCTTAGAGGTTTTTCTCTTTATCCCAATCTTCCTTCCTTCTCTGAGGCTTATGGGCTTAAGGCCGCTACTACCGCTGCATATCCTATGTATAGAGGTGTGGCAAAGCTCGTTGGAATGGAGCTTTTAGAGGTGGCCGATACCTCTACTAAAAGTGAGGTCGAGACGCTTAGGAGGCATTTTAAGGAATTTGATTTCTTCTATTTCCACGTAAAAAAAACGGATAGCTACGGTGAGGATGGAAACTACTGGGGCAAGGTAAAGGTAATAGAGGAATTTGATAGCTTTATCCCTGAGATATTGAGCCTGAATCCGGATGTTTTGGTTGTTACAGGCGACCATTCTACGCCTGCCATTATGAAGGCGCATAGCTGGCATCCTGTGCCGTTTTTACTCTATTCCTCTTACACACGTGGCGGCGGGAGTTTGGGGTTTTCTGAAAAGGAATGCTTGAAAGGCGAACTCGGAATATTTAGGGCAACGGATGTAATGACATTAATACTTTCTCATTCAAGAAGGCTCAATAAATTTGGAGCATAGTGGTGGAAACGGCTCTTAGTTAATTGTTTAATTGCTTTCTTGCTTTTTAAAAACTGTGTGCTAATTTAATCTGAAATACAGATGCCGAAGTGGCGGAATTTGGCAGACGCGCTGTCTTGAGGGGGCAGTGCCCGTAAGGGCGTGCGGGTTCGACTCCCGCCTTCGGCACACAGCAATAGCAAGTACTTATGATTTATCTACAACCTGCTTATATAAATCCTTAAACCGGTATTATCATGTTTCAGTTTACTAAAATAGATGAAGGTGAAGGTTTATCCCTTAGTGGGTATGTCGGGTTATAATTGCGAAATAAAATTCCAATGGCTTCTGATGCTTCAGCAATATTATTATTAATTATAAAGAGATAGTTGGCATTATTCATTAGGATAAGTCTGGTATTCTCTAAGCCATTATTACGGCGTTCTCTATAGGGATGACACTATCATTCTTTCCATGGATGATTAGAACTGGTGTTTGTATATGAATCCAATTACTATCATAATCGGATTCATATATGTGCTGTAGGCAATACAGATAAACCCGCAAACTCGTGTTGTGGATATCAACAGTGTTCAATCTTAGGTCCCAGTCGCCGACATTATGGTATTTAGCATAATCAATGTGACTGCCTGGCTTTGAAGAAAATGGGAATAAGTCAATCACCTATGTTATTTAAATGGCTTTTTCCTATTATCATCATTTCTGAAAGACTCTTTATGGGTTTTCTTATAAGAAGTAGTGGGGAGAAGCGGTGATAACCAGAGCCATAAGTCCCGAAGTAGAATCTTTATCCACCATTTTGTCGTTTCGAGAATCAATCCGACTAGGACTAGAATAAGGACTATTAGAACGGTGCGTTCAATATTCATTATCGCTATTTGACGGTTTGTGGGCACATAAGGTTACATAGTAGATTGAATTTTTCAAAAAGGATGTTGGTTATGCAAAAAGCTCTGCGTTGACAATTCATTCGGTGATTATTATATTTTCTGTAGATAAAAGCTAAGTATGGACAAAGTCAAGTTCTCAGAAAGAGGAAAGCAGATTCTTAGGTTGGTTATAGACCACTATATAAAGACAGAGGAGCCGGTAGGGTCTTATGCGCTTGTCGAGAGCTATGACCTGCCATGGAGTCCTGCCACTGTAAGGGGTACTATGGCTGAACTCATGGATCAAGGGTATCTTACCCAGCCTCATTTGTCTGCGGGTAGGGTTCCCACTGAGAAAGGGATTAGGTTCTATGTAGATTTCTTACTCTATCCGCGTCGGCTTTCTCAAGAAAAAAGGGTACTTATAAGAAAACGTTATGAGCAAACCGAAGGGACCCTTGATGAGGTTATACAGGAGACAAGTAGGATGCTATCAGATATTTCTCACTGCACCGGCTTGGCGACCCTTCCGAGCGCGAGATTTATGAAGATTAAATCTGCTGAACTAGTAAAACTTGGGGATAAAAAGGTTCTTGTCGTTATTGTATTTGAAGGGGGGATGATGGAGAAAACACTTATAAGGATTGAGAGGGAAATCTCTAAGGATGCGCTTCAGAGAATGAGTCGTTATTTGAGCGAGCTTGCCGTTGGGCTTACGCTTGATGAGGTAAAGGCTCTCGTAGTTAGTGACTTAAAGTTTGATAAACGTCTCTACGATGAACTAATTCAGAGTGTTATTAGGTTCAGTAGAAGGATATTTGAACAGAGAATTCAGTCGAATATATATATAAAAGGGCAGACCTCTATACTAGAGAATTCCGAGCGGACTTCGCCGGAACGCCTGAGAGAACTCTTTAGGGCATTTGAAGAGAAAAGCTTTCTTGTGAACATCCTGGATAAGGCCATGAAAAAAGAGGGTACGGGTGTGTTTGTAGGCTCTGAGAATGGTATAACGGAAGGCTACAGCCTAGTTGCCGCTCCTTATGGCAGTGGGAAAAAGCTCGGAACCTTAGGTGTCTTAGGTCCCATTAGAATGGATTATTCTCGTATAATTTCGCTTGTTGATTATACTGCTAGGTTTGTGAGCAAAATCGTTAGTGAGGGAGAGCAGTAAGAATGAGTGATAAGGATCAAGAAAGGAAAGAGATTTCTCTAGAAAATGATGATAGCAATCGAGAGGAAGAAATTCCATCTCAAGAAAACCAATCTTCAGAGTTAAAAGTCCTTCAGGATGAGATTGAATCAAAAAACAAGGAGTATGATGATCTGTATAATAAGTACCTTATGGTAGTTGCCGACTTTGATAATTATAGAAAGAGGATGGCAAAAGAAAAGGCCGACATTGCGATTTATGGGAATGAGGAGCTTATAAAGGAGCTTCTCCCTGTGCTTGACAACCTAGAGCGGGCGCTTGAACACTCAGAATCTGCCGAAGAGGTAGGGCCGATTATTGAGGGAATAAGGCTGGTACATAAGCAGTTTCTCGGTGCTCTTGAGAAGTTCAGGGTAAAACCCATAAGCGCCAGTCGTGGAGAAAAGTTTGATCCAAAACTCCATCAGGCTATAGAACACATAGAGTCTAATGAAATGGCACCGGGATTGATTATATCCGAGATGTTAAGGGGCTACATGCTAAGGGATCGGCTCCTGAGGCCTTCACTTGTGGTGGTATCAAAAGGAAGGGATGAGTATACGGTTGGATCAGATAGGTATGAAAAGGGTAACTCCGGTTCGGAGGAAATTCTAGATTTAGTTGATGAAGAATCAGAAAATAATTAGCAGAGGGATAAAATGGCAATAGTTGGGATTGATCTTGGCACAACTAACTCATGTGTAGCGGTGATTGATAGTGGGGAGCCTATAGTAATCCCAAATGAGGAAGGGAGTAGGATCACTCCTTCTGTTGTGGCTTTTACCGAGGACTCCGGTAGATTTGTAGGTGCTGTCGCAAAAAGGCAGGCTGTGGTAAACCCCCTAAATACGATTTATGCTGTAAAAAGGCTCATAGGCAGGCGGTACGATTCAGAAGAGGTGCAAAAAGCAAAGGAACTGGTTTCATACAATATTATCTCTGGTCCATCCGGAGATGCGTGGGTTGAGATAAATGGAAGCGAATACAGTCCTCAGGAAATCTCGGCAATAATACTTGCAAAGATGAAACGAATTGCCGAGGAGTATCTGGGCTATGAGGTAAGCGAAGCCGTCATAACCGTACCGGCGTATTTTAACGACCGACAGAGGCAGGCAACCAAAGACGCGGGAAGGATAGCCGGATTTAATGTAAGGCGTATAATAAATGAGCCTACGGCAGCAGCCCTTGCCTACGGACTCGATAAAAAGGACAATGCCAAGGTAGCAGTGGTTGACCTCGGTGGGGGGACATTTGATGTAACGATACTTGAGATGGCAAATGGGGTATTTGAGGTTAAATCAACAAGCGGAGATACGTTCTTAGGCGGAGAGGATTTTGACCAGAGATTGGTTGAGTTGGTAATTGAAGAATTCAGAAAGCAGCATGGGATTGATCTGAGGCTTGATCGAATGGCGCTTCAGAGGATCCGAGAGGCTTCCGAAAAGGCAAAGCATGAACTATCTTCCCTTTTTGAGACAACTATAAATCTTCCATTCATTGCGGTGGATGCCGGTGGACCAAAGCATCTGAACGTTAAGGTGACAAGGGCAAGGTTTGAACAACTGGTTTCTGACCTAATTGATAGGCTCGGAGGGCCTTGTTATCAGGATGCCAAACTCAAACCCCCTGATATAGACGAGGTGCTTCTTGTCGGCGGGATGACAAGAATGCCCAAGGTTCAGGAGAAGGTTAAAACCATTTTCGAGAGGGAGTCTCAGAAGAAGATTAATCCTGATGAAGTCGTTGCAATCGGCGCCGCGATTCAAAGCGGAGTTCTTGAAGGCAAGATTAAAGAGATTCTTCTTCTCGATGTTGTTCCGCTCTCCCTGGGTGTTGAAACCAAAGGTGGTTTGTTTACAAAGATAATAGAGAGAAATACTACAATCCCTACAAAAAGGAGTAGGATTTTTACTACGGCTTTTGATAACCAGAGCTATGTGAGCGTTCATGTTCTTCAGGGCGAGCGCGAGATGTCAACTGACAATATCTCTCTTGCGAGGTTCGACCTTGTTGGAATCCCTCCGGCTCCAAAAGGGATGCCTCAGATTGAGGTTTCATTTGAGGTTGATTCCGATGGAATACTCCATGTATCGGCGAAAGACTTAGGCACCGGAAAAGAGCAGACGGTCCGGATTTTCTCTTCAGGAGGACTTAGCGAAGAGGATATTCAAAGGATGATAAAAGAGAGGGAGATATATGCTGAGGAGGATAAAAAGCGGAAGGGTGTTGTAATTGCGAAGAATGAGGCTGAGGGTCTTCTTTATTCAGTTGGTAAAACCCTTGACGCCTATGGCAATAAGGTGGATGCGGAGACGAGGCAGCGAATCAGGAAGGCGATGGAGAGGATGAAGGATGTTCTCAACGGAGAAGATTGCATTGAGATTAAAAATGCTTACAATGAGCTTCAGGAGGTCTCTTATAGATTTGCGGAATTTATATATAGTCAAGGTCAAAAATCCGCCGTGGCTGAAGAGAGTAGACGTGAATAATCCATTTAGATTTTGGAGTGGGAATTAATATGACGAAGGCTAAGAGAGACTATTATGAGATTCTAGGAGTCGATCGCAATGCCACTCAGGAAGAGATGAAAAGGGCATATAAAAGGCTTGCGTTTGAATACCATCCTGATAGAAATCCCGGTAGTTCTGAGGCTGAGGAGAGGTTTAAGGAGATTAACGAGGCATATCAGGTTCTAAGCAACCCTGAGAAAAGAGCCCAGTACGATAGCTTCGGTCATATATCAACTGAGGGATTTTTCTCGGACGCGGATTTCAACTTTAGCGATCTCTTTGGAAACCTATTTGAAGAGGTTTTCAATACTGGAAGAAGACGCCATCCTGAAAGGGGTAGAGATTTAAAGTACGTGCTTCAACTTACATTTGAAGAGGCGGCTTTTGGTGTAGAGAGGGAGATTGTAGTACCCAAGAGGGTTTTCTGCCAAGAGTGCAGCGGACGCGGTGCGGCTCCCGGCGGAGAGGCCGTTTGTGTAATGTGCGCCGGAAGAGGAGAGGTCAGATACTCCGAGGGTTTTTTTGCAATAAGCAGAACCTGTTCGAACTGTGGCGGGGCGGGAAGGGTGATAAAAAAGCCCTGTCCTAAGTGCAAGGGAGAAGGGTTTCTGAAATCCGAGCAGACGGTTAAGGTAAAGATTCCCGCCGGTGTCACCGACGGCACAAGACTTAGACTTCGCGGGGAAGGCGATATTGGCTCTCTCGGTGGCCCAAACGGAGACCTATATGTTGAGATATATGTAAAAGAGCACCCATTCTTTAAGCGAGAAGGAAAGGACATATTCTGCGAGGTTCCAATAAGCTTTGTTCAGGCGGCGCTTGGTGCGGAGATAGAGATTCCAACACTTGAGGGAAAAACTACGACTAAAATCCCACCCGGAACCCAGCCCGGGCAGACATTTAAGCTCAAGGGCAAGGGCGTGCCAAGCCTTAATGGAAAGGGGAAAGGCGACCTTTATGTAAAGGTTCAGGTGGAGGTTCCAGTAAATCTCAATTCAAAACAAAAACAGTTGCTAGAGGAGTTTGCTAAAGCAGGCGAAGGTGACGAAAATCCGATGATAAAAAATTTCTTCGAGAAGTTCCGCGAGTTGTTTGGGTAAATACTATCCAAGAAATACCATTCTGTCTTTAATTATCTAAAGATATCGCCTCTATTCACTTTGGGGCTGGGCTCGTGCCCGTAGCTCCTTTTCTAGCGGGTGGAGGTAGGCCGACTGAGGTATGATCAATAACGTAGACTGTCCGACGGCCCTGCTTCTTTATGACCTCGCTTGTACGTATCTCCATCGTCTGAACCTTTCTATCTTGTCCCTTGAATAACATCTCCCATTTTCCGATTGTAGCGATGTAGCCGTTCCCCAATGGTATAGCCTCCTGCATCTTGAGAGTCATCTTTGCACCCGGAAAGGCTTTCATGGTATTGACAATCAACTTCTCGATTTCGGCTTTCCCATTAGCTTCATCGCCTTGACCGGGCCAAATTACACGGGCATTGTCCGAATAAAGGGCAAGCGTCACCTTCGCATCTCCAGTATTCACAGCTCGTGCGAATGCCTCGGAGTGTGCCTTTGCATCGGCTGTCGCGTCAGCAAAGGCTGGCGTTGCCACAAGAGAAATAATTGCAACCAATATTCAAATATTCATCGCAGACCTCCTTTTAGACCGCGCTTTTGCTGTATAATCACCTCTATAGAGTAGATTATTATATGGCTAATCCCAAGATTTGTCTATTTCTCTGCCATTTTCATAAAATCAAACACTTCTTCTGGTTTCTTAGGGATTCCTCCGTGTGCTCCGAGTGAAAGACAGTTCATTGCGGCCGCGGCAGAGGCGAATCTCAAGGCCTGTCTTATATCCCAACCCTTGAGCCAACCATAGAGAAACGCCCCATGAAATACGTCTCCTGCTCCCGTTGTATCTACGGCTCGGACTGAATAAGCTGGGATTTTTATGAGTTCATTATTGTAAATAGTAATAGAGCCTTTAGACCCGAGCGTTACAGTTGTGACCTTAGCCCCAAATTCTTTTAGCTTTTTTATACCTTTGGATGGATTCTCTTCTTCACAGTATTCTTTCATAAAGCTTTCAGAGGCTATGAACAAATCTACTTTCCTTTTTATCTCTTCGATTCCCTCTTCATAATTCCCCGCATCCATTGATACTATAACGTCAGATTTCTTTGCCATTTGAGCCGCCTCAACTATGGCTTCGACAAATAGCTCATCAAAGTGAATCGCCTTTGATTGAGCTATTAGTTTCCTTTTTATGTCTCTTGTCTTAAGAGGCGTAATGGTTCCCCTTGACCAAAAAACCGTTCTTCTGCCGCTTTCCCTCTCAACTGGTATGAATGAGACTTGTGTTTTTTTATGTTTTTCTTTTATCACAAAAGAGATGTCTACTCCCTCTTTCTGAAGGTCCCGAATTGCCATCATACCTAGGTCGTCATCTCCTACTTTACCAATGAGAGCAACATTCATTCCCAGACGGGCGAGGACTAAGAGTGCGGTTGCTGTTGGCCCTCCACTGCGTAGTGTGACCTCTTCTAACTTAACCCTTCCTTCAACATCGGGATAATAGAGAACCCTTCCAATATGATCCACACATACCTGACCGATCCCAATGACGTCGAAGCGACTCATGCGTTTTTATTTTAGGAGAGGTGTAATGCGGATTTTGAGAAATTAATTAGCCTAAAACAGAGATAATAGCCATGAAGACACTAAAGATGAGAAGCCAGGAGTCAGAATTCAGAGGTTTTCTTCCGGCGTCTGTACCCTGCCTCCTGAATCTATCTTAAAATTTATATTTCTCAATTTGTGCCTTGGTACTTTTGGGCATTGACGCTGCCTTATAATATTCCGCCTGCAATTGCGGGGATGATTGATACGGTGTCGCTTTCTTTAAGCTCTGTTTCTACTCCCTTAAGAAATCTTATGTCTTCATTGTTAACGTAGAGATTTATGAATCTCCTTACGTTTCCATGTTCATCGCAGAGCCTCTCTTTTACTCCGGGAAACTGCCTTTCAATCTCCTCAATCAACTCCTTAACATTTTTGGCATCTACTGTAACTTCATCTTTCTCTCCTACAAGCCTTCTAAGTGGGGTTGGAATCCTTACAGATGGCATTTAATTACCTCCTTTTCCATGACTTTTAATTCTACTGTACAACTCTTCAAACTCTTCGAGCTTTGCTTCAATAATATGCGGCTTTGAGACGTTGCCGACGAGAGGTTCCTGAGTCTTGAGTCCATTTCCAGTGATTGACACTACGATTGATTCATCTCTCGGAATCTTGCCCTGTTTAATGAGCTTTTTTGTCACCGCTATTGTTACTCCACCTGCCGTCTCGGTAAATATTCCCTCAGTTTCTGCAAGGAGTTTCATTCCCTCTACGACCTCTTCATCCGTGGCATCATCTCCCCATCCACCGCTCTCTTTCATTACATTCATTGCATAGTACCCGTCAGCGGGATTGCCTATGGCAAGGGATTTTGCAATGGTATTTGCTTTTACAGGCTTGAAGATTTCCCAACCGTTTTTTATCGCCGTCGTAATCGGAGAGCATCCCGTTGCCTGGGCTCCATAGATTTTTGTCTCTGTTCCATCAACCAGTCCCAACTTCTCAAATTCCTTTATCGCCTTCCAAATCTTCGTTATCAGGGAGCCGCTTGCCATGGGTGTTACAATATGCCTTGGGATGCGCCATCCGAGTTGCTCCATTATCTCAAAACCGAATGTCTTTGAGCCTTCGGCGTAGTATGGACGGATGTTTATATTAACAAAAGCCCAGCCGAATTTTCCAGCGACCTCGCTGCAGAGGCGGTTTACATCATCATAGCTTCCGTTAATCCCTATGAGCCTTGCTCCATATACGGTAGTCCCGATAATCTTTGCCTGTTCTAGATCATAGGGGATGAATATATAGCTCTCGAGTCTTCCCGCGGATGAAAGCGCGGCAACGGCATTTGCCAAATTTCCGGTGGATGCGCAGGCAACGGTCTTATATCCAAACTCCCTTGCCTTTGAAAGAGCTACTGAAACTACCCTGTCTTTAAATGAGAGGGTAGGGTAGCATACAGAGTCATTTTTTACATAGATTTCCCTAACTCCTAGTGCCCTTGCCAGGTTATCTGCTCTTATAAGGGGTGTGAATCCTACGTGCTTTCCAATAGTAGAAGGGTTATCAATCGGCAGAAGCTCGGCATAACGCCAGATATTGTGTGGCCTTGATTCGATTATATCTCTTGAGAGAACTTTTTTTATCTCATCATAGTCGTAGCTCACCTCAAGGGGACCAAAACAGAATTCACAAACATGGATAGGCGCCTTTGGATACTCACGTTCGCATTCTCTGCACCTGAGTCCTTTTACGTAGCTCATCGAATTCCTCTTGTAAAAATTTGTAAAGAAAAAAAATTACCCTCTCTTTCTAATATTGTCAAGGAATGCACTAATTACCCTTCTTCTCCTCTAGTTGTATCTTTTCTATCTCCTGGGCCTCTATTTCATTTTTTTCTCTTCTATAGATTCCGCCCACTACTATATAGTCATTTTCCAATATCTCCAATATCCCAGATGTGGATACATTTATGAAATTTCCCTGAAGATCAGATAGCTTAAATGTTGTAACCAATTTCTTTCCGTCTGAATCCTCTTTTTTCACATCGCGGGCTAATCCCTCAACGGCTACTATTGCTCCGTCGAATGCCAGGGGGGGAGATGAGAATCTTTGTAATTGAGGCCCTTATGCCGACGATATTGGCTCCGGGGATTTCTTCTGTGTTTCTGTTTCCACATCCAATAAGGATAATTAAAAGAGCCGAAACTAATACGCTTGAAAGTAGCTTTCTTTCAATAAGCATCATATGGAGTATACACTAAATCTTCATTCCAGATTAATATTCAGTCGGGATTTATGGCACAATAGTAATTGTGCAATCAATTAGAGAAGAAGATTCATTATGAAAGACGATGAGATAAGAGAGCTTATTGGATTTCCCATAGAAGCCGTAATTATGGATTCGAGGATGGTTCTAAGAGGAACAATTGAATCAGTCCAAAACGGATTTGTTAAATTCTCTTCGGTTGAAGACCTCTTTGTCCTCATACACGGAAGGAGATTGAGTATAAAATCCATGCTTTCAGGAAGCTTTGCAGACCTAGAGGCTCTATTAGAGAATTTGTTGTTTCCATGCGGCTTATTTGATAAGTGCAGAAGGCTTAAGACTCAATAAGAAAGAATACAGGATATAGGATACAAAATACGGGAAAAAGACTTCTGAATTCTGCCTCCTGTATACTGTAATACTATCTACTGTATTCTTATCTGCGTGTTTTCGTGGCTAAATGAAAGGAAAGTAGATGGAATTATTCAATGAAAGCGGATATGGAATTGCAAGAATGCGTATTAAAGGGAATGACAATAACTATAACTATATCGTTTGGTGTGCTGAGACACTGGAATGTACGGTTATAGACCCGCTTGATGCAGGGACTGTAATCGGTTTTGTAACGAGTCATGGACTTAGGGTTAAGTATATAATCAATACCCATACGCATCCCGACCATATCAGAGGAAATGATGCAATAGTTAAATATACGAAGGCTAAGATTCTCGTCCATCCGAAAGGACAAGGTGCGGTTTCTTCAAAGAATAAGCCAATTGAAGAGGGCGACGTTGTAGATATAGGGAAACAAAAAATCAAGGTTATGCATGCCCCTGGGCACTGCCCTGAGCATATTTCACTGATTTTGGATGATAATGTTTTTGTCGGGGATACGCTGTTCTTATCCGGATGTGGCAATACCAAATTCGGAGGGAACGTAGATGAGCTTTATAAAAGCATTGCCTTTAGACTTCGCCCCCTTCCAGAAGATTTCAAGATATTTGTAGGTCACGATTATTCGGAAACAAATCTCAGGTTTGCCCTAAGCATTGAGCCGGAAAATATGGAGGCGAGGGCTAAGCTTGAGGAGATAAAATCTGCCTATTGTCAGGGCAAAGAGCCCGCTCCTACTACAATCGGTGAAGAGAAAAAATACAACCCATTTTTCCGATTTGATGTGCCTGAGTTAATTATAGAGATGAAAAAGAGAAAACCATCTCTTAAAAGCGATCCACGGGCGATTTTTAAAGAGTTGCGTGAGATAAGAAATAATTGGAGATGAAAAGGAGGATTGCCTATGACTGAGATTGACACGGCGAGGAGATATCTGCGTAAGATGGATGCCTTGATGCTTGATCTAACTACAGAGGTTGACACAGACATCCTGCCTGATGAGGCGAGAAGGGCAATCATGATAATTTCAATTGAGATAGGCGAGGCGCTGAAGGTTTTAGAATCTGAAGAGGATTAATAATTTTAAATTTAAATGAACTTGGTTGAAAGTATCTTAAGGAGTTTTGCTCCATTTTTACTCAAAGAATATTCAACCCTTGGTGGAATCTCAGCTTATACTTCACGTTCTATCAAGCCCGTCCCCTTTAGTTCATCAAGCCTTTCAGACAAAGTTGAGGAACTAATTCCACGCAACTTATCCTTAATTTCACTAAATCTAATGCTTCCGTTATATCCTATAAGACTTAAGATAAGTATAGTGTACTTTTTACCAAGAATTTGTATTGTGTTGTTTGTTCTATTATTTGATACCAAGTCATATATGTTATTAGACTCGCTTTTGATTTGCGTACTTATATTTCCTAAATGGGCCCCTTTGAGCTGGGATATCATCCATTCAGACCTAGATGTTTCAGATTTATCATTAAGAACAAGAGGATCTTCATAAAAGGCGTTATGGTATACACAGTTTTCAATAATTGCAAGTGGATGTGTTCTAAGGGCTTGGTTTATAACAGAAGCGGGAAGTCTGTAACGGTTGTACTGACATATGATTTTTCCCGGAAAGCCGGGCATGAATATAGTGTTTAGTGTTGATTCCCAGTTTTCTAATCTTTCGGCGGTTATATCTGGATTGAGTGTCCAAGTCATCTCAACGGCAAAACGGATTCCACAGTGATTCGTATTAGGTGGAAGAACAATCTGGGCAGTTACCACTTCAGGCGAATACCAATAATCCCCCAAATTTGTCCACTATCTTGAGATTCTCCCTATAGTCCACTGGACAATCGATAATAGCGGGTTTATTTTTGGAAAAAGCCTCTTCCAAGACAGGTTTTATTTCGTTTGCAGCCTCAATCCTATATCCAATGGCACCGAAGCTTTCCGCGAATTTGACGAAATCAGGGTTCCCAAAGTTCACATGGGACTTTCTTCCAAAATGAATCTGTTGTTTAATCTCTATGAGGCTATAGCTATTGTCGTGGAAAATCAAACTCACAAACGGTATCTCA